>PLJH01000085.1 GCA_003139615.1 Alphaproteobacteria bacterium
ATCGGCCCGCGCCAGATCATCGGCTCGTCTTCCTTGATGAGAAATCCGATCGACATCACCTTCAATCCGAACTTCTCGATCGGCTCCAGAACTTTTCCGTCGCGCGATTTTGGTTTCTCGCGAATGTCGAGCAGGCGAGGAACGGAGGGCCCGTAAATATCCGCGTCGAGCAATCCGGTTTTGAATCCGAGTTTGGAAAGGCCGAGCGCGAGATTGACGGCGACGGTCGATTTGCCGACGCCGCCTTTGCCGCTCGCCACTGCAATGATGTTTGTGACTCCCGGAATGCCCATCGGTTGCGGCGGCGCATGCGGTGTCGCGTCCGCGCGCGCGCCGCGCGAAATACCGGGGCGGTGTGCGTGACCTCCGGCCGAATCCTGATGCGCGGTGAGGACCGCCGTTACAGAAAGAACGCCGGGCAGGGCCGCGACCGCATCTTCGGCCGCCTTGCGCAGCGGTTCGGCCTGGGGGCCGCGGGCAGGCGGCACTTCGACGGAAAAGCCGACATGGCCCTCGCGCAGCACCAGGCCCTGGATGAGGCCCGCCTCGGTCACGCTTCGCCCGCTGGCAGGGTCGATCACCCGACCGAGAGCCTCGAGCACATTCTCGCGTGTGGCAGCCGCCATCCCCGAAATCCTTATCCTCCAAGGCTCTATATCAGTCGAACCCGACCGCGCTCGTGCGTAGTTTCGTTGCACCTTGGAGAAGATGACCATATAACCGCGCGGCCTCCGGAAACCAAGCAATCGGCGAATCGGCGGCCGTCCCGGGGCGCGCACCCTCCCATTTCGTCGGCACATCGGAAAACCCATGCCTTGGAATAACCAGTCTGGCTCGGACGGTAACGGACAAGGTCCGCAACGCGGACCCTGGGGGCGTGGAACGGGAAGCGGAGGCAGCGGCGGCGGTCAGCCGCCCGATCTGGAAGAATTGCTTCGCCGCAGCCAGGAACGCCTGCGCCATCTGATTCCCGGCGGGTTCGGTTTCACGGCGGGAAGCATCGCGGTAGTGGCACTCGGGCTTCTTGTCGTGTGGCTCGCATCCGGCTTTTACATCGTGTCGCAAAATGAGCAGGGAGTCGTGCAGCGTTTTGGAGCGGTCATTGCGCGCACGGGTCCCGGACTCAATTATCATCTGCCCTGGCCGATCGAAACAGTGCAGAGGCCCGAGGTTACGACATCCAACCAGATCGATATCGGTTACAAGCCTGCCTCCGATTCCTCCGACACGCCCGACGACCGCTCGAGTTCGGTGGAAGACGTTCCCCAGGAAAGCCTGATGCTCACGGGCGACGAAAACATCGTCGACGTGAATTTCACCGTCTATTGGGTGATCAAGGACGCGAGCGCCTATCTGTTCAACGTCGAAAATCCCGAGGCGACGATCAAGGCGGTGGGCGAAAGCGCGATGCGCGAAGTCGTAGGCCAGAGTCAGGTCGAGCCCATCATCACGCAAGATCCGCGGCTGGCGGCCAATGTGCGCGAGCTGATGCAGAAGACACTCGATCGCTACGGCGCCGGCGTCACCATCACCAGCGTCAAACTCCAAAACGCGCAGGCGCCGCCGGAAGTCACCGAATCCTATCGCGACGTGCAGAAAGCGATCGCGGACCAGGAGACGGCCCGCAACGCAGCCGAAGCCTATGCCAACAAGGTCATTCCGGAAGCGCGCGGCAACGCCTCGCGCATCGTCAACCAGGCGCAAGCCTACCGCCAGCAGGTGATCGCGGAAGCGGAAGGCGAGGCGCAGCGTTTTGTTCTGGTCTACGACGAATATCGCAAAGCGCCCGAAGTGACGCGGCGACGCATGTATCTCGAGACGATGTCCAAGGTGTTAGGACCGACCAACAAGATCATTCTCGACGAAGGCGCGGGCCACAATGTCGTGCCTTATCTGCCGTTGCCTTCGCTCGACAAGAATCGCCCGGAAAGCGTGACGGTGACGGCGCCGTCTTCCACATCCTCCGCCGTAGCTTCGCCGTCGGTCGCGCCGGCTTCGGGGGCAGGACAATGAACCGCATCGTTCTAATTCTTGGAGCGATCACGGTCGTGATCGTTGCCGTCGTCGGTCTGAATTCGGTGTTTACGGTCGATCCCACGGAACAGGCGATCGTGCTGCAATTCGGGGCGCCCCGCGAAGTGGTGACCGAGCCCGGCTTGCACATGAAAATTCCGTTCACGCAGACCGTGGAATATATCGACCGGCGCGTTCTTCTTGTGGAAGCGCCGTCCGACGAGATGATCGCGCAGGACAAGAAGCGGTTGGTCGTGGATTCGTTTGCGCGCTGGAAGATCGTCGATCCGCTGCGCTTCTATCAGACCCTGACCGACCATGATCGTGCGATCGACCAGCTCACGTTGATATTGAGTTCGAATGTTCGCGGCGTGATTGGAGCCCAGGATTTCTCGGCCGTGCTGTCGAGCGCGCGCGCACAGTTGATGCGGGACATTCGCGACAACATGAATCGGGAAGCGGGTCGTTACGGGATCGAGATCGTCGATGTCCGCATTCGCCATGCCGATCTGCCGCCGACGAACAGTCAGGCGATCTACGAGCGCATGAAGCAGGAGCGTATCCGCGAAGCGAACGAATATCGNNGCGACGCGCGAATCCGAAATCCTGCGCGGGCAGGGCGATGCGGAGAAGACGAAGATATTGGGCGATGCATACGGACAGGATCCCGACTTCTTCGCGTTCTATCGCTCGATGAGGGCCTATCAGGAAGCGCTGCCGCCGGAAACCACGTCGGTCGTGTTGTCGCCGAACAGCGAATTCTTCCGCTATTTCTCGCAACCGGGAGGCGCTCCAGCCGCGGCGCCGGCACGCAAGAAACGTTAATCGCCAATTGTCGCGATTTCGCATCTGCGAAAAGTGTCGAGCGATTTTGTGAAGTGTATGACGGTATTTGTCACTCGACTTAACGCAGGTTGAAAGGCAAGAAGGTCGCGTCGCTGGGGGGCATCGTTCGCTCATAGGAGGAACCATGCCGAGCTACGAAATCTGCTACCTGAATTCCGACGGGTCTCTTGCCTGCACCTTGGCCGCCAATTGCAGCGACGACATGCATGCCAAGGTACTCGCGCACGCGATGAAGCTCACCGAATACAAGCGCTTTGAAGTGTGGACGGGCCGGACGCTCGTTTACGAACGCCCCATGCATCTGGAAATGAATTCAGCCGGCGTTAATTCCGCGGCGATGCCTTGATCATGTTGCGCAGCATCTCCGCGATGCGCGCGCCCGGGCCGCACTTGCCGACGCTCTGCATATTGATGCGCGCGCCTTCGAGCAGCAGGAAGATTTCATCGGCGAGCTGCTCGGGATTCGCAAATCCCGCGTCCCGGCACAGCGCGGCCAGATGGTTGCGCTGATGCGTCTTGTGCTCTTCGATGACAGCGCGGGCCGGGTGATCCTTCTCGGGGAGTTCCACGGCCGCATTCGCCACCGCGCAACCGCGGTCGCCGGCCTTCGCCAGCATCTCGCCCGTCTGGTCGATCCACATGTCCAACTGAGCGCAGGGATGGCCGGGATGGGCGCGCGCGATCGCCGCCCAGCCGGCCTCGGCCTCGGCCGACAGCATGCGCAGATAGTCGGCGACCAGCAGGTCCTTCGACACGAAATGCCGATAGAGGGTCATCTTGTTCGTCTGGGCCGCCGCCGCAACCTCGTCGACGCTCACGCCCCGAATCCCGTGGGCGTAAAACAACTTGCAGGCCGCCTCCAGGATACGCTCCCGGGGCGGTTTTTCGGCTTCGCGGGCCGGTTTTCCGGCACTTTTGAGAATCTCTGCCATGGCCTCTTGACGTGGTACTTACCGGTAAGTACCTTCTTGATGTTACTAACTAGTACCACGGTGGAGAGCGAATGTCACCACCGGATACAATCAAGGAGGCCACCGCCATGTCCCAACTCTTATATGTCTCGTCCAGCCTGTCGGGTCCCGGTTCGAAATCGGGCCAAATCGCCAGCGAATTCATCGATGCCTGGCGCGCGGGCCATCCCGGCACAAAGCTCGTCGCGCGCGATCTGGGTGCAAGTCCGGTCCCGCATCTGACCGGTGAACGCCTTGGCGCGGTTTTCACCCCTCGCGAGAAGCGTTCGGCGCACCAGCAGGCGACCGTTGCGGAAATCGACGCGCTGATCGAAGAGGTCGAAGCTGCCGACACGATCGTCATCGCAGCGCCCATGTACAATTTCACGATCTCGTCGACATTGAAGGCGTGGATCGATCACATCACCCGAGCGGGCCGCACCTTCCGCTACACGGCGGACGGACCGGAAGGCCTGCTCCAGAACAAGCGCGTGTTCGTCGTGACGGGACGCGGTGGCGTCTACACGGGCGACAGTCCGATGAAGAGCTATGATTTCCAGGAACCTTACCTGCGCACGATCCTGGGCTTCCTCGGACTGGACGATGTCACATTCATTCACGTCGAAGGACAACAGATCAGCGCAGACGCAGCGGCGCAGGGCTTGTCACACGCGCGTAGTACGATCGCCAAACATTTTGCCCCGGCACAGGCGGCCTGATCGCCTGTTCAAAGATTTGGCCAAAGATTTGGCCAAAGATTGGACCGAAGCCGTTCCCTCTCCCCGGCTTCGGTCCAATTTTCGTTCTTACCAGCGCAGCAAAGCGCGGCCCAGCAACCCACCCAGCGCACCGATGGCCGCAATGCCCAGCGTGTACCAGATGACGACGAAGGGCGCGGCGCTTTCATCGCAATGAAAGGCGTAGATCCACGCGCCGAAGGCGCCCGCGAGCAACCCCGCCATCGCGCCCGCAACGACGAGCCGCGTCGGCCCGAATTTTCCTAGCGCCCAGAAGGTGCCTGCGAAAACCGGCAGCGAGAGAATGGCGATCCGCCACGGGCAGACATTCGCCGACGCGCCCATCATCAGATGCATCCGCGCCGTGCGCGAGACGCCGTCGATCTGGACGAGCGCAAGAACAAGAAGCACGACAACGGGAATCGCAAGCAGAGTCATCTGCACGCGCGAGCCTGCGCCCGGCCGCGCGAGGCGCTCGACTGCCCAGAAGGCGAAACAGCCGAGCGTGAGCGTGTAGAAGAATTTCATCCAGAACGCGCTGGTGTCCGCGGCACTCGCGAGGTCGGGGCGAATGCCCAGCCACAGCCACATCGCGACGAAGGACACAGCCGCACCCGCACCGAGCCCAAGCGCGAGGGTACGTGGCACCGCTACGCGCGAGACCGGCGCGAGTTCACCTGCCAGCCGATCGATCAATTCATCGGTCTTCACGGCTTCGTCCTTCGCGCAATTTGTCGCCCAGCGCTTTCAATCCCCGATGGATGCCGACTCGTACCGCGATTTCGGAGCGGCCGCTCCGTTCCGCCGCTTCCCCCGTCGTCAAGCCTTCGATTTTCACCTGGCGGATCGCCTCGCGTGTCGCTGCGGGCAAGGTTTCCAGAAGACGATCGAGATCGCGCCGCGCGAGTGCCGCCTCGGATTCATCTTCCGCAAACAGATCGACCGCATCGTCGAGCGCCACCGTCGCGCGCACGCGTCCGCGGCGCAGATGATCCAGTAGCTTGTAGCGCGCCACGGCATAGAGCCAAGGCGTGAAGGGCAGGGCGGTGTCGTATGTCGCGCGGCGCGTATGCACGGCGATCAAAGTCTCCTGTACGAGATCTTCGGCGCTCGCCGCGTCGCGAAGCCGGCGCGCATAATAGCGGCGCAGCAATTCGCCAAGCGCCGCGAGCAGTGCCCGATAGGCGGCAGCGTCGCCGGCAAGCGCCGACAGCATCAACGCTTTCAGTTGCGCTTCCGCGGCGAGCAAACCCGACCTCTCCTAGAATAGATACGCGCCGACGCGGGCGAATGTTACCTGAGGCGCAGCACGACGAAATGACGATGCGACTGTAACCGAATGGGCCCCAAGGTCGAACTAGTTATCGAGGTCGGTGGAAGCCGGCCGAAACCGCAACCGCCGGACCCGACGGACCGGCCCACCCCAGGGGAACACCCATGAAGACTTTCACCACTGCCGCTTTCGCGATCATGACGCTGGCCGCCACCACGCTTGCCGGAACCGCCTTCGCCCAGACGGGCGGATCGATGTCCGGTCCATCGACACCGGCGAGCTCGGGCACCATGTCCGGCGGCAGCATGGCGTCACCAGCAGGCTCGACGGGCAACACGATGTCAGGCGGGTCGATGCAGAGCCCTAACACGAAGAGCAAGAAGAAGCCGGCCGTGACCGGCGCGTCGGGAACGCCCGGTCAATCCTCCGGCACAATGGGTACGCCCGCGCAATCTGGAACAGGTTCGCAGGGCTCGACGCCGCATTGAATTTCTTTCACGACTCCAAAAACAAAACGGCCGGCGGGGCATTGCCTCGCCGGCCGTTTCGCAAATCCATCGGGCGCGTTCAGACGGCCTTCAGGTTCGTCGCCTTCGAGCCGCGCGCATCCGGCTGGATGTCGAACGAGACGCGTTGGCCTTCCTGAAGGCTGCGCATTCCAGCTGCCTCGACTGCAGTGACATGGACGAACACGTCCTTGCCGCCGCCTTCAGGCGAGATGAAACCGAAACCTTTGGTGGTGTTGAAAAACTTCACTGTTCCGATGGTCATGATAGTTCCTTGGCATCGAATTCCGCCGGTGCAACATGCACAAGCGGCGCGAGAGGACGCTGATCAGACAAGGAAGTTCAGGCTGTCTCGTCCAGGCGCGCACTTAAGGCGAGTCGGATTTAAAAACAGGTGCGCTTCATCTGACGGGACGCCGTCGCGGGCGGAGAAATAGCGCGTTTGGCGTTAATTTACAATGGACCCGAAAAAACGGCAGTTTGGCTGGCAAATGGAGGGCCGGATCAGGTCTTGGGTGGGCGCCTGGGCTTCAGCGGCTTCTTCGGCGCATTCGCTTTGGCCTCGGCCTTTTCGGCCGCGACGCGGTCGGATTCGACCTTGTCGACGGCTTCCTTTGCGAGACGCAGCGCCCGGAGCTTGGCGATCTTTGCATCGCCGGCGACGCGCTCTTTCTCGAGTTCCTGGCGCACGAGTTCGTCGCGACGCTCGGTTTGTGTGAAGTAATTCTGGGCTTTGCGGCGGGCCGCATCTTTGGGCTGTTCCGTGGAGCCGGACATGGGCATTCCTTCAAAGGTGAGCAGGTCGCCCACGAACAATCCGCAGGGCGCCAATGGGAAATCGGTCAGAAGCAGGGGACTCGGCGCTGCTGGCCGGATGACCCAATCTAGCAGAACATTCGGCATATTGCAGAATAATTGAGACAGCAGGGTCGCAATTCGGGAATGACACCCCGGCAAAACCGGGCCAAATTCAGGGGGGAACGCGGGGGCGGTTGTGACGGTGCTGAAGAAGGCCTTCGAGCATGTCCGGAATTTTGCGCTTTCCTACCCGGAAACGCGCGAAGATCATCCCTGGGGCGAGAGCGCCATCAAGGTCAAAGGCAAGACCTTCGTGTTCATGGGCCTCACCGAGGGCAAGTTGGGGCTGTCGGTGAAGCTGCCGCGCTCGCGCGAATTCGCGCTCGATTATCCATTCACCCAGCCGACCCGTTATGGGCTGGGCAACAGCGGCTGGGTGTCAGCGAGTTTCAAGGGCAAAGACAATCCGCCGCTCGATGTCTTGCGCGCCTGGGTTGACGAGAGCTTCCGCGCGATCGCGCCCAAGAAACTGGTCGCGACACTGCCGGATGTGACCGCGCGATCTTCGGGTGCCTCGCAACCGGCGAAAAAGAAACGGGCCGTAAAGAAATTGGCCGCAAAGAAACGCAACGCCGTTCGCAAATAAGAAGCGGCATTCGGGAGACGACATGACCAATTGGGCCTTCGAACGCCTCTATCACACGATTATCAATGCGAAAAATCTCGACGAGACGCTCGCATTCTACCGGCTGCTCGGATTCGAGGTGCTGCATGACCGCCGGCATCTCGATTGGCCTCCCCATGTGGGCGAGATGTTCGGAATGGATCGCGGCAAGGGCAAAGGCGTGCTGATGGTGCTGCCGAACGATCCCAGCGGTCCGATGCTCGATGTGGTCGAATGGATCGATCCGCATCCGCGCTTCGACGATCCGGCCGACCGCGGCGTTGTCCCACGCGTGTTGGCGTTTCGCGTCCGCAACGTGCTCGCGGCGTACGAAGAACTGAAACAAAAGGGCGTTATCTTCACCGGTCCGCCGAACGAACCGCGCAAGGTCGCACCCGCTGCCAATGTCGTGGCGGTTTGCTGTTGTCGCGATCCGAACGGCTATATTATCGAGATGATCGAATTGGTGCCGGGCGCACGGCATTCTCAGGATACGCCGAAACGCTGATCGTCGAAGCGAAAGCGCAATCGAGGACACCGGGGATGACTGTGATGAGCAAGATGCGACGGGTGATTTGGAAATTTGCGGCGGCAGCCCTTTTATTTGCCGCCGGGCAGGCTGGTGCGGCAACGCCTCTGCCGCCTATCCGCCATGTGTTTCTGATCGTACTGGAGAATGAAGGGGCCGGCCTCACCTTCGGCAAAAATTCGCCCGCGCCCTATCTTGCGCGCGATCTGATGGCGAAAGGCGCTTTTCTGAACAACTATTTCGCAACAGGCCATTACAGCCTCGACAATTACTTGGCGATGATCAGCGGCCAGGCGCCGAACCCCGCGACGCAGGGCGACTGTCCTACCTTCTCCGATTTTCCGAACGACACGCTCGATACGAGTGGCCAGGTGGTGGGAAACGGCTGCGTCTATCCGGCGAATGTGATGACGCTCGCCGCTCAGCTGGGCCACGCGCAACTGACCTGGAAATCCTACTCCGAAGATATGGGCAACGATCCGGCACGCGAAAGCGCCGCCTGCGGGCATCCGGCCGTGAACGCGTCCGACGGAACCGAGAAGGCGGAAGCGGCCAGTGCATCGCATCCGGCGGATCAATATGCCACGCGCCACAATCCGTTCGTCTATTTCCACTCCATCATCGATAGCGATGCGTGCAAGACAAATGTGGTGAACTTTGCGAGCCTTGGGTCCGACCTGCAATCGATCGCGACCACCGCGAATTTCAATTTTATCACGCCCAATCTGTGCGACGACGGCCATGACGGCGGCAGGCCCACCAGGACTTGCGTCGACGGCCGGCCGGGCGGGCTTGTGACAGCCAACCTCTTTCTCAAGCAATGGGTCCCGCTGATTCTCGCGTCACCCGCGTTTGAGAAAGACGGCATGCTGATCATCACGTTCGACGAAGCGGACATCGATGTGGGTTATGATTCCGCAAAGCACACATATAAGCTCGAAAGTGGCGATGTCTCGTCCTGTTGCAATGAAATGCCTGGACCGAACATCGGTTCAGGCGCAACCATCTTCAACATCCCCGATCAGGGGCCAGGCGTGTTCGGCCCCGGCGGCGGGCGCATCGGTGCGGTGGTTCTGTCGCCGTTCATCAAGGGCAAGACGGTTTCGGAAGCCGCCTACAACCACTATTCGCTGCTCCGGACATTGGAAGACATTTTCGGGCTTCCCTATCTGGGCTATGCGGGACAGCCGGGACTGAATTCGTTCGGCAGTGACGTATTTTCTGCGCAGAGCCGGTAGCGAGGTTCAATTCGGCACGACCCCGGCATCCGCGTCGGAAATCAGCGATTTCGGAACGAACAGAATAACCGGAACGATCAGCGCATAGACGATCGTCGTCGCCCACACGCAGGCGACGAAGCCGCCGTGATATTGATAGATGTCCGTGCCCCAGTAATTGCCGACATTCACCGCCAGCGCATACATGCTCCAGGAGAGCATCATCATCGTGCCTTCCAGCCCTCTGGGGCAGGCGCGGATCAGCAAATCCATATAGGCCGCAGTTGCGATGCCGCCGAGCAGGCCCACGCCGATGGCGGCGATCAGAGCGCCGTTGGCGGAGTGAACGAACAAAAGCGGAATCATCTGCGGCACGCCGATGAGCGTGCCCCACCACAAAAGCGTCGCAAGCGAATATTTCCGGCTGAGATATCCGAACAGCGCAAAGGCCGGCACGGCCGCGGCGTAGGATATCGCGTTATAGGCGCCCCATTGCGCGTCGCTGCCGTGCAGGATGTTTGACAGGTAGTATTGCAACACCGTCGTCGTCCCCGGCGAAAAATTCCAGAGAAGCCACACAATGAGGGCCGGATAGATCGGCCAGTGCCGAATGAGGCGCGCCAGATCCGCGACGAAGTGACGGGGTTCTCTATGCTGCCCGCGAAGGCCGGAAAAAACGGCGCCGGGCTTCCAGAGCCCCAGCCCCGCAACGACCGCCATGAACGCTGCCGCGATCAGGAACAGACTCCGCACGGCAAAATTCGCGCTCTGGTTTTCGAGAATCCCGCTGAGCGCGCCGCCCGCGACGAGCGCCAGGACCATTGATGAGGTGCCCGCGAAATTCCAGATCGCGCTCATCTGGCCGGTCATCGCGTGCTGCTGGCCGATGGTCGATGCGAGGCCGTTCCATGCGCCCCACAGGAACAGAAACGAAATCGCCATCACGGTGGCGCAGGCGAGCAACATCGGTTCGCTGACATCGAGAAAGGCCAGTGCCGCGAGAAGCACCGCCGCAATCGCGCCGAACAGGATGAAATAGCCGCGATCGCCCCGACCCAGCGGGTTCCAGAAATCGCGCGCGATCCCGAACACGAACGACAAATAGCCGGGAATAGCCGCCCACAATCCGAAAACGGCCAGGTCGTTCGCGGACAGGTGCAGCTTGTTCTTCAGGATGAAGGAGAGAGGGATAATGAACAGGCCCGTCGACGGATTGATGAAGCTCAGTACGACGATCATGACGCCGGCATAAATCAGGATCGTCTTGCGTTCGGCTGCTGTGATGCGCTCCGCTGCAGGCGTCGGTGGCGCGTCGTTCGCGCCTTGGGTGAGATCGGTCATCCTGCTAGTGCGCAGCGACGCGCCAGATGATATCCCCTGTGTCGTCAGCCACGAGTAGCGCGCCCGTGCGATCCACGGCCACGCCCACGGGGCGGCCATAGGCGATGCTGTTGGCCTTGTCGGCCATGAAGCCGGTGAGGAAGTCTTCCGGCATTCCGTTCGGCATCCCGTTCACGAACGGAATGTAGATCACTTTGTAGCCGCTATATTGCCGCCTGTTCCAGGATCCGTGCTGGCCGACGAACGCGCCGCCGTGATAGTGCGCGGGGAACGCGCTCGCCGTATAGAAGGTGAGGCCGAGCGGTGCGGTATGCGCGCCCAGCGCGTAATCGGGTTCGATTGCCTTCGCGACGAGGTCGGGCCGCTGCGGCGTGACGCGCGAATCGATGTGCTTGCCCCAATAGCTGTAGGGCCAGCCGTAGAAGTCGCCATCGCGCACGCGCGTGAGATAATCCGGCACGAGATCGTCGCCCAGCATGTCGCGCTCGTTGACGACGGTCCACAGCACATGCGTCTGCGGCTCATAGGCAAGCCCGTTCGGATTGCGCATGCCCGATGCGAAGACGCGCAGGCCCGAGCCGTCGGGATTGATCTCCAGCACATTCGCGCGATGGAATTCATTCGCGATGCCGTTATCGCCGACATTGCTGCCGGAACCGACCGTCACGAAAATCTTCGAGCCGTCCGCACTGACGAGTAGGTTGCGCGTCCAGTGATTGTTGTAGCCGCCCGCCGGCAGATCGAGAATCTTCTGACCCTTGTCCGTGATCTGCGTGTCGCCCGCGTGGTAGGGATAGCGCCACACGCCATCCGTGTTGCCGACGTAAAACGTGTTTCCGATCAACGCCATTCCGAAGGGCTGGTTGAGACCGCTGAGGAAGGTCGTTCGCAGATCGACTGTGCCCGTGCCTTTGGAATCGCGCAGCAGGGTAATCCGGTTGGCGCTCGGCATGACGGAGCCGTTGTTGCGCTCAAGCCACGCCTGCAGGCGATCCATGATCGATTTGGGCGCTTTCGGCAGGGTCGCAGATTCGGCGACCAGCACGTCACCGTTCGGCAGCCTATAGATCCAGCGCGGATGATTGAGCCCCACGGCATAGCGCGTTACGTCGAAGCCCGCGGGCGCGACGGGCTTGGCGTCGGTTGGCCATGGAATCGCAGTGGAGAAATTCGCCGTCGGCAAGAGGCTCTTATCCGGCGCCGGCAGAACCGGATGCGGACCGTAGCTCTCCTTCGATTCGGGCTGGCCTTTTTCGCATCCGGCAAGCAGGAACGCCGTCAACGCCACGAGGGTCGCGGCCCGGAAAATGGGCATCGTTGCGTTTCGTTGTGACGAAAATTGGGTCATTGGCGGGAATCTCGTCTCGGAAAGGTCGACCGGCGCGAGTGTAAGTTCTTTTGTGGTTCGCGTCAGTACCACAAACCTGTTCGCATTTATGAAACGCGGGAATTCGAATGGCTACACTATTTTAACCGACTTCGGCCATCTTGCGTGTCGAATGCGAACGAGGTCGGGGGACCTTATTGATGCGTATCGATGTTCTCGCAGCGCTGGCTGCTGTTTCCACGTCCTTATTGGCCATTGCGCCGGCATTTGCCGACGATGCCCCGCAACCCGCGAGCAGCGGCTCGGTCATCGACCAGGGTATGTCGATGTTCGACGACGGCAAGCTGCTCGCCACCGGCGGCGTCAGCGACTTGGAAGGGGCGGGCGGTGGCGGCCTGGCAACTTGGGCGCTCACGACGGGCTACGGTACACGCGACGGCGTCGGCCTCGACGGCCATTTCACCTACATTGCGCTGCCCGATTACTCTCTGTGGACGGAAGGCGTGGCCGTAGGCTTGTGGGATCGAGTCGAGCTTTCCTACGCGCACCTCACGTTCGACACCGAGAAGGTCGGCGCCGCACTCGGCCTCGGCAAGGATTTCGAGTTCGATCAGGATGTGGTCGGCGCGAAGGTGAAGATTGTCGGCGACGCGATCTATGACCAGGATTCCTGGCTTCCGCAGATCGCGGTCGGCGCGCAATACAAGAGTACCGATCATGTCGACATTCTGCACGCGGTCGGCGCAAAATCGGGCGACGGCACCGATTTCTATGTCGCCGCGACGAAACTGTTTCTCGAAGAAAGCCTGCTGGTCGACGTGACATTGCGCGAGACCAAGGCCAACCAGTTCGGCATCCTGGGTTTCGGCGGCGACAAGAATGACAGCTATTCTAGCGAATTCGAAGGCTCGGCCGCCTATCTGTTCAGCCGCGACTTCGCCCTCGGCGGCGAATTTCGCACCAAACCGGACAATCTCGGCATCGCGAAGGAAAACGATGCGTGGGATGTGTTCGCGGCGTATTTCATCAACAAGCATGTGTCGGTCACGCTCGCCTACCTCAACCTCGGCAACATCGTGATCAAGGACAATCAGCAGGGCGCCTATCTCTCGCTCCAGGTCGGACTCTAGGAGACTCACCATGCTTCGCAAACTTGCACTTGCCGCTGTCGCGGCGCTGACGATTTCGGCGTCGTCCGCGCTGGCCGACGACGCGCTGTTTCACGATCTGGGCGGTCGCGACGGAATTGCCACGATCGTCGACGACGCGACCGCGAATTTTCTTGCCGACCCGCGCATCAAGGCGACCTTCGACAATACGAATATGGATCGCTTCAAGACGAACCTGACGGACCAGCTTTGCGTGGTCGCGGGCGGGCCTTGCGTCTATAAAGGTCAGAGCATGCATGACGCGCACAAGGGCCTTCATCTCACCAATGCGGATTTCAACGCTCTCGTGGAAGACCTGCAGGCGGGCATGGACAAGGTCGGCGTGTCGTTCGCAACGCAGAACCGCCTGCTCGCGCGGCTCGCTCCGATGAATCGCGATGTCGTGACGAAATGAAAATTTGCCGGGCGGTCGTCATTGCGGCCGCCGGCATCGGGATCGCAGTCGCCGCGTGGGCGGACGATGCACACACGATCGTGCAGAACGGTCGCGCATTTCACCCGGGCGACATCACCGTCAATCGCGGCGAGACGCTCGATTTCAGCAATCAGGACGAATTCATCCATCAGATCTATGTGGACTCTCCGGGGTTCAAATACGATTCCGCCGAGCAGCCGCCGGGCGAGACGTTTCACATACAGTTTCCGGACGCAGGGACATTTCCCGTCCGCTGTCATATCCACCCCAAGATGCTGCTGACGGTCCATGTGAAATAGGGCTTTCCGTCAGACGGTTAAGCCGAAATCAACCCTGCCCGTCGCATTCTTGCATTCGTACAAACGAGCCGAGGGAGGAATGCGGGCCCCGTTCAAATTCAACTCGATCGGCACGAAGATCTTCGGGGCATTCTTCGTGCTGAGCGTGATCGTGGGCGCCCTCGGCGCCTACAGCTACGGCGTGCTCAACGCAGCGGGCGGTATTGTCGTCGACACGTATGACGGCCCGCTGATGGCGATCAATTACGCCCGTGCCGCCAGTTTGGATTTCAGTCAGATGCAGAATGCCATGTTGCGGCGCCGCCTGGCGCCCGCGAACGGGCGCGCCGCCATCGACAAGGAAATCGACGATCTCACCTCGACGTTTTTATCCGATCTCGAAGTGGCGCAGGAGCGTTCCGGGTATCCGGACGAACTCAAGGCCGTCCGCGAGATCAAGTCTCTCGTGCAGGTCTGGAATGCGAGGCGCCGGGCGGACGGCCAACGAACCGACGACGCGCGGTTGGAAGCGCTCGAGTCCCGGATTCTCGACCGCTTCGACCTGCTGACGGAATTCAACGCCGATCACAGCTTCGTTGGCAGGCGAAAGGCCGTCTGGTCGATCGGCTATTACGAATATCTGAGCATTGCGATGACGGTGCTGTCACTGCTGCTGGCGATCATCATCACCATTTTCCTCGCGCGCCGGATCGTGCTGCCTCTGAAATCCGCGGCGTCGGTCGCGAACCGGATCGCCGACGGCGAACTGCAAACCCCCATTCCCCCGGGCGGCAGCGACGAAACCGGCACATTGCTCAATTCCATGACGGTGATGCAGGACAATATCCGTGAAATGGTGGAACGCGAGACGGCGCGCGCGCTTTCGGCCGAGGGCAGGCTCCTGCACGCGCTCGAGACGTCGCGCGAAGGCGTGATGCTCGTGAACGGCGAGGGGCGGATTCTTGTCGCCAACGATCAGGTGCGCGCGTTCTTTCCCCAGCTGTCGGAGCAATTGGCGGCGGGTTGCGATTTCGCCGATGTCGCGCGCGCAATGCAGGCGCAACTGGTCGAAGGCTCGATTCTGCCGTCGCTGGGCGAAATCGGAATCGGCCGGAGCAGCGCAGCAAGCGCGGGCGCCGAGCGGCAATTGAAGGACGGCCGCTGGGTGAGGGTTACCGGTAGCCGCACGCGCGACGGAGACTTTTTCATTTTCCTCTCCGACTTCACCGGCATCAAGGAGCGCGAGGAAAATTTCCGGCGCGCAAAACTGGCCGCCGAAGCCGCGAGTGCCGCCAAGTCGCGGTTCCTCGCCAATATGAGCCACGAACTGCGCACGCCGCTCAACGCAATCATCGGCTTTTCGGAAATCATCTCGGGCCAGCTCTTTGGAGCGCTCGGCAATGCGAAATATGTCGATTACGCAACCGACATCGTGCGCAGCGGGCGGCACCTTTTGGACGTCATCAACAGCGTGCTCGAAATCTCGCGCAGCGAAACGGGCAAGATGGAGTTGCAGGGCGAGACGGTCGATCTGCGTTACATCCTGCAGGACTGCGCGAAGCTCGTGCGCGAACAATGCGAGGCCGCGAATCTCTCGCTGACTGTAGCGGGCCTCGATGCGCCGCTTCCCGTCTTCGGCGAGAAGGCGAAGCTGCGCCAGATTTTCCTCAACCTTCTGTCCAATGCCGTCAAATTCACCGATGCGGGCGGCGCGGTTTCGATTTCGGCCGGAGCGTCGGATTCGGGTGTGGAGATCGACATCGCCGACACCGGCATTGGCATGTCGCCGGCAGACATCGAAGTCGCGATGACGCCTTTCGCCCAGGTCGACAGCCGTCTCGCGCGCCGCTACGAGGGCGCGGGCCTCGGCCTGCCGCTCACCAAGGCGTTCGTCGACCTGCACGACGCCGTACTGATCCTCAACAGCGCACCAGGCGTCGGCACGCATGCCTGCGTCCGATTTGCGCGGGCACAGGCGAGTGAATTGAAGGACGCTGTTTAGATCGGCGGCGACGGGAATGGCGAGTAGCGAATTGCGAATAGGAAAATCCGCCCACGACATCGCGGTTGACTTCAACCCCCATTCGCCATTCGCTATTCGCCGTCTCCCCGCGTTAAACTTCCGCTCGGTTACCTGACGCCGAGTCCTTCCTTGCCCGAAATCTACGTCGATGCCGATGCGTGCCCCGTGAAGCAGGAGGCGATTCAGGTGGCCGAGCGCCACGGACTTATCGTGCACATCGTAAGCAATGGCGGGCTCCGGCCGAGCCAGCATCCGCTTGTGCGACACGTGATCGTCGAGCAGGGCGCGGACGTGGCGGACGACTGGATCGCAGAGCGCATCGGCGCGGGCGACATCGCGATCACGTCCGATATTCCGCTTGCCTCGCGCTGCCTCAAGAAGGAGGCGATCGTGCTCGGGCCCACAGGCAAGGCCTTCACCGTCGAAAGCATCGGCCTGGCGCTGGGCATGCGCGACCTGCACCGGCATCTGCGGGAAGCGACGGGCAAGCAGACCTTCAACGCCAACTTCACGAAAGCCGATCGCTCGCGCTTCCTTGGCGCGCTGGAAAATGCGGTTCAGGCGGCCAGGCGGAAAGCGCCCAAACCGGGGGCGTGACGGCACAAGGGCTGGACTTTTCGCCCATTCTCGGCTTTGAGACGGGCGAGCAGACACAGAAAATGGACAGATCGCCGACATGAAGGGCTTCAAGGAAAAGAGTCTCGCCGACCGGATGAGCGAAGCGGCCAAGGCGAAGCAGGCGCAGATCGAGCGCGCGCGCGCGAAATCGCCGGCCAACGACCCGAACTTCGCCGCGCGCCAGGAAGAGCGCCGCAAGGTTGCCGAAGCGCGCGAGATTCGCGCGGTTCAGCGTGAGAAGGAAAAGCTCGAAGCCAAAGTGCGCGATGCCGAGCGCCGGGCTTCGGAGGAGATCGCTCGCATCGAAGCGGAGAAGCAGGATGCCATCCGACGCGAAGCCGAAGCCGCCGAACGCAAGATCCGCGAAGCGGCCCTCGAAATCGAACGCAAGGCCGCGCGTGACGCGCGTTATGCGGCACGGAAGAACAGGAAGAAGTAGGCGCGGCCATTTCTCCGTCGCAATCCGAGCGAATGATGTTTGTGGGAGTGCTTCGTGAGCCCCATAGAAATCACCCTCCAATTTATGGACGCCATCAACCGGCACGATTCGGACGCGCTTGCCGCATTGATGAGTGACGATCACGTTTTCGTCGACTCGCTCGGCAATAAAGTGCAAAGCCGCGGGAAGATGAAAGCCGGCTGGCAGGGCTATTTTGCCTTTTGTCCGGATTACTGGGTGACGCATGAATCGATTTTCGGCGATGGCAATTCCGTCGCCGTGTTCGGCGCGGCCGGCGGCACCATCGCCGCCAACGGCAAACTTCCTCCCGAAAACAAATGGCGCACGCCGGCTGCGTGGTTGGCCGTCGTGGAAAACGGGTTGGTGAAAGAGTGGCGCGTCTACGCCGACAACAAGCCGGTGTACGACATCATGGCGAAGTCAGGCCGCCAGTGAGGACAGCGACGACAGGGAAGGCTATCACCCCATCGCGGTGATATTTTCCGTGCTCTATCTGGCGAGCCGCTCAAATGAACGCCGCCGTCTCGTTTTGCCTGCATCCAGGTACAGCTTGATTCGTATTCTAGAAATTCCGGCTTCGATTCGATAAGGAAGACGCCACGGGGTTTCGCGTCATGCGCCTATTTCTGCTACAACGGCTTTAAAGCAGAGAAGAGATGAACATGCGCAGACATTTGGCAATTCTGGCTGGCGCGTTGGCGCTTTTCATTGCGGCTCCCGCGCAGGCGGCCGTGTCTATCTCCAAGCTGCCCACCTCCAACATGTCTTGTTCCGCCGGCGTCTGCACGCCGACCGCCGCAACGGCCGTTCTGAATGTGAGCCAATTGGAGACTCTTCTGGCTTCCGGAAATGTCACGATATCCACCGGCGGCGCCGAAGCGTCCGATATTATATCCGACGCATCGCTGACATGGGCGAGTGCGAACACGCTGACTTTGGACGCCTATCAATCGCTCACGATCAAATATCCGGTTTCGGTGAGCGGTGCGGGCGGCGTCACGATTCTCACCAATGACGGCGGAACAGGAGGCATGCTGTCGTTCCAGGACAAGGGCAGCATCGGTTTTTTGGGGCTGACAAATGCGCTTTCGATCAACGGCGTCACCTACAAGCTCGAAGACACAATTGTGGGGATGGCATCCGACATCGCGGCGAATTCATCCGGCAACTATGCCCTCGCTGCATCTTACAATGCGAAAAGTGATCCCGTTTACACCGCGTCGCCGATACCGACGACATTCTCGGGAAATTTCGAAGGCCTCGGAAACGCCATATCGCATGTTCGCGTTCGCGATAAGCCGGATGAGTTCGTCGGCTTCTTCGCGTTCATCGATGCCGGGCGCGTCAACGACCTCAAGATTCTCGACGCGAATGTCGTCGCGATCAAAGGCTCGGAAGTGGGGATTCTGACCGGCAATCTGGAGGGCGCCATCTCCGGGATTGTCACGTCCGGAACGGTGCAAGCGGCCGATGGGGAAGTCGGAGGTGTCGTGGGAGGCGCCTGCGGCCAGAATATCACCACGTCGCAGTCGAGTGCTGCGGTGAAGATCACCTCATCGGGAATGGCGGGCGGTCTCGTCGGCTATGAATGCGCGGGCGGCGCGATCCAAACGTCGTTCGCGACAGGCGTGGTGACGACCGCCAGCGGATGGGCGGGCGGCCTTGTCGGCGCGATCGGCCAGGGTTCGATCTCAAATTCCTACGCCACGGGAAACGCGACGACCAACAATGGAAGCTGCTGCGAGCCAGCGGGATCTGCAGGCGGTCTTCTCGGGTATGGTTTCGAGAGCAGCGTGCAGAATTCCTATTCCACCGGTACCGCCACCGGCGGAAGCGGAGCCTATGCCGGGGGCCTCATCGGAATCATTTATGACGGCGGCAGTTTCGGCTCGGACTATTGGGACACCTCGACCAGCACCAACACGATCAGCCTGGGAAATCCTTCGGGCACTGTCGTCGCCACCGGCCTCAGCGCAGCCCAGTTTCAGGCAGGGCTTCCGCATGGGTTCAGCAAAACGTCATGGAGAGAAAACGCATCGATCAACGGCGGCCTGCCCTATCTCCTTGCCAATCCGCCGGCCAATTGAAATACAAAATACGCCCAGCGGGGTTGGAGTGAATGAGATGGGGTTGGTCGCGCAATGCCGCTCGACATGCTCGGCGCGGCGAGCGGCAAACTCCTACCCGAAATCAAATGGCGCACACCGGCGGCTTGGCTGGCCATCGTGGAAAACGGGCTGGTGAAAGAGTGGCGCGTCTATGCCGACAACAAGCCGGTCTACGACACCATGGCAAAGTCGGGCCGTAATTGACGGGTGCGTTTCGGCATCGCTCCCCATGCGACGCGTGTCGCGCTTAGTTTGCCGCCTTCGCGCGACGGAAGAAGATGGCGAGCGGCGTCAGAAGAGGGATAAGGGCCGGAATCATCGCGCACCACATCGCGGGATGTTGAGCGAGCAGGGCGACCACAGCGTCCACGGCGACCACGGAAAACAAGAGAACTGCCATTCGACGCGCGATGCCGGGAACTGGTTGAACCTGCATTTCACGTCCTCCGCGTGCCGTTAGCCCGAGGCTTGGCCAGCTGGCCCTCCTGACAAGGAGGCATTGTCGATCAGGCCCAGCACTGGACTTGGGATCGCCTGCCCTTGGGAGTATTATGCCATCCACAGGGGCTGAACGGGAGATCAAAATGAAACTCTCATCCATAGCGTACGCGTCAATTATCACTCTGGCAGCGTTTGCAGCGAATGGTGCGGTCGCCAAGAACATTAGCGATGGGGCAGCCAAAGGTCAGGCGACCGAGGGCACCGCCCAACCGACGACATGCCCAGCGGGCCAAAGCTGGAATGCCTCGACCAAGAAATGCGTTGCGGCGTCGGATTTCAGCAAAGGCATGCAAGTGCACGGAGGTCCAGGCATTGTGGATGCAACGCCTCTGAACAATCGCCAGAACGTCAGCGGTTCGATGCAGCAGACGCCAAGCACCACGACAACGCCGCCTAAATAGCCGGCCGTCGCGTCATACCAAGTGAAGAAGGTCGCCGGACCGGCGGCCTTCTATCCGATTTCAAACTGTGAAAGTGCCGAGGGGACTCTGGCCTTGGGTATCGTGGGCATGGGGTTATTATCTCACAATTATTTCGGAAGCGGCAGCCCTGATGCGAAAACGAAAAGACGGACGCAAACTGCCGCCGACGCCAGCCCGGTATATCTGCATTTACTGCCGGTCCTCATTCCGAAGGCATGAAACATGGCCGCTCCCCGCCGAACTACCGTGCCAAAACTGCGGTATGGAAGCCGTCAAGGTCTCCTTGGAATTCAAGCCGCCCGCAAAAGCGGACGCTGTAGCATGGCTCAGGGTGGCGGCCTTGGTGGAGGGTGGATTTAGATTCGAGCGCGTCGGTGAACCTTACCCTAAAGAACTAGCCGAGGTTCCGGCCTTCATCCTTCGGTATCGCTGACAATGCCGGAATTTTCAAACTGTAACAGTGCCGAAATCCCGGTAGTGTCCTAATTTGAATTTTCGGGCTTGGTTTGCTCGGCAACATATTCAAGCGCCTCAGCGACCATAAGGCCAAAGCGAGTTAGGTCTTCGACGGCGAGAATCGACATGCAAAGAGTTGTGCATTCATCGCAAATGTTGCCTTTATGGCCGGCGATCAGTTTTTTGACCTCGCTTTGCGTCTTGGCACAAAAGCCACAGACAAGTGGTGCGGGGTTCGCCGGATCACTCATTTCCCCGCCCTCCGCTCCGCCACGATAGCCGCTCGCACCGCGTCACGCGGGCTCGCGATCGGCGGCATATGCAGCACGGCAAAGAACCGTCGCTTGCCGTCTGGACGCTCATAGGACCACGCATATGCTCGCAATGGATCGTCCGGGGCGCGGCTATCATTTCGCCAACATCGGCGGAGCGATTCTGGCCTTGGGGTGCTTTAGGCATGGGGCTAGTATGGCATAGGCAACAAGGTTGAGGGAGTAGTCATGAAGGCAATTATCGTCGCCCTTGTACTAGCGAGCATTCCAAACCTGGCATGGGCGGACGATTGCAGCGATCCGTTTGTTAAAACGCCACAAGATGCTGGCTGGGTCGCGTTCACAGCGTGGCATGTGCTGTACCCAAATTTCAACGAGACCGACGAACAGAAATGGGCATCCGACTTCACGATCACGCTCCACGATTGTGTTTGGTCCATCTCGTCCAAACCTGCCTCTAACCACGGCGTCAAGATAGGAGCTAAGGACGGCCGCTTTCTAGAGTCGTGGGTTGACTAGCCGTCAAACTGTAACAGTGCCAAAATCCCCCACGGGTTGACTTTGTAACCAATTCCGGGATATACGCCCGCATCCTCGCAGTCGCACGACGGCTGCCGTTCAACTGGCGCCTGTCACGGCGAGGCATGATTTCAACATACCGTTCGCTCCAGATGTGCGTGGAAGACGGCAACTTGCCGCCACACGCGCGCGCATTTTGCGCGCCGCACTGGTGCTTTAAGGAACTACACGTGACCAATGTAACTTTTGCCAGCCTCGGCATTGCCGAGCCGCTTTTGCGCGCGCTCGCCACCGAGAACTACACCCATCCCACCCCCATACAGGAACAGACGATTCCGCTGCTGCTCGCCGGCCGCGACGTGCTGGGCCTTGCCCAGACGGGCACCGGCAAGACGGCCGCTTTCGGGCTGCCGCTTCTGCAGAGGCTAACGGCCGATAAAACGCCCGTGCAGCCGCACGGTGTACGCGCGCTGATTTTGGCGCCCACGCGCGAACTCGCGATCCAGATCGATGAGAGTCTGCGGTCCTATGGCCGCAATCTGAAGCTGAAGCACGCCGTCATTCTGGGCGGCATCAATCAGAGCCGCCAGGTGGCCGCGATGCGTCCCGGCGTCGACGTTCTTGTCGCCACGCCCGGCCGGTTGCTCGATCTCATCCAGCAGAAATTTGTACGCCTCGGTACAGTGACGACCCTGGTCGTCGACGAAGCCGATCGCATGTTCGACATGGGATTCATTCGCGATGTGCGCCGCATCGTGGGCCATCTGCCGGCGAAGCGCCATTCTATGCTGTTCTCGGCCACCATGCCGGGCGACGTGGTGCATCTCGTGGGCGAAATCCTGCGCGAGCCCGTACGTGTCGATATTTCCCCCAAGACCATCGCCGCCGAAAACATCGACCAGCGCGTCTATTTCGTGGAAGCGAAAGACAAGCGCGCTCTGCTCCAGGATCTGCTGCGCGATTCGTCCATGTCGCGCGTCATCGTGTTCACGCGCACCAAGCACGGCGCCAACAAGGTGGCCGAGACGCTCGAAAGAAGCGGCCATTCCGTCGAGGCGATTCACGGCAACAAATCGCAGAATGCACGCCAGCGGGCGTTGGAAAGCTTCCGCAACGGAGAATCGCGCGTACTCGTGGCGACGGATATCGCCGCGCGCGGCATCGATGTCGACGGCATCAGCCATGTGATCAATTTCGAGTTGCCGGATGTGGCCGAAAGCTATGTCCACCGCATCGGCCGCACGGCGCGCGCAGGCGCGGGCGGTGTCGCCATCGCGTTCTGCGATCCGGCGGAACGCGGTTCGCTCAAGGCGATCGAGCGGCTGGTGAAGCAGGAGCTGACGGTGATCGGCGGTGTGCGGCCTTCCGGCGACGTGAAATCCGACACGGCGCAAAAGCCGGCCCGGCACGAAAATCGCCCGCACAACCAGCACAATCGCGCCCGCAATCGCCGCCGCGGCGGCCAATCGCGCCGCGCCGCTTAAGAATCGAAAGAAAGGCCAGTCCGATGAAAAAGAACAAAGCTTTGCCCGGTCCCTTCGCCGCTGCCACCAAGGACATGCGGTTCGAAGGCACGTTCGAAGTTCTGATTCCCGTTCCCGACCGCGTGCGCCCGCACCGCGTCCCCCTGCAATTCCCCACGCAGGAGAAAGCGGAATCCTGGCTGCACAGCCCGGAAGGCAAGGAAATGATCGAAGAGATCATGGATCGCGAGCAGGGCTGATCGCCCGGCCTGCAAGCCTAAGATTCACAAAACAAAAAGCCGGCTCACCGAAAGGGAGCCGGCTTTTCGCGGCGAGCAGTGCGGACACGACGGTCAACCCGTAGGCCGATCCGCCGTTCCGCCCGCTAACTTTTCCGCGCTATGGCCGAGATCCAGGAAAAAGTCAGCAGGTATAAGTCGCCGGCGTTTTCCAGGAACCCGTCGCCCGCTAATCTTGCGCGCCTCGTGTATGGCAGGAATTTGCTTTACGACGAGGCCGGGCGATAGCTCGGAAACGCACTTAGGGAAACTACGTACACCTGCGAGCTTTGCTATGCCGCTTCGGCTGTGGGCGGATCGACAGGCAGGGTGAACGAGAAGGTCGTTCCCGACAAATCGTTGGCGCGCGCCCACAACTTGCCGCCATGCGTCTCCACGATGTCGCGGCAGATGGACAGGCCAAGGCCCATGCCGCTGCTCTTGGTTGTGACGAAGGGTTGAAAGAGCCGCGCCGCCACGGATTCGGAGAGGCCCGCGCCGGTGTCGGCGATATCGATCTGAATGAACTTGCCGTCCCCGGTGCAGGCAATCCCGATTTGCAGCCGGCGGACCTTGCTCCCTTCCATCGCTTCCACGGCATTGCGCATCAGGTTTGTCATCACCTGTTGAATCTGAATCCGGTCCAGGATTGCGCGGGGCAGCGGGCGTGCCGCTTCGAATACGGTACGCACGCGCGCGCGCGATGTGATCGGCGAAACGAGTTCGATCGCCTCCCGTGCGACGTCTTCGACCGACTCCGGCTGGCGATGGGATTCGCCGCCCGCCACCTGATTGCGCAACCGCTCCACGATCTGGCTCGCGCGGGTGCGTTGCTTCAGGACCTTGTCCAGCACGTCGCTTGCAACCGCGTCGCCTTTTTCTTCGGTCATCCGACGGAGCGCACTTGTGTAATTGGCAATCGCCGCCAGCGGCTGGTTGAGTTCATGCGCCAGGGTCGACGCCATCATGCCCATCGTGTTCCAGCGCGACAGATGGATCAGTTCCGATTGAAGATCATGGAGACGTTCCTGCGTGCGTTTGCGTTCGCCGATATCGCGCATGATTGTGGAGCCGCCGAGGATCCGGCCGGCAGCGTCATAGATCGGCGCGGCGGTCACCGACACGTCGATATCGATCCCGTCCTTTCGGCGCCTGCGGGTTTCGAATTCGTGAATCGGCTGGCCGGCCCGCAAGCGTTTGAGAATTTTATCTTCTTCCTCCAGCAGATCGGGCGGGAAGATCGCCGCGACGGAGCGTCCGACCATCTCTTCGGACGAGTAGCCGAACATTTTCTCCGCCGATGCGTTCCAGCTGAGTACAATTCCGTCGAGAGTCTTCGCGAGAATTGCATCGTCCGACGATGCGACGATGCTTGCGAGCAGAAAGCGGTCGCGCTGCAGCCTCGTGTTTTCCTCGATCTTGTCGGCGAGTGCGCTGTTTGCCGCGCGGAGTTCCGAAACGATACGGTGCTGCTCGCGAAACTCCCGCAAATGGCTAGCGTCCGAGCGCGCCCGCACAAGCTCGGTCACGTCTTCCACGCGATGGATAATCCATCGGAGCTTGCCTGCGCCGTCCAGCACAGGTGCGTTGAGAGGGCTCCAATACCGGACCTCGAAACCGCCGCCTTCCGTATCCGGACGGCGGATATCGTATTTCTGCAAAGCCATCGCGTCGGGGCGAAGACAGGTCTGCACGCGGGCAAGAGAGGCCTTCAGATTCGTGGCGCCTGTTGCGTCGGGTTCGTCCGGATTGTCCGGAAACACATCGAAGAGGCTCCGGCCGACGATCTCGTCGCGTTTCGTCATCGTCGCGGCGCAATAGGCGTTGCTGACGGCAATGATCGCGAGACCCGGATCGAGCACGAGGTAAAGGCCTGGAGCGCTTTCGAACAACGCCCGGAAATCGGGTTCGACATCAGGCCTGTTCAAGATACCGGTCCCTGGCGGCCTAGCCCCGCTTGTCGTTCGCGGTCCGCGCCGCATCGTTGTCGGGTTCGGCGTTGAACCCCGATTGCGTGATCACGACCTTGTAGGCGGCGCCGTCCGCCAGCGGCATGTAATTCGCGGAGCCGAAGCGGCGGTCGACGGAGTAGGATTGATCTGAAAGCCAGGCGAGCCAGCCCGGCGGAACATATTGATCGATCTCGGGGGCAGCCCCGCCCAGATCGCAGGACGTGATCGGCTTTCCGGTCGCGCGCGCAGCCGTGAAATACATGTTCGACAATTGATCGAGCGAATAGGTCGCGTCGAGCCCCAGCATGTTCGCCCAGGGTTTCCATTTCTGCACGCGCCCGCTCAGCGCCCATTCGTCGCCCTGCAGCGTGCAGGGGGGCGTTTCGGCGGAGCCGTCGAGCCGGTGCACGGTGACGAGATAGCGCGAATTGGCTGGATCGACGGCCTTGACCATCACCTCGGCAACCGGTCCTTCATGGCTGAGGCGCGAATAGGTCTGCGTGTTCAGGCCGAGCAATCCGGCCGCCAAGCCCACAACGGCCATCGGCACACCGCCCAGGAAATGGCCGGCAGCGCGGCCGACACGGCCGCCGAACAGATGGCCGAAACCCATCAACAGCAGAAGAATGCCGAATCCCGCGACCGCAAACGGCGCCGCCAACCACCAAACCCAGCTCATGACCGTTCTCCCACCCGTACCCCGCGTGCAGTCTATCACGCGGATTGTGACCATAGAACGGCTGGGAGGCGCAGAAGTGCCGGAGCGCTAAGACGGCGGCGAGCGCGGATGTTCCGGGCGGACGCCGAGGCCCACGAGGCGCGCCGGAATGCGGCGCAGGATCGGAAACATGTCGAGCAACCTGAGAGGCAATGGAACCTTGAAATGAACGTCCTTGCCCAGGATGCGGTCGATGATGCGGTTCTGGATCTGCACCTGCGCCCATTGCGTCGCGCGCGTGGGAAAGTCGCGCCGTTTCTGCACCGCGCGCAAATGGCCGTATCGCGGCGAACTGGCGCGAAAGGCGGGGATGAGAATGTTCGCGGCCGCCACCGCGTCCTGGATTGCGAGATTGATGCCGACGCCTCCGATGGGTGACATCGCATGCGCCGCATCGCCGATGCACAGGAGACCGCGGCGCTGCCAGCGTGTGAGGCGGTCGACGGTGACCGTCAGGAGCTTCACATCGTCGAAGGATTTGAGTTCGCCGAGCCTGTCGCAAAGCTCGGGTGCGATCACGGCGATGTCGCTGCGAAACGCATCGAGCCCCCGCGATTTGATCTCGTCGAACGCGCCTTTGCGGATCAGCCACGCGCATTGCCAATAGGTCCCGCGCGCGATCATGATGATGATGCGCCCGCGCTCCATCTTGCCCAGCGGATGCGAAACATCGCTCTCTTTTCGCGAAATCCGGAACCACAACACGTCCATCGGCGCACCGAAGGATTCGACATCGAGACCACTCCGGATGCGAAGAGTCGAGTGGCGGCCGTCGGCACCGATGGTCAGCTCCGCGCGAATCGAGATTGCGCCGTCCGGCCCTTTCGCTTCTACGCCCATCACGCGCCCGCGCTCGACGATGAGTCCGGTCGCTTCCGTTTCCAGCAGGAGATGAAAGCTCGGGAATTTCTTCGCTTCTTCCGACAGGAAATTGAGGAAATCCCATTGCGGAACGAGTGCTATGAATTTGCAGCGGGTCGGCAGATGCGTGAAATCTGCGATTGCAACGCTCTTGCCGCCGATCTCGCCCGACAATTCGCGCGCCTCGTCATGCGGCAATGCGAGGAAACGATCGAGCAATCCCAGTTCGTACAAGACCTGCAACGTCGAGGGATGCACGGTGTCGCCGCGGAAGTCGCGGAAGAAATTTTTGTATTTCTCCAGCACGACGACATCGATGCCGGCGCGTGTGAGCAGATAGCCCAGCATGATGCCGGCCGGCCCGCCGCCCGCGATGCAGCAACGCGTCTTGACCTGTTGTTCGTCCGCCATCAGCCGAGATTGCGCCCGATCCAGATTGCGCGCCCGACGACGGCAATGTCGGCCGGCTTGATGTTGTCATAGGTAGGGTAGGCGGGATTATCCGACTTCACCGTGAGAAGTTTTTTCACGGGATGCATAGAAAGCCGCTTCACCTGCAGCATGTCGTCGATGCGGATGACATAAAGCCCTTCGCGCCGCGGATTGTTCTGCGACGGATCGATCAGCGCGTGATCGCCGTCATGCAACGTCTCCCACATCGAATCGCCGGAGATTTCGAGCACGAACAGGGTACTCACGCTGTTGGTCATCCGCTTGAGCCAGGGTTCGCGGAACAGGAGATGCCCGGTCGGCTCGGCATCTGTCGCAAGCGAGCCGGCGCCTGCGGCAGCGCGCAGGTCGAACATCGGCACGGAAAAATGCTCGGGACTTTGCCACGCATCGCCCGCGATCTCGGCGATGCCCACTTCGAAGATTTTCGCGAGCCGCCGGAGCAGGGGAAGGCTGAGCCGCTGGTCCTCGCGCTCGTAGCGGCCGATCGAGACGGCTGTTGTGTTCAGTTTTTCGGCGAGCGCCTGCTGGGACATGCGGCGTTCGCGGCGGAGATTCGAGAGATTGTTCATAGCGCACCTTAACCGTGACGGTTTCTGTTTAATCACAACCAATGCAGTTGACATTGGTACCATAGTGGTCATATAGGGTCAAGAGAACAAAACATGTACGAAAGGAAACCCCATGAATGAGCTGAAAACGGCCGGTGTGGTGCTGGCGACGGTCCTGGGCGTGGCGGGCTTTTGCGTCTCGGTGTCCGCGCTCTCGATGCCGTTATTGCCGATGTTCAGCGGCGCGCGCCGCGCCGCCTGGCTGATCGCGATTGCGGCGATGGCCGCGAGCATCGCGCTGATCTCCTGGTCGGCGGGGAGCGCCGCGTGAGTCCGCTGACCAAAATGCAACACGCCTGCCTCGATGCGATCGCGTCCTATCGCGCGATGAACGGCGTCATGCCGAGCATGGAGGATCTGCGTATCGCGCTCGCGCTCGCCTCGAAGAGCACGGTGTTTCGCCTGCTCAAAGAGCTCGAAAGTCGCCACGCGATAAGGCGCCAACGCCGCAAGTCGCGCGCGATTTTCATTCTGACCGACAAATGTCCCCACTGCGGCAAGCCGTTCGAAGCGGCGAAAGGATAAATCCGATGAGCAAGAAACTGCGAAAGCGCAAATTGCGCGATACCGAAGATATGCCCGCCGAGGCACGCTATCGTCCGAAAGCCGGGCCGGGCTCCGTCTTCGTCGAGGAATTCGCATCGGCCAAGACGGGCGGCGAGAAACGCCTGCGCAATGTGGGCGAGCACCCGCTGACGCTGGCGCATACGCGCGGAAAGATTTCCGACGAGCAATTCGCGGCAGGCGAGGAAGTGCGCCGCCTCTATGAGTTGCGCGGCGCGAGTGGGCGCGACAGCACGGCGATGAATGTGGGAGGCGGCGGCGGCTTGAGCATGCCGTTCACGCAAACGCAGGTCGATGCGATCCGGCGTCTCGATCATTTCCGCGCGCGACTCAAAACGCGCGACTGGATCATCGTGGAAAAATTCTGCGGCGAAGGCTGGTCGATGGCGGAGTCCGTGCGCGCGGCCACCGCTTGCCATCCGTCAGGTGTCGTCCTGCGCCTGCAGGAAGCGCTCGATGAACTTGTCACCGCCCGGCGCGGGGGGCGGGTAAATTAGTTGCTTCCGTCCTCCCCTTGCGGGAGGGTCGAAAAATTCGAGCGCAGCGAGACATTTTTCGGGGAGGGGCTAGCACACAGCTGTCGGAGACTCACCCCTCCCCGAAATCCTCT
>PLJH01000135.1 GCA_003139615.1 Alphaproteobacteria bacterium
ACTCAAATGCGATTCCCCTACCCCGTAAACGGGGAAGGAAAGAAAGCGAGCGTCCCCAATCACTTTCTTCCCGCGTGCCGGTTTGATCGAAAACCCTACCACCGCTCCGACAGCGGAATATGTCCCGGCTGCGCGGCGACGCGGGCGAGCCAGCGTTTTACCGCGGGGTAGAGTGCGAGGTCGAAGCCGCCGTCTTTGGCACAATGCGTGTAGCCGTAAAGCGCGATGTCGGCGATAGAGTATCGGTCGCCCGCGAACCAGTCGTTCGCCGCAAGATGCGTCTCCATCACGCCCAGCGCGGCATTGCCCTTGGCGTGCCATTCCGGCACGAGCGCGCGCTTTTTCTCCAGCTCTTCTTTCGGCGCAAAACCGAGCCAGAAGCGCGCGACCGCAATATAGGGCTCGTGGCTGTACTGCTCGAAGAACATCCACTGCAGCGCCTGCGCGCGGCCCCATTTGTCGGCAGGTTGAAACTGCGTGCCTTCACTCAAATACCAGAGGATGGCGCCCGATTCCGGCAGGCAGCTTCCATCGTCCAGCTCCAGCATGGGGACGCGGCCGTTGGGGTTCTTCGAAAGGAAGTCGGGCTTTCGGGTCCCGCCGCCATGCAGCGGATAGTCGAGGAGGGTGAGCGGCATTCCGACTTGCCGCGCCGCCAGCCGGATCTTGTAGCAATTTCCGGAATCCTGCATCTGATGGAGTATCGGCATGGCGCGGCCCCTGTGTCGGCGCGGGCACCATGCCCGATTCGGCTATGCGTCGGCTGCGCCGCCCCTTTGCAAAATGCGTCGATGAAAAATCTCTCATTCGTGTCGGGCACGAAAACGCCGCCACAACGTTGCCATAGACTAGGGGCACTGTTTGCCCCCGCGAACGGATATTTTCCGGAGGGTACGATAATGAAGTTTCGCTATTTGGCATTGGGCGTCATGGCTTTAGGCGGCGCGGCAGGTTTTTTCTGGCCGGCCCAGGCCGACGTTCCCTTGCCGATGGACAATCCCATCTCGATCGACGGCATCCAGACTGTCTGCACGGGTATCGGCGACGAAGCCCAAAAAGACCCGCGCTGGCTCGCATACCCGGTCCGCATCGAGTTTTCGAATGGCGGTGCGCAATATCTGTCCGGCGCCCATGTGGTGTTGTCGTCCTCGGGCGGCAAGACGCTTGCGGCCCTCGATTGCGCGGGGCCCTGGGTGCTGTTTCAGGTCGGTCCCGGCACATACAAGGTGACGGCGACGCTCACGGGCAACCAGGGCGGCGGCCCCAGCAGCGCGACGTTCTCGCCGCCGGCCACGGGCCAGAAGCGCGTCATCCTCGACTTCAAGCTTCCCGCAAACCACTAGGACTCGCGAACCGCTTCAGCTGATGGGCACCAGGCCCATCAGCGCGAGCGCGTTTCCGTCCGGATCGGCAAACGGCCGCAGCATCAACTCATGCGTGGCGGTGCGCTGCAGCACATGCGCGGGCCCGCCGAACCGGACACCCTTGGCCTCCAGCGCTGTCCCAAGCGTGTGAATGTCCGGCGCGTCGAAATAGAGGATCGAGCCGCCGAGCGGCTGGCCCTTGGTGTGCTCAAGCCCCACCATCAGGCGCGTGCCTTCCAGCTGGAAGAACAGCATCCCGCTCACTTCGAACAGAAACGGCAAGCCCAGCACGTCGCGATAGAAGCTCTTGGCGCGCTCCAGATCGCGGCAGGTGAGGCCCACCTGCATCAGGCTGCGGCCGGCCAGGCTGTTGGCGTCCTGTGTCATCGAAATCTCCCGCAATATCGGTTCGTCATCGATCGGCCTTCCCTTGTGCACGACCGTTCCATACTATGAGGTCGTCACATTGTTAGGTTACCTAATAATTCTCTTTCCTACAGGAACTGTCAAGTGACGTCGAAATCGCCGTCGAAGAAAACCGAACAGATCGCAGACGGGCTCCATAGCGCCGCCATCCGGCTGTTGCGCTATGTCCGCAAGGAGGATGTGGCCTCCGGCATCACGGGCGCGCAACTCTCCGTGTTGTCGGTTCTCGTGTTCGGCGGCCCGCAGACCCTGGGTTCGCTCGCCGCGGCCGAACAGGTGCGCCCGCCCACCATGTCCCAGATGATCGCGGCGCTGGAGGAGCGCGGGCTCGCCATCCGCCGTCCGCTGGACCGGCGTTCGATCGAGGTGTCTGTCACGGAAAAGGGCAGGCGGCTCCTGGAAGCGGGCCGGCGCCGCCGGCTGGCGCGGCTTACAAACGCGCTTTCCGGGCTTAAAACCGAAGACCTTCAATGCCTCGCCCGCGCCGCGCAACTGATTATCGGCGCGACGGAAACGACGGTATAGTGGCGCCGCCCAGGAAGGAACGACCATGAAAGTCGAACGTCTGCCTCCGATCGTCTCAACATTGAAGCCCAGCAATCACCCCTATCTGAACGGGCCCTGGACGCCGCTTCTGGAAGAAGTGAATGCGAGCGATCTCGACGTGATCGAAGGAAAGATTCCCGACGACATCGACGGCCTCTATCTCCGCAACACGGAAAACCAGATCCATCAGCCGCTCGGCCGCTTTCACCCGTTCGACGGCGACGCGATGATCCACATGATCAGCTTTCGGGATGGACGCGCGAATTATCGCAACCGCTTCGTGCGCACGCGCTGTTTCACGGCGGAGCAGGAAGCGGGCGCGTCGCTGTGGGGCGGTCTTGCGGATCCCGCACATCTGTCGTTGCGGCCGGGCTTCGGCGCGCACGGCTCGCTGAAAGACAATGCCAGCACGGATATCGTCGTTCATGCCGGCAAGGCGCTTTCGACGTTCTATCAATGCGGCGAAGGCTATCGGCTCGATCCGGAAACGCTCGATCAGCAAGGTGTCGCGCCCTGGGGACCGCTCGACGGAATCTCTGCGCACACGCAGGTCGACGAGCATACGGGCGAGTTGATGTTTTTCAATTATTCGAAGCACGCGCCTTATCTGCATTACGGCGTGGTCGATCGCGACGACCGGCTGACAACCTATATGCCGATCCCACTGCCCGGACCGCGTCTGCCGCATGCGATGGCGTTCACGGAGCACTATTCGATCCTCAACGATCTGCCCATGTTCTGGGACAAGGACTTGCTCGCGCGCAATGTCCATGCCGTGCGTCTGCACGAAGGATTGCCGTCGCGCTTTGCGATCGTGCCGCGGCATGGTGGCGAGGTGCGCTGGTTCGAGGCCGAACCCACTTACGTGTTGCATTGGGTGAATGCTTACGAGGACGGCGATGAGATCGTTCTCGACGGCTATTTCCAGGAAGAGCCCATGCCGAAACCGCGCCGCGAGGCGCCGTCCGGCTACGAGCACATGATGGCCTATCTCGACGAATACAGCTTTCGGCCGAAGCTCCATCGCTGGCGCTTCGATCTCGCGACAGGCCGCACGCGCGAAGAGCGGCTCGACGATCGCGTGATGGAATTCGGCATGATGAATGGACGTTTCGCCGGACGTAAATATCGCTATGCCTTCAGCACGATTTCCGAGCCGGGCTGGTTTCTGTTCAAGGGCTTCGTGCGCAACGATCTCGAAACGGGCGCCACGAAGGCATTCACGCTTGGCGCCGGTCGCTATGCGAGCGAGGCGCCCATCGCGCCCCGCATCGGTTCGACACGCGAAGACGACGGTTATCTGGTGAGTTTCGTGACTGACGAGAACACGGCCACATCCGAATGTATTCTGCTCGATGCGGCTCATCTCGAAGACGGACCGGTCGTTCGCATCGCGCTGCCGCACAAGCTGTGCAGCGGCACGCATGCCTGCTGGGCCGATCGCACGCGCGTGGCCTGATGCGCGCACCGACACAAAGCGCGGTTTGGTGCGATTTCCGACCTTATTAGCGAATCCGCCGCTGCAAGGTCTGCATATGGTACGGTAGCGGACTTAAATAGTGAGTGTCTGCGGCATCGCGGGCGTATAGTTGTGGAATCGTCCGCCGATTTTCAGGGCGCGGACGGCTAAGAGAGACATCGGCACTGCCAGCTCTTGCCCCAATTCCGGTGAGAGTCTTTGGCGCGCGCAAAAACTTCGGGCGAATTTCGCAATCGTTTGCTGGCCAAGCTCGCGCCCGCCGATCTCGCATTGCTGGCAGAAAATTTCACGAGCATGACGCTGGAGCGTCGCCATCCGCTCGAATATCCGAACAAGAAGGTCGAGCATGTCTATTTCATGGAGCGCGGCATTGCCTCTGTCGTCGCAGCCGGCGACTCGGGTCGTCAGATCGAAGTGGGTCTCATCGGCTGCGAAGGTGTAACCGGGCTGCCCGTGATATTGGGCGATGACCGCTCGCCCCACTCGACCTACATCCAGATTGCAGGCGGCGGTCAGAAAATTCCGGTGCAGGATTTTCGCAATGCGATGGAGCGGAGCGCATCGCTTCGCGCCATCCTCATGCACTACACGCAAGCTTTTATGATCCAGACGTCCCACACGGCCGTCGCCAATGCGCGGGGCTCGGTTGAGGAGCGTCTGGCCCGGTGGATCTTGATGGCGCACGATCGCGTCGAAGGCGACGACATTGCGCTCACGCATGAATTTCTTGCGATCATGCTCGGGACGCGGCGGCCGGGTGTCACGGAAGGCGTTCAGGCACTGTCTGCCAAGGGCTTCATTCGCACCGACCGCGGCCTCATCACGGTGATCGATCGCGGCGGCCTTTTGAAACGCGCCGGTAAACTCTATGGCGTGCCGGAAGCCGAGTACGACCGCCTGCTGGGCTGAAGCCGCCGTCGAACTCCACCCGACAAATTACTATCGCAATTTCGTTCGATTTCGTACAACGGCGCCGACGCTCGCAAGGGGTATCGGTCATGAAGCTCGCGACATTCGACACCGGAGTGGGGCTGCGCACAGGCGCGGTGGTCGGCGATGGGATCGTCGATCTGACGGCCGCCGGATTGCCGTCCCGCATGATCGACCTCATCGCGGATTGGTCGCGCCTGGAAGCGAAGGCGCGCGCGACCGTCGATGCGACCAAACCGCAATTCAAGCTCTCGCAGGTTCATCTGCATACGCCGGTGCCGGACCCGCAGAAGATCCTCGCCATCGGCCTCAACTATGCCGACCACATCGCGGAGAGCGGGCAGGCCAGGCCTGACAAGCAGATCTGGTTCTCCAAGCTCCCGAATGCCGTCAATGGACCTTACGATCCGATCGAATTGCCGAAGGCGTCGTCCGCCATCGATTACGAGGCCGAGCTTGTCGTGGTGATCGGAAAACGCTGCCGGCACGTTTCAAAAGCCGACGCAGCCTCCGTCGTGTTCGGCTATGCTGCGGGCAACGATGTCAGCGTGCGCGATTGGCAGTTCCACACTGCGCAATGGGTCGTGGGCAAATCCTTCGACACCCATGCGCCCATCGGCCCCTGGATCGTCACGTGGGACGAGATCGGAGATCCGCATGCGCTCGGCATCCGTGCCCTCGTGAACGGCGAGATGCGCCAGAATTCGAATACCAGCAATCTCGTGTTCAACGTCTTCGACCAGATCGCCTATCTGAGCCAGGCGATGACCTTGATGCCCGGCGACATGATCTTCACCGGCACGCCGGGCGGTGTCGGCATGGCAATGAAGCCGCCGTCTTTCCTCAAGGCCGGCGATGTGGTGCGCATCGAAATCGACAAGATTGGTGCGCTGGAGGCGACGATGCGGCAGGAGAAATAACGTCCACTCCCCTATTTTCTTTTTCCGTCCAGTTCTTTCGCGCGCGCGCGGTCGGAGGCGGCACCCGCCGCATCGCCGGCTTTGTCCTTCGCATCGGCTCTGTTCGTATAGGCATTCGCGAAATCCGGCCGTGCCGCGATCGCGGCGTCGTAATCCTGAATCGCGCGAACATAATCCTCAAGATCGGAATAGACGTTGCCGCGCTCGTCCAGGATATCGGCATTGCCGGGTGAAATGGCGAGAGCGGCATTCAGGTCGCGAAGGGCCTGGTCGTAATGGGATTGTTCGGTATAAGCCAATGCGCGATCGAACAGCGCCGGCCACTCGTCGGATTTGTTTTGCACCGCGGCCGTGAAATCCGCGATCGCCGCGTCGTAGTCCTTCTTGCGCAGTTGCACGAGACCGCGGCCCACGAGCAGGCCGATGTCCTTCGGATCGACCTTCAATCCCGCTTCGTATTGCACCATTGCGCCGGCATCGTCGCCCGAATCCGCGAGAGCGTAGCCCAACCGGCGTATGATGTCGGTGTCGGCGGGCGAAAGGCGAAGCGCGGCATTGTAATCGAGGATGGCTGCCGCATAGGAATGCCCGCCCGCTTCCAGATCGCCCCGGTCGAGATAGGCCGCAAGACTGTCGGGATCGAGTTTGAGAGCCGTGTCGTATTCCGCGCGTGCGCGTGCGTCGTCGCCCAGAGCAGCCCACACTTCGCCTCTCGCCGCATGAAGAAACGAATCGTTGGGCAGGATCGCCAGCCCTGCGTCGTAGGCTTTGGCCGCATTCGCCCAATCGCGGCGTTCGTAATACACCAGCCCTCGCGAGCGCAGCGCGGGCGCGAAGTCCGGCTTCAATTTGAGGGCGGCATCGAAGCCGATCAGTGCTTCGTCCGTCCGCCCCAGCGTGCGCAGCTCCGCACCGGCCCTGTATGGGGCATCGGCATCCTTGGGATCGAGCGCGGCTGCCCTTTGAAAATTTTGGAGCGCGGTCGTGTGATCGCCCTTCTGCGAATAGACGAGCCCGATATCGAAGTAGATGGGCGCGGTATTGGACTGCAGCTTGTCGCCCGCCCGGTAGTCGGCGAGCGCGTCATTGTCGGCGCGCCCGTGCGAAAGATCGTGCAGAACGAAAACGGCGTGCATGTCGAAACCGACAAGGGCGATTTCGCCGCGCGCCGCATCGTGATCGCGGCTCCACCCGGTCCCATCGCGCGCATCCGGTTCGAGCCGCCTCTGCCGGCGGCGCGCGACGGGCTGCATCAGCGCATGCCCATGGGCGCGGTCATCAAAGCGATCGTGGCGTATAAGACGCCGTTCTGGCGCGCGCTGGGATTCAGCGGCCAGATCGCGACCGATGACGACACGCTCGGCATCGTGATGGAAGACGCGGCCGAAACCGGCGCGCCGACCTTGCTGTGTTTCATGGAGGGCAAACACGCACTTGAGATGAGTGCGGCAGGCAAGGAGGTGCGTCAGAAAAAGGTGATCGAGTCGCTCGTGCGTTTCTTCGGGCCTGACGCCGCCGATACCATCGCCTATGACGACAATGACTGGCTGCTCGAACCTTTCACGCACGGCTATGTCGGCCATATGCCGCCCGGCGTGATGACGCGCTTCGGCCATGCGCTGCGCGAACCTTGCGGGCGCATCCATTGGGCGAGCACGGAAACCGCAACCGAATGGGCCGGCTATCTCGAAGGCGCGATGCGCTCGGGGATTCGTGCTGCAAAGGAAGTCATCCGGTTGCACAATACGGGCTGACGACTCGGAACAGGAGCATCCGATGAAGAACCCGTCGAAAGCGGAAAGGAAAACGGTCGAACCCGCAATCGTCGTCGGGATTCCCGTTTACGACGATGTCGACATGCTCGATGTCGTGGGTCCCTATGAGATGTTTTCCTGGGCCGGGCTCAGCGTGCATCTTGTGGCGCAGAAGCCGGGCCGCATCCGGTGCCGCGGCGGGCTCGCGATCGAAGCGCCGATCGCCTTCAAGAATGCGGGACAGTTCGATGTGCTGTGGGTGCCGGGCGGCAATCCCCCTGCGCTGGTGAAATTGATGGGCGATCCGAAGCGCGTCTATCTCGATTTCCTGATCCGCCAGAGCGAGCACGCGCGTTACGTCGCGTCCGTTTGCGAAGGTGCCTTGCTGCTGGCCGCGGCCGGGCTTCTCGACGGCTATTACGCAACGACCCATTGGTATTTCACCGAATGCCTGACCACGCGTTTTCCGAAAGTGAAGGTCGCCGACGGTCACCCGCGCTTCTGTCTCGATCGCAACCGGCTGACGGGTGGTGGAATATCGTCCGGTCTCGACGAAGCGCTCGAATTGATTCAACTCTTGCTGGGCACCCAGAAAGCCCAGGAGGTGCAGCGGACCACGCAATATTATCCGCGCCCGCCGGTCACAAGCGAGATTCCCCCCACGCCGGCCTGTCCGCTGCCGCCTGTGAAAATTCCGGCCGCGCGTTAGAGCGGTTTCGGATTGAGTTGGTGATTTCGTTCAACGCGAAACCGCCCTAAACCGCGCCGCCATGCAGGCGGATGATGGTCTTCGCCTGCGCGAGCGTTTCGCGCACGCCCTGGCGCGTCTTGCCGACCGAGATGACCGTGAGAACGCCCGGCGCATATTCGCCGGGCAGTGCCGCGCGCACGGACATCACCGCACCGCCGTCGATCATCACGGGCTCGCCGTTCGGCCGCGTGAAGCGCGCGAGGTTTGCGCGTGCGCCCGCGCCGCCCGCATTCAGCTTGCCGGTGATCGTGGCGACATAATTGATCGTCTCGGCCGGCAGCAATCCGCCGTCGACCATGCGCGCTTCGAGATTGCCGGGCCCGTCATTGTAAGCCGCGAACATGTTGGGATAGCCGTATTTTGCACGCAAGGTACGCAGATAGGCCGCACCCGCGAGGATGTTGTCGTGCGGATCGTAAGCGTTGGCGCCCAGGCGATATTGCACGCGCATGTCGTTATAGGTCTGCGGCATGAGCTGCATGAGGCCCATCGCGCCGGCCGAGGACGTGATCGGCTGGTTCTCGCCCAGCATGGTGCGCCCGCCGCTTTCGATGTGCATGACGGCGCGGATCCAGTTTTCGGGAACGTCGAAGCGCTTCGCCGCAATCGCGATCCACGGGTCCCAGCGCTTCATGAGCTGCGCAAAGCTCATCTGTTGTTCGAGACCGAAGATCGATTGCTTGTAGATGATGACGGTCGGTTGAGGTCTCGGCGCTACGGCAGCTGCGCGGACCTTTGCATGAACGGGATGCGGGGCGAGCGGTCGGGCCTGCGCCGCATGTGGCGTGGCTCGAAGGTGCGGGATATAGAGGGCGACCGCGACGAGCGAGACCGCCGACAGAATTGCCACGCTTGCAATCCAGGGCTGGACCTGGGCAATCCGCAAATTCGTCATGCCGGTCCCTTGCCGCAAAGACGCAGCAACGCGTCCACCGGCCGCGCGAATCCGCCGAGCCGCGCGCATCACGGGCGCGGCGATATCCAATGTCGACAGAGTCATAGTCCGAGGCTCCATGGGCGAGCCTAGACCATCGCGGGATGGCCGAAAAATGGCCGGGGGCGGAACTCCGAGAACGCCTCGCCTCAATGATCTTGCGGAAAGCCCGCAAAACTATATATTATGGAATACACGGATTATATGGAATATCCAGATGACGAGAACCAGCGCGAGCGATTTTCAGAAACGGCTGGGCGAATTCACCGATCTCGCGCGGCGGGAGCCGGTCATGATCACACGCCATGGCCGCCCGTCGCTGGTCCTCCTGGCAGCGGAGGACTACGAGCGTTTGAGGTCGATCGAGGAGCGATCGACCAAGGCGATCAAAGTCGTCGATCTGCCGGCCGAAACGCTTGAAGCCATGAGAACCGCAGATCTTTCGCATTTGCCGACGGATTGATTTCGGCGGATGACCAAAGCCGAAACGCCCAAGGTCGGCCAGATCGTTCTTCATCAGTTTCTCTGGGCAGATGAACAAGCGTCGGGGCGGACAGAGGGCGCGAAAGCGCGTCCGTGCATCGTCATCGCCGTTGAATCGCCTGCAGGCGGCCATGGCCTCCGCGTGACCGTGCTGCCCGTCACAAGCCAACCTCCACGCGTGGGCGCAACCGTCATCAAAATTCCCGACGCGCTCAAGACGCGCATCGGGCTTGATCCGGCTCGTCCCGGCTGGATGGTGATCGACGCCGCAAACGTCTTCACATGGCCGGGTTTCGATCTCGTCCCTCATCGGATGGCGGGTTCATCCGGGGAATGATCACGTCGGGCTTCTTTCAGCAGATCGTCACGGCAGTGCTCGCCGTCCATTCCCGCGACAAACTGCGAAGAACGGATCGTGACGACAAATAGTTCGATTGGTGTTTCGATAATCGTAAGCAATGTATCGTGACAGCGGCAATGTTCCCCTTCGCGACGCGATACGACTTGGCGATTGGGGAACGTTGCAGCTGTCGCCTCGTTTTGAGAGCGGTTTCGGATGGGATTCGCGCGGCCTCCACCCGCCTCCCATCGTTTATCCTCCGGCCGCGCTTCGCGCGGACCGCGGCACCTCATTGAGCAGTCAGTGAGCTTTAACGGACATGTCGGCGCTCCAGAGCAGCCCGCCGAGGATCACGGCGATGGCGACGAGTGCGGGAACGTCGCCCATCAGATGCCCCATGTGATTCATGCCGTCCGTCATGCCGAAGGACTGCTGCGCCATGATTGCGCCATGCACGAGGCTGGACGCCACAGTGAACCAGATCAGGCTGCGATTGGCGAGCGGATCGCGCGCGGCGAGGATGAGGAAAATGCCCAGCACGGCGTAAACGCCGACGATCATCATGTAATAGTCGTTCGAATAGGGTGCACCGTCATGCCAGGCCCAGCCCGAGGGCCAGACGATCGCGAGCGGATAGATCAGCAGAAAGGCAATGCCGAAAACGACAAGCGCAATTTTGAGAAGTGACAGCGCGTTCATGGTGTAACCCCCAAGTGAAGACAACGAGGAGTCCGCTCCAACGCAGCGGTTGGCGAGTCCGCCTGGAATATCAATGGACATTCCCCAGACGACTCTATGCCCAGGCGAAGGATAGAGCTTTTCCGGACCTCTTTGAAGCCGTTGAGGTCGCCCACGTTGCGGTGAGCGGCCAGGTGACGCCAAGAACGTGGCCGGGAGCTTGGTTTGGCCAGGATTTGTCGGCATTCAGGCACCCTTGGTGATGATGCGTCGGACCGCTCCCGTTTCCAGGCGGAGCCCGAGCGTTGCAAATAGAGGTCGGAGACGAGCGCAATATTCTCCTTCGCTCGGGGATCCTTGTTCCTGTTCCCCGCAATTACCGCTCATTGCGCGTCGAAGCTGGAATTCCCGAATATTTGCGTCCGATTGCGTATTCCGCAATATAGTTATAATTACGGGGATGAGCGTACGCGGTAAGGGCTGCAGGGGAATCTCGTATAGACGTTGATCGTCCGTACACAAACTAAATTTGGCGAATGCTAAATTTGGCGAATGCGGAGCGACGCCGATCCGGGCGCGTGACCCCGGCAACGATTCCTATCGTCCAGAAGATGCAGGATGGGGCAGGGATGTTCGAAACCGGCGATTCGGGTGGTATTGATGCCGCAACGCCTTTGCATATTGCCGTGGTGGTCGTGCATGGGATTCGGACAGATGGAGCCGGATACTCGAGTCTATTTCAGGAAGACGTGATGTCGCGCCTCACTCGCTCGCAGAGAGAGCGGGTCGAATGGCGCGAAGTGTTTTGGGGCGATGTTACACGCGGCAACCAGCGCGCCTATTTCGAACGGGCGAAATCCCGGGCCAAACTCGCATATCGCGGACTTCGCTGGGAATTTGTCTTGCAGGGCTTGGGAGATGCGGCGTCGTATATCAGGACGCGCAACACCGGCGGAGCCGCGTATCACAAAATTCAGGACCGTCTGACGGCGGCGCTCGATCAGCTCGATGTTCCGGATTTGGGCGACCGGCTATTGGTTCTTGTCGGTCATTCGTTGGGCTGCCAGATTATTTCCAGTTATGTCTGGGATCGCAATCGGCTCAAGCATGAGTCCGCCAAAACAACCGGCGAGAATGCGGCCGCTTCAGACGAGCCCGCCGTCGACGAGCCCGCCGTCGATGAGAGCGCCTTTCGGCGGCTGGATACGCTCGCAGGCATTGTAACGCTCGGCAGCAACATCCCGCTTTTTACGTTTGCGTTCGATCCGAAGCGCGTTATTCCCATAACGCGCGCCAGGGCGCCCGGCGAACGTGCCGCGTTCCCAGGCCGCGCGCTCGCGCCCGAGGTCGCGGCCAAGGCACGTTGGCTCAATTTTTTCAGTCCGTTCGATGTATTGGGCTATCCGCTCAAGCCACTCAATCCGGCCTATGATCAGGCTGTGGACGCCGACATCGCCGTGTGGAGCGGTCGCTGGATGTTCTGGCATCCGCTTCGCGCGCACGTCGGTTATTGGCGAAATCGCACGGTCATTAACAAGACAGCGCGCATGTTGAAGGGACTGCTTGAATAACGACCGACCGGGGGCTCTTTGTGTGCTCCACTTGCTGAAGTCAAACGTCCCGGCTTGTCGGACCAGGTGATTGGTTCGGGAGTGCGGCCGGAATACGCTTGTAATACTGGGACTGGACAATTTCTTGTCGTACCGTCACGATTAAGTCCTTTGCTGTGGGGACGGGGATGCGAAGTTTATTTATCGAACGACTCGCCCAAAGCGTGTCGGGACAGATTATTCTTGTAAACATTCTAAGAGGACTGGACGATAACGCCATAGATCCGAAATACATTGAGCAGTTCCTGGACACCGCGTTGCGCAAGGTTGACGATCTCGCTCCGCACGCCAGGGCCGATGAGCGCGAATTTCTCAATATGGTTTACGAAGCCGCTTGGGCTCGTGAGGCTGCGCTGTTGTTGCGGGGGCGGGACTCTGCGATCGCCGACGAGAGAAACTTCGTAATTCTGAAATCGCTGGCCTCTCTCAAGAGGCTCTTGGCAGACGCGGAGTTGATCGACGAAACTCTTGCCGGCCTGTTGCGTAGGGCGGGAAACGTTTACGACGAAACGGCCGCCGGCTATTGCGAGGATCTGGCGGAGTATATCAACAAGTTGCCCGAGGAGGCTCCCATCTACCTCAGCCCGCTCATTCCCGGCGGGGACGGCGAGCGGTGCATCGCCTGGTACAGCCGCGCGGCCGATTGTCCGGAATTTGGTGGATGTCCCGACAACACGATAGCGACCAACGCCAGAGACTGGCTTGGGCTGGGAGACATTCACGCCGATATGCCATTGTTCTTGTTCGAACCGAAGCAGCCGCTAGGCAATTGGAAGCCCCGTCGACCGCTGGCGTTCGATGCGATCGAACAGCGCTGGTTCAAACACCGGCTGGACGAGGGATGCCCGGACGATGCCTGGGGCCGCGCGACCGATCTCGCGCGCCTGCGCGAACCTCCCGTCGAAAAACTGGACGGCGGCCCCGAGTCGGTTGGAAACACGCTGCGGATATCGGGCAACTTTCACTGTCGCTATGTCGGCCGGCCGCAATACAGCGTGCGCGTTCCGGACGAACGCTATGTCGAGTTGCTGGCTCGCCCCAACGATCTGGCGCATGTTGTATCGGCGCTCTGCGATAAGTTCGCAAAGCCGCCGGCGACGTCGGCAAAGAGTTAGACGATGGAAGATTTGACGGACGCTCAAAAAACGGTGCGCGTCGATACTGGAGGCGATCCGCGGTTTCTGGCCGAGGCGCCCGGATGGTCGATCGAAACATTCGAGAACTGGTTCCGCGCCGGCTTCTCGGCAACCGCAGACGATCCAAACGGGAAAAGCTGGGAGTTGCGATTTCCGCCGCTTGCGCTGCGATTCAAGGATGATCCGGTCGACCAGATCGCATTTCAACTCAACACATTGGCGAAGGTTTCCCAGCAAGCATATGACCGAGCCTGTGTCGCGCTTGGCCGTCTGTTTGATCATTTGGGAAACGGCCGCAGTCCGATTTATGTCGGACTTCTCCTGAAACTCGCGTCGACCTTACGGCCACCCGGCGTGATCGAGGCGGCCAGGCTACTGCTGCAGCGTGAATCCGTGCAAAGATCGCATGGCGAATGGCAGACCGTGGTCGACACGCTTGTTCTGGCCGCGGCATCGTATGGATCTGGAGAGGCATTCTCCGAATTGGTTGGGGATCTTTCGGGCACCCCTTTTTGGCGACCGATTTATGCGCTCGATTATATTGTGGCCAGTATTCGCAGGAGACCTACTGTCTGGCTTGAACTGCTGCATCGCTTCGATGCCGACCTGCGTGTTTTGGAAGCCGAAGACCCGATCGCATTCCGGCGTCTGACGCGGGAACTCATCCGCTACGTGCGGGTTGACCGAATTGGAAATGCGCTGCTCGATATTGTGGCCGGGGAACATATCAAGCTGAAATATATTGCGGTCGGAATGTTCGAGGGGCGCAATGCCCTGAAAATCAAAACCAGTGTTGAGTACGGAGATCAGTACCTGCTCTCGGACGACAGAATGATTCACGCGATGCCGATTGTGCCTCCCAATCTTTCCAGAGCACAGTTTTACGAATGGATGAAATTTTCAGGGGACCATACGGAGGAGTTCCTGTCGCCCGAAGCTGATCGAGTGGAATTGCTGGCCAGCTTGCAGATCAATGCGGCTCCGCGGGACAGAAGAACGCTCACATGACCCAGGCAAGAGCACGAATCGCGCAGTACCTGAGGGAAGCGAGCCACATTCGCAAGAGCATGACTCTCAGCCGTGAGATCGGCGACTGGCGGCGAGCCGATAACGAGATCAGATATTTTTTTGACGCCAATATTGTGGCGATATTCACCGACCCTGCCAGCAAATTGGACTACTTCGAACCGCTCTCGAACTGGATCGACAGCGATCGACTGAAGCTCGAGACCATCACCGTCATGGCTGAATACATGTTCAGCGGAAGGCTGCCAGGGCAAAAAGTTTTGCCGCTGATGACGCCTTACCACTTCGAAGATCTGAAGAGCATGGCGGCCGGCATGAAAACGACGGCACGCCAGCAAGCCGACAAAGTTTCCGAAGCTGCACGCAGGAATATTCAGGCGAATCGCAAGTTAATCGACGAGTGCGAGACCAAAAATGCCCAAGGCTTGTTGGACCCCCGAGCGACGCTGATCATGCTTCGCCCGCTGCTTGGCGATGAATTGATGGACTTCATGCAGGGCGCGGCGGCGGAGACCGAGTTGCTCAAGGAGTTGCTGCGGAGAGAGAGCTGGGGCGGAGGCATTGCCCGGGCCGACACGCAGAAGTGGTTTCACCAGGAAATCATCAGACCCGATCCGGAATTGGTGAACTTCTGGGTTCTGCAGCTTCATGAAATTCGCGGAACGAAGCAGGGAAAAAAATCGAAGGATAAGCGCAATCTGCTGCATGACGCCCAGTCGATCGCGCAATTGATCCTTTTGGGGCGCGAAGCGGACGACAAAGTCAAGTATGTGCTCGTCACGGCGGACAATGCGATTCATGCCGCCTACAACAAATATGCCCGGTCGGAGCGGAGAGAGGGGCGTAAGCCCGACGTGCTTCATCTGCGTCATCCGCGCGATTTCGTTCCGTTGATCAATCTGGGCGCAATGTCGAATTTCGATGCTGCCCGTCTGCGCGTTTTCGACCGGATCCAGGATGCGCTCGATCGGCTGCTGATCGGCCTTCCGGAAAAAGATACAACCGACGCTTCCGACACGACCAATGGGCTGGTGGCCGAGACGAAAGCCATAGCGGGGGCCGTGGCGTTCAATGCCGTTCCGCCGGATCGCGATCGGGAGGACGCAAGAAAGGCGGAAAAATATCGCGCCCATGTCGACCAACTCAAGGCGATCTGGAGCAATGCCGCGAGCGATGCCGTCACGTTGAATGCGCATTTCATCAGCCGCCGCGTCGCCAGCCATTTCAGATGGTTTATGGACGTTTTGGGAAATGAAGATGTTGTCGAAGCGACGCTTCAGAAAATGGACGATTGGATAGGGAAGCTGATGAGCGAGCACGTTCAGATGGCTCTCCGCGGTATTGTCGCGCGATATCTGGAAAAAGCTCAAGCTCGTCGAAAAAAAAATCGGGGGCTGGCCGCCCGTCGCGCGCCGTTGCTTCTGCGCACCAACGTCTTTCGCAATCTGATCGGCGACGAAACGATAAACAAGTATCTCGACGATCTCGTGCGTGACCGCAAGACCGTTCCCTTGGATAAACTGGGACAGGAAATTGACGATGCCGTAACGTTGCTGTTCGGCGCCTGCGTCGCCGTGGCGGCTGAAGAATGGGAATCGGCGCGCTCGTTCGCAGAAGGCGCGGTTCAGAAGCTGGAACAGGATCGCGCGAATCCCGACCTGTTGTCGGATGCCCAGTATCTGCTCGCTTTGACGTTGCGCTTTACGATGAAAGATCGACACGATGTCGACGAAGCGCGCAGGCTTCTCAAGGCGTGCGCCGATCGACACAAAGCCCGGCCACCCGCCCAGGATTTCGAACGGATGCGTGCGGAATCCGAACTGGGTGCGTTGATAGGATCGTTTTTGTTTCGACAGAGCTGCGAGCCAAACTTTGCGACTCTATCGAAGGACGACGCTGACAAGCTCCTGATCGCCGCTCGCGAACATATCGAGGCGGCTTTGGAAAAGCTGGATCAGATGCCGGACACCGAAACGGCCAAGATGGACGTCCAGCGGATCGGCCTGCAAATCTGCGCAAATAGGGCAGGCCTCGCCGTTTTCCGCCGATGGATGCTACGCGGGAATCATCGCGATGCCCCGGATGTATTGGCGTATGAACTCAAGGAACTTCGGGGTCGCATAGAAAAATGGGAATCGCAACCCGACGAGGACGGGCTGGCGGTTTCAACTCCGGTCTCGGTGCTCGCGTTGTTCAAAGTCTTTCGTGTGGTCGCCGCCGACGACCGAGCTACGAAGCTCGCAGCGGCGGAAGACGCCAAGAAGTTTCTTGCGATGCTGCTGGAGAATCCGGATCTGGTGCATTTTGATCGAAAAGAATACGAATTCTTCATGGCGCAGCTCGACGATATTCTGTCTCAAGGCGCATAAGCGTTCCGGCGTCTTTGGCATTAAAGCAGAATCAAGAAAGCACGCACCGATCGGAGAGCCTCGCCGGTGTCCATGCGCTTGGAGTAAATTAGTATATGGTGCCAGTGGCAATGTTCCCTTTCGTGACGCGACACAACTCAGCGACTGGAAAACATTGCCGCCATCACCTTATTTGCTATGTTCCCCAGGATCCGGAATTGTTTGCGAGCACACGCTGGTCTAATGGGCAAAGAGCATCCAGGCGGCGGTGACAGGCGCGCGAAAGCTTTTCGAGGAAAGGGGGACTTGCCATGAAGTGCACCGGCGCTGCACGCTGCCGTCGGCATTTGCGAGCCGCGTGCGTCGATGATTGAGCCCGTCCCGCCGGAGCGGATAGACACTCCCGCCGCCTGGCGATCGGACGACTTGCGCGCACACGCGTGGGTGCACACGCTCTCTCCCGCCGATGTCTCGGATGTCGAAGCCGCAGCGAAAGCCCTGGTCGAGCGCGGTGCGGATCTGGGCGCATTGACGGCTGACGATTTTCCGATACCGCTTCTTGCTCCAAGGCTGCGCGCCATTCTGCAGAGCGAGGTCCTCGGAGGACGGGGCTTCTCCGTCATTCGCGGTCTCGACCCTGCGCGCCTCACCCGCGCGGAGAATGCGGCAGCCTTTTTAGGCGTCGGTGCGCATCTGGGTAGCCCGCGGCCGCAAAACGCCGCGGGCCATCTGCTCGGCCATGTGAAAAACGTCGGTCGATCCGGCAACGATCCGACGGCTCGCCTGTACCAAACCAACGAACGGCAGACCTACCACACGGATTCGGCCGATGTGGTTGCTCTCATGTGCGTGCAACCGGCAAAGCGGGGCGGTCGATCGAACGTGGTGAGCTCCGTTGCCATCTACAACGCCATGCGCGCACAGGCGCCTGAGCTCGCGCTCACGCTGTTCGAGCCGATCGAAACCGATCGGCGCGGTGAAGCAGCCGAAGGTGAGCGCGCCTACTTCACCATTCCCGTTTTCAACTGGTTCGAGGGCCGTTTCGCCGGCATCTATCAGCGCCAGTACATCGAATCTGCGCGCAGATTCGAAGGCGTCGCGCCCCTGACGGCGAAGCAGCGCGCAGCGCTCGATATGCTCGATGCGTGCGCCAACGATCCGGCTTTCCATGCGGAGATCGACTTCCATCCCGGCGACATTCAGCTCGTCAACAATCACGTCCTGCTGCATGACCGCACGGCGTTCGAGGACTGGCCGGAGCCGGCGCGGCGGCGGCATTTGCTGCGGCTGTGGCTGGCGCCGCTTGGCGCCCAGCCGCTGCCGCCCATTTTCGCCGAGCGGTTCGGCTCGACAATCCCGGGTGCGCGCGGCGGCGTCAGCGTGCCGCGCGCAAATTGGAACGTTCCCCTCGACGCGGAATAGGTTTGCCGTCGCCTCGTTTCGCAAAATTTCGAGCTATGCTTTACCTCTCTCCCATTTCGGGAGAGAGGTCGGCGCCGCGTAGCGGCGACGGGTGAGTGGGTGTCTATGCAGAGTCAAATCCTTGAAGAGCAGTCCGCTGCATAAGCACCCACTCACCCTGACCCTCTCTCCCGACGGAGAGAGGGAAAATTCAAAACATGGCGACGGCGGCGATGTTCCCCGTCGCGGCGCAATACAATCCAGCGGCTGGGGAACGTTGCCGCTGTTACCTCATTCCGAATGGAGTCAAGGTTGCGTAAACGGCGTACCGGCGTCGTAGCGTGCCTTGGCCGGCAATGTGTAGACCTTCGTCGCTCCGACGGGATCGACCCACGGCCAGGTGTAGCCGGCGAAAAACGCAGGGGCTCTCGTCAGGAAGAGCGAATTGGGCAAGGTGTGTGTCGTGTCGGTCGTCGCCCAATGTACCGCGTGCGTCACGTCATCATAATTGCCGTCGACAAAGTTCGTAGCGATGACATTCGGGTCGTAGACGTGATTGGGCAGGTCGGCCCAACCCATCATGAGAATCTGGGGTGGCCAATCTCCGTCCGGCAGAACCTGGTCGCCATAAATGAAACCTTGCATCCGGCCCGCAAGACCAAAGACGTTGCCGACCAGATTGTTCCAGTAAGAATACGCATGCGGAGACGCAGGTCGGAGCGGCCCGTTGGTGTCCTGCTGCGCGATGTCGTTCACGACGGTATTGTCCAGATAATCCGTGAACTTCGCCCTGAATCCGGTCGTGTGGTTCCGGAAAAACTTATTGTAGATGGCGTTGCCGTGGGTCTGGTCGCTGTCCATGTTGAATGAGAGGTTGCCTTCGAACAGCATATGGTGGGAGCCCACCATGTGGCTGTTATTGAGCCCGATCTCCTGCCAGGCGTCCGTCCCGCCGTCGAAGCCCATGTCCATGTAGTTGTACGCGGTGACGGATCCCGCACCGGCAGAGCGCCCGACCATGACCTTGTTGGCGAGAACGGAAATCCCGTTCCAGATGAGAATCTCCGACGAAGCATTCGCGAGACTGATGTTGTAGCCTCCCCCGCCCGGAACCGGCCAGACGGGCTTATGGACATAAAACGCGTTCAACTCCACGCGGAAGGAATTCTGAATGCCGAATCCCGCACCGAGCCATAGCGTGCTCTCGACGTTGTAAGCCCAGCAATAGGCGCACCAGGCAAAATCGATATTATCGTCGTCGCCGTGCTCGACCGTCATCTGTTCGAGGCCTGCCTGCTCGGTATGCGGCGTCTGAAAGTAGTAGAGCTGTGCTTTGTGGCTGGTCCTGTAAGAGATCGTTACGGGTGAGTCGAAAGAAATGACGTTCCCGGAAATCGCCTGGATGCGGTGCATCTCGGCCGTGGGACGATCGCAATTGGAGAACCAGCACCCTGCAGTGCCGGTCTGCGACGGAAATTGGCCGGCGCTGAAATCATCGATGTAGGGTTGCGACGGATGGTGCTTCTGCCACACCACGCGGTAATCCGGCGCAGCCCAGATCTTGCCAAGGCCCTCAACGTCGGGCTGCCAGCGGGCGCCTGATACTTCGTCGAGCAAGACAATCCGGCCGACCGAAAACCCCGCAGTGCTCGTCACCTGGACACTCTTCCGGCCCCGCTCGGCATTGGCGGTCAGCAGAGTTGCCGTCGTCGTGTTGTTGTATTGCTGGGGACCAAGGATGATCATGGGCGACGGATTTTTTCCAGGCTGGTAACTGCCAAGCTTGGCGCCGCCCGTTCGCGTCAATATCGTCACTCCGGGCCCGGCACCTCGCAGTGAGATGCCTTTGGGGATCAGCACGAAGTTGCCCTCGGCAATTGTAAAGGTGCCTGCCGCGAGGGACACGACCTGTCCGGCCGGACAGGAATTGATCGCGCCCTGGATATCGCCGGTATCGTCGTGGCCCGAACCGAGAGGTTTCACTGTGGCGCATACCGTGGTCCGGTTCGGGATGCCGCCGACGGAAAGCATCCCCGCCATCTTCCAGTTCGCGGACGCATTGCCGTCAACCGGCAGGATATCTCCGGTTGTTTTCTGTGCGAGGGCCGGTTGGGGAGTGCCGCCGAATGCCAGACAAAGCATCGGCAGAAGCGATGCAGCGCGAAGAATACGGGGCATCCAGTCCTCCCTCTTTCCGCATCCAACGGCAATGCGCGGCGCTTGGCGGCGGCGGTCCCGAGCGGCAAGCACCGGCGGTCGAGCGCGGCCATCGTCCGCTCCACAGAGGACCCAAGGATAGTCATGTTTTGCTTGTTACGACATCCATATTCGTCGATGTATTTAAAACATGGTGACAGCGGCTGGGGAACGTTGCCGCTGTCACTTCATTCTCACCTACGAGCTTTGCTTTACCTCTCTCCCCATTCGGGAGAGAGGTCGAGGATGCGCAGCATCCGAGGGTGAGTGGGTGCGCGTGCAAGGTTAAATCTTTCGAGAATGGCGCGCTGCATAAGCACCCACTCACCCTGACCCTCTCTCCCGACGGAGAGAGGGAAAATTCAAAACATGATGACGGCGGCAATGTTCGCCTTCGCGACATGATACAATCTCAGCGGCTGGGGAACGTTGCCCCGTCACCTCATTCGCCGACCGGCAGGAAAGGTTTTGCAGAGCCCGTCTTTGTCGCAATGGATGTTGTCGCAGCCGAATTTGGCGAAGCGTTTTAGCAGTCCGAACCTCCTGAAGCCGCCGACATAGACAGACACCTCGCATGTAAACCCGAATTCTTCGCCGCGGCACCGGTCGTCCGCGCTCACAACGCGGTGGACTTTCTTCAGATCGGGAGCGGAAAGCGTTGCGAGAAAACTGCCCACGAGATTCATCGCATCAACGCTTAGAACTTCCCATTCCACGTAATTTCCAGGGCACTGATGATGGCTTGCCCTTATCCACATTCCGAAATAATCGTCCGGCGTCAGTGCGGCAGCCTTGTGCGATCCGGAACCTGCAATGCCCGGCTGGGAAACGCCGGCGAAGAGCACAAGAGCCATGATTGCATAAACGCGCCCGCTATTCATTGTGCGCTCCTTCCGGCAAGTGCCGCCGTTGAGTCGGGCACATGGACCTCTACAATCGGACCTCGGCCGCATTCGCGTTCAGGTTAGATCCTCGGCAAAGCGTGTAGCCGTCGCCCGCCGGCCGGACTTGCGGTCTGCAATCCAATATAAGCATCGTGCGGGCACCAAGAGTCATATTCTCGCCATCGGCAATGATCAGAAGTATCTGATTCTTTGAAGCATCACATGCACGTAGTCTTTCCGCGTACCTTCTCCCCATCCGTGTTTGTGAACCATCGTAAAAAACACCGCCGGATCGGAGTAGTCGCCGCCCGATTCTGCCAGTACCTTGGGCCTCAGGAGCGTCGCCACCACGACATCGCCGGAGTCCAAATATCCCGTTTCCGGCGGAAACGCGGCGACGTTTTGAACCGAATTCGATTTCGTATTGGGAGGCAGCCATTGGGGCGCGAGGCTCCCGGGTATTCCTTTGGCCCCTGATGTAACATATGTGCCCGTTTGGCCTGCAAACGGTCCTTCCTGAACATTGTGAATACCAAAAAAATTGTTCGCCTGTTTGGCCGCGTCGGCAATACCCCAATTCGATTCGACACTGCTCAGCGCCAAAAACTCTTGCGCGGTCGCTCCATGCCCCAATTTGGCTGCAAGTTGTTGGGCTTCCTTATAATGCAACGGCCCGAAACTGGCCCTGTCGGCTGCCGTCGGCTCCGCCGCAGCGCGATGAGTTTCACTTCGCTGATGGGCCATCGCAGCACGCGCGGCTGCTGCCGCCGGATCATCGGAAGCACGGTTCACGCCGGCATCGGCGAGCTGAGTGCGCGGATCGCGACTGGCTACGCCTGATCCGTCAACGTTCTCACTGCCATCGAGCGAAGCTGTTTCGGCACCTTCGTCTTTTGGCGCGAACCGTCCACCAATGCTATCGTCACTCCCAGCCGGCCAGCGTGGATGATCGTCTAGATCCCAATTGATCATTTTGCTCCAATGCAGATCGCGGATGAGCTCAATCATCTGGTCGCGCGACCAAGCACCCTTGGAGAGTGTGGGAGGATCAGGGATGCCGAGAAGCACGACGCCGATCTGTGCGCGCGCCACGTCGCCTCTGTTGAGCGCATTGGCAATCGCTTTTAGTCCGCCGGTCTTCGACGACATGTCGACGGGTAGGCCGTAGTGTTCACTGATTTCTTCGGAGAGTTGCTCGCAATCGCGCAGGTGCCACTCGTCTCTGCCGTCTTTCCGCAATCGATTCAGAATCGGAATGGCGCCAACGAATGCGCCCTCTGCATCACAGGAGACGCCGAGCCCTTTTCCGGGCGGCGACAGATGAAATTCGCGGGTCAAAGCCTTCGTCCTTTTCACGACGACGGGAACATATCATGAACGAATGGTGCTGTCCATAGCGGTCTTGTAGAAACCGGATGGGTTACTTCCGCGGAAATGCCTGTGGCAGAGCGAGGTCCAGTAAGTCACTGAAATGACAATGGAAGTCGCGGATTTTGGCGTCCCGCCTCAGTGTTCGATCGACACGAGTGCGATCGTCGTCTTGATCGCCATGGGCTTGCCGCTGCGCTCGACCGTGAACGTCTCGGTCTCGCCGTCCTTGGCCAAATAGGCGCGCAGATCCGATAGCGTGAAGTCCGACGCCGGCTTGCCGTCCACCGCCGCGATTTCGTCCTTCGCCTGAAAGTTCGCCTTGGCTGCCGGCGAATTCACACCGACCGCCGTGACGATGAAGCTGTGCAGATCGTCACCCGCTGCAATCAAAGTGAGGCCGAAAGTTTTGCCCTCCTTGAATGGCGTGGCTGCTTCCGGCGTCGGTTCGAAAATGATGCGGTTGTGCGGATAATCGAGATAAATATGATAGCGCGAATAAATCGTTTCCCCGATCGTGCCCGCGAACTGGCCGGTGCCATAGGCGCCGCTCGTGTTCGCGGAGAGGTTGACCGGGATGTTGCGCTCGACAATGCCGCCGAGCTTGAGCTCGGGCACGAAACCGCGCGAATTGGCCTGCGCGAAAAATTCCTTTTCGAGTCCGGCATAGCGGGTGACGGTCCGGTTGGTCCCTATCAGCGCCAGAAGATCGTTCGCTTTTACGAAGGGCGCGGTGAAGGTCATCGAGCCCGCGGCGCCGAAATCGGCCACCATATGCGCGGGCAGATCGGATTTGGTGGGAATGGTGAGATGCGCTTCGAAGTATGGGATGCCGTCGTCGAAGGTAATGGGCACGATGGCGCCGGTGCCGCGATAGCTCCAATTCTCCGGATTGTGCAGGATCATCAGCTTCTTTTGGTAGTCGATCTCCACCACGAAGCGGCTGATGAAGTCGTAGCCGAGGATTCCGCCATTGGGCACGCCCAGCGCACGTTCGAGGCCGGTATCGTCAATCGTTTCCGCGTGCTGGTTCACGAGCGTGACATTGCCGGCGAAACCGAACGTCACATCGCGCGCATAAGCACTTTGCGTCAGCGCGCCGCCACCGGAAATCGCCGTGCCGCCATAGCTCGCGATGCCGAGCGAAGAGAGCCGCGCGGCATTCAACGCCTCGTTTTCGTCGCCCGTGTCGAAGATGAAGTCTATCGGCGCATGCCCATTCACCGACACCGGTATGACGATATGATTGTATTCCATGGTGAAAGGCAGCGCCGCAATGTCCGATGTCATGCGCATATCGGAAGGCCGAGGGGGCAGATCGGCGAAGTCCGCGGCCGACTTGACCTTGAGGAACGTCGCCGATTGAACGGTGAAGGTCGCGGGCACGCTGTCGGTGTCGATCACCTCAATGCGATGCGGAATGAGAGTGCCCCAGGGGCTTGCCGACCAGTCTTCGTATTTCGTGGTCGTGGCATCGCCTTCGCCTTCCAGCTTATAGGAGCTGACCGGCAGATGCGTCTTGCGATCGATCGTCCACACGAATCCGGCGCCGCCCGGGGGCGTCAGGGTCAGCACATCGAAGCCACCGTCAGCGCGGACGTCGCTGACGGCGACATCGTCCGGGGGTCCGAACGCGAGCACGCGCGCGGTGAACGCTTCGGAACGCAGCCGCGCGAGTTCATCGCCGTTCAGCGCGCGCACATATCCATCCCAGTCGCGGCGCTGCGCCTGCTCGCCTTTCAATACGATTTCGTCGCTGTCGTATTTCCGATCGATGCGCACATGGTAGTCGCCGCTGGCCGCGATCCATTCGTCCGCCACCGTGGGAAGGCTGTCGTCGCTTCCCTGCTTTACGAGATGCACTTCGCCTTGCCGCACGGCACGCGCCTCGACGGCTGCGCGCCATTGGGCGAGGATCTGCCGATCATCCGCAGCATGGGCCGCGGCGGAAGACAGCAGCACCACGCCCGCAATGGCTATAAGAGCAGATTTCATATCACCCCCTGCAAGGACCCGAGACGATATCGGAAAGGGCGCGACAGGGGCAATGTTCCCTTTCGCGACGCGATACAATCCGGCAGCCAGCTTTACCTCTCTCCCGTCGGGGAGAGAGGTCGAGGATGCGCTTGCGCATCCGAGGGTGAGTGGGTGCGTGTGCAGGGTCAAATCTTTCCAGAACAGCGCGCTGCATGAGCACCCACTCACCCTGCCCTCTCTCCCGAAGGAGAGAGGGAAAATCAAGACGGTGACTAGACCAACGTTCCTTTTCGCCCGAGGAGTGCGCGGTGAACGCTGCTGCTGTCAGTGGAATCTTCATCAGGTCGCACCGCAGATACGAAAAATAATGGCTGTCGCCAGTTTCGTGAGGCTCAGCCGCCGACTCCGCCGCGCGCAATGTCGAACGCCCTGTCAGCAGCTGGTCCGATGAAGAAATTTCTCCAGGCCCAGTCCAGATCCGGATCGTTTCCGACGATTTTCGCTTTGAACGCGGAAAGATCGAGCGTTTTCTTGAACTGCTCGGATGTGTCGTCCCGGATTACCGCGACATCGGCCTGTGCCATGAGCGAACTCAGGAGATCGTGCTCGAGCTGCATGTAGCTGTTGTCGAACTCGATCTCGCCATGGCCGGGCACGATGACGGATGCATGTATGGCCATGAGCGTCTCGAGACTCCCGTTCCATTTTTCCGTGATATCGTCGCCGCCATAGGGCACCGGTCCGATCACGAGATCGCCGGTGATCAGGATGTTGCGCTGTGGAAGATAGACGACCGTGTCGCCCACCGTGTGCCCCTCGAAATGCATGAGCTTGATGACGGTGCCGCCCAGCGTCAGTGTCAGGCTTTCGGAATATGTCATGTCGGGGCTGACGAGACGGGTGCGCTCCGAGGCCGCCAAATGCGGCATGCACTCGGCATAGTCGATTTTTGCATGGACGAGGTCATAGCCTTGAAGCGGTTTGCCCGTCGCGAGATCGATCCCGGTCTCCGCCTGCTTACGCAGGGCTTCCTGAACCGCCTTGCCGCCGGGGCCCTGGTAATGCGCGAGCATATAGGGATTGCGGCGGTCAGCCTCCGCCTTGGTGTAATCCTGCGCAATGATGTGCAGGCCCGGAAAGGCATCTTTGTAAACGTGGTTTCCGAAGACGTGATCCGGATGGAAGTGCGTGTCGATCAGATAGACAACCGGCTTGTTCGTGAGTTTGCGGATTTCGGCCAGGTGCTGCTCCGAGAGATAGGTCGAAGGCGCATCGACGACGACGACCCCCTCGTCCGTGATGATGATTGTCGTATTTCCGTCTTCGCAGGAATCCGTCGTGTTGTTCGAGACAAAGGCAAAGATGTTCGGGGCGATTTCCTCGAGGCGGAAATCGGGGGCGATCTGCTGCGACATGAGATGATGTTGCTCTGTCGTTGCGCCCGAGCTGGCCGCCGAAAGCGCAAAACCAATGGCAAAAAACGCGACAACGGATTTATTCATGGAATCCTCCCGCCGCATGAAGCGCAAATGCGCCCCAGGGCTGCCGGCCCTTCGCCGAGTCGGTCGCGGTGATGGCTCGCAAAGACATGCCGCTTAAGGTGTGCGGCGGCCCCCGGACGATATAGAACGATTGTGCGTTCCTGCGGTCGCCTTCAGCCAGGCGTTCGGGGTCAAGCCGTAGGTCTTCTTGAACGACCGACCGAAATGGCTTTGATCGGAAAATCCGCAGGCATGGGCGGTTGCAGCGGTCGAACAGCCGGCCAGCATCATACGACGCGCACGCTCGAGCCGTCGCGCAATCAGATAGCGGTACGGGCTGGTTCCGAACATCGCGCGAAAATCCCGCGACAACTGCCAGCGGTCGTGGTGCGTTGCGCGTTCCAGATCGCCAAGCGAGAAGTTCCGGTCGATGCTCGCCTCGATATAATTGCGCGCGTAAATTGCGGCCGTTCGGTTGACCTTTTTGATCGGGCGGACGACACCCGAAACCGCCTGCAGCGCCATTGTAAGATCGTATACCGCGTCCTGCTGCTCGAGTTTCGCCAGCGGCCGGCTGTAATCTTCCAACAGGGCTGAGATCGCGCGACGAAGGCGAGGGTCGCTCGATACGCCGTCTTCAACAAACGGCAACGTTCTTCCGGCCAGAACCTCCTGAATGACAGCGGGTGTGATGTAGGCCGTCCGGTACCGAAAGGCCGCGTCGTCGCCGGCGCGACCATCGTGAAGTTCATCGGGATGCAGAACGACCAGTTGCCCGGCCTGTGAAAACCGCGTGCTTCCCCGGTAGTCGAAACTTTGCACACCTTTGAGCGTCGTTCCGATCGCATAGACATCATGACGGTGCGGTGCGAAGGCCGTGCCGGAAAAACAGGCTTCGACGCGTTCCAGGTCGCCGGGCGCCCGGACGAGCCAATTTTCACACTGGTCGACCAACTTTGGTGCAGTCCCTGAGCGGCGTATGCAGGTTGCATCACCTGAGCCAAGGAGAGTGTCAGCAAGCGGCACTTGGCACCACTCTATAATCTCGAAACCGGAACGCCTGCCGCCGCCTATGGAGCCGAGCAGCTCCGAAGGCGTACCTTTGGCGACTTTCGTTCTGTATATCATGAGCTTGCCGATCACCCACAAGGTGTCAGGACGCAGTTCAGTAAACCGACGAGCAGCACGAAAACCCCGTGACAGTGACCTGTGTGCCGACCGCTTTTCTTGCCGCGTTCACCTTATTTGGCGCCTTATCCGGTTCTCATCTTCGCGGCCACCTCACTTTGACGCGTGCCGGGCAAACTGACCGCGAAGTGAGTGTGCAGCGTCGACTTGAGCGCAGCGCACTCTAGTTTTGTTTGGCCTCTCCCTGGTGTTCGAACGGCATGGTGCGGGATCTGTCCTCTACGCGCGGAGCTTTCTGGGGTTTGAACTTGCTCATATCGGGAACGGCGGCGCTGTCGACAATCGACACGAGCCTCGCGTAAGGATCGAGATTGCCCGATCCATTGCTTGCCGGCGCCGGCCAAACCGGCACGAACGTCAGGGTGTTCGTTCCCGCATCGTAAAACGACGTGCCATGCACGTAGTCGCCCAAAAACGTCGCGAACTGAACACTGTAGCCTGTCGGACCATTGTAGCCTGCCGGGCCGGAGAGATTGACCATTGTTCCCTGGAAATTGTCCGATCCCCGAAGCACCATTCCGCGGACGGTGTATTCGATCGGGCCCAAGCGATGCGGTCCGACGGAGAACGGCGAATTGAGGAAGACCGGCGGTCTGTCGGTTTCCAACCAATAGATAAAGTTTGCCGGATAGGAGACGGCACGCTTTTCACTGATCATGTCGAACAGCACGATGGAACCCGTCGGCGACAGCGGTCGAATCACCCGATGAAAAAATACCGCGGGTTTGCCCTGCGCATCGGGGCCTACGAGGCTGACGACTAGGACTTGCCGGATGGGCACCTCCCCAAGAACAATTTGCTCGGACTTCGTAAGAACAGTTTGCTCGGAAGCCGGAAAGGCGATGAGTGCTTCTTCTGGTCCGGCTGCGCCCATCGATGCGGGGAAAACATTGATGCCAATCCCAAGGTCGGGGCAGATGTGCTGCGCATTCGGGCCTAATGCGCCCGGCGTCAGGCCGGCCAGCACGGGGTCTTGAGGCGCATTTGTGCTTGGCCAAATGGGAGAAAAAAACTGCACCGCATTCGCCTGTCCCTGCTGGGCAAGAGCGGGATTGATGTAAGTGAAGTAGCCCTGCGTTCCGAGGAACAGCGTGCCGCTCTCGGTCGGGATCATCATCATCGGTTCATTGTGCCCCACTCGCATCGAGGGCGCCCAGTTCAGTCCGCCGTCGGTCGAGGTGTACAGTTGATACGCATCGTCGGTAGCACCGGATTGGGGTTGATAGCCTCCGCCCGGTTGCGGTTGGGGTTGAACGCTGGACAAAATCGTACCGCATCTGACCGACAGCCATAGGGTAGGATAGCCGCTGCGGTTATGTTGCGCCGACCACGGATCGCTGGCGATTTCCGGGCGATCGAAGCCGCCAACGCCTGGTTCGAGCCACGGACAGAAGTTCTGCGCAACTTTGAAATCGGGGCCGATGCCCGAAGTGGTCGCCGTATCCATGGCCGAGGGCGAAAACCCGAATATTCCATTTGAAGAGGTGTAGCGCCAAAGCGCGAGAGCGGGTCGAAATTCGTTGCGGGCAGGCAGCCCCGGCGTCTGGTCGAAGAACCATCCCGGGGCCGGCTGGCTGGTCACCGAGGACGGCGCGGTGGGGGCCACCAGTGGAAGTTGCTCGACGCCATAGACAGTGGTCCCACCCACCCAGTCGGCAAAGTGCTGCACGGCCCAAGCCGGCGCAGGGCTGCCGCTGGGAAATACGACGCCACCCTTCGCCGAGCCATTCCAGGCAAGTACGAAATCGTCGTCGTCCAATTGCGCACTGACCTGGTCATTCAGATTTGCAGTAACGAACGGCAGTGAACCGGACGGCGGCAATCCGGTTTGATTGGTGGCGACCCCCGGATTTGAAGGGTTGGGATAATCGGCCGGGGGCTGCGAAAGATCGCGAATATCGGCCGATAGCCCAAGTCCGTGTCCGAAGACGAACAATCGTCTCACTCCGGGGGTCGGGCCTCCGGGGGTCGGGCGATGAACGACGCCCGGCGAAACGATCGTCCCCGCCGTGGAACCGCCAACCGCCGCCGAAATTTCGTTCCAGGACCCTGACGCGATGAGCTCTACAGCAGAGGGACTCGTCATTGCATTTTTGTTTACCTGAGGCGTCGGAGCTGCTTGGGCGCACGCCCGGAGTATCGCAGGCGATACCGTGTTACCGGCCGTGTCTCCGTGTGCGACCGAGTTCTTGATGAGCTGCGCACATTCTTCGGCAGTCGGAAGCGGCGCGGGGCCGGCCAAACACTCGCCGGACAGGCTGAGCAACAGTCCGCACGCGACCGCGAGTGGCAGCAGAAATCGGGTTCTCAATATCTTTGTCATTATGTCCCCCAGTGTATTTCGTCGGCGAAATTCCCCGGCAATTCAAATAAGCCGACATTCCCCTATGACCGCGGGTCGAAGCGGATGGTAGCACTTTTCTGTCGCTGCCGGAAGCAAAGGAGGCTGTCTGGGAAATTCGGTGACGGAAATTCGCTGACAGCGGCAGCGTTCCTTTCGCGACGTCATACAATCCGGCGGCCAGAGAGCGTTACCGCTTCACCTTATTCGGCACCTTATCTGGTTCTCATCTCCGCGGCCGCCGAACCGTCTCGGTTGGCGCTTCGGGTCGCAAAATATTTTCGAAAAAATCTCCCTCTTTCTAACCTCCTGACCCGCCGATCATTTCGTGCGAAAAATTCGTCGGGTGTTCGAATCTTGTTCGCGTCCGATTTCCGGAATTCGATTTTTGGCAATTGCGCGATGGCTCCGGCGTTGCCATGTTGTGTGTTTCCGGCGCGCGAGGAGCGCAGTTGGAATGGAAGCGAATGAACTGCGACGCAAGCATGACGTCCGGACGATCGGGTGAGGGGTGTGTGCCGTGCGCGCAACGGGCGTGTGGCCGAGTTGTCGCGCGCGTTTCGCTTCGCAGGCCCGTCACATCTTTCGCCATCGCCGGACAAGGTTGGGATCAGGCGAAAACACGCAAAATAACAGGCGAAATAACAGGCCAAGTAACAGGCGAAAATGTTCTGTTTCGCAGCGTTAAGCGGTTGAATCGCTTGGAATTTTTTCGGACGGAAAAAATTTCGAAAAATACGGAGGGATCGCCGCCGAAAAGAAAGACGCGCGCGGGCAGGGCAGGCATAGGGAATTCGGCAGGGCGCAAAAGCCCTGCTCCGGAAGCTCAAGTGATTGAATTATTGGGATATTTCGGAGCGAAAAAATTTATGAGAAAAACGACGCGCACGTCTTCGGTCGCGAACCCCGCGTTAAATGCATCGTCGACCGCAATAGAATTGGCGCCCCAACGAAAGGCTTGGCCATGACGCACGCTTCACAACCTGACGACATCATCCGTCTTTGGCCCGAAGGGCCGCCTACGAAGCTGGAAGGCGTGGGTCCCGAAGTCGAATTCCGCGGGCCTGCCGGTGTTGCCGACGGCACGACGATGTTGCGCAATGTGTCGGAGCCGACGCTCAGTGTGTTTCGGCCCACGAGGCCGAACGGCGTGGGCGTGATCGTGTGTCCGGGCGGCGGTTGGCGCCTCCTGGCGTGGGAGCATGAAGGGCTCGATGTCGCGCGCTGGCTGACGGCGCATGGCTACACTGCATTCCTTCTCAAATATCGCGTGCGCGGCACGCCCGCTTCGCAGGCCGATTATGACGCCGAGATGATGAAGCTCTTTTCGCAGGTCGATCTGACGCGAAAGGGGCGCAAGGCGCCACGCATCATGAGCGATGTCATCCCCTATGAGACGATCCGCCATGCGCGCGAAGCCGCTGCCGACGATGGACGCCGCGCGATCGCGATCGTCCGCGAACGGGCGAAGCAATGGGACATCGATCCCGCCAAGATCGGCATGATCGGATTTTCGGCCGGCGCATTTCTCACGGTCGATATCGCGGTGGATCCGCGTGGGGCCCCTCTCGCTTTCGTCGCGCCCATCTATGGCGGCGAGACCATGGGCCGCCCCGTGCCTGCGGACGCACCACCGCTCTTCACGGTCATGGCGCAGGACGACGTTCTTCTTTACCGGCTGGCCGAAGGTCTCTACGCGGACTGGACCGACGCCGAGCGCTCCGCGGAAATGCACATCTACCGGCGCGGCAATCACGGGTTCGGGATGGTGAAGCAGGGCGCGCCGTCGGACCGGTGGATCGATCTGTTCCACGAATGGCTCGCCGACCAGGGACTGGCGTAGCTTGGGCTGCATGCGCAAACGGAAAGGGCGCCTGTATCCAGGATGAGTGGCGGAGCCGGAGGGATTCGAACCCTCGATACGACTTTACATCGTATAACGGTTTAGCAAACCGCCGCCTTCAGCCTCTCGGCCACAGCTCCGCACAATTAAATCAAGGACTTAGCATAGAACGAAGTGGGACACATTCCAACATTGGCGCCCACGGCCCGCATACAACGCCTGAAACGGCCGGCGTCAAATTTCAGCGTCGTCGCCATGTCGGTCTTTTCAAAGAATGCACACGGAAGGTCAAGGTCATCCCCCGGAATTTTGCGCCGGGCATCCAACCCTGCGCACCGTCGCAATTTAGCAAGAGGATCGGACCCGCTGGTCACCATTTCGCTCCGATCACGCTATGAGATGACAATTGGCATTACCCGATAACGTTATCGGACACGTTATCGAATGAAATGGGGTGCCCAACAGCTTCATCCACAAACATTGACCAAATTTTACGGCGAAGACCTCGCGCATCAGGGTCACCATCAGGGCGCGCGCACAATCTTTGTTGCGGAATTGAGCATCGGTGCAGACGGCGCCGATTTACGTGAAGTCCGTGAGCGCCGGCCGATATTACCTGACACGGGGGCGAGACGCAGATGGGCCCATGGCCCATCTGCGTCACTCCATCACTGTTGCGGATTGGTATGCTGGCCCGGGAGGCTGGGCGCGGCTGCCGCATCGCACTTCTTCTTCACGTAGGTGATCGTGCCTTGTTGAAACTGCTGGTAGGAGAGATCCGTTTGCCACTCCATCCAGTCGTAATTGGCACCGGCTCTCACTTCGATGCTGTCGTTTCCGGTACTATTGTAGTTGCCGTAAATGAGGTATTTCGGCACGTTGGGTGCGGTGGTGGCCTGCCACCCGCCGCTTCCTGACGAATAGGTCGTGTAATACCATGTGCCGGGCGATGCCGCAGTACCATCGCCCTGAAGACAAATCTGCTGCACTCCTCCTATACTCCATTGTCCCTTGTGCAGAGCCGCTGCCTGCACGGAACTCGATGCCGCACCCGCAAGAACGGTGGCTGCAGCAATCATCAACACCATTTCTTTCGATTTCATATTGCGCTCCCCTGAATGAAAGTTTTCGAGACAACCCCGCTCAACTCGAGCTGGATTGAACCGACGTTCCCCACATGACCATGGGTCGAACCGGACGGTAGCGCCTTTCTGACGCTGCCGGAAGCCAGGGAGGCCGTCTGCGTCGCTCTCAGCGCTCAGGTTCAGGCAAACCTTGTATGCTGGGAAGAGAACCATCGGCATTTCAACAAATGAGCTGGTTTGCCGGGAAATCGAAGCTGGAATGTTGGAATGGTCGAGGATTTGCTGGTTTGCGCCGAGTTAGCAAACCGCCGCCTTCAGCCTCTCGGCCACAGCTCCGCGCGGGATCGCAGACTTATATCCTGCGATCCGGGACGCTTCTTGCCCCACTTCCCCCGTGGCCTCAAGCCCGCGCCGCCGCAGCCCTTTTCCCGGCGTCGAACACGATTGCCACACTCCGAACCAAAGATGTTCACTCACGTGTGAATTAATCTTGACCGTTGCGGGGTTTGTTGTAACGCTCGAATCATCGCGCCGTAGAGCGCTTGTCTCCGCTGCGGCGGAAGGGGGAAACATGCGCAATATACTTTTGCTGACAACGTCGGCTGTCGTGCTCACATGGTCCACGGGCGCGTTCGCTCAGGCCGCGCCGGCACCATCCAATTCGTCGAATGCGGGCGTCGAAGAGGTCGTGGTCACGGCCGAGCGCCGGACTGTCAGCCTGCAGAAAACCAACCTCGCCGCCACCGTGTTGACGGGCCAGGACCTGGCGAACAAAGGCATCATGACGGTCGACGATCTGCAGTTCATCGCACCCGACGTGACGGTCGACAATTTCGGCCAGGGCATCGATTTCGACATTCGCGGCATCGGCAAGGGCGAGCACAATTCGCAGACGACCCCGGGCGTCATCACCTATCGCGATGGCGTGGCGACCTTCCCCGGATACTTCACGGAAGAACCCTATTATGACATCGGCAGCGTCGAAGTACTGCGCGGCTCGCAGGGCACATTCGCCGGCCAGAATGCCATCGGCGGCGCCGTCTTCGTCACCACCGTGAATCCTGTCATCGGCGGCGGCTATGATGGTTACATTCAGGCCCAGGTTGGAAACTACACCGATTTCGGGCTGCAGGGCGCGGCCAATATCCCGATCGACGATACGCTGGCGGCGCGCGTCGCGTTCTATGGCGAGACTCGCGACAGCTTCTACAGCATCACAAACCCAAGCGGCGGAAAATACACGGGCAACCCCGGTGACGCCCACTGGGGCGCGGGGCGCATCAGCTTGCTCTGGCAGCCGACCTCGTCGCTGACAGTGCTTTTCAAGACCGACTTCGACCTGCTCGACAACGGCGCATATCCGGCTGATCCGTATACGGATCGTTTCAAATACGTACCCGGCACCACGACGCCAAATCCGTTTTATACCGGTCTGTTCAATATCCACGCGAATGCCCCGCAGCAGGGGCAGGACGAGTTTGTCCGGACATCGATGAAAGTCGACTACGTGTTCGGCGGCGGGTACACGCTGCAATCGATTTCTGCCTTTCAATACGGCAACACTGCTTACAAGGCGGACCTTTACGGGCCGGTGAATCCCGCCGGTTACCCTCCCCCAAATTATGCCGGCATTGTATCGACCGATTTTGAAACCTTTGCCGATTCGGTTGACGAAACGATCTGGTCCGAGGAAGTCAACATCATCTCTCCCGATACCGGATTTTTCACTTGGATCGTCGGCGGCTACGCGCAATCCGACTTGTACGACTTCCTTTCGCCCGCCAGCCGGAATTTCGTCATCGGCGCGCCGCCCGGAAGTGCAGGTACGGAATACACTCTGTCGGGCACCAATCCGGAGACCGATCTCTCCGCGTTCGCCCAGGGCAGTTTCAATCTTCCGGCAGGTTTCCAGATTCAGTTGGGTGGCCGTTATTCCTCGACGACCACCGAAAACCGGGTTGGAGTTTTCCAATACGGATTTTACATCCCCGACTTCCAGAGTGCCTCGTCCACCAATTTCTCGTACAAGGCCGCTTTGAACTGGAACGTCAACGACGAGAATCTGCTTTATGCCTTTCTTGCGACCGGCTTCAAGCCGGGCGGCCTGAACGTTCCGGTGGGCTTCGGCCAACCGGCGCCCTTCACGCCGGAAACCGTGATCGATTACGAAGCAGGATGGAAGTCGAGCTTCCTCGACGGGCACGTGCATACGCAGATCGACGGCTTCTACGACAGCTTCAAGGACTTCCAGGTCATCATCGGGTATCCGACTGACCCGATTTTCGGTTTCGAACTCAACGACCCAAATCCGACCAAGCTCTACGGCGTCGAAGCAGAAGGTCAGGCAGCGTTCGGCGCCCTGTCGTTCGACGGCGGTTTCGGCCTCATGCACAGTTCGCTGGGTACGTTCTACGCGAACGATCCGCGCCTGGGCTTCGGTCCAGTCTGCGATCCAAAGACGGGACCCGCCGTTCCCGTTTACTGCGTCAACCTGGGCGGACATCCGCAGACCTATGCGCCCAATTTCACCATGAATCTCGGTGCGCAGTATGTGTTCAATCTCGGCGACGGCGATACGCTGACGCCGCGCGTGAACTTCGCACACGAGTCCCACCAGTGGGCGACGTTGTTCGACGACGAGGCGACCGGCGACAAGCTTGCGCCGCGCAACATCCTGAATGCGCAGATTGCGTGGAACCGCAGCGACTGGACCGTGACGCTCTACGGGACCAACCTGACAGACGATCAATACGTCTCGGCTCTCAATTCCGGCCTCGACTTCGCCGGTCCGCCGCGTCAGTACGGAATACGCCTGACGAAGACGTTCTGATCCGGTCGGAACAAGAATACGCCGGCGCTGTTTGTGAAAGCGGCGCCGGCGTTTTCCGTTGATACGGTGGAATCTGTCGCAATGGCGCGGCGGACATGCAGAATGCGTCCGGTTGAGCTTTGGAGAAGCGCTTGAGCCATCCTGTCCAGCCGGCGTCTTCTGACGAGGTTTTGCAAAAATGCCGCTGGCGTCAGCAAGCAGGATCGATAAGGTTCGATTCTGCATCGTTCGCGCAAACGATTGAAATGGGTTAGCAGCGATGCCTCAGACCGAACTCGGCTGGAACGAAACGCCATTCTTGCAGGCAGATTCGATGTCGAAGGCACGTGGTAGCGTCAAGCGGGTCAGGCGGACCAAGGCCGAGCAGCGCGCGGAGACGACCGAACAAATTCTCGATGCCGCCGAATCGCTGTTTTCCAAACACGGCCTCTACGGGGTCACCTTGCGCGATGTAGCCCAAAAGGTCGGCGTTCACACTTCGCTGCTTCATTATTATTTCAAGGACAAGACCGACCTGTTCGAATCGGTGCTGGCGCGCCGGGCCGGAGTCACCAGCGACCGGCGCATGAAGGCTCTCGAGCGCTACGAAAAGGAAGCTGCCGGAAAGCCCACGGTCGAAGGCGCCTTGCACGCCTTTCTCGACACGGATCTCGATCTCTACATCAGCAGCGGCGAGGGCTGGAAAAACTACGGAAAATTCGGCGCGCAGATCAGCAACACGCCCGAATGGGGCGGCGACATGATGGTGCGCTATTTCGATCCCGTCGTTTTGCGTCTCGTCAAGATTCTGAAGCAGGCCCTCCCGCATTGCGCCGAAGAAGATATTTTCTGGGGCTACCACTTCGTCACCGGCGCGTTGATGCTCACGCTCGCGAGAACCGGGCGCATCGATCAATTGTCCGGCGGCCTCTGCAAATCGGACGATTTTCCCGCGGTAAGGGCGCGTTTGGCGAAATTCATGGCTGCAGGCTTCCTTTCGATTTGCGAGAAAAAGAAATCGCCGTAAGCAAGAACCTTCGGGACGCAACCATCCCGGTATTTGCATGCCGCTGCACCATTATTTGGCCATTACATGTGATTATTTGCGGTCCTTTGATTTCCGCAGAGAACGCGAAGTCCCGGAAACCCCGGAGATTTTGCGCATGCGCCCAAAAAGCCTCGAGGCTGCGCTCGCATAACACGCTTGCAACGCCTCCGGCCCGGGCGCAGCATCGTCGCGTGGGGCCGCCCGAATGGGCCGCTCCGCCGCATCGGCCGCGAAGGCGCCTCGCGCGGGACTGCAGGCAGCGCTTTCGAAAAGAGATCCTTGAGCGGCGTGGGCGATGAGCCCCTCGCGGACGAAAGTCCGGTTCGCCTTCGCTGACAAGCATCGGCGGACAAACGGAGGATCGAGCCATGCAGGTTAAGCACATCTTGCGCGAAAAAGGCCGCCAGGTCGTCACCATCGCCGGCGACGCCACACTGTCCGAAGCCGCGACGCTTCTCGCGCGCAAGCGGATCGGCGCGCTGGTCGTGCGCGATCGCGACGGTGTCGTCGCCGGCATTCTCTCGGAGCGCGATGTCGTGCGCGCCGTGGCCGAAGCGAGTGTTTCCGCGCTGGCGCAGAGCGTTTCGCTTCACATGTCGCGCGCGCTGACGACCTGCTCCGAAGCCGACACGATCGACGATCTGATGGAAGTGATGACGCGCCGTCGTTTCCGGCATGTGCCCGTGCTTGACGATGGCGATCGCCTTGCCGGCATCGTTTCGATCGGCGATGTCGTCAAATCGCGCATCGAAGAAACCGTGCGCGAAGCGGCGACCTTGCGGGAATATATCGCCGCCGGTTGACGGCGCAATTTCGCATCTTCTGTCGCTGCCCGCGCGAGGTGCGGTTCCCTGCTTGTCAAATGATGCACGGGAACTGCGCCGTCGTGCGGGCGTTTCCCCTCCGTTAACACAATTGTCGCGACCGCGAATCCGCGGAATCGCGCTGGCAACGGAGACGATACGATGAACACCAGAAATCTCGCTCTTAGCGGCGTCGCGGCTCTTGCGCTCGCGCTCTCCGCAGCACAGCTGTCTGCGCAGACGACGCAGCAGACCACACCATCCAACGCGCCCGCACCGCAGGCTACGTCCTCGATGCCCGGCACGTCCTCGCAGGACGGCGGGCTCTATGGTTCGCGGGTGAATTCGCCGCAATACTCCTCGCCGGCCGCCGTGCAGGAAACCAAGCAGCTCAATCAGCAGGGCGTTGACGGCACGACGGCGTCACCCGCCGTTTTGAACGGCGAAGCGCCGGCCATGAAAGCAACACCGTCGCAGAGCGGCTATGTCGGCCCCAATCCCTCGGCTCCGCCGCAGCAGACGCCGCAAAGCTCGATCGCCGCGGCCATGCAAGTGGCGCAGGCCGATCCGCAGCAGCAATATCAGGGTCAGCAACAGCAATATCAGACGCAGCAGCAACAGTATCAGGACCAGCAGCAGCAATATCAGGATCAGAAACAGCGCTATGACAGCAATCTGCGCCAATACGATCAGGCGCGCTGGAACTACGTCGATTATCCGCATGTCTATGCGTATGAGTATGACGACAGCCCGCGCCTCCAGCGTCTCTATCTGATCGCGGAACCCTCGCAGCAGCTGTCGAATGTTCCGGTCGAAGGACCGGGCGGCGTGTGGGTCGGACGGGTTCGCAACGTCGAGCCGGATGTCGATGGCCGTCCGCGTCGCGTGGAGATTGCGCTCAACAGGCGCGTGTCGGTGTGGGCGAGCCCGGGCGATTTCCGCTACGATCCGGTCAACCACGTGCTGTTCACCGATATGCCGCGCGATGCGTTCTGGCAGCTGCCCGGCGCGACGGTCGAAGCCGGACCGATGTAATCGCTTCGCAGATCACAGTGTTCGACAGCAGGCCGGCGGTTTCGCCGGCCTGTTCGTTTATGCCGCAGCGACTGTTGCCAACACAGCCAGCCCGCCTGCGAGCGCGATGTCCTTGACGAATTGCGTGCGCTCCGCGCGGTCCGCGAAATTGCGGTGAAACACGATGGCCGTCGCCACGCAGAACGCTGCGAGGGCCGCGGCCGCGATGTGCGCATTCCAGCCGATCAGCAATGCCGTTCCGGCCCCGATCTCGAACAGCGCCACCACGGGCAGCAGGAAACCCGGCACGTGCTGCTCCTTCATGTGGGCGACAACGGGCTTGGGGCCGATGATCTTCGTGATACCTGCCAAAATGAACAGCGCGGCCACGAGGCCGCGGCCCACCAGAAACACGATTGCTGAAACGGTCATGGGCATTCTCCTTTGTGATACTAATATCACTTCAGACGATCGGGGCGCAAGCAGTGGATCGCGGGTGCAACTCGGGCTATGAGGGTGGCTGTGATAGGGAGATCACATCTTGGCAGATCGTAAGAACCGCCCCCGAAAACCCGTGCCGCGCAATCCGGAAGAAACGCGGGCGGGCCTCATCGATGCGGCGGAAGCCGAATTCAACGCGCATGGTTTCCACGGCACCGACACCAACCGCATCGCGCGCCGCGCCGGTTATGCGCCCCAAACCTTCTACCGGCACTTCGCGGACAAAACGGCCGTCTTCATTGCGGTCTACGATCGCTGGTGGAAGGACGAGATAGCGGCGCTGGGCCCCGCGCTGGAACGCAAATCCACCGAACAAAGCGCGCAACGTGCCGCCCGGATCGTCATGGGATTTCACGTGCGGTGGCGCGGTTTCCGGCGCGCCCTGCGTCACCTGGCGCTCGAGGACCCGAATGTCCGGGCCGCGCGCATAGCGGCACGGATGGCCCAGATGGCGCGGTTACGTGCGATGTCGGGGAACGGCCGGCCGCAGCGATCGGACGCGGAATTGGTGGGGGCGCTTCTGACGATCGAACGGCTTTGCGATGCCGCCGCGGAAGGGGAACTCGCCGATCTCGGGCTTTCCGCGCGCGCGGCAACGGCGCTTGTTGCGCGTGCGATGTCGGACCTGATCGGTCTCGCGTGAAGCCGGTACGCCAATTTGTGCCGCTTGGGCGCCGCTTCTACCGCTTCTAGTGGTTCGGAGACCGAATCCCGCGGTGAATGCTGCACTTGCACAAAAAGGCCGAAATGCGGCGGAACTTCTGTCCACAGGCCCCGGGAAAATTCTGAATTTTCCGCGTCTTTTGGGTTTGACAGGGCTAATGCCCCCGCCTATACACCGCGCCCACGCCGCCCGTGGGAACGACTTGCGGGCGGTGTTCTGTCTCTGGAACGAATTAGTTTCGAACCCGGTACAGGGGCTCTTTGACATTGTGATTTTAGGAAGGGGAACGTGGGCGGCGGCTCGATCGCAGCTCGTGACGAAAGTCATGGGTGACTGAATCGAGCTATCCGAACGCTCGCGTTCTTTAGCAAATGACAAGACATGTTGTTTCGAAGGTTCGAGATCTGGTGGATTTCGGATTTTCAAACTCCGTTAATGTCAATTGCGAACAACGAACGTGAGCGCGTCGAGATGGTTCAGGATCATAACTTGAGAGTTTGATCCTGGCTCAGAACGAACGCTGGCGGCAGGCTTAACACATGCAAGTCGAGCGCCCAGCAATGGGAGCGGCGGACGGGTGAGTAACACGTGGGAACATGCCCTTTGGTACGGAACAACTCAGGGAAACTTGAGCTAATACCGTATGAGCCGGTAACGGGAAAGATTTATCGCCAAAGGAATGGCCCGCGTCCGATTAGCTAGTTGGTGAGGTAATGGCTCACCAAGGCACCGATCGGTAGCTGGTTTGAGAGAACGACCAGCCACACTGGGACTGAGACA
>PLJH01000032.1 GCA_003139615.1 Alphaproteobacteria bacterium
TAAACTACGCAGGTTGGTATAATTCGGCGCGCTTTGCGCGCCAAAACAATTGATCCGTTTGCGCCCATCCCTTGGCAGCTCGCACCGAATCCCTCGGCGCCCTCTGCGCATCCTCCGCGACCCCAGCGTTAAAATTCTCGATGCAGGTTCGCGCCGAAGAAAGCTTCTACCTGCCGCCGCGTTTTTGGCGATACATCGCTTCGTCGGCGCGCGCAATCGCGGCATCGGCGTTTTCGGCCGCTTCCAGTTCGAACGCGCCATAGGAAAATCCCACCGGCAACAGACGGCCTTCCCATGTTGCGGGGTTTTGCGTGAGCCGTTCCATCAGAATGGCGGCTTTCTTGTGCGCCTGCGCCGCATTGGCGTGCGACAGGATGATTCCGAATTCGTCGCCGCCCAGGCGACCGACCACGTCGCTGTCGCGCACATGGGCCTGCAGGGTCGTCGCGAAATGCGCGAGCACGGCGTCACCCGCCGCATGACCATAGGTGTCGTTGATCAGCTTGAACCCGTCGAGATCGAAATAGACGAGGCTGGCGGGCGTGCCGTAGCGCGCCGTGAATCCGATATGCCGCGTGAGCTCGCGCACAAATGCGCGACGGTTCAGGAGCGGGAGAAGATGATCCTGATCGGCGGCGCGCTCGATTTCCTCGATGCGGGCGCGGCTGTCCAGCAGCGCCTGCCGGAGGCCTTCGGCCTGGGCCACCATTTTGAGCATCGCTTCGCGCACGCGCGGGGTGAATTCGGCGTCCGGAATGCCGAGCAGCTTGGCGCTCGGGATGACAATTGGTTCTGCCGACGGTGCCGCCCGGCGCGCACGACTGCCGGCAGGTTTCGTTGCGTGGTCGACCCGTTGGAGCGGCATTCTGTCCTGATTCGATACACCCGCTCCGATTAAGCCCAAGGGGCTTTAACAAAGCGTTTAATTCGGTGACGGAACCGTTAAAGAAAACGCTTCTTTCCTTGGCATTTTCCGGCTCTATAATGGGTCGCTTCTCCCCGTGCCGCGCGTCCGCGGCCTCAAGGCTGGAAGCATGACCGCCCCCCTTATCGGCCTCATCATGGGAAGCCAGTCCGACTGGGCGACCCTGCGCAAGGCGTCCGAACTGCTGGACGCGCTGGGCATTCCGCACGAGACCAAGATCGTCTCCGCCCATCGCACACCCGAGCGGCTCTATGCCTATGCGAAGGGTGCCGCGGCGCGCGGACTGAAAGCCATCATCGCGGGCGCCGGTGGGGCGGCCCATCTGCCCGGCATGGCCGCCTCGATGACCACCCTTCCGGTGCTGGGCGTGCCGATTGAATCGAAAGCGCTGAAGGGGATGGATAGCCTGCTCTCCATCGTGCAGATGCCGGGCGGAGTTCCGGTCGCGACCTTCGCCATCGGGGAAAGCGGCGCGAAGAATGCCGCGCTTCATGCCGCGGCGATTCTCGCGCTCTCCGATTCGGCACTCGCCGGGCGGCTCGAGGCGTGGCGCAAGACGCAGACGGACTCCGTGCCCGAAACGCCGACCGACACCCCGCAATGACCACCCCCGCATCACGCAGCTCTCCCGTCGCTCCGGGAGGCACGATCGGAATCCTCGGCGGCGGACAATTGGGCCGCATGCTCGCGCTGGCTGCGGCGCGACTCGGATTGAAGGCGCATATCTTTTCCGATGACGCTGAGGCGCCCGCATTCCAGGTTTGTGCTGCGCGCACGCATGGCGATTATCGAGACGCATCCGCTTTGGCCGTATTTGCCGCGACCTGCGACGCGATCACCTACGAATTCGAAAACGTGCCCGCCGAGACAGTCGCGCAGCTTGCGCCGTTAAAGCCCTGCCATCCCAATGCGCGCGCGTTGGCAATCGCGCAGGATCGCTTCGACGAGAAGTCGTTCCTGCGCAGCCTCGGCATTGGAACGGCGGAATTTGCAGCGGTGAGTTCACCGGCCGACGCGAAAGCCGCGCTCGCACGAACGGGCGCGCCTGCGATCCTCAAAACGCGCCGCCTGGGTTACGACGGCAAAGGCCAGGCGAAGGTCGCGAACGAAGGGCAGTTGACGGCGGCATTCGCGAGCTTCAAGAGCGCGCCATCCATCCTCGAAAGCCTGGTCGATTTTCGTTTTGAAGCCTCTGTGATCGCGGCGCGCGCGGCGGACGGGCAATTCGCGGCCTACGATCCGCCGGAGAATCTGCACGAGCATCATATCCTGCGCCGCTCGACGGTGCCGTCACGCCTGAGCGAAGCACAGGTGCGCGAGGCGCGGGACATCGCGCGGCGCATCGCCGATGCGCTCGACTATGTCGGCGTGTTCGCGGTCGAATTGTTCGCCACACGCGACGGCGCGCTGCTCGTCAACGAAATCGCACCGCGGGTCCACAACTCCGGACATTGGACGCTCGAAGCCTGCGCGATCAGCCAGTTCGAACAGCACATCCGGGCGGTCGCCGCCTGGCCTCTGGGCGATCCCGTGCGGCATTCCGATGCGGTGATGGAGAACATCATCGGCAAAGAAGCAGCCGACTGGCAGGCGCTGGCGGCCCACCCCGGCGCACTTCATCTCTACGGCAAACCCGAAATCCGCCCCGGCCGGAAGATGGGCCACATCACGACGTTGTCGCCGAAATCGCAGCGCTGACATTTACAATTCGCGAGACTGCCTTTATATCGTCCCGCCATGTCGATGATGAAGACGCTCAAGACAATGACCAAGACGCCCGCAAACGGGGCGTTGGGATTTGTCGCGGGCTGAACATCGGCACTCGCGAAGACCCAAGGCCCCGCCGGCAACGGACGGGGCTTTTGCTTTTGTACTGACCGGAGACTGAGATGAGTGCGAACCAACCGATCAAAAATCCCTCCGTCGCCATCGTCGGCGCGACGGGCGCCGTGGGCATCGAACTGATCGGCTGCCTGGAACGGCGCAAATTTCCACTTTCGAAACTACGCCTGTTTGCGAGCCCGCGCTCGGCCGGCAAGACGCTGGCGTTTCGCGGTTCCAAGATCGTCGTCGAAGCCCTGGACGAAAACTCGTTTAAGGGCATTGACATCGCGCTGTTCTCCGCAGGCGGCGAAACCTCGCGCAAATTCGGACCCATTGCGGTCAAGGCAGGCGCCGTCGTGGTCGACAATTCCTCCGCGTTCCGCATGGACAAGGACGTGCCTCTCGTGATCCCCGAAATCAACGGCCGGCGCATCGCGGAACACAAAGGCATCATCGGCAATCCCAATTGCGCGGCCATCACGGCTATCGTTCCGCTGTGGCCGATCCATCGCAAGAACCGCATCAGGCGGCTGATTCTCTCGACCTATCAGTCGGCGTCGGGCGCGGGTGCGGCCGCGATGGAAGAATTGCGCGAATCCACGCGCGCTTATCTGGATGATCGGCCTTTCGAAAATCGCGCGCTGCCGCATCCCTATGCCTTCAACCTGTTCAGTCACAACACGAAGGTCGATCCCGAGACCGGTTACAACGACGAAGAAACGAAAGTCATCCGCGAGACGAAAAAGATTTTCGAGGATCCGGATATCGCCGTGAGCGCGACTTGCGTGCGCGTACCCGTGCTGCGCGCCCATTGCGTCTCTGTCACATTCGAATGCGAACACCCGATTGCGCCGGCCGACGTGCGCGCGCTGCTCTCCGATGCACCGGGTGTCAGAATCGTCGACGATTGGGAGCGCAACTATTTCCCGATGCCCAAGGATGCCTCGGGCCAGGACGACGTGCTGGTGGGCCGCATTCGCCGCGATCTCAGCGATCCCGGCGGCCATTCGATCTCGCTGTTCACGGCGGCGGATCAATTGCTGAAAGGTGCGGCGCTGAACGCGGTGCAAATTGCGGAGCAGCTGGTGGGGTGATTTTCGGTTCGACACGCCTTTCCCTCTACCCCGTAGGGGGAGAGGGCGATAACCCACACCGCGCCCGACAACACGCAGGTGTGGGTGAGGGGGACTTTCGGGAGCACACATGCGTCGCGACCCCCTCACCCCGACCCTCTCCCCCTGCGGGGGCGAGGGAAAATTGCGTTACGCCTGCTTCCCGCCGCGCATGATGTCCGCGAAGGAGGGCCAGCTTTTGGTGCGTTCGCGGATATCGGCTTTGAGCTTCTCGAACTGCATCACATTGTCGATGCGGTGCGCGAGGAATTCCTGCGTCGCGGTTTCACCCTCGCTGTCGTCGGTGAACCAGCGCACGAGGGTCGCCGAATAGACGGCGGCGAGGATCGCGCGCTTGGTGTAGAAATTGAAATCGGTCGAGGTGTCGCCGATCGCCCGCCAGATCGTATCGACCGTGCGATAGAGAAGCTTCGCGCCCATTGCCACGTGCGGCGGCAAAGTGAGAAACGCGGCAGCGCGACGCGCCGCTTCCTTGTGCGCCACGAGCAATTCCAGCCGCGTGAGCACCGCCGTCCTTATGCGGTCGCGGATTTTTATCTGCGCGAGTTTCAGTTTCGCAAGGCGCTTTTCCATCTCGGCGTCGATGCCGTCCGAGAACGCTTCGACGAGACTGAGCGAACCTTCGGGAAACAACCGCGCAAGCGTGATCTTGTCGAGCCCCGCTTCTACGGCAGCCTCGGCCAGAACCTTGTCGGTGAAGCCGTCGAACGGCACATGCGGCAACGCCGCCTCGAGCACGGCGGCCTTGAGCGACGCATCATCGTCCGCCGGCGGTTTGCGACGCGCACGCGGTTTGCGCGTTTTGGGCTCGGCTGTCGTCATTGTTCGCCGTCCGCAGGCATCCAGTGCCGCGCCTCCGATTCGAAGATGAACTTGGTCATGTCGCGCATCCGCTGAGGATAGAGGATACCGTCCAGGTGATCGCATTCGTGCTGCACGACGCGGGCATGAAACCCCTTGGCCGTACGGGCGACGAGTCGGCCCTCGGTATCGAAGCCGCGATAGCGGATATGGGCCGGCCGCTCGACCAGCCCGCGCAAGCCCGGCACCGACAGACAGCCTTCCCAGCCGGCTTCCACGCTCTGGTCCACGATCTCGATCTCGGGATTGATCAGGATGGTCAGGGGTGCGGTGTGGTCGAAGCGCTCGGCCGCCTCCACATTCGGGTCCGCCCGCTCGTCCGGCGCCTGGAACACCACCACCCGCAGGGGAACATGGACCTGCGGGGCCGCGAGGCCTGCGCCATTCGCGTCGATCATGGTCTCGACCATATCGGCCACCAGCCGCCGGATTTCGGGCGCGGCCGGGTTCACGACGGGTTCCGCTTTACGGGCGAGCACCGGATGGCCCATGCGGGCGATCTTGAGGATAGCCATACTTGGGAATATGGGGTCGCGTCCCGCCCCGGTCAAAGCGCCAAAATCGCGGCTTTTGGCCGGGGTAGACACCCCAAAGGCCTTCTGGTAATTAGCGCGCCCTTACGAAAATGGCCTCAAGGAGCCGCCTTTGCAGATCATCGTTCGCGACAACAATATCGATCAGGCGCTGAAGGCGCTGAAAAAGAAGATGCAGCGCGAAGGCATCTTCCGCGAGATGAAGCTGCGTGGCCATTACGAGAAGCCGTCCGAGAAGCGCGCCCGCGAGCGGGCCGAGGCGATCCGCCGCTATCGCAAGCTGCAGCGCAAGCGCCTGCAGCGCGAAGGCGTGCTGCCGCGCTAAGTTCGGTTTGATTTGGAAGTTTCGAGGCCACCGAAGTTGGGTGGCCTTTTTTCTGGAAAGCTTCCGCTCAAACATCTGAAATCTTCACCGCTGTTTCCCTCTCTCCCTTTGGGAGAGAGGGCAGGGTGAGTGGGTCTCTACGCCGCTCAGAGCATAACGCAAATGCGCGATGCAGCTTCCGTGATATTTGTGGGAAAATTTTTGCGCGCAAATTTGAGAACGTGCTCTACGACCGGCGCCCACTCACCCCAACCCTCTCTCCCAAAGGGAGAGAGGGAACAGTCAACAAAACCTATGGACGCGGCGTCACGCGATAGGCGCAGCGATTGGCGCCTGCGATGATGTGCGACACGCGCTCGACGCGTACATCGCTTCCCAGCACCCGATTGAACAGCGCGAGTTCTTCGCGACAGAGACCCGTGCAGAGCCGTGCCGCGGCGCAGATCGGGCAATGGTTTTCCACGAACAGCCAGTCGCCCGTTTCGGGATCTCGGCGGACATCGGCCATATAGCCTTCCTGGCTGCGGATACGGGCCAATGCATCGAGGCGGGCCTTCAGCGAGCGCTTGTCCGCCACGCGCGCGCCATAGGTTTTTTCCTGATCGGCCGTGCGCAGCTTGAGAATCTTGTCGAGACCTTCCTCGCCGAACGCTTTGCGCATTTGCACGACGAGGTCGGCCGCCAGCGCGGAATGGGAATCGGCGAATCGGCCGTTCGCGGCGGCCGTCGCCTGCCAGAGCTTCGCCGGACGGCCGCGCTCGCCTGCCCGCGTTTCATGCGTCGCCAGGCCTTCACCCTCGAGACCTGCCAGATGCTGGCGGACCGCCATGGCGGTCACGCCGAGCCTTGCCGCCAATTCCTCCGTCGCAATCGGGCCCTCGCGCTTGAGCAAATCGAGCACGGCCGCGCGGCCGGTGGGCGATTTGGGCGTAGATTCGGAAGAGGCCTGCTTTTCGCGCATGGCCGGAATAACTAAAGGAGAGACTTGTGAAATACAAGCGCCCGGGTTTATGATTTTGGAAAGGTGATACTTTCGAAAAGGAACACCCCATGTTCACAGCCAGCGGCGTGACGCGCGCGCAACTTCAGGATCAGGGCCGCAAGCTTGTGCGCAAGGCGGGCAAGCAGGTGCTGTTGATCGCGAACGAAGGCAAGCTTTTCGCCATCGCCAATCGCTGTCCGCATGAGGGGTATCCGCTCAGCGAAGGCTCACTCGGGCCCGGCTGCGTACTCACCTGCAACTGGCACAATTGGAAATTCGATCTCGCGCAAGGCACCGCACTCGTCGGCCGCGATCCCGTCCGCACTTATCCGATCGAAGAACGCAACGGCGAAATCTTCATCGATCTCGCAGATCCGCCGGCCGAGGCGCAACGGACTCGCGCGCTCGCCGGGCTCGACACAGCGATTGCCGACAATGACGCCGCCCGCATCGCCCGCGAAGTGGCGCGTCTCGAACGCGCGGGTTTCGACGCGCAGGTGGCCGTCATCCATGCGTTCAAGTCGCGCAGCGACCGGCTCGAAGAGGGCATGACGCATGCCCATGCCGCAGCGGCGGACTGGCTCGCGCTGGCGGAGCGCGCGTCATCGCCCGAAGCGCAGCTCGCAGCCCTGCTCGAACCGATCGGACACATTGCTTGGGACACGGAAGGCGCGGGCAAATTTCCCTATGCGGAAGGAATATCCGTGTGGAATGCGGACGCGTTCGTCGCGGCCACAGAGGCAGAAAATGAAGCCGACGCCATCGCGCTTGTGCGCGGCGCGCTGGCTGAGCATATCCCCTATGCGCAACTGCGGCCTGCCATCGCCGAAGCGGCCCTCGCGCATTACGCGGATTTCGGCCATTGCGCGATCTACGCCTTCAAGATCGGCCAGTTGATCGCGCGGTTGGGCGAAAAAGTCGCCGAGCCTGTCTTGCTGGCCCTGACGCGCAAGGTCGTTCTGGCGACGCGCGAGGAAAGGCTGCCGGAGTTCCGCTTCTATGAGAAAGCGCTCGCGGCGTGGGATGGTAACGGCAATGAGCCTGCACGCGCGCAGGATTTCACCGGCCTGTCCATCGACGGCATTCTCAAACGCGTGCTCGCGTCTTCCAGCCGGCCGGTCCGCGAAATCTATGATGCATTGGTCGGCGCCGCAGCCTGGAACCTCACCCATTTCGATCTCGGCTTCGACCGAGCCGCGGACAACGCCATCGCGGACAATATCGGCTGGCTCGATTTCACCCATGCGCTCACCTTTGCCAATGCCTGCCGGCACCTCTGCGAGGACCGGCCCGATCTGTGGCCTCGCGCGCTATTGCAGCTGGCCCTCTTCATCGGCCGCAATCGCAAATATGTGCGCGGCGACGAAGATGCCACGCGCTGGCATGTCAAAGATCGCGGCAATTTCTTCGCACGCGAACAGAACGCGCTTTACGATCACGGCATCGTCGAGCCGATCATCGCTTGTCACCATCTGAAGGTGCTGTTTGCGCTGGAAGACGAACTCAAGGTTTCGCCCGATGCGCCCTGGGCCGACGAGATGCTTGCGGCCGTGAACCGCTATCTCTCCACACCGATGAAGCGGCATCACGGACTGCGCACGGCAGCCCAGGCGCTCGATTTCGTCGCAAAGGAAGGTTAGGGCGCGGCACAGTCCGCGCAGACAGTGACTTCGACCGTCACATGGCTCAGATCCGGATGGCGCGTGCGCAAAGCGTTCTTGATGGCTTCGGCGGTCGTTTCATCGGGGCTCACCAGCGAGACGATCAACCCGCGATGGCCGGGGCCGAGACGCCACAAATGCAGGTCGGCCACGCGGGCGCCGAGTTCGCCTTCGATCATGCCGCGAATGTCTTTTGCGAGTTTCGGATCCGCTTCGGCGTCCAGCAGCACCATTCCGCTGTCGCGCACGAGTCCATAGGCCCAGGAGCCGATCACGCCGGCGCCGACAAGGCCCACAAGCGGGTCGAACCAGCGTATGCCGTAAACGAGACCCGCGGCCAGCGCGAGAATGGCCAGCACGGAGGTGGCGGCGTCCGCCAGCACATGGACATAAGCCGCGCGCATGTTGTGATCGCCGTCCGCGTGCGCGTGCCCATGGTCGTGATCATGATCATCGTCATGCGCGTGGCCGTGCGAATGCCCGTGGGAATGGCCCGGAGAATGGCTATGCGAACCGCTGAGGATATAGGCGCAGATCACATTGACGGCCAAACCGATGGACGCGATGTAAAGCGCGCTTCGGTAATCGACCGCGATTGGAGCGGCAAGACGCTCGATCGATTCGATGGCGACGCCGAGGCCCGCGGCCCCCAATGCGATGGCGCTGGCAAACGCCGCGAGATCGCCGAATTTGCCCGAGCCGAAACTGAACCGCGCATCGCCGGCATGGCGGCGCGCCAGCCAGTAGGCGCCGGCCGCGAGCCCCAGCGCGCCGACATGCGTCGCCATATGGACGCCGTCGGCGATGAGGGCCATGGAACCGAATATGAGGCCGGCCGCGATCTCGACGACCATGAACACCGCCGTGACCATAGCCGCGAGGCGCGCACGCTGCTCGCTGCGCTCATGACCCTCGCCCAGAAAGCGGTGGTCGTGGGTCCAGAGCCCGTGTTCGTGGGTGTCGTTGATCGCCATGGCGCGACCCTAATATAGGGCGCGCGGGGAAACTACCACGGGGATCAGAAACGTTCCTCGCCCTCATGCCTGACGGCGTCCGGAAAGTCGCGGTAGAGCGCGATGGTCAGGTTGCAGACCTGCGAATTGACCCCGAAATGCACAGATTCGGTGGGGTCGCGACGCGACGCCGCAAGGTTAAATGCGCGGTCGAGCTGCGCCAGATCGCGTGTCTCCATGACGACATGGAACTCGCCCAGATCACGCGGGCCGAAACCGAGCTTGCGGCGCGAAAGCCGCCAGCCCTCGATCGATCCGCTCTCTTTCAGATGTTCCATGTAGGTCCGGAACGCGCGCGCGAATTCCATATCCTTCGTGCCCGGCTTGAGGTCGAACCAGGTGTGGTAAAGATCCATTGGCGTCTCCCGCTGCGATCTTCACCTTACCGCACCGATAATGATGCGTGCGCCGCCTTGTACGCGAAGCACCAACGCGCTCACTGCATGGCGAATCATTCGGCAGGGCGCTCGCCGTCAGTGCGTGAACGCAATGGCCGCCAGTGCCAACAGGATGATCGAGAGGAATGTCAGATAAAGCGCCACGTTGAACCGCAGCGAGCGCCGTAGGACGAGATGGAAAACGGCGCGCACGGCGTCGACCTGAAGTTCGCCCGATTTCTTTCGGTAAGGCCAGAGCGTGCCACGGAGATTTGTCATCACCAGCAGCGATCCGGCCAGCATCAAAAGCATCGAAGCAAGGATCACGTTCCTGGGCCAGCCATGGTCGATCGCGAAAATATCGACGACGACAAAAATGCCCTGTGCGCCGAGCAACGCCCCCGATTTTGCCGTGTTGTGCGAGGCGCCGTCGCGAAAAAATTCGATCGCGCTTTCCTTCGAGCGGTTGCCCGCCATTTCGGCGAACACGGTCGCACGATCCTCAGCACCGAAAGGAACGCCGAAGAGCCGCCAGAGAATTTTCAGCATGGCCTAATCGAGATTCTTCACGATTTCTTCGGTCATTTTCTTGGCGTCGCCGAAGAGCATCATGGTGTTGTCACGGAAGAACAATTCGTTCTCGATGCCGGCATAGCCCGAGCCCATGCCGCGCTTGATAAAGAGCACGGTCTTGGCCTTCTCAACGTCCAGGATCGGCATGCCGTAGATGGGCGATTTGGGATCGGATTTCGCGGCCGGATTGGTCACGTCATTGGCGCCGATCACGTAAGCCACATCGGTCTGTGCGAATTGCGAATTGATGTCGTCGAGCTCGAACACTTCGTCGTAAGGCACGTTCGCTTCGGCGAGCAGCACGTTCATATGCCCCGGCATGCGGCCGGCCACGGGATGGATGGCGTAGGAAACCTTGACGCCTTCCTTCTTGAGCTTGTCGGCCATTTCGCGCACGGCATGCTGCGCCTGCGCCACCGCCATGCCGTAACCGGGCACGATGATGACCGAACCCGCATTCTTCATGATGAAAGCGGCATCCTCTGCCGATCCCTGCTTCACAGGCCGCGTCTCGACCTTGCCGGCCGCAGCCACTTCGCCCCCGAAACCGCCCAGGATCACGGAGACAAATGAGCGATTCATCCCCTTGCACATGATGTAGGAGAGGATCGCGCCGGACGAACCGACCAGCGCGCCCGTGATGATGAGGGCCGTGTTCTCGAGCGTGAAACCGATGCCGGCCGCGGCCCACCCCGAATAGGAATTGAGCATCGAGACGACGACGGGCATGTCCGCGCCGCCGATGGGAATGATCAATGTGATGCCGAACACGAAGCTCAAACCCGCAATGGCCCAGAACGTCCAATGCGCCTGCGCCGTGCCGAAATAGACGATGAGTGCCACGATGGCGGCAAAGATCAGAATGTTGAGCAGGTGCCGCGCCGGCAACAGGATCGACGCGCCGCTCATATTGCCGTTGAGCTTCGCAAACGCGATCAGCGATCCCGCAAAGGTGATCGCGCCGATGGCGACTCCCAGGCTCATTTCGATCAGGCTTTGCAGCCGGATCGCGCCTTCTTCGCCGATGCCATAGGCGTGCGGCGAATACATCGCAGCACCCGCCACCAGCACGGCGGCGAGACCGACAAGACTGTGAAACGCCGCGACCAGTTGCGGCATGGCCGTCATGTGGATGCGTTGCGCGACCACGGCGCCGATCGTGCCGCCGATGGCAATGCCGCCCAGGATCATGCCCCAGGTGATCGCGTCCGTGACACCGGCGACCCACAAGGTCGTGGCCACCGCGATCGCCATGCCCAGCATGCCGCGCCGGTTGCCGGTGCGCGAGGTGACCGGGCTCGAAAGCCCCCGCAATGCGAGGATGAACAAAACGCCCGAGACGAGATAAGCGAGCGCGGCGAGATCGGCCTGCAATCCCGGGCTCATTTCTTCTCTTTCTTCTTGTACATCGCGAGCATGCGGCTGGTGACGAGGAAGCCGCCGAAGATGTTGACCGATGCAAGGATCAGCGCGACGAAGCCGAGGCCTTTCGAAATCCACCCGCCGCTGCCCAGCGCCGTGACCGACACCGCGATCAATGCACCGACCACGATCACCGACGAGATCGCGTTGGTCACGCTCATCAGGGGGGTGTGCAGCGCCGGCGTGACGGCCCACACCACGAAATAGCCCACGAAGATGGCCAGCACGAAAATCGAGAAGCGGAAGACAAACGGATCGATCGCTTCCATCGTTCTATCCTTTGAGCGCGGGGTTCACGATCGCGCCGTCGCGCGTGAGACCTGCGCCTTTCACGATCTCGTCGTCCCAGTTGAGCGCGAGTGCGCCCGTCTTCTTGTCGACGATCAGCGACACGAAATTGAGCAGATTGCGCGCATAGAGGCTCGACGTGTCGACGGCGAGCCGTGCGGGCAGATTGGTGTAGCCCATGAGGGTGACGCCATCGACCTCGATCACCTGGTCGGGCTTCGACAGCGGACAATTGCCGCCCTGCTCCACTGCCAGATCGACAATTATGGATCCCGGCTTCATCGTCTTGACCATTTCCTCGGTCACCAGCACGGGTGCCTTGCGGCCCGGGATCAGCGCGGTGGTGATGACGATGTCCTGNNGACATTTCCTTGGCGTAGCCGCCGGCCGTTTCCGCCTGCTTGAACTCGTCGTCGATCACGGCGACGAACGTCGCGCCCAGCGATTCCACCTGTTCCTTGGTGGCGGGGCGCACATCGGTGGCCGACACGATGGCACCCAACCGGCGCGCGGTCGCGATCGCCTGCAGGCCCGCGACACCGACACCCATGATCAGCACGCGCGCGGGCGCAATGGTGCCCGCCGCCGTCATCATCATCGGCATGGCGCGGCCGAATTGCGCAGCCGCATCGATCACGGCCTTGTAGCCCGCAAGATTGGCCTGGCTCGACAGCGCATCCATTGCCTGCGCGCGGGAAATGCGCGGAATGAACTCCATCGCGAAAGCGGTGACGCCCTGCTCGGCCAGCTTGCCGATCGCTTCTTTCTCGGAATGCGGCGCGAGCAATCCGACAAGCACCGCGCCTTTTTTCATCAGCGAAATTTCGGAGGCATCCGGCGAACGAACCTTGAGCACGATATCCGCATCGTGCAGAGCGGCGGCAACATCGGGCGCGATTGTGGCACCTGCCGCGGCGAAATCCGCATCGGAGATGCGCGCGGCTGCGCCCGCGCCGGTCTCAACACTCACCTCAAGGCCAAGCGCCTTCAGCTTCTTGACCGTATCGGACGTCGCCGCGACGCGGGCTTCGCCTGCGCGGCGCTCCTTGAGGATGGCGAGTTTCATCTGAGTGGGGTCGACGACTCAGTTGTGGGTGCGAAAGATGAACAGGAAGATGAACAGAACCGCATTGCCGATGACGATCCACTTGCAGAGCTGCAGAAAACCGTTCCAGGTTTTCAGATGCTCCTTCATGTCCGCATCACTCATATTCGTGCCGTGGCCGGAATCAGCCGTCATGCGAATCCCCAGAATCTCGATTGCGAAGCGGCGGGACTATAGCAAACGGAAGTTGCGCGGCAACCGGGCGTTCAAAGGGGCCGCGGGCGGGGAACCGAATGTTCCCAATCGGCCAGAAGGGCCCGCAACGCCGCCACCAACGCGAGCGGCTGGTCGAGCAAAACGTGATGCTGGGCCTGGGGGATTTCGACCACGGGCGCGGCGCGGCCCAGAAGATTGAACATATATTCCCCGATCTCGGGCGGCAGCAGGATCGAATTCTCGCCGCGGAAGATCGCGATTCGGCATTTGGTCGATCTGAGCCGCGAGGCCGTGTCGCCGATCGAAAAGCTCTGCCAGATGGCCGGGTCGAACTTCCAGGTGAAGCCGCCTTCGACCTGTTTGAGCGAATGCCGTCCGACCCAATCCACGAGGTATAGATTGTCGCAGGTCTGGGGCGGCATGAGCCGGAAGCGCGCAAGAGCTGCCGCCATCGTCGGATAGACGTGATGGGGCTTGGGATCACGGCGCGGCGGTCCACCCGGCCGGCCGGGCGGGTTCACCGGCGAATCGACGATAACAGTGCCCGCAAGCCGGTTGCCGTAAAGCGCGCCCGTCAGGATCGTGACGAAACCGCCGAAGCTATGCGCCACGATGATGGGCGGCTCGCCCACTTCGAACATGCCGGCGTCCTCGCAAACGGCCAGTTGCTCGTCGACAAAGGTTTCCATCGTGTAGTTCGTGCGCCAATCCGAATCGCCCATGCCGGACAAATCCATCGCGGCCACATTGTAATCGCGGGCGAGATAGGGCGCTATGAAGGACCACCAATAGGCATGCGCGGCATTGCCGTGCACGAGCAGCAGACCGGGTTTCGTACGCGCGCCCCATTGCAGGTAATGGATGCGCGCGCCTTTCACTTCGACGAATTTGCTGTCCGGCGCGTCGGCCGTGACCGTCTCGAACCATTTGGGCGCGGGCGGCAATGTGCCGTGGAGCGGCGACAGCGGGCCTTCCGTGGCGGCGAACATTTGGGAGAGCTTCGGATCGGACATCAGCGCCGCTCGGGCCGCCGGCCCAATGTCTTGAAGATGCCCGTGCCCGTCATGATGGTGCGTTCCCCGCACCAGATGCGCCCTTCGACGGTGAAAAGATCGTCGTCCTGACCGACAACCTTGGCAGAGCCTTCGACCCAGTCGCCGAGCTTGGCGGCTGAAATAAAATCCGTCAGCAGGCGCACAGTCACCCAATAATGATTGTTCTTTTGCGTCGACACGGCATGGCCGAATGCCGTGTCGGCGAACGCCATCAGCATGCCGCCATGGCAGTTCATCATGCCGTTGGTGTGATGTTCGCAGACGAGGAATGCGCGCGCATAGCCGCCGTCGGGGTCTTCGCGCTGATAGAGCGGGCCGATCTGGCGGCCGAATCCGCGCGACCAGCGCATCTGCACATAGCCCGGCGGAATGGGCGGTGCGTCGTCTTCGAGAAGATCGTCGGTCATGGGCGCGGCAAACCTGCTCAGCCTAGCCACTCTAGCCACGCCCCATGGGGATGGCAAAGCGCGAGCTTGCGCGATTCGCGCGTGCCGTCGTGATAGCGATGGAGCGTCAGCGGGTTCTCCCCGCTGAGCGTTCCTTCCGCGCTCAGGCGCCAGACCGGCCGCCGTAGGCCCGCAGCCGTCAACAGATTGTCGAGCGCTTCGCGCATCTCGCTCGAGAACTGATAGGTGACATAGGTGTGGTAGACGCAAACGGGTTGATGCTCGGGCGCGTCGCGCAATGCATTCGGCAGAAGCGCGAGCGCGTCGCCGACGCGAATCTGCGGCTTCGCGTCGGTATAGGCCTTGAGCGCGGCTGCGAGGCGCTCCACGCGCAGCCGATGCTCCGGAAAAATCAGCGCTCTCAACCAGTCGCGCGCATCGGGATCATCGAGGTTCACGGGATTGAGTTCGAGACCGACGCGGCTCGACACTTTTGGCGCGAGGCCCAGCGGCGGAATCTTTTCGCCGCGCAATTCGATATCGATGGTGAGCGCGGGATCCGGCGTATCGACGGCGAAAATCTCCGGGCCGCGAATATACCGCACGCCATAGCGGTCCCAGATCAGATTGAGACCGGCGCTGGGTCCGATTTCGATCAAGTTGAGCGGCTCGCCCGCTTCGGCCGCAACCGCGCGAAAGCCGGCATGCAGCATGCCGGAGCGGCCGACTTCATTGGTGTTGGTGATCCGGCCGGCAACAATGGGCGCAAGTTCCGCGCGGTGCGATTCGATGAAATCCTTGAACGCGGGAAACGGGTCTTCGCCTTCGACCGTCTTCCAACCGTTCAGATCGGGATAGAAGCGCCGCAGCGGGTGTTGCGCACCGCGCAGCAGCAGAAAATGCACGGCGGCGAACAGGATGTTCGCGTGCGGCTGGCCTTTCTTCGCTGTCGCCGCGAACGCGCGCAACTCGGGATCCTGACCCACACCTTCGGCAAAGCGGGCATAGAGAGGAGAATTCGCGCGCAACGCCTCGCCCACAAAGAAATCCCAATAGTCGAAAGATTCGCTCATGCGCCCTCCGGCAGCGGCACGCCGGCGCGCGCAAACGCCGCCTTCTGTCGCTTGGCCAGCACCGTCACATCGAAATCCGCGATCTCTTCCTCGAACAATTTGTTGAAGTTGAGCCGCGCGCCCAACCGGATCATTGCACCGCCCAGGCCCACAGCCGCGCGGTCCATGAACACGAATTCGCGCGGCGGCTTGATGCCGCCCAGCTTCTTCAGTTTCGCGTGGACATCATTCGCCTGCTTCATGCCGTATTCGGCAGCAGGTACGCCGTCATCCACCAGGCGCACGCGATCGTCGAGCAGGGGATTGAAAATGAACCCGGCCCACAGATTGAGCACCGCGACGAGTTCCGGCGTGAGCTTCTTGAAGCCCCAGGCGCGATAGGATTTGGCGGCAAGCGCAGCGTCTTTCTTCTGGAGTGCGCGGAACAGCCCGATCACCCCTTCGACAAAACCGGGCGTGAACGTGCGCACGCAGCCATAGTCGAGCAGATTGATGCCGTTGTCGGCGCGCGCGGCATAATTGCCCAGATGCGGATCGCCATGGATCACACCGTAATGCGCGAAGGGCCGCCACCAGGCCTTGAACAGAGCGGTCGCAATTCCGTTGCGGGTCTTGAGTTCCGCGTCGGCATAATCGGCTATCGGCTGGCCGTCGAGCCAGGTCATTGTCAGCAGCCGCTTGGTCGAAAGCGCCGGCAGCGGCTCGGGCACTGCTATGTCGTCGCGATCCGCCAGCATGAGCGTGTAGAGCCGCATGTGGGCGGCTTCCCGCACATAATCGAGCTCTTCGTTGAGCCGTGCGGCGATTTCCTTGCCGATGTCGCTCGTATCGATCGTCGAATCGAAACCCCGCTGCAGCATCAGAAGCGTCTTGAATTGCTGCACGTCGTTTTCGACCGCGGCACCCATGTCGGGATATTGCAGCTTGCACGCGAGCCTGCGCCCATCCTTCGCGATTGCGCGATGGACCTGACCCAGCGAAGCCGCGGCGGCCGCCTCGCGCTCGAAAGATTTGAATTTCTTTTCCCAGTCGGGACCAAGCTCCGCCGACATACGGCGGCGCACGAAGCCCGCGCCCATCGGCGGCGCATTCGCCTGCAGACTCAACAAGGGAGCAGCCACTTCGGGCGGCAATATGCCGGGCACGGTGGCGACGAACTGCGCGACTTTCATCACCGGTCCGCGCAGATTGCCCAGCACGGCCGTGAGATCGGCGGCATTGGCGGCGCTCACGACCTTCGTGCCTGTGAGACGGCGGCCCGCACCGCGCGCTGCCACGCCGGTGAGACCGGCCGAAACGCGCGCGAAACGCGACAGCCGGCGCGCGAATCCGTCTTCGCGATCTACGTCGCTCACACGCGCGTCTCCGCAACCGCTGCGATTGTCTCGTATCGCTCTCGCGTATTCACCGATTGTTCACCATGTTCCGTCTAATCATACGATCTTCCGCTGAATTCCCGCCCGCGTCCATTCCGCACCTGTCTTAAAGCGGGACCTTAATCCCACCTTTACCGATATCAGGCGACCATCGGCACACCGCAGGGAGCGGATTCCAGATGCCGCAGACAATTCTCATTGTTGACGACGATCCCGTACAGCGCCGGTTGCTCGAAGCGGCCATTTCGCGCACGGGCATGCATGTCGTCTCGGCTCCCGGAGGCCAGCCCGCGCTCGATCTGTTGAATGGGCCGCGCGGCGAGCAGATCCAGCTCCTGCTTCTCGATCTCGTGATGCCCGATATGGACGGCATGACGGTGCTTGCCAAATTGCGCGCGACGCATGAAGGCCTTCCCGTCATCGTGCTGACGGCCAAGGGCGGTATCGATTCGGCCGTCGAGGCGATGCGCGCAGGCGCCAGCGACTTCCTCGTGAAGCCTGCGAGCCCCGAGCGCATCACCGTCTCGATCCGCAACGCGCTCAAGATCGGTACGCTCTCCGGCGAAGTGACACGCCTGAAGAAGAAGGCCGAGAATCGTCTCGTGTTCGACGATTTGATCGGCAAGAGCGCAGAGATGCGCCAGGTGATCCGGCTGGGTCAGCGCGCGGCGCAATCCAATATTCCCATTCTGATCGAAGGCGAATCGGGCGTCGGCAAGGAACTGATCGCACGCGCAATACAGGGTTCTTCGGAACGCGCCGGCAAGCCGTTCGTCACCGTCAATTGCGGCGCGATCCCCGAGAACCTCATCGAATCGATTCTGTTCGGCCATGAGAAGGGCTCGTTCACAGGCGCCAGCGACAAGCATCTGGGCAAGTTCCAGGAAGCGGACGGCGGCACGCTGTTTCTCGACGAGATCGGCGAATTGCGCATCGACATGCAGGTGAAACTGTTGCGCGCGCTGCAGGAAGGCGAAGTCGATCCGATCGGCTCGAAGCGCCCCACAAAAGTGGACGTGCGCATCATCTCCGCCACCAACCGCGATTTGGCCGAGCTCACGCGCGAAGGTCAGTTCCGCGAAGACCTCTATTACCGGCTCAACGTGTTTCCCGTCTTCATCCCGCCGCTGCGCCAGCGTCGCGAGGACGTGCCCGCCCTCGCGCGCTTCTTCATCGCGCGCTTTGCGGCCGAAGAGAGCAAGCCCGTTGCCGGCCTCACACCCGAAGCGACCGACCTGATCGAGAATTTCGATTGGCCGGGCAATGTGCGCCAGCTCGAGAACACCATTTTCCGCGCGGTCGTGTTGTGCGACGGCACGACGCTCGATGTGTGCGATTTTCCGCAGATTGCAGCCGCGATGGGTGTAGATGCGCAGGTGCGCCGCTCGCCGTTCATCGCCGAGGCAACGGTTCGCGCCAGCGCACCGATGTCGGCGCCGGCTGTTTCCGTGCGCGAGAATTCGCCGTACGCGCTGTCGGCCACCGATGCCGCGGGTCACATGCGCCGTCTTGAAGACGTCGAATCCGAAATGATCCGCATGGCGATTGCGCGTTATGAAGGCCACATGTCGGAAGTCGCGCGCCGCCTCGGCATCGGCCGCTCGACGCTCTATCGCAAGCTCAAGGATTTCGGCCTGGAGCACATCGCGCAGGAAGCCGAAGCGGACGAGCCGCGGCAGGCGGTGTCTTAAGGATCGGCGTCAATTCGCAGTTGAGGCGGGATCTCCATTCACGTATCAAGCGCCTCATGCCTCGCAAACGCGAAATGCGGACCGCCTCAGATGCGCATCCGCAGCGATTTGAACAATACTCGACGAATCTAGACGTGCAATCTGCGTGCACGATATCTACTTGATATTGCTGATTAATAAGAGCATTGGCATTCGTTTGAATGTTTTTTTTCGAAGCATCGCAATGCTCAGGGATCTAGATTGCTTATATAGTTAACATTAGTTAGATTCCTCGGTGGGCAGATAGCGGTCGAACGGCGGGGTTCAGAAATGAAATCAACCAGCAAATACGCGATGCTGGCGTGTGTATGTTTAGCTCTAGGATTCGGTTCGTGTTCGAGTATCCCATTGGAGGACTTGGTGCCTCCCAGCGAAACTGAGACGTCAGCGCCCGCGATATCATCCCAACCTTCTGCGCCCCCGAGTCAGGACCAAGCGCCTGTCTCGGCCGTGCCATCTCAATCAGCGGCAGTCCCGACCACGACGGGCTGCACTCGCCAGACTGTGATAAGGTTAGACGATGGGACAGTGGTTCATGCAAAGTGCGCTACGGCGGGCCTCGTTGGCACGCCCTTGGATGATTCATCCGCGTCGTCGACTTCTGACCAATCTTCAGCGGATTCTGCCGTACCACCGTTTTTGCCCTGGCCGCCCCCCCGGCCTAGCTCGAGCGGCAACGTTACGCGGCTTGCCGGTATCAGCGCAGATTATATTCGTCGCGCACATGCGACCAATGCCGATATCGATGAGAGACTGAGCACCATTCTTGCCAAATCCGGCTATCCCTATCATCTGTATTTTACCATCCCGGGTGGCTTTGCCGTTTTGACTCCCCGAGAACACATCGCCTCAGACGGCGCGACGCTGCCAGAGAGTTCGCGTTGGTATTTGGGAAAGGAGACTGCGGGTTGGTCGTTGGTGGACTATATCTCCAAACTGTTTGCCGGCCCCAGCGGAAGGTATCGGATGTTCCTGTTCCTGGTGACGAGCAAGCAGATCGGCCCGGCATCTTTCGGTGCAACAAGCGATGACGCCGACCGGTGGTCGGTTACCGGCAAATACTCGTTGGACGATTCGATTGAAGAGCGGCGACTTTCGCCGCGGACAAGAATCTATCTGTTCGTCTACGAATTTGCACCGGACAAAGTTCGGTCCGATGCGTTCGAGCAAGCCACAAACGAAGCTCTTCCACTCTCGAGACATTTGGCGGCCCTGAAATTCTGATAAGTTGGAGAACATGACTCGCGGCATCGCGTTGCGCTATCTCCTTGGTCTATGGCTGATTGCAGTTGCGATCCTGTCGACAATCATATTGATTCAGTCCGTTCTGGGAAAATATGGAGACGAGTCCAAAGAAGCGTGGGCATGGCTTGCGAGTATCGCCGTGCCTCCGCTGTCGCTGGTGCTCACCGCAGCGCTGACTGAATCCAGCATCGGTTGGCATGATGGACCTGCCGACAAATTCAAATTTAGGCTGGCGTTCATCTTTGGAACAATTTGCATATTGGCTGCTCTCACCACGATCCTGATCGAGCCATTTGTTAAGTTGAGCTACTTCGAATTATTCGAGCATACGAGTTTGGAATTGGCGCTCTGGCAGGGGCTTTCGGTGGCAGCCATTGGCGGCGTGGTCTTCGAAGGGCGATAGCTGCCAGGACATAACTCTAGGCGATTGCGGCTGAGATTCGGGCGTGCTGCTCGGCTCGATCAACGGTACGCTGCAACACCGCGCCTTTCCCGATGGATTGCCAATTCCTGCTTTGATGAACCGGCCGCATTACCGTCGCATGCCCAGCGCGCTCATATAGAGATCGAGGATCGCTTCCTGTTCCTGGCGGTCGGCGTTTTCGAGTTTCCGCAAGCGCACGACCTGGCGCATGATCTTCGTGTCGAAGCCCTGCCCCTTCGCTTCCGCGTAGACTTCGCGAATGTCCGCCGTCAGCGCGGCTTTCTCTTCTTCGAGGCGCTCGACGCGCTCGATGAACGATTTCAAATGCTCTTTCGCGAAGCCGCTTTTGGCCATTGCAATCCCTGCCGCAGGTGATCCGAGGGCGCGGACCCTAGCCCATGGCATTGCGCGCGCGCAACCGGCGAAACTGCGTTCAGGATGCGAAGATGTGGAGGAATTTGGCCTCGCCATCGGCCGTGAAATTGACCGCGCGGCCCTGGCGTTCACGGCGCGCCCATTTGAGATCGTAGATGCGTTTGAGGAACGCCGCGCCCAGCGCGCCGGCCAGGTGTTCGCGGCGCATGCTCCAGTCGAGGCAGCCCTTGCAGAGCGGACGGCGCGATTGCGCAAGCAGCGCGAGATCGATGCCGAATTCGGTCACGAATTTTTCGCCGCGCTTTGTCAGAGCGACATCGCCGTCGCGGATCGCGATACGGCCGGATTTGCGCAACATGTCGAACAACTGCACGGCCATCTCGCCCGCCAGATGGTCGTAACAAACGCGCGCCTTGCGCATCGCGCTGTCGCTGGGACCGGGACGCGTGCGCAGATGGCCCGCGCGGGCGGCCACGCCCATGATCGCTTCCAGCATGTCGGAGACGTCGCCATCCGCCAGCCGGCAATAGCGATGGCGACCCTGCTTGACGACCGTCACAAGACCGCCGGCCTCCAGTTTCGCCAGATGCGAACTTGCCGTCTGCAAGGTGACGCCTGCTTCATTGGCAAGCTCGCTGGCCGTCAGCGCTTTGCCGTTCAGCAGCGCGCCCAGCATGTTGGCGCGCCCCGGATCGCCCACAAGAGCGGCAATCGGCGCGATGGAAGGTCCGTCTTTCATAGTTCGATGGTAATCGAACCATTCTCGCCCGGCAAGCGTTATGGTCTTTGTAATCCGACACGGAGGCGGACGCGACCATGACAAATGAAGCCGCAGGCCGTGTCTCGATGCTGCGTGGCGACGCGGAAGAACCTGCTCTGCTCGTCAGGCGGTTGGCGAACACCGGCGACGCGGTTCTCTATGTGCATGGCGCGACGTTTCCGTCGTCGCTATCCGTCGGTTATCGATTCGCGGACCGCTCATGGATGGACGATCTCGCCGCTGCCGGTTTCGACATATGGGCTTTCGACTTTGCGGGCTTCGGCGGCTCCGACCGTCCGCGCGAGATGGACGATGACGCACACGGCCCGCCCATCGGCTGCGCACCGGACGCCGCGCGGCAAATCGAACGGGTGGTCGATCATATTGTCGCCACGACGCATCGGGAACGCGTGTCTCTGATCGCGCATTCCTGGGGATCGATTCCGGCCGGCCTTTACGCGACGCGTTTCCCGAAACGTGTCGATAAAATTTGTCTGTTTGCGCCTGTTGTTCGCCGCGACACGGCGAATCTTACGACGGCAAATGCCGTCGGCCGCTGGCGCCTGGTGACGATTGCCCAACAATTGGCGCGGTTCACCGAGGATCTTCCATCGGGCCATGCGCCCGTTCTGATCGAACCGACACTTGGGGAATGGGGACCGGCCTATCTCGCAAGCGATCCGGATGCTGCCGCGCGCGTTCCGCCGGCTGTGAAGATTCCTGCGGGACCCGCAGCGGATATTGCTGTGGCATGGTCCGGCACACTTCAGTACCAGCCGGAAAATATTCTGCGCCCAACGCTTGTCGTGCGCGGTGCGTGGGACAGTGTCTCGACCAAGGCCGATGTGAATTGGCTCCTGTCACGCATTTCCGCGCGACACAAACTTGCCGTCACAATTTCGAAAGGTACGCATCTCATGCATCTGGAGCACAGCCGGGACGGATTGTTCGCGGCCGTTCGCGATTTTCTCGGCGAGGATTCGATATGATCGCCGTGATATTCGAAGTCTGGCCCGCAGAGGGCGAACGACAACATTATCTCGACATCGCCGCGCAATTGCGCCCGCTGCTGGACGAAATCGAAGGCTTCATCTCCATCGAGAGATTTGAAAGCCTGGCGGAGCCGGGAAAGCTGCTGTCGCTGTCGTTCTGGCGCGACGAAGCAGCCGTTGCGCAATGGCGCACGCTCGAGGCCCATCGCGCGGCGCAGGCGAAAGGACGCGGCGGAGTGTTTGCGAACTACCGTCTGCGCATCGCCTCGGTCATTCGCGACTACGGCATGACGGACCGCGCCCAGGCGCCGTCCGACAGCCGAGAGGCGAATGGGTAAGAGATGCACGCGGAGGCGCGGGGCCGCGGTAAAAAAGAAAAGTTGCACCACGGAGCCAAGGAGAACACGGAGAAGGAAAAGAGAAAAGCTTTTTCGCGCGCGAATGCGCGCAGAAGTTTCTTCTCCGTGTCCTCTCTTTTTCTCCGTGCCTCCGTGGTGAATCTTCTTCTTTTTCCCCGCGGCTCCGCGCGCGAATCTTACTTGTGCTCTTTTTGCGCGCGCTCGAACGCAGCCTTTTGTTCGGGGCTTGCGTCTTTCTGGTAGCGCGCCTTCCATTCGGATTGCGGCATGCCGTAGACGATCTCGCGCGCGGCGTCTTTCTCCAGCGCGACGCCCTTCTCGGCGGCGGCTTCGCGATACCAGTCGCCCAGGCAATTGCGGCAGAAGCCCGCGAGGTTCATCAATTCGATGTTCTGCACATCCGTGCGGTTGCGCAGATGCGCGACCAGCCTGCGAAAGGCCGCCGCTTCGAGTTCGATGCGTGTGCGTTCGTCCATGGTCACTCCGCTGGGCAAAGATAGAGCGCGCGTAAAACGGACGGAGGGTTTCTCCATCGTTGTCAGCGTCTCGTCGAGAACGGGCTTCAACCGCGAGGCAAATGCCCGCGCCGCCTCATCGTTCGCAATCAAATCCTGCCGGATCTCGATCAGCACATGCGGCAGGCCGCGCTTCGTGCCGTGGATATTGAGGCAATCGCCTTCGAGCTCGCCATCATAGGGTTCGTTGTCGCCGGCATTGAAGCCCGCGCGCGCGAGGGCAGCCAACAAGGGACGGGCGAGCCGATCGTCCTTGTCCCACAGCACGCCCACCTCCCAGGGCCGCCGGAAGCCCTTCCACACGGGGGTGAAACTGTGCATCGAAATAATGACCGGCACGATATCCTGCGCGCGCGCCGCATCGAGCTCGGCCGCGATCGCCGCGTGATAGGGCGCATGGAACGCGCTGAGGCGCCGCGCGACTTCGGCCTCGTCCGCATGGCGATTGCCGGGAATGATGCGCCCGTCCGACAATTTCATGACGAGCGTGGGGTCGTCGGCACCGCGATTGAGATCGATCAGCAGCCGCGACCAGCGCGCGAGCACGGCCGGTGCCTGATAGGCCTCGGCCAGTGCGCGGGTAACGACAGCCGCCCCAATATCCGACGCGATATGCGTCGCAAATTCGCCCTGTTCCAGGCCCAGCGTGCCGTAGCGCTCCGGCAGCGCGTTCGAGGCGTGGTCGCAGACGAACAGCAGCGGGCCCGGCGCGGATCGAATGAGTTCGGTGGCGGTTTCGTTCATGGGACGATCATAATCCGAAAGCCGGCAAAGAATGCATTTCGTTGACACCGGCAAGGCCTTGCGCGACACCCTGAAGCACACGATGCGCCCGCTTCTCGCCGCCCTTGCGATTCTTGCCTTTGGGCTCCCCGCCCAGGCGGCGCTGAACGTCTGCAACAGGACGGCCCATCCGGTGAAGCTCGCGCTCGCCCGCTTCGACGGCGCGGTCTGGACCAGCGCAGGCTGGTGGTCGCTCGCGCCCAAACAGTGCGAAGCGGTGGTTCCGGGCAAGCTGATCGCGCGTTATTTCTATCTCTACGCCACGGATGGCGGCGCAGGCGGCTGGGTCGGAAGCCGCAACTTCTGCATCGCGAATGACGACAAATTCACGATCCCCGGCCGGGGCGATTGCGCGGGCCGGGGCTATGAGCGCAAAGGGTTCTTCGAGGTGGATACCGGCCAGGCGGCCGATTACACCCAATCGATATCGGATTGATCGCATGCGGCGTGGACGAAAAACAAAAATCGTGGCGACACTGGGGCCGTCCTCCTCGTCGCCGGAGCAATTGAAGGCGCTGTTCGAAGCGGGCGCGGACGTGTTCCGCATCAATATGAGCCACACGTCGCATGAATTGCTGGCCGTGCTTCACGGCCGACTGCGCGCGCTGGAAGCCGAGGAGAAGCGGCCCATCTGCATTCTCGCCGATCTGCAGGGGCCGAAGATCAGGCTCGGTACGTTACCCGGCGGCAAAATCACGCTCGTGGAAGGCGCCCACATCAAGCTGCTGCGCGAAGCCTCGAGCGACGATCCCGCGGTCATTCCGATTCCGCACGCCGAAGTGTTCGCGGCGCTCAAGCAGAAACATTGCCTGCTCATCGACGACGGGAAGATCCGATTGCGCACCTGGTCGGCGAAGCCCGATTCCGCGGACGCGATCGTGGAAGTGGGCGGCGAATTGAAAGACCGCAAGGGCGTCAACCTGCCCGATACGCTGCTGCCCGTCTCCGCCATGACGGACAAGGACCACAGCGATCTCGATGCGGCGCTGCATCTGGGCGTCGACTGGATCGCGCTCTCCTTCGTGCAGCGGCCCGACGATGTGGCCGAATTGAAGAAGCTTGTGCGCGGCCGCGCCGGCGTGCTCGCCAAGATCGAGAAGCCGAAGGCGCTCGAGACGCTGTCCGAAATCATCGAACTCGCGGATGCGCTGATGGTGGCGCGCGGCGATCTGGGCGTGGAATTGCCGCTCGAAGCCGTGCCCGGCTGGCAGAAGGAAATCACCCGCGCCGCCCGCAAAGTCGGCAAGCCCGTGGTGATCGCCACCCAGATGCTGGAATCGATGATCGAATCTTCGGCGCCCACGCGTGCGGAGGTGTCCGACGTCGCGACCGCCGTGTTCGACGGCGCCGATGCCGTGATGCTCTCGGCAGAGACTGCCGCCGGCAAGCATCCCGTCGAAGCCGTCAATGTGATGGACCGCATTGCGATCGCTGTCGAAAGCGGCCCGCTGTTCCAGTCGATCATGGACAGCCAACGCGCCACACCGGAAGAAACCACGCCGGACGCCATCATGGCGGCGGTGCACCAGATTACGCATACCGTGCATGCGCGCGCGATCGTGTGCTGGACGGGCTCCGGATCGACGGGTTTGCGGGCCGCGCGCGAAAGGCCCGAAGCGCCCATCATCGCGCTCACGCCCAGCGTCGAGACCGCGCGACGGCTCTCCATCGCCTGGGGCCTGCATTGCGTGATGACGGACGATGCGCACGATCTCGACGACGTGGTCGAGCGCGCGGCGGCCATCGCCTATGAAGAAGGTTTCGCCAAACCCGGAGAGCGCATTGTGATCACGGCCGGCGTCCCGCTCGGCACGCCCGGCGCGACCAATCTTCTGCGCGTGGCCTTTATCGGCGGGCGGTAATCACGAAATCTGCAGGCAGCCCGGCAGCCGGAAATCCGGCGTGACGCGCCGTGCGTTGAACTGGTAACCGAGGGCCTGAGGATTTTCCGGATCTGACGCCACGATCTTGTAGACCCAGGTTTTTCCGTTGTTCGAGATCATCTGATAGTCGTAGGTGAAGTCGGCCGCCTGGCCGTCGATGATCTTGGTGACGACGCGCGTGATATCCGGCGACGCGCTCCAGAAACCGCTTTCGACATGATGCACGGATTTCTTGCCTTTGCAGACCTCGAATTCGGAGACATAGGTGCCGTCGGGTTTGATGTGGTCGAGATAGGCCATTTCGCCGTCATGCGGTTGACCGATGCCGTACCAGTCGCCAATGACCGGCGCGCGATTGGCCGCGACCGCCCCATTGCAGGCGAGCACCGCGATCAACGCGAACGCAATGCCAAGGATCGGGCCGATCGTTTTCATCTCGAATTTCTTCTCTTTCACCGACTCGCGAATCTTCACGATATTTGCAGGCAACCGGGTAAGCGAAAATCGGCACTCACGCGCTGGGCGGTAAATACATAACCGACGACATTGGAATATTTCGGATCCGTCGCCGCGAGGCGATAGGACCAGGTTTGCCCATCGTTCGACACCGTCGCGTAGTCGAATTCGAAATGGGTCGGGTGACCGTCGGATACCTGGCCGAAGTCGCGTTCGACACCATTGTCGATGCGCCAGATCCCGCTCTCGACATGGTGCTCGGACGTTTTCCCGCGGCACGTTTCGAATTCCGAAACCCAGGTGCCGTCGGCGTTCACGCGGTCGAGCCAGACTTCATTTTTGTCTTCCGGTTCGCCGCGGCCGAACCAGATACCGACAATCGGCGCCGGCCCGGCTCCGCTCGCCGGAGTGACCGCCAGCAAACCGAGAACGGCCGCACAGAAGACGCGTGCGCGCTTCCTCAAATCTTTTCTCCCTCCACTTCACGCGCAAGCTTCTCGACGCGCTTGTCGAGGCCTTCGAAATGGGGATCGAGCGCGAGAGCCTTGCGATAGGAGGCGAGGGCCGCGGCCTTCTGGCCGTATTCCGCCAGCATATCGCCGAGTTCCACCTGCGCCTCGAATTCGCGCGGGTTGAGGGTGACGGTTTTCTGAAAACTCACCAGCGCATGCGTGTCGTCATTGGCGGCTTCCTCCATCTTCGCGCGCTGATGCCAGCCTTCGGCGTAAGCGGGCGCGATATCGGTGACGGAATAGAGCAGTTTCTTTGCCGTAGCGTTGTCGCCGGCCTGCAGGGCTGCCGCCGCGCGCGTCATCAGCAGATCGACGCTCGCGCTGTTCGATTGCAGAAACAACTCCTCGATCTGCTGCTCGATGGGCTTTGCGTCCTCTTCCGAACTCGTCCTGGCGAGCGCGGCAAAAAGCCCGTTGAGGCTGTGATCGGGCGCCTGCGGCTTTGGCGGCAACGCATTCGGCGCGGCGGCGGGAAGAACGATCAGGACAGCGAAAGCAAACAGACCGTAACGAAGCCGTGTCAGGGCCCGCGCGATCCCCCCACCCGAAGCGCTTCGCGCTCCGACCTCCCCACGAGGGGGAGGTGAACTCACCGAAATCCCCTCCCCCGTGTGGGGAGGGTTAGGGTGGGGGGTGTCAACGTCCGGCTTGGATGTCATCGCGCGCACTCTAATGCAATTATTTCCTATTTGGCTTCACGTCGGTGACAAATGTGTGGCCCTCCAGCGCGACCGGCACCGGGCCGCCTTCGGCCCAGTCGATCAATTCTGCGGGATGAACGAGCGGTGGGGCGTCTGGCCCAGCCAGATGGTTCAGGCAGCCGATATTGGCGGCGGCGATGACATCGGGCCTGACACTTTTTGCATTGTCGAGCTTGCGGGTTCGCAATGCACCGGCGATCTCCGGCTGAAGGATGCTGTAACTCCCTGCGGAACCGCAGCAGAGATGACCTTCAGGTATCTGTACCACTTCGAATCCGGCCGCTTCCAACGCTATAGCACCCCCATCTTCCAGCTTCAGACCATGTTGGAGGGAACATGGCTTGTGAAGTGCTATGCGCAGCTTTCGCGGCGGGGCAGCAGCACGCGGTACCGCCAGGGTCGAGAAGTCGCGCAGCTTCGCGGCGAAACGTTCGGCGCGGGTGCGCCAATCGGGCTCGTCGGCAAACAGACGCGGATAGTCCGCCAGATGTGCGCCGCAGCCTGTCGCAGTGATCAGAACGCCTTCAAACCTATCCGAGCCGCCGGCCCGCTCGAATGCCGCGACGATGCGCTTTGCAAAGTCTTTCGCATCCGGCTTGCGCCCCAGATGATGCGCCAGCGCGCCGCAGCAGCCCGCGCCTTTCAAAGCCACAAGATCGAACCCGCGCCGGGCCAGCACGCGTGCGGCCGCGCGGTCGATCTCGGGCGCGAGTGCCTGCTGCACACAGCCGGGCAACAGCGCGACGCGAGCGCCGCCTAAAGATGCGATCGCGCCTTTGGATTTTCGCGGGAGTGCTTTCGCGGCCGTCCGGGCCATCGTGCCCAATGTGCCGGGCAATCGCGTTGCGATCGGGGCGAACAGGCGTGCGAGGCCGACGGCGAATTTCGTCATCGCAGGCCGCGTCAACAAATTTGCAATCGCCGACCGCAGGATGCGCTCTCGCAACGGCCGCTTGTAGTGCTGTTCGATATGGGCGCGCGAGGCATCGATCAGCTGCGCATAATCGACACCCGACGGGCACGCCGTGCGGCAGCCGAGGCAAGACAGGCAGCGGTCGAGATGCGTCACCGTCTCGGCCGAAGGCGCGCCGCCTTCCTCCAGCATACGTTGCATCATCACGATGCGTCCGCGCGGCCCGTCCCGCTCGTCGCCCAGGAGCACGTAAGTGGGGCATGTCGCGGTGCAGATGCCGCAATGAACGCAGGCGCGCAGGTTCTTCTCCACGCCCGCAAGATGCGGATCGACGAGCATGGCGGGAGAGAAGTTCGTGCGCATGTTCAAACGCCCTCGAACATGCGGCCGGGATTGAACAGCGCCAGCGGATCGAACGCGGCTTTGACGGATTTTGTCAGCGTTGCGTGCGCGGCGGACTCAGACTGGAAGACAGGTACGCTCGCGCGCGATTCCGCGCTTGCCCGGAACAAGGTCGCATGTCCGCCGGCGCGCGCTCCGATTGCGCGCAATGCCGTCGCCGAAGTCGCCGGAAGGCCGAGCCACAGCAAGCCTCCGGCCCAGTCGGCAAACCAGATCGGCGCATTCGCACGCTCGACGCACGAGGCCGCGCTCGCCTGGGGCACGGACAATCGCCAGATGTCGCCGTCACGACCCAGAAACGCAGCACCCGCGCCGATCTGAGCCAAAATCGCTTCGCCATTGTCGACACGATCCAGTGCACGGCCCTTGAGCAAGGTTCGCAATGCCGCGATTTTTTCTTTGAGCGGTTCGGCGGCGCCTTCGACGCGCATCAACGCAGCGCCCTGCCCGCAATCGCCGAGGGCAAACGGTTTCGCGGCGCAGTCGGGAATATAAGCGAGACCGGTCGGCTCGAACGGGCTCGACCATACTCGCCGCAATAGCGCGAATCCGTCTTCGGTTCCGACATCGCGGACAATCAGCGTCGCGGATTCCGGCGCGCGCGGATATACGCGCAAGGTCACTTCCGTCAGCACGCCCAATGTGCCCATCGCGCCGCACATGAGCTTCGAGAGATCGAAGCCCGTGACGTTCTTCACCACACGGCCGCCGGCTTTGTAGACTTCACCCAAACCGTTCACCGCGCGGTAGCCCAGCAGATGATCGCGGGCGGCACCGAAGCGCAGGCGCGCGGGTCCGTCGGTATTGGCGGACAGCGCGCCGCCGATGGTGCCGGCGTTGGCGCGCTCGCCGAACAAAGGTCCCCAATCGGCCGGATCGAATCCCAGTCTCTGCTGCCTCTGGTTTAACAGCGCTTCGATTTCGGAAAGCGGCGTCGCCGCGCGCGCGGTGATCACGAGTTCGTCGTGTTCGTAAGCGAGGATGCCGCTCAGCGCCGACACATCGAGCGTATTGGCGATTGAAGTGGCGCGGCCATAGGCACGCTTGGTGCCGCGGCCGACGATCTCGAACGGCGCGCGGGCTTCGCGCGCGGCACGCACGGCCTCGACCAGTTGAGTTTCGTCGGCAATCGCGAAATGCGCCATGTCAGAAGCGCGGCAGGTTGGGATAAGGCACGCGCCCGCCCGTCACATGCATATGCCCCTGCTCGACACAGGCCGACAGCATCGGAAACACCTTGCCGGGATTGAGCAGGCTCGCGCTGTCGAAGGCGCATTTCACGCGGCCCTGCTGCGCGAGATCGGTGTCCGAAAACATCAGGGGCATCAGGTCGCGCTTCTCCACGCCCACGCCATGCTCACCCGTGAGCACGCCGCCGACATCGACGCAGAGCTTCAGTATCTCCGCGCCGAATTCCTCCGCGCGCGCGAGTTCGCCCGGCTTCATCACGTCGAAAATAATCAGCGGATGGAGGTTGCCGTCGCCCGCATGGAACACATTGCAGAAGCCGAGGCCGTGGCGTTCCGACAGCTCGGCCATGCGCGCGAGCACCTCCGGCAATTTGCCCCGCGGGATCGTGCCGTCCATGCAGAGCATATCGGGCGCTAGCCTTCCCATCGCGGGGAACGCAGCTTTGCGGCCGGCCCAAAGGCGCGCGCGTTCGGCTTCGTCGGCCGCAGCGCGAAATTCATAGGCGCCAGCCGCGCGCGCGATATCTTCGATCTGCGCGACGGCGTCGGTCACTTCGGCTTCGACGCCATCGAGTTCGATCAGCAAAATGCCTTCGGCGCCGCGCGGGTAGCCGGGCCGGCAGTAATCCTCGACCGCATCGATGCAGCGGCGATCCATGAATTCCATCGCTGCCGGAATAATGCCGGCCGCGATCACATTGGCGACACAAAGCCCCGCGCAGGGCACATCGCGAAACGCCGCCATCACCGTGCGCGTGACGGGCGGCTTCGGCAGAATGCGCAACGTCGCTTCCACGACGATGCCGAGCAAGCCCTCCGAGCCCGCGACAACACCCAGAAGATCGAGCCCGCCCGGCTGCATCGTCTTACCGCCCAGCTGCACGCGCTCGCCGCCCGGCAGCGCAAGTTCGACCCCCAACAGGTTGTTGGTGGTGATGCCGTATTTGAGGCAATGGATGCCGCCGGAATTTTCCGCCACATTGCCTCCCACCGTGCAGGCGATCTGGCTGGACGGATCGGGCGCGTAATAGAAGCCGTCTTTCTCGACCGCGCGGCCGATCGCGAGATTGGTGACGCCGGGTTCCGCCACCACGCAGCGATTCTCCAGATCGATCTCGACGATGCGGTTCATGCGGCCGAGACCGATCAGGATCGCATCGGCCCGGGGCAACGCGCCCCCCGAAAGCGACGTGCCCGCGCCCCGCGGAATGACCGGAATCCCCTCCGCACTCGCAAAGCGCAGAAGGGCGGACACCTCGTCCCTGGTTCGCGGCAGGACACAGGCGAGCGGTGCCTGGCGATAGGCGGTCAGCGCGTCGCCATCGAAGGCGGCCAGGCCGGCCGGCTCGGAAACCACCCCATCGGACAGGATGCCGCGGAGCCCGGCCAGAATCTTGCCGCGCCGCGCGAGGATGTCGGGGTCTGGTGGGGCAAAAAGCACGCGCGCGCTCCGGGGTCAGGCGGAGCGGAGATTAGAACAGAATTGTCTTGGAAGGACGTGCGTCTGCTCTCTTTATCACCATGGCCGGGCGTGACCCGGCCACCCAGCGGGCGAGCGTCTGCGAGCCCAATTAAGTCTCGCGGGCGTGGATCGTCATTCGCCGCGCAGACGCGCGGCCACTGGATGGCCGGCTCGGGGGCCGGCAACGGTGAAATTATGGACTTTGTTAGAAAGCTAAGAAAACCGCAGTTCTCAGCCCTGGCGGGCCTTGAAGCGGGGGTTCTTCTTGTTGATGACATAGGTCCGGCCGCGGCGACGGACGACGCGGCAGTCCTTGTCGCGCTTCTTGAGCGAACGGAGCGAATTGCGGACTTTCATGACACGCCTTTAACCAGCTGCGGGACCGGGCCCCGCCCAAAAGAGCGCGGAAACTAGTGTCGGGTCCCCTGGCTGTCAACCGGGGCACGAATGATCCCGTTTATGCGGGAAAAGCACGTTCAAACTGCAGAATAGCGGCAGCCGATCGTCGAAAATTGGATTAAGCCACAATTTGGTCGCGCATATTCGTCATGAAGAAATAGTGGGTGGGATGGTCGCCGGTATGATGCGTTCGATGAGCAGGCCGAAGCTTTCGGCGCTGGGTATTTCGATTCTCCTGTGTGCCGCAGGCCCCACGGGCGCGCTCGCCCAGACGGCGCCCTCGCAAGCGCAGATGACCCCCGCCCAGATCGTGGCGCAAAACCGGATCGAAGACGCGAAGTTCGCCGCCTTCGTGAAGGACTTTCGCGACACCGCCCTCAAGGCCGGCATCTCGCCCGAGATTTATGACCGCTCGATGACCGGCATCTCGCGTAATCCGCGCGTGGCACAGCTCAATCTCAACCAGCCGGAATTCGCCCGCCCCGTGTGGGAATATCTCGACAGCGCCGTGTCGCCCGACCGCGTGACCAACGGCCAGAAGATGGTCGCGACTTATGCGCAACCGCTGGCGCACATCGAATCCCGTTTCTCGGTGCCGAAGGAAATCCTCGTTGCGATCTGGGGCATGGAAAGCAATTACGGCGAGGCGATGGGCAACTTCAACATGTTCGAGGCGCTTGCCACGCTCGCCTATGACGGCCCGCGCGCCGATTTCGGACGCAAGGAATTGATCGCAGCGCTCAAGATGGAAGAACAGGAACATCTCGATCCCACGAAGATGACATCGTCTTGGGCGGGCGCATTCGGGCACACACAATTCATTCCCTCGGCGTTCCTCGCGCATGCCGTGGACGGTGACGGCGACGGCAAACGCGACCTGTGGCATTCCGCACCGGATGCGCTCGCCTCGACCGCGTCGCTGCTGGCCGATGCCGGCTGGCATCTGGGCGACGCATGGGGTTACGAGATCGCGCTGCCGAAAGATTTTCCGTACGAAGAAGCCGATGTCGACAACGTCAAGACCGTCGCGCAATGGCGCAAGCTTGGCGTGACGAAGATAAGTGGCGCGGAACTGCCGCATGGCGAGGCGACGGCCGGCATCTATCTGCCCGCGGGCGCGCACGGGCCGGCCTTCCTCGTGTTCGACAATTTCAAGACCGTCCTCAAATATAACAACGCGGCGTCCTATGCGCTGGCGGTCTGTTATCTCGCGGATCGTATCGCAGGCGGTGCACCCATCGTGGCCTCCTGGCCGCGCGACGAGATTCCGCTATCGCGCGACGAGCGCGTGGCATTCCAGGCCGATCTCAAAAAGCTCGGCTTCGATCCGGGCGATGTCGACGGCGTGCTGGGGCACAAGGGCCGTGCGGCACTGCGTGCCTATCAGAAATCCCACGGGCTGCCGCCGGATGGTTTCGCGACCGAAAACCTGCTCGAGCATATGGAACGCGACATCGTCGCCAAAGGCAGCTGAGGCTCACGCGTTCGGAACTTGCGTTTCCGTTGCTTCCTCGACCGCGTCGTCTTCCGGCACCACCATGCCCGCATTCTTCAGATGCGGCGAGAACAGCGCATAAATATACATGATCGTCGTCAACACGGCGCCGAAAATGTAAGGCGCTTGCGGCGAGATTCGATAAAGACCGGTTGCGATCAGCGGACCGAAGATGAATCCTGCGCCGCTCGTGGCGCCCGTCAATCCGGCAATCGCGCCCTGCTCGTGCGGATCGACGGCAAGCGACGCCGCGGCCGCATAACCCGGGCGCACCATGCCGAAGCCGAGCCCGGAAATGATGAGCGCCATCACCAGGGGACCGAACTGGCGCCCGACGACGAACAGCACGAAAGATGCGATCGTGATGATCGAGCCCCAGCGAATGAGCGCGCGCCCCGACATGTTGAAGCGCTGCACGACGACAAGCTGGGCGAAAAGCGCTGCGAGCGAGGACGCGACCAGACCGATCATCGTGTATTGCGGCGCATCGACAAGCTTCAGATGCAGCTCGTCGATGAACAGATAACCGACCGTCTGGATCGGCACCGCGCCGGCCGTGCTGATGCCGAGGCCGAACACGATGAACGGCCAGATTCGCCTGTCGTGCCAATGCAGCTTGTAACGCCGCTCGATGTGAACCCGCGGTGCGCTGCGCTCCGGCAGGAAGAACCAGATCGCGGCCGCGCTCGCGAATGCGACCAACGCCGTGAAATAGAACGGCGCGAGCAGACCCAGATCGAGCGGCACGAACATCGCGCCGATGCCCGGACCGATGGTCGTGCCGAGGCCGAAGGCTGCGCCCAAAGCGGCCACGCCTCGCGTACGTTCCGCGCGCGTCGTGCGGTCCGCAACATAGGCTTGCGATGCGGGCGAAGCGCCTGAGCCGAAGATGCCGTAAAGCGAACGCGCCGCGATCATCAAGGGATAGGCGACCATCGCCGGTATGATTCCATCGACACCGAGATTGGCGAAGATCGCGAAAAGCCCGAATGAGATTCCGAACGCCGTGAGCCCCAGCAGGATCACGGGCTTACGACCCCAATGGTCGCTGCGCCGGCCCCAATAGCCGCTGGAAAACACCCACACGGTTGCGGAGGCAACGAACGGCAAGGACGCTTCGAATTCCGTCAGCTTCAAACTGCGCGCCAGCGACGGCAGCACGGCGAACATCACGGTCTGGCCTGCGCCCAGGCACACCAGGCTGATGAACAGGATGGTGAAGGCGCGGCTGCGTTCCGCCCGCGTCGTCACGCGCACAAAGGTCTCGCCGAGCGCCGCACCGTCATCCGCTATCGACGGATTCTCCGCGCCTACGCGAATGGCGGCTTCCTCAAGATCGCGTTCGGTTTCCGACATGGCGTGTCACTCATAACACCCGCCCGTTGAGGGCGGGTCGAAAAATTCNNGAATTTTTCGGGGCGGGGTAATGTTCATGCAGCACCCCGCCCCGAAATTCTCTTTTCGCTCACGCTCAAAGATAATTTCGACCCGCCCGCAAGGGGCGGGTGGCGCAAGAACCGCGTTCAATGCTGCCGCTTGAAGCGGATATTGGCTGTGTCGCTGCGGCCTTCGGCATCGACCACCGTCACCCGTGCGAACCCCTCGCCTTGCGGCTGGAAAAGTACGGGCTGGAACCGGTCGAAACTGCCCAACAGCTGGCCGTTGACCAGCCAGGTGAGCGGCCCGCTGCCGCCATCGGCCTTGAACAGGATCGTGCGGTCTTTCGCGTCGGGCGCGGGCAGCGGAACCGTGGCGCCGTTCGGCGGGAATGAAATCGAGGGCGGCGGAACATTGGTCGTCTGCGGCGCGGGCGGCCGATCGACCTCGCGTGTGAACACACGAAGACTCGGCGGCAACTGATCCGTCGAAGTCACCATGATGGTGCCGGACGGCGGCAATGGCGCGGGACGTTTGTCGGGCGGCAGCAATTCGAAGGTGCGGAGCAAAATGGGGGCAGCAGCCTCGCGACCGATGCGGCCCGCGCTCGGCGCGCCGTCGGCACGGCCGACCCAGACGCCGACCGTGTAATCGTTGGAGAATCCGACGGACCATGCATCGCGGAAGCCGTAGGACGTGCCGGTCTTGAATCCGACCGTGCGTTTGCGCGCGAGGCCCTCGCCCATCGCCCACCCTTCGGGCAATGCGACGCCATCCAGGATATCGCGCAGATAATATGCCGCGACCGGGCCGAACATCCGATGGCTCGCACCTTCGGGCGCATCGGCGAGATAGCGCAGGCCCCGCGCCTCGCCGCCTTCCGCGATGCCGGCATAAAGCATCGTGATGTCGGCGAGGCTGATGCCGAGGCCACCCAGCGCGATGGGTAGACTCGGCGCGGTATCGCGCGTCGGATAGGCGATGCGCGCGCCCGCATTGGTCAGCGCAAGCGAGAACCGCAATGGCCCAATGCGGTCGAGCACCATCACCGCGGGCACATTGAGCGACATGCGCAACGCATCGCGCGCCGTCACCGCGCCCTGGAAATAGCCTTCGAAATCGCGCGGCGCATAATCGCCGAACACCATGGGCTGGTCTTCCATCATGCTCGCCGGGTGCAGCACGAGATCGTCGAAGGCGAGGCCATAGATGAAGGGCTTGAGCGCCGAGCCGGGCGAGCGGGCGCGCTGGGCGAGATCGATCTGTCCCGATGCACCCCAGAAATCCGTGCCGCCGTCATAGGCGAGCACGTTGCGCGTGCGGTTCTCGACCACGACGATGGCGAGGCTGCCGCCGTCTTCGAGATATTTGCGTTCGCGCGCGGCCATGCGCTCGACGGAGTCCTGAAGGCCTGCGTCGATGGTCGTTGTGAGAAAAGTCCGATGCGGGAATTCGCGCATGAGGCGTTGGGCGAGATGCGGCGCGGCCAGCGGCATCGCAAGCCGCAAGGATGCGACACCTTCGCGTTCCGCCACGCGCGCATCGCCGGCAGTGACCACGCCGTCCGCCACCATGCGCGCAAGCACCTTGTCGCGTCCCGCCTTGGCGGCAATCGCATGGCGGTCGGGGCGATGGCGCGCGGGCGATTGGGGCAGTGCCACGAGCAATGCGGATTCGGAAAGATCGAGCGCCGCAGGTTCCTTGCCGAAATAGGCGAGCGACGCCGCGCGCAGGCCCTCGATATTGCCGCCGAAAGGCGCGAGCGTCAGATAGATCGAAAGGATCTGGTCCTTCGAATAGCGTTCCTCCAGCTGGAGCGCGCGCACCATCTGAATGAGTTTCGTGCCGAAGCCGCGGGGGCGAGGCTCGAGCAGGCGTGCGGCTTGCATGGTGAGCGTGGAGGCGCCGGAGACGATGCGGCGCGCACCCGCATATTGAAACGCCGCGCGCGCGATGGCGAACGGATCGACGCCCCAATGATCGTCGAACCGCCGATCTTCATAGGCCTTGAGCAGCTTGAGATAGCGCGGGTTCGCGTCGCGCACATCGGTCCCGAGCCGCCAATAACCGTCTTTCGACAGGAATGGCCGCAGCAATTGCCCGTCGTGACCGACCACTTCCGGCGACAACATCTCCACGCGCGCGAGGTCGGGCGGATTGGCCCGGTCGGCTGCCGCAAGTGAAGACACGATTCCCAGCGCGGCGAACGCTGCGATAATGAGACGGGATTGCCAGAATTGAGAGAGCATTGGGGTTCAGTCCCCCCACCCGGAGCGCTACGCGCTCCGACCTCCCCGCGAGGGGGAGGTGAAAAAGGATTTGCGCATCGCGATGACAAACGCCGAAGGGTCCCCTCCCCCTTGTTGGGAGGGATAGGGTGGGGGGACGCCTTTGAAAGACACCACGCTACTCACTGTCCCTGCGCTATCGTCACGGTGCCCATGTCGGTGCGGGCGAGGATGGCGGGGGAATACATATCCTCGACAACACCGGCCGGCATCGCGAAGGTTCCAGCCGTTACCGCGCGCGCGATATAGGCGAGACGGAATGTCGGCGGCGGTGGCGCGGGCTTCTTCGGGTCCGGCTTCTCCTGATATTGCGTGCCGACATCGAACGCGGCCACGAACCGGTCGTCGCGCGCCTCTTCGACATTCACATCGTTGAGGGTCGCCAGCCACGCATACGCCTTGCCGTCATCGCCCGCGACCGGCATTTCGATTTCAAGTCCGGCCGGCAGAAGATCGAGTGCGGCCATCTTGCGGTAATAATTGTTCGCCATCTGGCCTTCGAGCACGACCATCACGCGGTCGTTCTGCTTGAGCGTTGCAAGATCGGCCGGCTCGCCGCTCATCGTCCACACGGTTTTCTTGAGCGTGAGGCCGTTCGCGGCGACCGGCAACGGCAAGATCGGCGTGCCTTGCACCGACACCGTGCGCCAGACGGGCGCATCGCCGCGATTGGTAAGCGTGATGCCGGCCGACAGCGCCCCGAGCGAAGGCGCCAAACGGATCGCACCGTCACGCGGTTGCGCGCGCTGATTGTTCACGAAGATGTTGAGCGGCGCGCTTTGCCTGGTGAGGTCGTAAGCCGCGCGCAGCATCCACGCTTTTTCCTGCGTCGTCGTGATGTTGAGGCGCATATCGACATCGTCGGTGCGCTTCATCAAGGCGGGCACCACTTCCGGATCGCCGCCTTCGATGGCAAGCGCGGTCGTGCCCGCAAGATCGCGCACGAAGGAGCCGTAATCGTCCGTCGAATAAGCATCGGGCTTCGCCGACATCAGGATGTCGCGCGCGCGTCCGAAGGCATAAACCGCCCGCGAACGGTCGCCGGACTGGGCTGCTGCCGCGCCTGTCAAAGCCGCGGCAATCGCGCTGCTCCATTCGCTGCCGCGCGTATCGCTGAAATAGCGCAGGTCGCTGAGGTTCACCTGTCCCATTTTCGCCAGCACATAGAACGAATAGGCGCGCACCGCGTCGTCATTGGAATCGGCGGCCGCCGTCGTGCGCAGCCAACCCGCGCCGCGCTTGAGCGCCTCGTTCGGCACGACATAGCCCTTGGTCTTTGCCTGATCGAGGAAGTCGAGCGCGAACACCGAAATCCAAGGATCGGCATCGGAGCCCGGACCCCACATGCCGAAATTGCCCGCGAAGTTCTGCATGTCGAGGACCGTGTCGACGGAATCCTGGATTCGCGCTCTGAGCGCCTGATCTTTCGGCAGGCCCGCAAGATCGGCGAGATCGTTGAAATAGAGCAGCGGCATCGCGAGGCTCGTCTGCTGCTCGATGCAGCCGAACGGATATTTGTCGAGCCAGCGCAGCAGGCCCGGCACGTCGTTGTAGCCATGCGCGGCCGAGACATCGAGCGCGACCACGACGGTCGACGGCGCGAGATCGGCCACAAGCGCCTTGTTCGCGGTGAAGCTTTGGCCCGCAGCCAGAACGGCGGTGTCATCGCGCGCGACATCGAGCTGCGGCGCGCGCACTTCGATCTGCCACGAGCGGCTCACGGCGAATCCGCCTGGCCCTTTGAGGCTCATTGAAATGGTGGCGACTCCCAGCCCCTTGCCTTCGAGCACAACCGGCAACAGCACGCGCTGGCCCTTGGCGAGAATCTGCGTGATCACATCCTGCGCCGCGCCGGAATCGAGACCGACGGGACCGGACGCCGTCACGGTCGCAATATAGGTTCCCGGTGCGCCTTCGACATTGTTCATGTTGAGGGCAGCTTCGGCGCGGTCATTGGGCGCGAGGAAACGCGGCAACACGATATCGGCCACGACGGGATCGCGGACGGTCAGCGGCCGGTCGGCATGGCCGACTTTCTTGTCGCTCATCACCACAGCCATCAGCCGCAGCTCGCCGTTGAAATCCGGGATGTCGAGCGGCACTTGCGCCATGCCGCCTGCGCCCACTTTCACGAGGCCCGAGAACAACGCGACGGTCCGCGTCGGCACGACGGCGAGCGGACGCCCGCCCAGATTGTCGCCGCCTTCGCGCAGGCTGCCGACGGGGCCCTTCTCGGTCTTGATCAACCGGCCGTAGTCGTCATGCATGCCGACGCCCAGCCGGCGCTTGCCGAAATAATAGGTGACGGGATCTGGCGATTTGAAATCGGTGAGTTGAAGAATGCCTTCGTCCACCGCGGCCAGGGTCAGATAGGCGGCCTCGCCATTGTCCAATCCTTTGATCACGACCGGGATGTTGATGTGCTGGCGCGGCGTGATCTTGGTCGGCCCGCCGATGAGAGGCGTCAGCGTCCGCGCGGAATTGTCGACGCCAAGCCATGCGACGCCGATCGAGCGCACAGGCTCGTGTCCCGTCGCGTCGTTCAGCGCGCGATAATGCGTGACGAGAACGTAAGCGCCTGCGCCCCAATCCGCCGACACCGGAATATCGACGGATGCGCCGCTCGCGGGCGCATCGATCATCTGCGAAGAGAACACGCGGTCGCCTGCCACCACGACAAGCGCGCGGCCGTCCGCCACCGGTTTGATGGAGATATGCGCGACTTCACCCGGCTTATAGGACGGCTTGTTCGCCGCCACCGGAATACGATCCGGCCTGTCGCCGGCAGAACTCGCCGCCCAGCCGGAATAGAAGCGATAGGAACTCGACGCCTTGGTCCTGGGATCGGTGATCGTGAGGCGGTAGGAACCCCACGGGAAGTTTTGCGCCAGCTTCGCAGGCGCGGTCGTTCCGATGTCGAGCGTGCCGCTCGTCATCAAGCGATCACGCGTGACCGACTGATATTTCCACTGGCTGTTGCTGTCCTGGAACCATTGATAGGTCGTATCTTCGCGCACCCAGGTGTAGGTAAGGCCACCAGCCGCGATACGCTTGCCCGCGCCGTTGACGACGATGGCCTCGAAGCCGGCTTTGCCGTTCTCGTTGACGGAATCATTGTCGAAATCCGGACGCAAGCCGATGGCCACGTCGCGCGTGCGCACGGGAATCTCGATGGTCTTGTCGGTGGTGCGGCCGCCCGGTTCGTGAATCGAGACCTTGATCACAGCCTTGAGCGGCAAAGTCGTGTCGGCCAGTTCACCGATGGTGCCTGTCACTTCCGTGACGCCCGTTGCGTCGGTGACAGGCACATTGAGCGTGACGCTCACATCCGAAAACGTGTCGTCGGCACGCCCGAATTTATAAAGCGAGAAATCCGGAAACGGATTGCCGTCTGTCGTGATATGCGCTTCGCCTTCGCCGGTCAGCCCGGATGCCGGCGCGCCATAGAGGAAGCGGCTTTCCGCGCGCACATGCAGGTCGCTGTTGGGATGCAGCACGGCGTCTTCGGCCGTCAGCGTCACCTTGAGCTTCTGCGGCACGAAATCCGCGACATCGAATTGCACACGACCGACCGGATCGGCCTTGGGATCGATATAGGCTGCGATCTGCCAACGGCCATGCGGGGCCGTCTTGTTGAGCGGCAGCGCCCAAAGGGCAGTTCCGGACGCAAGCGAGGCGCCGGCAATCGTGGTGCGGGCGACTTCGGCGCCGTCCGGCCGATCGGCGACCAAGGTCACGGGGGCGGTCATCGCGGCCCCCACGCGATCCCGCAACATCGTCACGGACTGGACAGTCTCGCCGGGGCGATAGACGCCGCGCTCGGTATAAAGATAAGCGTCGACGGGACCGGGCGATGCACGCCCGCCCACGCCGCGATCGGTGAGATCGAAAGCGGGGCGGCGCAGATCGAGAAAGCTGAAATCGTCGCCGGCATAGGCCATCACCACGACCGGTTCGTCGCCGCCCGTGCCGTGGAAGAAACCGGGATCGAAATCCGCCCGGCCCTGCGCGTCCGTCGTGACGGTCGAAACGACATTGTTGTCGCGCGCCACGAGGGTGAGCTTCACCCCGCTCATCGGCTTGGCGCTCGCATAGGAGCGCGCAAACACTGCGAGACCGTTCGCACCCTGGAAGGTCGTCAGCGCGATGTCGGAATCGATCACCCATTGCGAGGCAAGCTCGCCCGAATCGTCGCTCGGATCTGCATCCGCAGCCTGCGCCGCCTTTTTCGCGTCACGCGCCACCAGCACATAGGCGCCGGGCTTCTTGTCTTTCAGAATGTCGCGGATGGGAATGAGCGTGACGACCGAGTCGTTCTTGACGTTGGCCACATCCATGGTGCCCGTCCAGATGACGGCCCCCTGGTTGTTCTCGATCTGGGTCTTGTCCCAGGAATAGAGCGTCGTCTGGTCGACCACGCCGCTTTCGATCTGCGACAGCAGCCGGTCGCCGACCTTGATCACTTCCAGCTTCAGCTTGTCGATATTGATTGTCGTGACCGGCACGCCGTCGGCATTGTCGCGCGGCAGCACGATGCCGCCCGAGAAACGCACCAGAGCGGGTTTGTCGCGCAATTCGACGGGGACGGTTTCTTCCTCCACCAGCTTGTCGCCGGCCGCGTCGGGAAAGCCCGTCTTCAGCGTCACATTATACGTCTGGTTGAAATCGAGGCCGCCGATGCAGAGCCGCGCATCGAACGGGCGGACGACGATCCGCGTTTTGGGATCGACCGTCAGGTAGTCCTCGTAATGCGTCTTTCCGGAGATATCGAGCGCGCGCGTGAAGACGAGGCAAGCCTGCGCCTGGGCCTGGGAGGTGTCGATTTCGAGGCGGTGAAAGGCGAATTCGGGGGACGCCGCCATCTGCGACGGCGTCATGGTCTGCGTGACGGACGTGACGCCCTTGGCCAGCCGCTCGAGGAAGCTGCCCGGCGTCTCGCCGCCATTGCGCCCGCCCAGATAATAGAGGACGCCGATGACGACGATCAGGACAGCCGCGACGGCGCCACCGATCCAAAACGGACGACGATTCATAGTCCCCTCCCGAAGCGCGAGCTACGCGCGCCGGCAGCCTATCGTTCCGCCGGGCACCCGGCAATTCGCGAGGGGAGGATTGCGCGCGATCTTGGCCGCAAGATGACGCAGGCGTTGCCGACAGCAAATAATTCCACGACGGCAATCATGGCGGCGTTCAATGGCCGACGATTGTACTGCGGGGCATTCCTTCGCGGCTGCGCACCTCCGAGGGGGAGACCCCGAAGCGGCGGCGGAAGGCCCGGTTGAAATAGGAGAGATCGCCGAAGCCAGCGTCGAACACGATGTCGCCGACGCCACGATGGCGCGAACGGAGGTTCGTCAGCGCCCGGTAGACAAGCACCAGCCGCCGCCCGAGCACGTATTCGGAAAAGGTGGTGCCTTCGCTTTCGAACAGGCGCTGCACCTGGCGCGCAGACAAACCTCCCGCGCGCGCGACTTCGCCGACCGAAAGCTCGTGCCGATTTAAATGCTGCGAAATGAAGCCTTTGATGGCCGCCATTCGGCCGGCCCGCAGCCCGCCATCGTTCGCGATTTCAACATTCTCGCGTGTCGGATTGAGCAGCAGCGCAACAAGGTCGTGCGTGTGCGACACGACGCGGCGTCGCAACTCGGGGCTCTCGAGCGGTTGCGAATCGAACAGGCGGGCATAGCTCATCAGAAGCTGAAGCGTTTCGTTCTGATGGGAAATTTTGTAGGCCACCTGATCGTAGAGATTGGGCGCGAGCGGCGCCACGGCGGCGGCCGGGAAACGCACGCACAGCATCTTGCCCTTCGCCAACCGGTTATAGAACCCGGGTTCGGCGCAGGACATCAGGTAAGCATCGCCGGCCTCAAGAGTCAGATCGCGGCCGCGCTGCGAGGCGTTGACGGTTCCTTCTCCGTTCACGATGAGAACGAAGTCGTCATTGTCGGCGGTAACCATCTGGCGCGCGCGGCGATTGATCGAAGGACCGACAGATCCCGAACCGATGCGCAAACCCGGCAAAATTCGCAAGGAAGCATCCGCCTCATAGGGGGTATCGCAAAGCGGATCGACCGACATGCGCAAAAGCTTGCGCGACAGCATTTCGCGCCAATAATCCATGCGCGCATGCGGCGGCACGCGATTGGTCGTGAAATGCAGCAGGCGAAAATCAACCGGCGGACCGTCCATACTTAAATCCCTCGAACCCCAGGCGGGAACCCCCGGCGCCGACTCGAAAATGGGGCGCGGCCCGATTGAGGTCAAGACGGCCCATGTCGCGCCAGGACAAACGTGTCGCTCCAGGTCAAATGTCGGCACCTTTTTCGATAATTCCTTAACAGGATTAGAGACCCGAACGTTCGCCGAACGGTTTCCGTTCGATTTCAAGCCGTTAGCGCAGATCGCCGCGATTGGGCTTCGAGCATCGTAAAATTGTCGAGCCATATGTCGCCGAACGCGCATTACGTCGCAATTGTCCAAGTTGCGGACGCGACAGAGCCTTAGGTTCCCTCCATCGGCGCGATGAAGCGTCCGTTTCGTTTCGCGCACGCGATGCTACCGAACGGAAATTATCGGACGCGCCAAATGCGGCCTAACCCTTTCCCTGGAGAGCGAACATGTCTTCGACAAATTGGTTGATCGGAATCAGCGGCAATTGGGATATCGGCGGTTATTGGTCGTCGGGACTTCCGACAAGCAGCAGCAACGTAACGATTTCGGCGTTCGGCAATTATACCATCACGCTCGACACGGCTGCCGCCATCAACTCTCTGACGATGGACCAGTTTGGCGCCACGCTCGCCGAATCCTCAAGCGGCACGCTCGACATCACAAGCGGTCTGTCGATGCAGAACGGCACCGCCATTCTGCAGGGCACGAACGATATCACCGGCGGCATCACGATAAGCTATTCGGGCATGCTCGAAATCGGTTCGACCGCGGCGCTCGCCGGCGGAAGTCTGATCACGTTCAACGACGGCGAACTTGTCGCGCTGAACAGCGCCGTCGTTTCCGGCGGACTGCAGGTCAACGGTTCCTCGGATATTGCCGCGGCCACCGGCGCGACATTGACCATGGGCGGCTTTTACAACGTCCAGGACGGCGCTTCTCTCACTTTTGGGGACAATACCGGCAATAACGACGGGACTGTGGTCTTGACCACGACAACGGGTTGGAGCCTGCCCGCGAACGAATACAGTGTGACGGTGGACTCGGGAACATTGAGAGCAGACGACGACGGTGTTTTTGTCGCCCTGCTCGCAAACGCCTCGGAAACAAGCGTCGCTGCCGGAGGCACGATCGATCTCTTTGGTTACAACACGACAATCAACAACCTGACGGGTACCGGCACGATTGACTCAAGTCACACCGCCGACCTGCCGCCGAAACTGACCCTGGTCGCGCCATCCGCCGACGAATTTGACGGGCAGATCACAGGTCGAATCGCCGTCTATATCGACGGCGCCATCACGCTGACGGGAACAAACACCTATACCGGCGGCACGGTCATCGAGAACGGCGACGGGCTCATTCTGGGCGGCTTCACCGGATCGATTACCGGCAATGTCCTCAACGACGGAGAACTCATTTCCCAGGTTTACGGCTCGACAACATTGTCCGGCAATGTGAGCGGACCCGGCAGCTTTTTCCAGAACGGCGCCGGCGTGACGACACTCAGCGGGACGAACAGTTTCGCGAACGGCGTTACGATCGACGAAGGCACGCTGGCCATTACGCGGGCGGCCGCTCTGGGGACGGGAGTTGTTACGCTTCTCGGCGGCGAATTGGTTGCCACGTCGAGCATGACCCTGACCAATGCGTTGGTTCTGGGCAACGCACCGAACTTCGCTATCGCCGCGGCCGCGGGCCAAACACTCACCGTCGATCCCAGCGGCGGCTGGGATATGCAGGGCGGCTTTCTGACGTTCGGCGACGGCACAGGTACAAATACCGGGACCGTGGTTTGGGATACGCCGGCGGGCTCGGGATCCAGCGGGTTTTATTCGGTCGAAGTGCAAAACTGCACGCTCAAGGCCGGCACGCAGAGTCTTTCGACCTTGCTGCAGACGACGTCGACCGAGACGGTCCTCGACGGCGGAACGGTCGATCTCGCCGGCTACAACACGAGCATTTATCTGCTGCAGGGCTATGGCGACGTCGAGAATTCCCACAACAATATGGTGACGCTCAATATCATGGAGGGCGATCTGAACGGCGTGATCGGCGGCAAGATCGCGCTCAATGTCGAGAGCGGCGGATCGTTTATCCTGGACGGCTCCAACACATATTCCGGCGGCACCACGATCGGAACGGGCGGCGTTCTGGCGCTCGGAGACGGCACGTATAACGGCTCGATCACCGGCAATGTCGTCGATCAGGGAACCCTTGTCTTTGCCGATTCTGACACAACGGACTTCACGGGCCGGATTTCCGGCGGCGGCTCGGTCTTCCAGGGTGGAAGCGGTACAACCATCCTCGATTTCGCGAACACCTTCACGGGCGGCGCTACCGTCGGCGACGGAATCCTGGAACTCTACAAAGGCTCGGGACTGAGTACGGGCACGCTCACCATGCAGGGCGGCGAATTGCTCGGCGGCTCCGCACCCTCCAATACAACGCCTTCGACCATCACCGTCACGAATGCGCTCGACCTGAGCGGCGACCCCAACTTCAGCGCCGCCACGGGCGACACCTTGAGGATGGAAGGCGTCTGGAATCTGCAGCTCAATCAGAGCGAGAACAGCCCCGGACAGAGCAACATTGTCCAATTCGGCGACGGCACGAACGACGGCACGGTGCTGTGGGACACGCCCGGCGGTTCAGTGGACGACGGCGCGCTCCAATACCAGGTCCAGGTTTTTACCGGCACGCTGAAGGCCGGGGATTCCAACTTCGGACTGCTGTTCGCGGACGCCTCGGAAACCACCGTCAGCAACACCGCAACTCTTGATTTTGCAGGCGTCTCGGCGACGGTCAACGATCTGCTCGGCAATGGAACCGTCATGGACAGTGGCGGCCATGCCGTCACGCTTTCCGTCAATGTGGGTAATTTCACCGGCACAATAAAGGGGGACATCGCGCTGGATGCCTATCAGCAGGTTACTCTCGGCGGCGCCGGAAAATTCGAACTGGCAAACATCGAAACCGGCACAGCATTGACACTCGGCGGAGCGGCCCAGGAGAACGTCGCGTTCATCTCCGGCGACGCAAACTCCGTACTCGCCCTGACCGGCAGTGCAAATCTGTCCGGAAATATTCAAGGATTTACCACCGGCGACACGATCGATTTGCAGAGCGTGAATTACGGCGTGGGCACGACGATGAACTACGATGCCGCCACCGGCGTTCTCACGGTATCGGACGGCACCCATACCGAGAACCTCACAATGAGCGGCTCCTATGTTTCGGGCAATTTCCAGCTCGGCGCAGATTCCGGAACCGGGACCGACATCACGTTCAATCCCGTTCCGGCCGTCATTCACAAATCGGACAGCTTCGACTTCAGCCGGCCCGCGGCAACGCCCGCGCCGCAGCCGATGCCGCCGATCGAGCCCGAATCGCACGCGCCGGCCGCGCATTTCGCGTTCAGCGCGATGGAATTGTCGCCGCAGGCGATCGCCGACACGATCGATCATCTCCTGACGTCCCATCACGCCCCGGCCTCTTACGACTTCGCCTTCGCATAAGGTCGGACGTGACGGCGCCGGTCCGGCATGCGGTCCCCTACACCGCGCTGCCGGACCGGCGGCCGCAAAGTTTCGGAACATCGACGTCGACAAACCGATCGCGAAATTTTCGCGTGTCGCGGCGTCACAAGCACAACCCGTCGCTCCACGCCAAGAATTTCCACTCTTATCGCCCACTTATGCTTGTCCGACTTTCTTGGTTGGAACGGGCAATTTGGGACGCATCCCGCGTATTCCCTCCAGCCCTTACAGTGAGGTGATGCGGTGCTGAAGATCCCGAGTGAACTCTATGGCGACAACAACGATTCCGGATCCGCGGATTCGAATGATTTCGGAGTCCTGGATTCGGGATTTGGCGGCTTGTCGAGCGCGACGAATCATATCTACGATCAACCGATCATCGTCACCCAGACGACCAACTATTCGAACTGGTGGCTGGGCGATAATTCCGCCGTGCAATTCGAAACGGCTGCCAATTCGACTGCCACATTTACGGAAGCGCAGATCAACAATCCGGGGCAAATCGATCCCAATGCCGACATCATCGGTGACAGCCATGCCGACACGGTCGCCGTCAACATCACGGGCACCAACTATTACGGAGCCTGGGGTTTTCAGGGCACGAATCTCGAACTCCAGAACTGGACCAGCGCGGACAAGTTCGTCATCACGCTCGACGGCGCGACTTTGCCCGCCAATACCTATGTCGATATCGAAGGAACGAGCGGGAACGACACGATCAATCTGGGCGGCTATTTCAATTACGAGAGCCTCATCAATGGAGAAGGCGGATATAACACCCTCAAGATCGCGGAGAATTACGAGGGAAATCTGGATTCGATATCGAACATCCAACAGCTCGATCTCGCCGCAGGCTTCAGCTACGAAATCTTCACGGGCAGCAGCCCTGCACCGGCCGGACAGGCCTTCACCGTCGATGCCGCAGCGCTCGGCGCGGGCGACACGTTCGAATTCCTCGCGAACGACGACGCCACCGGAAAATACATCTTCGACGGCGGCGCCGGCACCAACGATATTACGCTGAACAACCAGGCCGATATCGTGAACTGCGGCACCGGCACGAACGACATTGTCGACAATGACGGCGTGCTGAATGCCGGAACCCGCATCGTCGGTGCCGGCAACACCACGCTCGAACTCTCCGGCGACTATTCCGCGGGCTACACGTTCGGTGCCCACAGTTTCACGAACGTCACGCAGCTCAATCTGGACGGCGGAGACAGCTACAAGCTGACGACGAACGACGCCAATGTCGCAGCCGGCGCCACGCTCAATGTCGACGCCGGCGCGCTGGGCACCGGGGACTCCCTTTATTTCAACGGTTCGCACGAAACCGACGGGTCGTTCAGCATCGTGGGCGGCGCGGGCCTGAATACGCTCTATGGCGGAGCCCAGGACGACACGTTCGAATTCTTCGGGAACGGCGCGTTCACAGCGGCCGACCATGTTAACGGGGAAGGCGGATCCAACACGCTTTTCCTCGACGGCGATTATTCCGCCGGGCTGACGTTTGCATCGGCGACGATCGCGAATATCCAGAGCATCGAGTTGGCAGGCGGATACAGCTACAAGCTGACGCCGAACAACGCCAATGTTGCTGCCGGCCAAACGCTCGGCGTCTATGCAACCGGCCTCGGACCCACGGACACGCTCGTCTTCAACGGGTCACACGTGACGAACGGCAATCTCGCAATCTATGGCGGCGCGGGCAACGACACGCTCACCGGCGGCGGCGCCATCAACACTTTTGACGGCGGCGGCGGCGCCGATACGATGACAGCCGGCAGCGGCGCGAACATTTTTGTCTATGAGGCCGTCAGCGATTCGACGAGCACAACGCATGATACGATTGTCGGTTTCAACGCATTGACCGACCAGTTCGAGCTGCAGAACTTTCTGCAAAACCCGAATGCGATCGATCCCGCCATCACGACCGGCACGCTGACAACCGCCAATTTCGACGCCAATCTCGCCCACTTCGTCGGCGCGAGCGAATTACATTCCGGCGATGCCGTCTTATACACGCCGAGCGCCGGCAATCTGTCGGGGCATAGTTTTCTGATCATCGACGAAAACGGCGTGGCCGGCTATCAGGCGGGTCAGGATATTGTCGTCGAACTCACGGGGGCAACGAACCTATCGCAATTCAGCCTGGCGGATTTCCACAGTTAGGGGTATTGCGGTCGCGTTAAATCGGCCGCGGGCCCCCTTCGTCGCGCACTTCGTGCGCGCCACCTCCCCCGCAAGCGGGGGAGGAATGCGATGGACGCAACTCCTTTTTCCTCCCCCGTTTACGGGAGAGGTGCTGAGCGACAGCGAAGCAGAGGGGGGCCGCGTGCGTCAGTACACTCGAAAAATATTTTAACCCGCAGCACCAACCCAATTGCCGTGGAAGCCGAACGGCACGCGGCGCGGCAGCGTGGCCGCAGCGATCGGTCCGGCCGCCACGTTTTGCGCATCCAGCACGATGAAGTCGCTGCGATTCTCCGCGGCGCGATAGGCGACAGCCACCAGGAATCCATCGCCCTCGCTTGCCTCGGCCGAACGCGGCACGAAGACCGGCTCGCCCACCGCATCGCCCTTGGGCAGCATGTGCTGCGATTTCTTTCCGCTCGCAAAATCGATGTGGGCAATGGCGTCGAATTTCACCTCGGTGTTGTCGCCCGAATTCGCCGCGAAATAGCCGTGGCGGTAGGGCAGGCCGGCGCGACGTTCGTCGAGCCGCGGGAATTCGCCGGCCGAATCGTCGATATAGGTTCGCGTGATGGTGTTCGTGTTGCCCGACAGATCGAATGTCCAGCGGCACAGCCGCGCCGAGGCAGGTAGGCCCGCAGAGCCATCCACGTTCGGGAACAGCGGCGCGTTTTCATATTGCATGACGTCGGCGTGAATCTTGTCGCCGTCTTCCCACATGTTCATGGGATGGAACACATAGCAGGGATCGGTCGTGAACCAGCGCATCGTGTCCACGCCGGCATCGCGCCGCATCAATCCGATATGCGAACCCTTGTCCGGCTCCCAGGCGAAAGCGGGCCCGCCGTTCATCGCGCGTTCGAGATTTCCCGTCAGCGGCAGCACGGGGAACATCACATAGTTCTTCGTCACGAAGAAATCGTGCACCATGCTGGAGAAGGGCGCGCGAAACGTGTCCAGCCGCGAAATTCTGCCGATCCTGTCGACGACGCCATAGGTGATGTTGTCGGTGAAGAAGCCTTCGCCCGTCATATAGCCGAAGAACACCATTTCGCCCGTCTCGGGATCGAATTTGGGATGCGCGGTGAACCGGTTGGCCGTGCCCGCATAGGGAATGTAGCCGCGCGGCGCGAGCGTCGCCGGATCGACCTCGAAAGGCTGGTGGCCTTCTTCGAGTGCGAGCAGACGCCCGGCATGAAAGACGATGTTGGTGTTGGCGACGCCGCTGTCCTGGCCCAGCGCGGACGGATCGGTCGTCATCGGATTGCCGAACGTGCCGAACAGCGCCTGCCCCGCCGCATGCTCCAATTCCCATTTCGGCGTGCGGACCCAGCGGTTGCAGTAAGACACCTTTCCGTCGGCGACGCGGAACGCATGCACCATCCCGTCGCCCGCGAACCAATGATAGTTCTCGTCGCGCGGCGGAAATTGCGGGTTGGGGCCCGTGCGATAATAGGTGCCCGCGAGTTCGGGCGGCAGCGCGCCTGTCAGCGGCAGATCGGCGAAATCGTCTTCGCTCGCGATCGGCGCGAAATTTCCGGAGAGATAGGGATTGATGCGGACGGGCGCGTTCATGTGATCCTCCAGCAGCTTATAATTTACGTTGTAAATTTATACCGTAAGCGATAGACCGGTGCAAGAGCTATTTTTGAGAGGTTGCCCCCTGCCCCGCGCCTTGTCCAAGCCCGAAGTGGCCGAATTCCGGGACCGCCTGTGCGAGGCGGCAACCCTGCTTTTCGCAGAGCGCGGCCGCGAAGGCTTTTCCATGCGCGAACTGGCGACGGCATTGGGCGTGAGCCCCATGACGCCTTACCGCTATTTCCGGGACAAGGACGACATTCTGGCGGCCGTGCGCGCCCGCGCCTTCGATCGCTTTGCCGACACGCTCGAGCAGGCTTTCGCGAAGCCAGGCAGCGCCGCCCAGCGTGCGGCCGCCGCCGGAGACGCCTATATGAAATTCGCGTTCGGCGAACCGCAATCCTACCGGATGATGTTCGATCTTTCGCAGCCGGACGAAGAGCACTATCCCGATCTCGTGCGTGCGACGGCGCGGGGACGGGCGACCATGACGCAGCACATTCCCGGCCTCATCGCAGAAGGTTTGCTCGAAGGCGATCCCGACGAGATCGGTCATGTGTTCTGGGCGGCCATACATGGGGCCGTCGTGCTGCAGCTTGCCGGAAAATTGACGCCCGAATTCGATTTCGAGCGCCTCAACGACGCGGTGATGCGCGCGCTGATCGAAGGTTTCCGGCCCAACAGAACGCATTGAACGATTACCCATGCATTTTCGGCATGGCGGGACCTGCTTGAATAATGCCTGCCTCGGCAGTAATTGCTTCGGCAGTCGCAGCTGCCGCAGGTGCCCATGGCCTCCTACTACCGCCCCGAAAACTTTTCCGCCCGGCAGTGCGTGGGCTATCTTGTGGCCCGCGCCTACAACCTTCTGCGGCCGCAGATGGAAGCGGTCTTCGACAAGCAGGACCTCACCTTTTCGCAATGGCGCGTGCTGATGTGCCTGCGCGACGGGATCGCGAGCACATGTGCAGATATTTCGCGCGAGATTTCCCATGACAGCGGATCGCTGACGCGTCTTGTCGACCAGCTCGACCGCCGCGGCCTGATCCGCCGCACGCGCGACCGCAAGGATCGCAGGGTTGTGACGCTTGCGCTGACACCAGTGGGGCGCGCCGCGGTCGGGGCAGTGCTGCCCAACGTTGTGGCGCATTACAACGACGTCCTCGAAGGATTTTCGGCAAGCGAAGTGAAGACGCTCGTCGCGCTGCTGACGCGGTTGCTGGTGCGCGCAGCCGAAATCGAGAAGAGCGCCGGCGAGAATGCTGCCGTGACCCGGGAGCGCGCGGCATGACACGCTTCTTCGCCTTGTGCACGGCAGCCCTGATGGCCGCCGGCTGCGTTCCGTCCGATATCGCGCCGCAAACGAAGGAAATTTCTCAAACGTCGCTGGGTCTCGGCGACACGCCCGCGCCCGCGATCGCGCAGGATTGGTGGAAGGCATTCGGCGATCCGCAGCTGGACCGGCTGGCGGAAGCCGCACTCGCCGGGAATCCTTCGCTCGAGAAGGCGCTGGCGCGCATGCGCGCAGCCCAGGCGCAAGTCGAATCCGCGCGCTCGCAGCTTTATCCGCAGGTCACGTACCAGGCCGAGGATCAGCTGCAGCGTTTCAGCCGGAACTACATCATTCCACCGCCCTATGCGGGCGCCACACACTGGATGGGCACCGAAGAAGCCAATCTGTCGTGGGATATCGATTTCTGGGGCAAGCAGGCCGCCCAACTCCGCAAGGCGAAGGGGCTGGCGCGCGCGGCGGAATATGATGCTGCCGGTGCGCGGCTTGCTCTCGCAGGCGCATTCGCGCAGGCCTATGTCGGCCTCGATCGCGCATACAAGCTGGGCGATGTCGCCGCGGACAATGAGCGCGAACGCCAGGCGCTCGTCTCGCTGACGGACCGGCGCGTGAAGAGCGGCCTGGACAGCCTGGTCGAGCAGAAAGAAGCCGATGCGCTTCTCGCGCAGGCGCATCAATATCGCGAACAGGCGGATGCGGCGCGCGAAATCGCGGTCCATGAAATCGCAGCGCTGATCGGACGCGGTGCGGATATCTATGGCGGCATCGAGCGGCCGCATCTGAAGCTCGACACGGCGCTTGCGCTGCCGAACGAATTGCCGGCCGATCTTCTCGGGCGCAGACCCGATGTTCTCGCGGCGCGCGCGCGCGTGCAGGCGATGACGGCGGGGCGCAAGGAAGCAGCGGCGGCGTTTTATCCCGACGTCAATCTGGCGGGATTTGCGGGGACCGCGGCCATCGGGCTTTCGCCGCTCTTCGCCGCGTCATCGCGTGCCTATGGCATAGGGCCTGCAATCTCGCTGCCGATCTTCGACGCCGGAAAATTACGCGCGGATTATGCCGTCTCGACCGCCGACCTCGATTCGGCCGTCGCCGATTACAATGGCGCGCTCACCGGCGCCGTGGAGCAAACGGCAGATGCCCTGACGCAGATCCGCTCGCTCGATCGCCAGGCGGCCGAGCAGCTGAACCTGCTCGCCGATACCGACCAAGGCTATCGCATGGCGCAGACGCGCTATCGCACCGGCCTTGCCAATCAATTGACCGTCTTCAATGCCGAAACGACATTTCTCCAGGCGCGCGAACAAGAGGTTTCCCTCGCGGCGGACGATGTGACGCAACGCGTCACCTTGCTGCTCGCGTTGGGCGGCGGCTTCGATCCGAAAAACCCCGCGCCGCCCCGCGCGCAAGCCAATATTCCCCGGGATAATACGCCATGAGCGATACGCTTCCGCCTCCCCCGCCACGCTACAGCACGCGCCAGCGCGCGCTCGGCCTTGTTGCGATTGTCGTCGTGCTCGGCGTGATCGCCTGGGGCGCCTATTGGCTTTTCTACGGACGCTTCTTCGAGTCGACGGACGATGCCTATGTCGGCGGCGATGTCGTTGCGATCACCAGTCGCGAACCGGGCACGATTCTCACACTCCATGCCGACAACACGCAATTCGTGCATCGCGGCGAGGTGGTCATCGACCTCGATCCCGCCAATGCACTCGTCGGCATGCAGCAGGCGGAAGCGGGTCTCGCCCAAATCGTGCGTCAGACGCGCGCGCTGTTCGCCAAGGCCGATCAATCGCGGGCACAGATTTCGCAAGCGCGCATTCAACTCGCGCAAGCCGGGCAGGATTATCGCCGCCGGCAGGAAGCCTCAGGCGACGGCTCGGTGTCGAAGGAAGAAGTTTCGCATGCGAACGATGCGACGGCGCAAGCGAAGGCCACTCTCACCGTCGCGCAAACCGGCCTGGAGCAGACGCTCGCGCAAATCCAGGGCACGACGATCGCCACCAATCCCGACGTGCTGGCCGCAGCCGCGAAACTGCGCAACGCCTCGCTCGTTCTCGATCACATGCATTTGTTTGCGCCTGTCGACGGCGTCGTCGCGCAGCGCACGGTGCAGGTCGGCGAGCAGGTTGCGCCCGGAACGCCGCTGCTGGCCATCGTGCCGCTGGACAATGTGTGGGTGGACGCGAACTTCAAGGAAGTGCAATTGACCCGCATGCGCGTGGGCCAGCCCGTCACGCTCACCGCCGACATCTATGGCGGCGGAGTGACCTATCACGGTTATGTCGCGGGACTTTCGCCGGGCAGTGGTGCTGCCTTCGCGCTCCTGCCGCCGCAAAATGCGTCCGGCAACTGGATCAAGATCGTGCAGCGCGTGCCGGTGCGCATCCGGATCGATCCCAACGATCTGAAGGCGCATCCGCTGCGCGTGAGCCTGTCGGTCGATGTCACCGTGGATGTGCGCGACCAGTCCGGCCCGGCAATTGCCGCGAACGCCCAGCCGCGCACCTTCGAGGAGCAAGCAATCCCGAATGACGGCCGGGCCGTCAATGCGTTGATCGCGAAGATCATCGCCGACAATTCCGGCCCATCCGCGCAATGAGTTCGTCAGGCGCATCGGCTCAGGCTGCGCCGCTTAAGGGCGTGGCCCTGGCGGTCACGGCGCTTGCGCTCGCGCTGGGCACTTTCATGCAGGTGCTCGATACGACCATCGCCAACGTGTCGCTGCCCACGATCGCCGGCAATCTCGGTGTGAGCGCCGACCAGGGCACCTGGGTCATCACATCGTTTGCCGTGTCGAACGGCATCGCCGTGCCGCTCACCGGCTGGCTGATGGGACGTTACGGTGTGGTGCGCGTGTTCGTGATCTCGGTGTTGCTGTTTACTGTGGCGTCGTTTCTGTGCGGCATCGCGTGGAGCTTGAGCTCGCTCGTTATTTTCCGCGTGCTGCAAGGCGCGATTTCCGGCCCCATGATTCCCGGATCTCAGGCGCTGCTGATTGCGATCTTTCCGTCGGACAAGCGCGCGACGGCGCTCGGCATCTGGTCGATGACGACGCTGGTGGCGCCGATCTGTGGCCCCATTTTCGGCGGCTATATCTGCGATAATTTTTCGTGGGGCTGGATCTTCTTCATCAACGTGCCGGTGGGATTGCTCAGCGCGTTCCTGTGCTGGCGCAATCTGAAAGCGCGCGAGACGCCCGTGCGCAAATTGCCCATCGACGGCGTAGGCCTTGGACTGCTGGTGATTTGGGTGGGGTCGATGCAGGTGATGCTCGACACCGGCAAGGATGCGGACTGGTTCGCGTCCCCGCAGATCGTGATCCTCGCGCTCGTGGCGGCGGTCGTCTGCATCGTGTGGATCATCTGGGAATGGACCGACAAGCAGCCCATCGTCGATCTGTCCTTGTTCAAGAACAGAAATTTCGCGCTGGGCACGCTCGCCTTCTGCCTGGGCTACGCAATCTTCTTCGCCAATATCCTGCTTCTGCCGCTGTGGCTGCAGACGCAACTGGGCTACACCGCCACCTGGGCGGGCCTTGTCGCCGCACCCAGCGGCGTGGTGGCCGTCATCCTCACGCCCTTCAACGCGCGGCTGATGGCGCGCTTCGATGCGCGATGGACCGCGACCATCGCCTTCGTCACCTTCGCGATCTCTTATTTCATGCGTGCGGGCCTCACCACGGATGCGAGCTTCGGCGCGTTCGTGCTGCCGCTCCTCGTGCAGGGCGTTGCGATGAGCACCTTCTTCGTCGCCATGCTCACCATTTCGCTGGACGGCGTCGCGCCGCAGAGGATTCCCTCGGCGTCGGGCATCTCCAATTTCACGCGCATCACGGCAGGCGCCTTTGCAGCCTCGATCACGACGACGTTCTGGGACCGTCGCGAAGCGCTGCACCAAAGCCGGCTCGTGGAAACAACCACGATCTACAATCCGGCACTGCAGCATGCGACCGCAACCTTGCACGCATTGGGCTTCAGCGATGCGCAGGGCTATGGCATCGTGCTGCGCAATCTCGTCGGTCAGGCCTACCTTTTGGCCTCGGACGATCTGTTCTGGATTTCAGCGTGGATCTGCCTCGCCATGATCCCCATCATCTGGCTCTCGCGCCGCTCCATGAGCAGCGGCAGGCCCGCGGTCGCTGCGGATTGAGAGAAGACCGTCTCAATTGCGCGCAGTGCGGGCGCCATGCCATCTTATGCTCCGGCAGTGAGGTGAAAGCATGAGCGCCCTTCTATTCCGCAACGCACGCCTGTTCGATGGCGAAACGGACCATCTGCGCGACAACATTAGCGTGCTGGTGGAAGGCGACCGCATTCGCGAGGTTTCGGACCGCGCAATTTCCAGCGCATCGGCCGAAAGCATCGACCTGCGCGGCCTTACGCTCATGCCCGGATTGATCGACGCGCATTTTCACGCCTACGCCACCAATCTCGATCTCGGCAAGGCCGAAGAAACGCCGCGTTCGCTGCACGCACTCGAAGCGCATATCCTGCTCGAGAATGCACTTGCACGCGGCTTCACGACGGTGCGCGATGCGGCAGGCGCCGATTACGGCTTGGCGCAGGCGACCGAGCGTGGCCTGATCAAGGGACCGCGGATTTTTTATTCGGGCCGCGCCATCACGCAAACCGGCGGCCATGGCGATTCGCGCGCACAGAGCGTGGAAGGATGCGCCTGCTCGTCGCACGGCATGAGCTGGGTGGCAGACGGGCCCGACGAAGTGCGCAAGGCTGCGCGCGAGGAACTGCGCAAGGGCGCCAACCAGATCAAGATTTTCGTGTCGGGTGGGATCTCGTCGCCCAGCGATCCGGTGTGGATGCCGCAATTCAGCGACGAGGAGATCAGGGCGGCCGTGGCCGAAGCCGCGTCGCGCCGCACCTATGTCCTGGCGCACGCCTACACGGCGGACTCGATCGCCCGCGCCGTGCGTTGCGGCGTGCGTTCGATCGAGCACGGCAACCTGATCGACCGCGCAGCCGCCGAAGTGGTGCGGGCGCATGAAGCCTTCGTCGTGCCCACGCTCGTGACCTATGACGCGTTCCACAAATTCGGCGCCGAGGGCGGCGCGCCGGATTATCTGCTGAAGAAACTCGAGGATGTGCGCACGGCGGGACTGCAGGCGCTGTCATTGCTGCAGGAGGTCGGCGTACAAACCGGATTCGGCACCGATCTTCTGGGCGAGTTGCATGTCCATCAATCCGAGGAATTCATCATCCGCAGCCAGGTGATGAAACCGGTCGACATCCTGCGTTCCGCCACGTCGGTCAATGCCCGCATCCTGAACCGCGCGGGTGAATTGGGTGTCGTCAAGGCGGGAGCGCTGGCCGATCTGATCGTGGTCGACGGCGATCCGCTCAAGGATCTATCCGTCCTGACCCATCAAGGCGCCCATCTGCCGCTCATCATGAAGGGCGGACAGATGATGAAGAACGAATTGCGATAGGCGGCTGAATAGGAGACATCCAAGTGGGCGATGGCCATTATTGGACATACTCGGAGTGGCTGGGGAACACAGTCGAAAAGATCGTGACCAACGGTCTCAGTGCGCCTGAAGAGCACAAAGCCGATTATCTGAGAGTTCAAATCAAACTAGCGATTGAACAAAGCCTGCGGCATGGTCGGTCTGGACGGTCCGACGATGATCCGGTGGCCACCTGACCAGCCCCTGGAGCGGTTTTGGGAATCGACGGAATCATTCCCTCCCCCAGCCGATGCGCGAATGCGGGTCGGCGACCGTGGGGAGGGTCAGGGTGGGGGCGAATAAAAGAGTCTTTCGCGCGCGGACGCGCGCGTCTCCCCATCCCGGCGCGCAAATTGTGCGCGCTCCTTCCCCACAAGGGGGAAGGGGTGGACTGCGCTAACTCAATTCAAAAATGGTCTAGCCGGAGTCCATCGAATCGCCGGACGGTCTGCGTGAAGAAGTCGTCACAACGGCCACGTGATTCCGGATCGGGAGGCATCGCTGCTTTTTCAAACAATTCTCGCGCCTTCTCGAACTCGCCATCGATGAACTGCCGGATCGGTTCGGACAAGGGCTCTGCGCCCAGCTCGCGTGTTTGAGCTTTGCGAATAATGAGTTCTTGAACGAATTCGGAAACATCCGATGGCGGCGCGCATTCCGCCATCAATGTCGGAAAATGCATTGGGGCCATCGCCTCACTCGGATGACAGTGAAGCCAGCGCAACGCTGCTGCCGGTCGAAGCGCATAGAATATCTTCTTCAGGGGGACTTTCTTGCCGTCCTTGAAATAGGTTCGGCGCTGACGCTCGCCCAGATGCAAATAGTGACGGCCGATCAGAACCCGGTCGGCAACGCCGTGCGCGAGTTCGAGAAACTGATCCCTGAATGCGACATCGGTTGCATAGCTGATAGGCGAGGTCAGCCATTCGATCACGACGGCATTGCCCTTGAGCAGCAATCTGAGCGCCTTTGCGAGATCCCAGCCATTCACGTCCAGAACTTTGTCGGGCGCCGCCTCGATCACGTCGCGTTTGGGCCAAAGCGACAGATAGTCCCGCATCGGCCGGACATAGATGAACCGGCAATCGTAATCGCTGTCAGGAGAAGGAAATCCCCAAGCGCGGCTGCCGCTTTCGATTGCAAGCGGGATTGCCACGCCATGCGTCTTCCCGATCGCCGAAAGGACATTGTCAATCCGCGACACAACATTGGCATGCATGGAATTCGGGATTGCGCGCAGCATTTGAACGGCGTTGGGTGACATCGCGGCAGCTTTGCTTACGCCGAGGTTCGGCGCAATATGGCCTTCCGGTTCGATCCCGCGCCAGACGGGGACCCGGCGGAGGAGGACCGTATGTCATTCGTGCCCAAAGAGCTGGAAACGCATGTCAACTGGCGCTCGACCAATGTCGCCGATCCGCACCGCTGGACGATGATGCTGACCGAGAGCGACCAGCGCGAGCTCGATCACGCGCTCAAGGCTGCGAAATCCGTCTCCGACAATCTCCTGGATATCCGCAAAGAGTCCTTCCCGCTGGACGGACTGGTGCCGAAGCTCGCCGACGTCGAGCGCGAGCTGATCGACGGGCGCGGCTTCATGCGCATCGGCGCGCTCGACACGGCGCGCTATTCCGACGACGACCTCACGCTTCTCTATTGGGGCATCGGCCTCCATCTGGGCGATCCGTGGCCGCAGAACAAATACGGCCACATGATGGGCGACGTGACCGATCAGGGAAAGGCGCTCGACGACCCGACCCTGCGCGGCAACGAGATCGGGCTCATCGGCCTCGACTATCATACCGACGGCTCGGATCTCGTGGGCCTCATGTGTCTGCGCCCCGCGAAATCGGGCGGGCTCTCCTGCGTCGCCAATGTGGTTGCGATCTACAACGAGCTGGTGCGCGTGCGCCCCGATCTTGCGGCCGCGCTTTACAATCCGTTGCCGTGGGATTTTCGCGGCGAGCAGCCGGCCGGCGGGCAGCGCTATTACATGCGCGCCGTCTTCACCGAGCATGAAGGCCGCTTGTTCAATTTCTTCGTGCCGCAATACATCAAGGCCTCGCAGCGCCATCCCGAAGCGCCGCGACTTTCGGCGCTGGAGCATGAGGCGATCGACACGGTGTGCGAAATGGCGCGGCGGCCGGAATTCAACGTCTATATGGAAATCCCGCCGGGCTATATGCAGTTCATCAACAACTATCATGTGCTCCACGGCCGCCAACCTTACGAAGACGACGTCGCCCATGGCTACAAGCGGCATCTGAAGCGGCTGTGGCTCGCGACGCACCAGCTCAAAAGCCGGCCGCAGGCCTTTGCCAACGGCGCGCACGGCCATTGGGCGAAGAACAAAAGCGTCAGCCGGATTGCGGCGGTGCAACGAGCGACGGGATAGAGGATGTTCGGCCGCTGAATTCAAAGCCAATCCCACCCTCCCCTCGCGGGGAATTATGCACTTGACATACCATGATAAGCCGGGCGACACAAGCCCTGACAGGCCGACTCTATCTGAAATCGAAGTTACTCCCGCTATGCTGGCGGCTGGCGTCCAATGTTTGGCTGATAGCTGCGACACGCTCGATTCAATAGCTAGAGGACGGTTGTTATCGGCGTTGATGGCGGTTTTTTTTGAAGCTTCCGAAGGGTTTCAGTTAATCCTGCCACCGCTGGCCTAGTAGCTCTGAAATAGGCCGCAAATTTTCGTATCTCTTGTGCCGTGAGAGCGTACTTCGGTTCGAAAGGAAAGTGCCCTTCTTTTCCGATATGAACAGCCTTGGTCGTTGTGTAGGCCGGAAACAGACACCAAGTCTCTTTCGCGCTAGGCACATGAGCGAGCCGTGCGGAAAATGCCTGGACGATTCCGTGTGCAATGTCATTTCGGCGCGGCGCAAGCTTTTCATGCAGCTTAATGACGGCGGCCGTCTCCTTTTCTGCGTTGGTATCCGGGAACACGCTGAAAAACGCTTCTGCCGCCGCTGCTAGCATTTCTCGGCGCGTACTAGAGACCATCACCGCTCCATAGGCGCGATGCGAAGCGTGAGACGGGGTTTTGACCCCCATTAGAATGTCGAATACGCCAGCATATTCCATCTCCAAGAATTCCCACGCAGTTAACGCGTCACCGACGGCGGTATGAATTATCTTGGCGGATTGAGAGCCTTTTTTGGGAAGCGGGGGCCTATCGTAGAGGTGACTTTTCGGAACAGCCTTCTTTTTCCTTCGGCGCGGATTTGCGGGTCTATCGGCGGGTTTCGGAGGATATCTAGACATGATATTATTCCATGATGAATCGCAACGAATCTGACGACCAATTCACCCCCGCCCAAACCGCGCGCCGTCGCGATGCCATCGTACGCCGCATGATCGCTACACCACCGACGCCCCACGTGCCGCTTAAGGCCAAGAAGAAGCCGAGTCGGGGCCGTCCCGCTAGTAAGAAAACCAAACCGAAGCCATGAACCAGAAGCGCCCATTGAGCGGCGCGCTAGGCGTCGTGGCCTGGATTGTGGTTATCGCGATTTTCTTGCTTATAGCGGTGCATTTCCATTGGGCGGCGGGCGGCGGTTGTAATTGGGATGGGTGTGGCCCGAATGACTAGCTCGTGCTATTCTGAAAAACGAAACGGGCCGGAGGCGGCAACCTCGGCCCGTTGAAATTGGTTGCGACGGCTGATCTGCATCGCGCGAAACATATACGCGCGAGGCTTTGCCGTGTCTAGGTCAAACCAACTATGCCGGGAACTCAAAAACTTCGCGGCACACTTCGCAGCGGAATCGGTCAAGTCGGTCCGTGCCATCGATGGGCTTCAATCGGGCAGCGATACCGGAATTGATCGGGCATTTGGGACACATGTAATCCCCCTTAGTCCGTGGCTCGTATTCAACAAGCCGGTCATTAGCAAGATTCGCCGCGTCAAGTTTGGCCTGCAATTCGCGCTGGCGCGCGTCAAGTTCAAGCTTTTCCTTCTCAAATGCGAGTATGCGATCCACGTTCGCATCCGCGACTTCTCTCGCAATCTGGCGCAGTTTTCCTTCAAGCGACATTCCGATGTCTCCTAGGTCTTTGGCGATTCCTAGGGTAGCCGGTGAAGGGTGCGGGAGTCATTCCCGCCCCTTCGCCAGTTCTTTAACCCAATATGCGGCCAGATCGGAGAAGCTCTTAAACCGCCGCTTCTGGGGCGGATTTTTGGTGAGGCTGTCGATATGTGAGTCTCTTGCCGGCCACGCCCTTAACAGCTTTCTCGGCCCGCGCTTTGTCGCTTACACCCAAGCCCATGCGCTCGTTATATCTGAAATCGAATTCGCCGAGATACCGCTTCAAATGTTGCGGGCTAACGTGGTGATACGTACCCATGATCCCGCGTTTGAAGATTGCGAAATACCCTTCAACTGTGTTGCTATGCGCGTTGCCTCTCACATATTCGCCGATGCCGTGATTGACGACTTCGTGCTTCGCGAAATCCTTGTGCATGTGGCGATATTGGCCCGCATCGTCAGTATTGAGCGTAGAGGCCGCATCGATTTGAGCCTTCAAGATCGGGCGCAGGGTTTTGGCTGCAACTTCCGGCACATGGAACGACCGGACGGACCCGCCGCGCTCTACCAGCGCAAAGGCAATTTCCTTGCCCTGTCCGCCGATATTCCGCTTGTTGCGCTTGGATTTATGTTTGTTCTTTTCCTTGCCGCCGACGTACGTCTCGTCGGCTTCCACAGGTTTGCCGGGTCCGCCAAGCTTTCCGGCCGGCTTCAACTCGCGCATCCCTTCCCGGATGCGATGCGCCATGAACCACGCGGTGCGATAGGAGCCAAAGCCCAGCATCCGCCAGAGTTGATGGGCCGAAATCCCTTTTTTGCTCGCGGCCATCAAATGAGTCGCGAGAAGCCACTTATGCAGCGGGATATGCGAACGCTCGTACAGCGTCCCAATCGTGGCCGTAAACGGCTTCTGGCAACCATGGCACTTGTAGAGGCCCTTACGCGTGCTTGCACCCTGCAGCTCGTGAGCGTCGTCTATCGTGCCGCAAAATGGGCAGATCGGACCCTCGGGCCAGCGCAGCGCCTCAAAGTGTTTGCGTGCGGCTTCCTCATCGGAGAATATCGGATCAGTCAAATCGGCAGTCATGGCAGGCGTCCAGTTCGTTTCTGGCCGCAAATCTATGACTTTACGCGAGGTATGCCAAGTGCATAATTCCCCCCTCGCGGGAGGGTCGGAAAATTCGAGCGCAGCGAGAGATTTTTCGGGGAGGGGCAAGCACACCGCCGTCACCCCTCCCCGAAATTCTCTTTTCGCTGTCGCTCGTAGATAATTTCGACCCTCCCTCAAGGGGAGGGTGGAAAAATAGCGAAGCATCCCTCTATACCAACTCTAGGACACCCGGCTTTCGAGCTGGTGCAGCTCCCACAATTCCTGGTGGCTGAATTTGAGATGCGGCCAGATCGTCAGCATGGCCGTCCTGCCGATCTTGCGTTCGAGCGCTTTCAGCGTGACGAATTTCTCGCGATCGGCCGGTTCGATCGCCATGTCGTCGCCTCTTTCGCGCGCGAGGAGCAATTGCTCCGCTCGTATGACAAGTTCGGTGTGCAGTTTCAGATAGGCGAAGATGTCGGCGACCACGGCATTCGGGAACTTTGCCGCGAGATCGGTGATCAGGCGTCCCGCTTCGCTATGAGCGAACTTTCCCGTGCGAATGTCTTCCAGCAGATGCTCATGCGATTCATAATCGTGCACCAGCCAGTTGTGCACGCCGTGCTCGCTCTTGTCGAAGACGAACAGCAGCACCATCGGCAACACGACGATCGTCGCGGCCGTCGATTCGAACGGCCACGCGACAAACATGTTGTAAAGCGTGTGCAGCGAGATCGCGAGCAGGAGGCCGGGAACATAGTTCAACGGATTGAACGTCGCGTGGCGTTGCGACAAGGCCTGCGCCGATACGCCGAAAACTGCTGCGACGCCGCTATGCATGATCGCGGTTCCGAAGCCGCGAACCGACCACACAAGAACATTGGCGTCGGGAAACACGTAGGCGTAGTAGACATTCTCGAACAGCGAGAAGCCCGCGCCCACGGCCACGCCCAGAATGGCCGCATCCACCATGAATCCGATCCGGTTGCGGGCGAACAGATAGATCATCACCGCGGCCTTGAGGCTTTCCTCGATGGTCGGCGCGACATAGCGGCTGTAATGCGGGAAATCGACATGCAGCGCATCCATCGCAGGACCGCTGATAAAATAGCTCGCGACGCCGGCCGCCGCGCCCAGCAGCAGCACGCCGGCAACGGTCGAAAATCCGACGAGCTTGAAGCTGTCGAGATAGAGCAGACCCAAAAGAAACAGGAGCACAGGCCCGAGGCCGAGCACGGCTTCAAGCAGGAAATGAGTCGGCATCAACGCAGCTGAACTCCCCGAATGGCAATGCGCGCCCGTCACGCGCAGTCTGCGGCAGGATCACAGAATCTTCAATGACACCATGATCTCGTTGCGTTCGACGCGGCCGGACCGGATGCCGACGGCGTCGCCGATGGAAAGCGTCATCGGCAGCCGCACGGCCACGGAAAAATTCCAGTCCATCTGGAACCCGGCGTCTTCCAGCGCATACCCGTCTTTGGCGCCCGGATCGACACCCAGGATGCCGCCGAACAACGAGGTGCGCGCCGAGCTCAGATAGAATCCGGGCGAGCCCACATCGTCGAAACGGATCGGCGGCAGGTTGAATTCGAGAACCGATTTGAGGAAGTTGCGCGCGCTCACTTCGTCGATCGCAAAGCCGGGGAAACTGTCGAAATCGCGATAGCGCTTGACCTCGCCGTCATCGACATAATTGTTTCCGAACGAGCCGAAATAATAATAATCGAGCGCATTGCCCGCGTCGCCGCCCGAAGCGCCGGCGGCATTGTAGAGCCACAGCGAGGTGTGGTTCCACGGAAGCGCGAAGCCGAAATCGAAGCCGCCATGGATTTGCGGAAAGAACTCGTCCTTCGCGTAATTCCCGAGCACCGCGAGGTTCGCGCGATAGCCGGCCTCGTAATCGACCGCGCCCAGAGACTGATCCACATTGGTGTATTTGAGGATCATGTCGCCATAGGCGATGTCCGGATCGTGCGACACGACATTTTGCGCGCCCGGCAAAGTGTCCAGGCCGGTGAAGAGGTTCACGTCGGCCAGGAAGTCGAGCTGCCGCGGCAGATCGTAGAGCAGCACATTGTGATAACCAACCAGCAGCGCATCGCCTTTGCGGCTGTAATCCGTGGGACCGAACAGATCGTAGAAATTGTCGTTGTTGTGCCACAGCGTGAAATGCCATTGCAGCGTGCGATAGGAAATCTCGCCGTGATATTGCTGTCCGTCGGGGAGATCGCCCGCCGGAGAATAGGAAAAATCGGCCGAGAGCTGGTTGAACTGCAGCGGATCTTCCATCTGGAAATGCCAGCCGATGGCGACATGTCCCTTGTAGCCGGCGAGGATCGGATAGGAACCGTCGAACCGCATCTCGTCCTGCGGCTTGTAGAATCCCTTGTCGGTGACCATGGAGTCGAGCGGAATGTCCGCCGGCGAGCCCACGGCCCAGGTCTTCACGATGGGATGCTCGTCGGCCACTTCGGTGCCGAGGAATTTGACGTTGCCGAGATCGTTGAGCGGTTTGGGATCGATTCGGACCGGCAGGAATCCCTGCCCCGTATATTCATAAACGATGAGCGATCCATCGCCGAGCGGGATCGGCCGGAAGAAGCCGGTGTCCGTGTTGCTCACCGCATCGAAGGTCTTGGCCGCGATGTTCAGGCGATAGACGTTCGACACGCCCGTGTAATAGGCCGTGGCATAGAGATATTTCCCGTCCGGCGAAAACGCGCCGCCTTCGGGAATCGATTGGCCGAGCGAAAGGCTTGCGATCGCATCGGCCTTGCCGGCGAGCAGATCGCTGATGCGATAGACATCGATGCGGGAGTCGCCGTTGATTTCCGAAACGGAAGCGCTGAGCAACGTACCGTCCGGTGAAATATCGAGATCGAACAGGGCCTTTCCATAGGGAAAGGTGATGACCTGGTTCCAGGCATCATGGGCTGCCCGCACGCGCACCAGCGTATCCAGGCCGTTGAGCCGCCTGATGCCCCAGATCGATTTGTCGGCGCGGTTGAACGCGATGTCGCCGACGCGGGCGCGATCCAACAGCATCGTCGTCGCGCCGCTCGCGACATCGACTTCCATCAGGCTTCGCAGGAAATTGTTGTCGGTGGTGAAATAGACCTTGTTGGCGTCCGGATCGTAGGCGAGCGACGTTACGCGATAGAGCGCAGGCCCCTTCAGGTTGGTCAGCTTGCGGACGCTGCCGTCTTTCAACGACACCACGCCGATATTGGCGATCCGGCCCACGGCGCGGAATCCCGCGATCAGGCTGTCGGTTTTGGGATCGTAAAACGTGCGCGAGACCGAGCCCAAGGCGCGGTCCGTCAGCGGCTTCACCTTTGTCAGCGGATATTTGGCGACGGCTTCGAGGTTTTTCTTCTGCCACGCATGTTCCCACGCGATCCAGTCGGACCAGGCCGCATCGAGCGGCTTGCCGAACACATGCTCGAACTGGTCGGCGTAATAGGCCTTGCTGTCATTGCCGCGCTTGAGCCAGGCGACCAGCTTTTCGGGCCCATAGGTCAGCGCGAGATAGGAATCGAAGCGCGTGCCATAGAGATAATCGTTGGCGCCCACCTGGAAATCGACGGAATTGCCTTCGGCTTCGAGCCCCAGCGGATCGTAGAAACGGGCGTCGTCGCGGACCATGGCGCGAAACACCATCTCGTCATAGCCGCCCTGCGCGCGCCCCAAACCTCCGCCCATCCAGGTTTCCATGAAGACGGCGCTGCCTTCGAGATACCAGCGCGGAACGAGCGCGCGCGGCTGCGCCAGATAATTGTAGAGGATCGATTCGGGGTGAAGCGTGACCGGCAGCGGCTTGCCGTGGAACAAATTGCGCCAGAACGCGTCGTCATCGTTCCACACGTCCATCGTGGCGACATGAACAAGCTCGTGGTTCATCAGCGTGAAAAACCGCTCGCCGGGCGTGTAAGTTTCGAAGGTGGTCGCGATCGGCGCGATGTTCACCGTCAGCGCGTTTTCCGGCGTCGTGCGCATCGCGGCGCCGCCATTGTCCGCCAGATCCTGGAGCAGAACGGTCGTCTTGTCCCAGGGCGTCCAGTCGAAGGTCTTGCGCTGGAAGGCGAAGGAATTCTCGAAGGCGCGCGCGACATAGGGCGTGAGATAGGTCTGGATCGGATCGTAATAGAGCAACCGTTGGTCGTTGGTCTCGAGCTTGCTGAGGTAATAGTCGTCCGCGGCGGCGGGCGCGCCGGTGAGCGCGAGCGCGGCCAGGCACAACGCTGCCAAACGTATCCCTGCCCCGTCCAAACTCGCCCCCCACGCACGCTCGCATCACTTTGGCAGGCTGCGAGTTAAAAAAACAGCCACCGGCGCGAAACCGGTGGCTGTTTCTGTCGAACTTTCTGGGGACGTTACTGCGAGCTCGCGTTCGAAGCGGCATTTGCAGCCGCATTGGCGGCAGCATTCTGAGCCGCGTTCGAAGCGGCGTTGGACGCCGCATTCTGGGCCGCGTTGGACGCTGCATTGGCCGCGGCGTTCTGGGCGGCATTCGAAGCTGCGTTGCTCGCCGCATTCGAGGCTGCGTTGGACGCCGCGTTCGAGGCTGCATTTTGTGCGGCGTTAGAGGCGGCATTCGAAGCTGCGTTGCTCGCCGCATTCGAGGCTGCGTTGGACGCCGCGTTCGAGGCGGCATTCTGCGCTGCGTTCGAAGCCGCATTCGAGGCTGCGTTGCTCGCCGCATTGGATGCTGCGTTCGACGCCGCGTTCTGGGCAGCATTTGAGGCCGCGTTCGATGCCGCATTCGAGGCTGCATTTTGTGCAGCGTTAGAGGCTGCATTCGAAGCCGCGTTCTGCGCTGCATTCGAGGCAGCGTTGCTCGCCGCATTTGAGGCCGCGTTCGATGCCGCATTCGAGGCTGCATTTTGTGCAGCGTTAGAGGCGGCATTCGAAGCCGCGTTCTGCGCTGCATTCGAGGCCGCGTTCGACGCCGCATTTGAAGCTGCGTTGCTTGCTGCATTCGACGCCGCGTTGCTGGCTGCGTTCGAAGCCGCATTGCTGGCCGCATTTTGTGCGGCATTCGATGCCGCATTGTTGGCCGCGTTCGAGGCCGCGTTCGAGGCCGCATTCTGTGCGGCGTTGGAGGCGGCATTTGAAGCCGCGTTCTGCGCTGCGTTCGAAGCTGCGTTGCTTGCTGCATTCGACGCCGCGTTGCTGGCCGCGTTCGATGCCGCATTGTTGGCCGCGTTCGAAGCCGCGTTCTGCGCTGCATTGGAAGCTGCGTTGCTTGCCGCATTCGACGCCGCGTTGCCGGCCGCGTTTGACGCCGCATTCGAGGCCGCATTCTGTGCGGCGTTGGAGGCGGCATTTGAGGCTGCGTTCGAAGCGGCATTGGAGGCCGCGTTCGACGCCGCATTGTTGGCCGCATTCGAAGCCGCGTTCTGCGCTGCGTTGGATGCAGAGTTCGACGCCGCGTTTTGCGCTGCATTCGAGGCCGCGTTGGAAGCTGCGTTCGACGCCGAATTGGACACGGCGCTCGAAGCCGCGTCTGCGGCGGCCTGGACGGCAGCCGTGCGAACCAGCAAAGGTTGCTGGTGGCTGGAAACCGCCTGGAAGGAATCGGTCTGCATCAGCTGCGGCATCGTCTTGTCGCCCAGCTTCACGTCGGTGTTGCCCACCTGCTGGACCCGATAGCGCTCGGCCGGAACGATCGTGCCGGCAGTCTCGTTGCTCTTCAGAGGGATATATTGTCCCGCGAACAGTGCGCCTGCGGCCACCAGTGCCAGCACCGATGCACCAACCCATATTTTGCGCTTGCTCAAGCCGTTGTCAGACATTTTCCCGCTCGCCTTGTTAATGCACACGAAACATGGGGCCGACGGTAATGTGGGTCAATAGAATGTGATCACAGCGAAATGGGCTGTTTCGGCCGATTTTGGCCTTAACGACAGCCTTCGCTTATGCCCCCCGGCCAGCCGAATTCCGCTTATTTTCCAATATGTTATGTCCGTCAACCATAGGTCTGCGCCGCCCGGTTGCCGCTGCCGGGCCGCAATCGCGATTATGGTTTACCCAGGCAGGCTAATGCGCGGGCAGGCCCGACATCGTGCCGTCCAGCACGTTCATTTTCATGCCGTTGCTCATCATCACGTCGCCGCCCCGCATGCCGGGTTTGCACGGCCCGGTCCATGCCATCGTCATCGTCGTTTCGGGCTTGCTGCTGCCATCGGACGTGACCTCGATCGTAACCTTGGAGTTGAAATCGCCGATGACGTGCGCGTGGGTCGTCCGCGATGCACCCGGGCCAAACTTGCAGACAGAAGTGCTGGTCCAGGAGCCGTCCATGTTATGGGTGACCGAACTGGACGAGCAGTTCTTCTGGCGCATTTGCGAACTGAAGACCGACATCTTCGCCTGCGACTCCTCGGTGACGCAGGACTGCGTCGTGAAGGGCTTTCCCCCCAACGTCATCGAGCTTTCCCACAGACCATCCTTCTGGTGCGGCACGGGCATGTCGGCGGAAGCCAACCCCGCGGCGGTGACGGCGAATGCTGCGAGCGCGATGGCGAACGAACGTCTCATCTAAAAATTCCCTCGTTGAAACTGCGCGAGCCTATCGCGTTTGCGCGCAATCGCAAAGGCAGTCGTTTACAGAATAGCGTCTATGCCTTTCCGCCGAATCACGTTCGGCAGAATAAGAGCCGCACCCGTCGGACGCTTCACGCCGCGCTCCAATTGCGAGACATGCCCGGTCGTCACATTCAAATGACGCGCAAAGACCGCCTGGCTCATATGGGCCCGCTCGCGCACCAGGCGAATCTGGTCGGGCGATAAAGGTTGCGCTGTCGCGGCAGGTTTCTTGCCGGCATGCCGCATGGTGATTTTCGTATGTTCCGAGTCATCGAAAATGCCGAGCGCGTGCATATTCTTCGCTGTTTCAAGCAAGCTTTCCGTGAGCCGCTTCGCAGCTTTCTTCGTCACGTTCTGACTTCGATGTTCTTCGTTAGCCGAGTTCAAATTGCGCCGCATCCTTGCGGCACTGGTTGGTACAGGTTGAGCCCCGGATTCCTCCCGGATCGTCGGCGCCATTCAGCGACTCTCCTTTTACAAACCAATATAGTTGACAGTAGTACCGAATTGGAGATATCTAAGAGAACGATACATGAACAAACGGACTCCGAGCCATGCGTTTCCGATCTGCCCCACGATCCCTTCCCCTGTTTTTTCGCCTGTTTAACAGGGGAAACACCGGCGGGCGCGTGGGCCTGGCTCCAGTCCGTTTCACGGCATCGGGCGAAGGGTTTCCGTCTTGGGCTTCACCTTCGCTTTGCGCGCTGACCCGCGCGATCCGCCTCCCCCGCGCCTAATCGGGGGAGGCGGACGATTTCATCAACTTCGAAGGAGGAAAAAGACATGTCAGGCAACAGCGGTAACGGCGCGGAGACGCGCTGGAAAAAAGGCCAATCCGGCAATCCGAACGGCAGGCCGCCGGGATCGCCGCGCAAGAACATCATGAGCGAGGTCTTGAAGCAGGTCGTCGGCGAAACCTTCATGACGACCGAAGGCGAGAACCCGCGCGACATCACGCGGCTGGAAATGCTCATGAAGGTGCTCGTTTCGGCCGCGGAGCGGGGCGACAAAACCTGCCTGACCCTGCTGCTTAAGGAACTGCGCCACATCGACGATCGCGATGCCGTCGTCAATTCGCCGGCCGAAGAGGCCCTGCAGAAGATGAAGGACGCGTCGAAGTCGCTGATCCGCAAGATGAATGAATTCCGTGCCGAAGAGGAGCCGGGCTGGGAAGCGCCGCCGGAAATGCAGCCCGTCTATGCACCGGAGCCGGACGACGACACGCAAGAGGACTCGGCAAACGGAATCGACAGTCGCGATCCCTTCACCGAACCGCTTGCGGAAGAAGACTCCGAGCACCCGCAGGATGCTTCGCATGCGCCGATCCGCGAGGCGCAGGACTTCGATCCGCCGAACCGTGATCTACCTCATACCCGAGCAGAAAATTGGGACCCGCGAAAGCATGACGGTCGTGTACCGCGCGCCGAAGAGCCGCGCGAAACCCCGCAGGAGGCTTCGGAATCGCTGGTCCGCGCGATGCGCGAATTCCGCGAGGAGATCGAAGCGGAAGAGCGCGCAAACGCGCAACCGAATGGCGTACCGGCGACGGACAGGAAACGCGAATGACCCCTCCCCTGTTATTTCGCCTGTTTAACAGGGGAAACGCGAGCAGGAGGTTTCGTTCAACTCCCCGCGACGGGACCGCCCGCCGGCCTTGTGGAGGGACGGGTTCCCTGGCCTGCCGGATCGGTCGCTTCGCCGATCGCAAACCGGCCCGGGCGGAAGAAAACGATGCCAAGCATCAGGCCGCCGATGCCGACAACATTTGTCGTGCGGTCGAAGGTGGTGAGCGCATAGATGCCGAGCACGATCAGCGAAATACCGCTCAGCGCCGGAAAGATGCACAGCGTGAGCCAGCGCGCGATCGACTCGTGGCGCAATCCCGCGAATTCATAAGCTGCGACGAGGCCGGCAAGGCCGTAATAATAGGCGACGAGCAGGCCCACGGCCCGCACCGAATCCTGGATGATGGCTTTGATCGTAGGCATCAGGCTCGAACCCCACAAAAGCACGAGCCCAAGAGCGATCAGCGCGATCATCGCGCGGACGGGCGTACGCGTGCGCGGATCGACCGCGCCGAACAATTTCGGCATCGCGCCGTCGCGCCCCATAGCGAACAAGGTGCGCGAGAATTGCAGCATGGTTGTCTCGAGCGTCGCCACGCTGGAGAGGATCACGGCGAAAGACGCGAGCAACCCGCCGGTGCGGCCGAAGCCGGCCGAGACCGCGATATTGTAGATGATGTTGTCGCTGAAACTCTGCGCCCTGGCGATCGAGAACAAAAACAGCGCCGCAAACACGAATGTCACGTAATAGGCGATGGTCACGAAGATGCTGATGAAGCCGCCATTGCCGGCATTGTCCTCGGCGTTCGCCGTCTCCTCCGCGAGATTGGCCGTCACATCCCAACCCCAATAGAAAAAGACCACCACGAGCGCGCTCGAAGCAAACGACGCGGGCGTGTAGCCGAAGCCGAACCAGGACCAATGGAATGGGTTCGCCGGGCCGACCGCGATGCCATGCCAGAGCGCGGCCAGGACCACCACCGTCAGGATCAGAAGTTCGACGCCCGTCATGACCATCTGCACGCGACTGGTCACTTCGATGCCGACAATGAGAACTGCGGCGATCGCGAGGAACCACACGCCCGCGACGCCTGCGCTGAGCACGACATTCGTCGCGAGCGCGGGATCGATGAAATCGAGGGTGGACGTGGCGAGCGGCAGGCTGCCCGTCACCATGAACACCATCGAGGCGAGGAGAAGCGCCCAACCGGAGAAGAAGCCGAGAAACTTCCCGAACGCGAGCGTCGTCCAGCGATAGGCCGCGCCCGCGTTCACCTGCTTCTTGTTCAGCGCCTTGTAGGCGACGGCGATGCCCAGCATCGGCACGGCGAAGATCAGAAGCGCGCCGGGCGACAACGTGCCCGCCGTTCCCAGGAGCACGGCCGTCGTGACGGCAATCGTGAAACCGGGGGCGCTGCCGGCCACGCCCATCACCAGGGATTCGATGAAGGAGAGCGACCCGGCTTTCAGCGCCGTCTGCATGCCCGTCTCAGTAGCGATAGAGCACCGTCAATCCGATGGTGCGGGGCCGCAGCGTTTCCGCTTCATAGAGGAGCGTGAATTGATCCTGATGATTCAGATCCAGTTGCGGATGGCTGTTGAGAAGATTGTTGCCGAACACCGAGACGTTGAAATTGCCCAGCTGCGTTCCGGCGCGCATCGACACCTGGCTCGTCGCCGGATCCTGCACCAATCCCTGATCATAGGACGAGGTCGACGCGTCCATCTCGGGAAGCAGACCGGGGTTGTGACTCGAGAACTCGTAATCGAGCCGGATGAAGGAATCGCGCGCGAGAACGGAGAAGGTGTATTCGCCGCCCAGCGACAGCGTCCAGGGCGAGCCCGGAAGTGTGTCGCCTTTGCCGACAACGTAATTACCGAAGCCCGCGCCGACGGGAACATTGCCGGTATAAACCGCATTCGTGTAACCGAGGCTCATGTCGAGCTCGAGCGAATCCAGCACAAGCCAGTCGGCCTGCAGATCGAAACCCTTGCTGATCGCACTGCCGAGATTGCCCGTGTACTGGATGCCGCAGCTCGGGATGTAGATGTTCTGCTGGATGTTGTTCCAGTTCAGATAGAAGGCGCTCGCATCGATCGAGAGATTGTTGTTCAGCAATTTGTCTTTCGTGCCGACCTCGTAATTCGTCACGGTATCGGAATTGTAGGTCGTCGCATTGTTCACTGTGCCGCAAGACGGCGGCAAAGGCGCATTGGCGCCTCCTATGCGATAGCCCTGCGAATAAGCGCCATAGACCATGTCGTCCGGCGTGACTTGATAGGTCAGGCCGACCATCGGCGTCACCGGCGATTCGTCCTTGTGGCCGCTGCCGCTCGAATAGCCGAAATTCTGCGGGCCGTCGGCGTAGTTGTTGAAATCGAAATGCGTTTCGGCGACGCGAACGCCGGACTGGATTTTCAGCTGGTCGGTGATCGCGAACGTCGCATTGACGAAGCCGGCGATCTGCCGGTCATGACCGAGCGTGGCATTGATGTAGTCGTCGCCATTGGGCAGGAGATTCTGGCCCCAGGCGGTGAGCATATCCTCGCCCCACAGATATTCCGTCAGGGCCGGCAGCTGCGGATCGTTGATCTGTTCGATGCTTTGCTGCGTGTTGTAGGAAAAAAATCCGCCCACGATCCAAGTCAGCCGCGCATTGGGATCGGTCGATTGCAGCCGCACTTCCTGCGTGAGATTCTGCTGCGTGTTCGTGATCGTGGCGACGGAAATGTAATTGTTGGGATAGCCGGGAAGGTTGAGACCCGTCGGCAGCAGGAGCGGCGGAGCGGGCGGAGTGCCTGGCGGCGCCGGATTGATGGGAAAATATGTTGCGCACAACCCCCCGGGACAGAGATTGTAGTTCGGATCCACGCCCGCATCCACCAACTGCTGGAAATAGGAAAGATTGTAGAGCGTGCCGCTATAGCCGTTCACGTTCTCATCGCGGTTGTAATAGGAAAAATTCGAGATCAGCTCCATGCCGGGAAACTGATATTCTATCTTGAGCGTCGGCAGATAGAAGTGGTCGTGGTCCGCCATATGCTCCGGCGTGCCGGTGACGAAATTTCCGGAATTGGGATCCGACAGGCTCACCCAGTAATCGTCGGCGTCATGCTGGTCGCGATTCTGAAAAAAGATCGACGGCGTGATGGTGAGTTGTGGGGTCGGCTGGAACAGCAGCGCGCCGCGCAGCGAATAGGTGTCCTGGCTGTTGGCGTTGTGTTCGGTGACCTGATCGGTCTGATAATCCACGCGATCGATATACCCGCCGTCGCGCCGGCCCCAGACGCTCACGCGGAATCCGAGCACGTCGTCGATGATCGGTCCGCCGACTGCCACGCCGCTCTCATAACTCGGTGCGCCGTCCTGCGTGAATGCAACCTCGCCGCGCGCATAGACGCTGTAATCGGTCAGGCTCGGCTGCGGCGTGATGTAACGGACTGTGCCGCCCTCGGATCCTGCGCCGAACAACGTGCCCTGCGGCCCGCGCAGCACTTCCACGCGATCAAGATCGAAGATGCCCGGCAGCGTGTCGTTGGAATTGAAGCCGAGCTGGCGAATCTGGATGGGCGTGTCGTCGATATAGATGCCGGTCGTGCCCGAACCTGCATCGGAATTGATGCCGCGGATCGAAATGGTCTTGCTGTCATCGTCGTAGGTCACGCCCGGCGTGTATTTCGCGAGATCGGCGAAGGATTTGACGCCGAGCGAGTCCATCTTTTCGGCCGTGAATGCGCTGATGCTTTCCGGGACCTTGCTCAATTTTTCTTCGCGCCTGGTGGCCGTGACGACGACCTCCTCCACGCCGCCGCCCGAAGCCTGCGTCCCGCCCGTGGACTGTGCCGCAGCAGGCGCCACATTGCAGACCAGGCCCAGAACGGCCGCCGACAAATAGAGACCGGTGCGAATGACGCGCATGTGAATTCCCCCTTCACGCCGCTCCATGTTGGTCGTTCATTGCGAAAGCGTCAAGGTTCGGCCGACACGGCTGCATTCGGCAACTGCCTGATTTCGCAGCACAAAGTGACTGTCAGAGCGCCAATACCTCGCCCACGGCGCGATGCGCCTGATCGATCGCGGAATCCGTATAGGCCTGGGCGCCCGAATCCGAATTGGCGATTGCGATGCGCCCGAAGCGCTGGCGGCCGATCACATTGGCCCGTTTTTCCGGAGGGATGCTGAAATCGTCGAACAGCGGATTGAACTCATAGGCATAGCCGTGCGGCCAGCGATTGACTGTGATCGCGGTGATGTCGCGCGCCGCATCGAAGCCCGAACCCGCCAGCATGCGCGAAAGCTGGTCGCGGATTTTCTCCTCGAAGGTTTCGAACGGCGTCTGCAGGAGTTCGTAACGTCCTGCACGGTGCTGGTCGCGCTCCGGCAATCCGGGCGAGACGGGCACGCGCACGAGGAACAGCAGGATCGGATCGTCCGGCGAACGCACGCTCTTGTATTCGCCGACATCGAGCGGCCAGTTGAGCGAGACTGCCGGGAAATAACTTCCCGGCGCGGAGATGCTGCGGATGCCGAGCTTGTGGAAGCTCTGCCAATTGCGGATCGCGACGCTCGTATAGACGAGCGGAATCTTGACGAGTTGGTGAAGCGCCGCCTTCTGCGTCTCGGGCAATTCCGGGCACAGATAGGGGATCATCATGTTCCAGCTTGCGATGACGCAATTGGCGGCATGCACGCGATACACTTCACCGCCGCGGGAATAAGCAACTTCCACACCTTTGGAATTTTTCGGATCGCCGATATTGCGCACGCCGACGACAGTGCTCGACAGGCGGATCGAAACCGGTGCGCCTGCGCGATTGAGCGCCGCGTAGTTCGCGCGCGCCGTCACGACATCTTCCACAGTGTGGCCGGGCATGGCTTCCGGAATCAGATCGCGGACCAGGAGCCGCGCGATCGTCGCGTTGCCGTCGGGGAAATGAAATGTCGGCAGATCGTTGTTGTCCTCATAACCGGCCGCCGTATTGCCCATGCGCGAGGTCGAACCATCTGCAAGCTTGAGGCCCTTGAAGCCCGGCAAACCGAAACCCCAGCAATCGAGCGCGGGCTCCGCGTCGATCCCCACGCCCCATTCGTCATGGGTGATGGTCTGGTAAAATTTGAGCGCCACATCGTCGATTTTGACGACCTTCGACAGATAGTCGCTGTAGCTCATGCGCGAGAGCTTGTCTTTCTTCTGATCCGAGGTGAGGCCGGGAAAATAATCGACATCGCCGTCCTCCACGCGCAGGATGCCTGCGCGCGCTTCCTCCGACAGCGGACATTTGGCGAGAAAATCCTTCCAGGAGATTTTTCCCTCTTCTCCGCGCGAGCGCCCGACAACAAGCCGATCCTGTCCGAAGGTTTCCTTGTCGAAAAATGTCGCGCGCTCGAGGCCGGAATAGATCTCCGGGCGCTCGCATTTTTTCTTGAGCGCGACAGGGTCGATGCCCAGATGTTTGAGCACGCCGGCCGCAACGGCGCTGTAAGGCCGTGGACTGTCGATCAGCAGCGTTCCGCCGTTCAGCAATTCGAGCCGTCCGTCCAGATGGTATTCGTTGCGCTTGGCATGGCCGCCGAAATCGTCGTGATTGTCGAGAATCAGGATTCGCGCATTGGGCTTTGCTTTGCGGAAGAAATAGGCGGCCGACAAGCCGCTGATGCCTGCGCCCACCACGACGAGATCGTAGACGGTCTTTGCGTCCTCGGGTTTTTTCGCGGTTTTCCAGAATGTGCCGTCGCGCAAGCTGTGCGCGGTTTCGAACGAGCCCGGATGGCTGCCGCGAAGCCCATGAAGCTCGGGGGGATAGTAGCCCGCCTGGTCCTGAGGCAACGGCGCCGATGCGTGCGCCGTCCCGGAGGTTGAGAGCGAAATGGCTGCCGTGCCGATCGCCACGCCGTTGAGGAAATCGCGCCGGTCGATGGCGCGATCCATGCCGATATCGCGCGATCCGTTCTTGCGTTTGGTCATCTTGCGCCTATTGCGTGTTGATCATGATGTGACGCACCACGGTGTAATCCTCCAGCGCATACATACTCAAATCCTTGCCGTAACCGGATTGCTTGAGCCCGCCATGCGGCATCTCGTTGGTGAGCATGAAATGGCAATTGACCCAGGTGCAGCCATAGCGGAGCCGCGATGCGGTTGCGAGCCCCCGCGAGATATCCTTCGTCCACACGGACGACGCGAGACCGTAGTCGGAATCGTTTGCCCAACCGACAGCCTGATCGACATCGGAAAAACGGGTGATCGAGACCACCGGGCCGAACACTTCGCGGCGAACGATTTCATCGTCCTGCAGCGCGCCGGCAACGACCGTCGGCTGGAAATAGAACCCGGGACCGTCCGGCTGCCTGCCGCCCGCGGCGATCGAGATGTGCTTGACGCCCACCGCGCGTTCGACGAACCCCGCTACGCGCGCGCGCTGCCGCTCCGAAATCAGCGGCCCGATTTCGTTCTGCGAATCGTCGCGCGCATTGAAGACAAGGCTCGATGCGGCCGACGCGAGATCGGCCACCAGCCGTTCGTAGATTTTCGGACCGGCATAGACGCGGCACGCCGCCGTGCAATCCTGCCCCGCATTGTAGAATCCGAAGCCGCGCAACCCCGCGACCACGGCATCGAGATCGGCGTCGTCGAACACGATGACAGGCGCCTTGCCGCCAAGCTCCAGATGCGTGCGCTTGAGCGTGGCTTGCGCAGCCGCCAGCACTTTGCGGCCCGTGCCCACATCGCCTGTCAGCGAGATCATGGCGACGCGCGGATCGGAGATCAGTTTCCGGCCCACGCTTTCGCCGCGACCGCAAACGATATTGGCGACACCTTCGGGGAAAATTTCCGCCAGATGCTTCGCGAGCTTGAGCGCCGTAAGCGGCGTCTGCTCGGACGGCTTGAGCACGATCGTGTTGCCGGCCGCGAGCGCCGGCGCGAGTTTCCAGGCCGCCATCATCAGCGGATAATTCCACGGCGCGATCGAGGCGATCACGCCCACCGGATCGCGCCGGATCATCGAGGTATGGCCCGCGAGATATTCGCCCGCGACAGGCCCGTGCATCGTGCGCACCGCGCCGGCAAAGAAACGAAAACAATCGACAACAGCCGGCATCTCGTCCGCCAGCACGAGATGGCGCGGCTTGCCGCAATTGAGCGCTTCGAGATCGGCATAGGCGTCGGCATCGCGCTCGATCAGATCGGCGAGCCGCAACAGCATGAGCGACCGTTCGGCCGGCGTGGTGCGCGACCAGCTCTCGAATGCGTTGGCGGCCGCGGAGACGGCATCTTCGACCTGCGCGGGCGAGGCCTCCGGCACGTCCGCGATAACTTCGCCGGTGCGCGGATTGAGAACGCGTTCGGGCGCGCCGGTTCCGTTTTCGAATCGGTCCCCGATGCGCAAAGCAATATCCATGGCGAACTCCGGAGCATGACGCCTTTGAGAATCCGGGCGCCGCGCGCGAAGTCTACATCAGGCAACAGCCGTCTCCGCAACCGTGTGGGCGTTGACGGGTTCGCGACTGCGGGTCCAGAAATGCGACGTGAGGGTTGCCCGTCTCTCCGGCGGGTTCGTGTCGTCCGGAACCGAATCGACAAGAGGGCTGGAATGCAAGCCAATGACGAAGCGCGTGCCGACGCCGATTCGGCGCAATTGGCCGCGCTTGGCTACACCGCCAAATTCGACCGCTCGATGAGCCTGTGGGAGAATTTCGCGCTGGGTTTCACCTATCTCTCGCCGGTCGTCGGCGTCTATTCGGTGTTTTATCTCGGCCTCTCGACCGGCGGCCCACCCATGTTCTGGTCCTACTTCCTCGCCGGCGCGGGACAGTTTCTCGTCTGCCTGATCTTCAGCGAAGTGGTTTCGCAATTCCCCATTTCCGGTGGGCTCTATCCCTGGGCGCGGCGGCTGGTGGGCAAGCGCTGGGCCTGGATGGCAGGTTGGATCTATGGCTGGGCGCTCTTCACGACCATCGCCGCGGTCGCGGTGGGCGCGGGACCGTTTCTGGCGACGCTCTTGGGCTTCAATCGAACGCCCGGCATCACCACCGCAATCGCGCTTGTGCTTGTCGCGATTTCCACGCTCGTCAATCTGGCCGGCACCAAACTGCTTGCGCGCGTGGCAATGTTCGGCTTCATCTGCGAGATCATCGGCGCGATCATTGTGGGCACTTATTTGCTCGTGTTCGAGCGCCACCAGCCTTTCGGCGTCGTGTTCAACACCTTCGGCATCTTGCAGAACGGCGCCTACTGGCCTTCCTTCCTTGCGGCCGCGGTCGTGGGGCTGTTCACCTGCTACGGCTTCGAAGCCTGCGGCGACGTGGCGGAGGAGACGCCCAATCCCGGCATCGCCATTCCGCGCGCGATGCGCATGACGATCTATGTGGGCATGGCTGCCGCGGCGTTCGTCTGCCTCGCGTTCATTCTCGCGCAACCGGATATCCCCTCCGTTATCTCCGGAAAGAATTCGACGCCGGTCGAGAACGTGCTGCTCAACGTGTTCGGCCCCATCGGCGCGAAGCTTGTCGTGGCCGTGGTCATGGTCTCGTTCATGTCCTGCATCCTCAGCCTGCAGGCGGCGACCAGCCGGCTTATCTTCGCCTATGCGCGCGACAAGATGATTGCGGGCAGCAATTTCTTTTCCGGGCTGTCGCCGCATACGCATGTGCCGACTCGCGCGCTTGTGCTCTCCGGAATCGTGGCGGCCGTCATTATTTGCCTGGGGTTGTTCTTCGAAAATGCGATCTCAAATATCGTCAGCTCCGCCATCATCGGCATTTATGTGGCGTTTCAGATGATCGTCGTGGGGGCGCTGGCGGCGCGGCTGCGCGGCTGGAAGCCCTCCGGACAGTTCCGCCTCGGCGCCTGGGGCATGACGATAAACATCGCGGCGCTGGCCTATGGCGTCGGCGCAATCATCGACATGATATGGCCCCGCACGCCCAACACGCCCTGGTATATCGACTGGTCGATGAGCGTGACGTGGCTCGCGATCATCGGCGCGGGCGCTCTCTACATGTTGCTCACGCGACCTTACGACCGCGGCGATGCGCCGGCGGGCGACGCGTGGAAACTCGCGAAGACATGACACTCGACGGAGAACGACCATGACCAAAATCTCTCTCGCAATCCTGGCTGCGGCGGCGCTGTCCTGCACACAAGCCATCGCGGCCGAGCAATTGACCGTCGTCGAACATGCGAAATCCGATGCCACCGCGCATATCGGAGCCAAGGAGGACAATCGCGGCGACGTGCTCACTTGGACCAATGATGTGTTCGATGTGTCCGACAAGGTGAAGGTCGGCACCGATCAGGGTTTCTGCATCCGCGTCGCGGTCGGCAAAGCCTATGAATGCTCGTGGACGACAACGCTTGCGGGCGGGCAGATCATGGTCGAAGGACCGTTCTACGATGCCGGCGATTCCGTACTGGCTGTCACCGGCGGCACCGGCAAATATGCGGGCGCGGGCGGACAGATGACGCTCCATGCCCGCGACGCCAAAGGCACCGAATACGATTTCCGGTTCGCGCTGACGCGTTGAAGCGAAGCATCGGTAAGCGCCGAGCGTCTGAAGATAACGGAACAAGGAGGGACGGCATGCGATGTCTCGGCATTCCGGCAGTCCTTTCACTCGCCGCCGGCATGGCCAATGCCGGCTATGCGGCGGACAGCACGACGCGTTGGGATGTGGAAGCAGCCCGGACGGAAATCGTTCGGGACGATTGGGGTATCGCTCACATACACGGCAAGACCGACGCCGACGCCGTATTCGGCATGAGCTACGCGCAGGCCGAGGACGATTTCAACAGGGTCGAAGCGAACTACATCGCAGCGCTCGGACGCAGCGCCGAAGTCGACGGCGATACGGCGATCTGGAAAGATCTGCGGCAGAAATTGTTCATAGACCCTCAAGTGCTGAAGGCGGATTACGGCAGGAGCCCCGAATGGCTCAAAGCGCTAATGAACGCTTGGGCGGACGGTCTCAATTTCTATCTTGCGAAGCATCCGCAAGTGAAGCCGAAGCTGATCGCGCATTTCGAGCCCTGGATGGCGCTTTCGTTCAGCGAAGGCAGCATCGGCGGCGATATCGAACGCATAAAGTTGACCGAACTGGAGGATTTTTACGGCAAGCGCAAGCTGGGCACGACCGATGACGAGCGCGGCCTCGTCTTCCACGAACCCCGTGGCTCAAACGGTATCGCCATTGCGCCATCCGATACGCTGAACGGTCATGCTCTCCTGCTGATCAACCCGCACACCACGTTCTTCTTTCGCTCCGAATTGCAGGTCACGAGTGACGAAGGACTGAACGTTTATGGCGCAGTGACCTGGGGGCAGGTCTTCGTCTATCAGGGCTTCAATGAACATATCGGCTGGATGCATACGTCGACCGGCGTGGACAATGTCGATGAGTTTGTCGAAGACATCGTCTCGAAAGACGGCAAGTTCTATTACCGCTACGGCAAGGATCTTCGGCACCTGGTTTCGAAAATCATCGCCGTTCCCTATCGGACGGCCGCAGGCGGCGAGGCGGTGAGAACATTCACGACCTATTACACCGGCCATGGTCCCGTTATTCGCGAGGCCAACGGCAAGTGGATCAGCATTTCGCTTATGAACAATCCGCTTGCCGCGCTGGAGCAATCTTTCCTGCGCACAAAGGCCACCGACTATGCGTCCTATATGAAGATCGCGGGGTTGAAGGCCAATTCGTCGAACAACACCGTGTTTGCCGACAGCAAAGGCGAGATCGCGCTGCTTCTTCCACAATTCATGCCCAAGCGCGACGACCGGTTCGACTACACAAAGCCCGTCGATGGCGCCGACCCCGCCGCGGACTGGCAAGGGCTCACGCCGCTCACCGCGCTGCCGCATGTGTTGAACCCTTCCACGGGCTGGCTTTTCAATACCAACGACTGGCCTTATTCGGCAGCCGGAGCCGACAGCCCCCGGCGCCGGGATTTTCCCAAATATATGGACACGGCCGGCGAGAACCCTCGCGGGATTCATGCGGCGCTACTCCTGAACAGCCAACGCAAGTTCACGCTCGATTCGCTTCTGGCCGCAGCATTCGATCCATATCTGCCCGCTTTCGCGCGCATCATTCCGAAATTGGTGAAGGCCTATGACGACTTGCCCGGCAACGACGCCCTGAAACCGCGCCTGACGGACCAGATCGCGCTTTTGCGGGATTGGGATTTCCGCTGGTCGGATCATTCGCTCGCGACCTCACTCGCCGTGTTCTGGGGCGACACGCTCTGGGATGAGACAATTCGCAACGCCAAAGCCGAAGGCATAGACAATTACGATTACATCGCGGATCGGGCGACACCGGCGCAGAAGCTGAACGCGTTGGCGGAAGCCTCGGACCGCTTGCGGAATGATTTCGGCGACTGGCGCGTGCCGTGGGGCGAGATCAACCGATTCCAACGGCTGTCGGATGCGATCAATCCGACGTTCAGCGATGCCGAAGCGAGCATTCCGGTACCGTTCGTTTCGTCGCGATGGGGTTCGCTCGCGTCATTTGGGGCACGTCGCTATCCGGGCACGAAGCGCTATTACGGCAATGCGGGCAACAGTTTCGTCGCGGTCGTCGAATTCGGGCCGAATGTTCGGGCGATTGCGATCACGGCGGGTGGAGAAAGCGGCGATCCCCAATCGCCGCACTTCAACGACCAGGCCATCCGTTACGCGAGAGGCGAGCTAAGGCAAGTCTATTTCTATCCCAAGGACCTCAAGGGCCACATCGAATCCAGCTATCATCCTGGAAGCGAACAATTGTCCGGCCGCCCGAATTTCGATTGATTGCCGTGTCTGGAAAAACGGTGGGCGCGACGGGGACCGAAATTGTGCTCGCAAATTTGCCCAAGACGAAAAGTTATTTGAGCGTCGACAGCCATCGGAGCGGTAGCGCCAGGTTTCGTCACGCGCGTCACATTCTGAAGACGCCGTAACTCGGCGACTCGATCGGGGCGTTAAGCGAAGCGCTGATTGCGATCGCCAGCGCATTGCGCGTATCGACCGGATCGAGCACGCCGTCGTCCCAAACCTCCGAGGTCGCATAATAGGCGCTCGATTGGCGGCGGTAATCCGCAAGGACAGGCTCGCGAATAGCTGCGATCTCGTCGTCGGCGAGCGTGCGGCCCTCCCGCGCCAATTGGCGCAGCTTGATGTCGGTGAGCACATTGGCCGCTTGCTCCGCACCCATCACCGATATCTGGCTTTGCGGCCAGCTGAACAGGAACCGCGGGTCGAACGCCCGGCCGGACATGCCGTAAGTTCCCGCACCGAACGATCCGTTACAGTTGATCGTGAACTTCGGAACGGACGCGCCCGACACCGCCATGATCATCTTGGCGCCATCCTTGGTGATGCCGCGGCGCTCATATTCGCGCCCGACCATGAAGCCGGTGATGTTCTGCAGAAAGACAAGCGGTGTTCGGTTCTTGTCGCAAAGCTGGATGAAGTGCGTGCCTTTTAACGCGCTATCGCTGAACAGCACGCCGTTGTTGGCGAGAATGCCGACTTGATAGCCATGAACGCGCGCATAGCCGCAAACCAGAGATGTCCCGAAATCGGGCTGATATTCATGGAAGCGGCTGCCGTCCACAATCCTCGCGACGATCTCGCGCATGTCGAACGACGTGCGCTGATCCTTGGGGATGATCCCGTATAGCTCCTGCGGATCATAAAGCGGGGCTTCGGGTTCGGCCCAATCGATGACGGTCTTCTGCCGGCGCTCGAAGCGCTCGACGATCTCGCGCGCGATGGCGATGGCGTGAAGTTCGCTCGACGCCGGATAATCCGCCGTCCCGGAAACACTGGTGTGCATCTCGGCCCCGCCCAGATCTTCGACGGTGACCTCTTCGCCGGTCGCGGCCTTCACCAGCGGCGGCCCGCCGAGAAAAATCGCGCCCGTGCCTCGAACGATCACGTTGTAATCGCTGAGCGCCGGAACATAAGCACCGCCCGCCGTGCAATGGCCCATCACCAGCGCCATCTGCGGCACGCCCATCTTGGAAAGGATCGACTGGTTGCGGAAGATGCGTCCGGCGTAATAACGGTCGGCGAAGAATTCGGCCTGAAGGGGCAAGAACCCGCCCGCGCTGTCGCACAGATGCACAACAGGCAGTCTGTTTTCGATGGCGATGTCGAGCGCGCGAACGATTTTCTTGACTGACAGCGGATACCACGCACCGCCCTTCACGCTGGCGTCATCGGCATGAACGACGACTTCGCGACCGGAGACGATGCCGATACCGGTAATCTGCCCCGCGCCCGGCACTTCTCCGTTATAAGCCATGTTCGCGGCGAGGGACGAAAACTCCAGAAATGGTGTGCCGGGATCGAGCAGATGTTCCAGACGCGCGCGCGCGAGCAATTTGTTCTGGCGCGCCAAACGGTCCGTGTCGCGTTGCGGGCGGTCGTGTCGAGCCTTTTGCTGGCGTTCCTTTAATTCTGCAGCGAGCCCGCGATGGTGGACGCTGTTGGTTTGAAATTCCTGCGAGCGCGTATTGATGCGACTTTCCAAGCGGCGCATGGTCACGCTTTCCGGACAGGTGCAAGCGTGACGAGAAGCGCGTCACGCTCGAATGCACAGCCCGCCTCGACATGCACAGTTTCGACTGTCCCAGAGCGCCACGCTTTGATTGACGTCTCCAGCTTCATGCTTTCTATGACGATCAATGCGTCGCCCCTCACCACCGCGTCGCCCGCGCGAGCGACACAGGACACGACCGTGCCCGGCATCGGGGCGCGAACGCAGTCGGCATTTTCTTCGCCCAAAGTCCTGGCGTAATGCGACACGGGATCGGCATAATCCACTTCGTAGATTTCTCCATCCAGATGGATGTGAAGCCGGTCACCAAAAGCGGCGATGACGGCCTCGTGCGTTTCCGCACCGATGCGGAGCTGATGCCGAAAGCCTTGAAGCGACAGCAGTTCGATATCGATTTGCGAGCCATTCCAATGAAGGCGAAAGCCGTCCGTGGAACGCGCCGTAAGCCACAACGAATGGTCTACGTCATCGATCTTGAAAATCTCGGCCATCAGTTTCGCCACGCGCCGAGGCTGACATGCAACGCGGGCACTCGTTTCGCCGCATCGACAACGGATCGCGTGCTTAGCGCCGCGATTGCCAGCACTGCGCGCAGCTTGTCCTCCGATGGTACTGGGGGCGCCGCGATGTCGGGTTTCTCGCCGATCAGCCCGGTATGCACCTCGCCGCTGCGAAATTCCTCCGTAGCGATCAGGCGGTTCAAGAAGCCGATATTTGTGGGGAACCCCAATAGAACGAACTGCCTGAGCGCGGCACGTGCTTTCTCGATTGCATCGTTTCGATCCGCACCATGCACGATCAGCTTGGCAAGCATCGGGTCGAAAGCCGCGGTGATGTTCTGGCCGACGCGGATTCCGGCATCGACGCGTACACCTTCGCCGCAAGGCACATCGAAGACGAGAACGTGTCCGGTCGTCGGCAGGAAGTCGCGCGCCGGATCCTCGGCGTAGATTCGCAACTCGATGGCGTGACCGGATACCGCGACTGCGTCCTGGCTATACCCCAGCGGTTCTCCTGCAGCGATGCGCAGCTGCTCGCGCACGAGGTCAAGCCCTGTGACGGCTTCGGTCACGCGATGCTCGACCTGAAGGCGCGTGTTCATTTCCAGGAAATAGAACGCCCCTCCCCCGTAAATGAACTCGACGGTGCCGGCATTGCGATAGCCGGCTGTCTTGGCAATGCCAACGGCGACGTCGCAAATGCGCGTTCGAAGTTCCGGCGTCAGAGCGGGCGACGGAGATTCTTCCACCACCTTCTGAAACCGGCGCTGCAAAGAACACTCGCGTTCGAACAGGTGGACAATGTTTCCGTGGGCGTCGCCAAGTACCTGGACCTCGATATGCCGCGGACGCTCGACATAGCGTTCGGCGTACAGGCGGCCATCGCCGAAATAGCGTTGGCCTTCGCTCCGCGCACGTGTGATCGTCTCGTCCAGAAGCGCCATGTCGCGGACGATATGCATACCCTTGCCGCCGCCGCCCGCCGCCGGTTTGATGAGCAAGGGTGGTCCAAGTGCGCGGGCACGTTCGTTGAAACTTGTTGGGTCTTCGTCTTCGATAGCCGACGGTGCAACCGGAAAACCTTGTGCGGCGACGAACGCGCGTGCGCGAATTTTGTCGCCGAGAAGCTCGATTGTCTCCGGCGACGGTCCAATGAAAATCAGTCCCGCGTCTTCGACCTTTCTGGCGAAGTCCGCGTTCTCGGACAAAAAGCCATAGCCTGGATGAATGGCCTGCGCGCCGCTTTTTCGTGCGACGGCCAACACCTGTTCTCCATCCAGATAGGCCGCGACCGGCGTAGGACCAGTAATCTCCACCGCTTCGTCCGCCATCGACACCGCCGGACTATCGCTATCGAGAGCGTGATAAATTATCACGCTACGAAGGCCGAGGCTCTTGACCGTGCCAAGAATGCGCAACGCGATCTCGCCGCGATTGGCGACCAGAACCGTCTTGATGGAGCCAAGCGCGGTCAACCGAGCGTCCTGCTTCTGTTTTTCACGCCATCCAGAAGAATCCCGGCGATCACATTCGCATCGGATTCGATATTGAGGCGGCGACCGCCATTCACATGCCGCCATGCCAGATGCTCGATGCCGCCAAACAGCAGATCGCGAAACAGAGTTGCATCCAGCCCCGCCTTGATCTGCCGCTTCTTCGCCGCGCCATCCACGATGCGCAGCAGAACTCTGGTGTAACGCCGGTTCAATGCCTGGATGTTCGACCCGGGATAATTCGATGCGACTCGCACCTCGGAAATGAAAAGGCGGCACAAACCGGGCTCTTCGACAAACGCCTTAAGATGAAGCTGGATCAGCGTTCCCAGCTGATCCTCGATCCTGCTGTGGCGCGCCACCTCCTTTTCCAGCCGGGCCAGCAGGCGTTCATAGAATTCCTGCAGCACCTGATCGACAAGGGCCCGCTTGTTCTCGAAATAGCGATAGAGCAGCCCGTCCGACACGCCCGCGTCCTGCGCGACGTCCGCCATTGAGGCGGCCTGAAGCCCCTTGGCCGCGAATACGCGGCCGGCGGCATCCAAAATCGATTGCAGACGATCCTGTTTCCGCTCTGCGCTGATGCGAGGCATGCGCGATCCTTCAGAAAACGGCTTGGTAATCGCTATAATGAATGGTATTCATTATAGCGTCAATGGCCCTTCCGACGGCTGGCCCTGTTGACCGATGGAGACCTTGATGAAAATCGAAGAACCGCTGCGCAACGCATTGAATTCCGGTTTCCATCTGACACGCGATCAGCAGGAAATCCTGGATCAGGCGGATCGCTTCGCGCGAAAAGAACTCTGGCCGCTGCAACAGCGGATGGACGATGAGGATTGGTGGCCGCCCGATCTCATGCCGTCCCTTGGCCGCATCGGATTTCTGGGCGTCACCGCGCCGGCCGCTTTCGGCGGCTCGGACGGCGATTTCTTCATGTCGGGCCTCATCACGCAGGGCCTCGCGCGCTGGAACCCGGCTGCCGCTCTGAGTTATGTGGCGCACGAAAATCTCTGTCTGAACAATATCGCGCGCAATGCGAGCCAGGACTTGAAGAGACGATACCTGCCCGGTCTCTGCGACGGCTCACAAACGGGCGCGCTCGGATTGACCGAACCCGGCGCCGGTTCCGACGCGCTGGGCTCCATGGCGACGACAGCGCGGCGCGAAGGAGATAACTACATTCTGAATGGCCGCAAGATGTACATTACCAACGGTCCGGTCGCGGACGCCTTGTTGATTTACGCCAAGACCGAAAAGTCGCGCGGCGCCAAAGGAATTTCTGCGTTCATCGTCGAACGCGGCTTTGAAGGATTCCATGTCGCGAAGAAGCTCGACAAAATGGGTTTTCGCGGTTCGCCCACTGCCGAACTCGTGTTCGACGACTGCCGGGTGCCCGCCGAAAATCTGGTCGGCGTCGAGAATGCGGGCGTCGCGATCGTGATGAGCGGCCTCGACCTCGAGCGCGCCATCGTTGCGATGATCAATATCGGCATGGCCGAACGCGCGCTCGATCTGGCGATTGACTACGCCAAGACCCGCCAACAATTCGGCCAAAGAATCGGCGATTTCCAACTCGTGCAGGGAAAGCTGGCGGAGATGTATGTGGGTGTCGAAACGGCCAAGACCTTTGCCTATCGCGTGCTGAGCGAAGCCAGTGCCATGACACATGACGAAGGCGGCCGCGGCGATATCCACAAGCTGACGGCCGCGTCCATTCTCTATGCCGCCGAAACGTGCACGCGCGTCTGCAACGATGCGGTACAGATTTTCGGCGGCATGGGCTACATGCGCGAGACGGAAATCAATCGCCTCTATCGCGCCACCAAATTGCTGGAGATCGGTGCCGGCACGACCGAAATCCGCAAAGTCATCATCGCGGGTGAACTTCTACGCGATTGAGAACGGAAACTCCTCGGAGAATTGCCCATGTCTGACGGCTTCGGAAGAAGTAATGAAGAGCTGGCGACGCTGCCGATCAGCCTGCGGGACGGGTATTATCGCGATCAGGTCGTCGTCGTGTCGGGCGCCGGCTCCGGAATCGGAAAGGCGATCGCATTCTGGTTCGCACGGCTCGGCGCCAAGTTGGTGATCTGTGGGCGCAACATCGATCGTCTTGCGGACACGGCAGCGTCGCTCAGGCAACTCGGCGCCGAAGTCCTCACCCGGCAAATGACGATACGCGATCCCGATCAGGTCGATGCCCTCTTTGCGGTGGCGTGGGAGCACTTCGGCAGCGTGGACATACTGGTCAACAATGCCGGCGGTCAGTTTCCCCAGGCGGCTATCGACTTCTCGCCAAAGGGCTGGAACGCCGTCATCGATACGAATCTCAACGGTTCCTGGTACATGATGCAGGCGGCAGCGCGGCGCTGGCGCGATGCCGGGCGCGGCGGCTCCATCGTAACGATTGTCGCGGTCGTCTCGCGCGGCATGCCGGGGCTGGCGCATACCTGCGCGGCCCGCGCCGGCGTGATCCATCTCAGCAAGACGCTCGCGATAGAATGGGCGCCCCTGAACATTCGTGTGAATTGTGTCGCGCCGGGTCTGATTGCGAGTGAAGGAATGAACGTTTACTCGGAAGACGTCCGCCGCGACGCGCCCAATTCAAACCTGATGAAACGCTTTGGACAAGTGGAGGATGTGGCGAACGCCGTTTGTTACATCGCCGGTCCAGCTGGCAGCTTCGTTACCGGCGAAGTTCTTGTCGTCGATGGCGGCAATCAGGTCTGGGGCGATCAATGGACCATTCCACGCCCCGATTATTTTCGATCGGTTTCTTCGTGACGAACCGTTTGCAGCGATCCGACCTTCATGATGCAGGCGGCGTGGCGAAAACGCCGCCCAAATAAGCGGGAAAGCCCACATCCTTCACCAGCAAATAATCCGCTGCACGACGTTCTTCGTCCGACAATCGCGCGCGCCACCCTTCCGCGGCAGAGTTCACATCCGCCAGGCGTTCGCGTAACGCTGCCTTAAGTTTCGTTGTGGGCTCCCCTTCAAGCCAAAACGATCCGTCCGGCGGAGCGCCGTCGAAAGTGGCCGACGCTGCGGACGACCGGCGAAAACCTGCACGCGCGAAAGCTTGCGCGAGCATCGGGTCTTTTTCTTCTTCTGCATAAAGCGCGGCCGAGATCGCCGTGACGGCTTCCGCTACAATCGAAGAAATGCCTCCCGCCTTCTTCATCCGATCGTGGCCCAGCCGTCCAAGGAACAGCGTTCGGATCATGTTGCGCGGTTCGCGCCGCTGAATGAGCTTCGAAAATATCGTCATCTCCGTACGGATTGCATCGTCGAAAGGTTGTGGAAAGCCCTGTTCGATACAGTCCAATATGGCGAGCGGCGCCGGATAGTGCCCCAGTGTGTCGACGAGAACGCGCGTTCGCTTCCCGTCAATAACCGTTTTCACGCTATCGGCATTCGCCGGTCGCCACTGTGCGCGATCCCAAGGCTGACAGGCCCCGGATTGCGACAGCACCCATCGTTCGGCTACGGCAACTTCCTCACCGGCAGGAACAAGCTCGTCCACCAGTCCGGCATGAACGGCGGCTTGCCCAGCCAGCCGCGCGCCCTCCAACAAAACCGGCAACGCCGCCTCAATGCCAATGAGGCGTGGCAGCCGCTGGGTTCCCCCTGCCCCCGGCAACAGACCGACCAGCGACTCCGGCAATCCAAACGCCGCATTTGGGTGATCCGTCATGACGCGATAATGGGCGGCGAGAGCAAGTTCGCCTCCGCCACCCAACGCCAGACCGCCAATCGCCGCCGCGATCGGTTTTCCGGATGTCTCGAGTCCGCGGAACGCAAAGCTCAAGGGAATAAAGTGGTTAAAGGCGACGCGACCGCGCTCTTCGGAGGGCGACGCCATGATCATATCGTAAGCGGCACCCAGTTCAGCGAGATCGGCGCCGGCGCAGAACGCCGAAGATTTACCCGAGCGGATCACGACGCCTTTTGCGTCGCTTTCGCGCAACCACCCGCTGAAAAGCCCGAGCTCATGAATGGCAGCGTTGGAGAATACGTTCATGGCGCGGCCAGGCATGTCGAAGACAAGATGGACGACGCCGTTTTGCGCACGCTCGACCCGGAATTGGTCCAACTTGAGTACCGCCGCCATTCGAAATCTCCGGCCGCATCGGCAATAAGCGCCTATACCATACTGTGCGGTAATGTACTATATTGCGGAAAAAGGGATACGATAGGGGGCAATAGACCGCGTTCATTGCGCTTGGCCGGGCGAGGTCATATGGTACACTACCTAACTAAATCGAACTGGAACCGTGGCCGCCGATGATTGAACGAACCCTATTCCGGGAAGAACACGACATTTTTCGGCGGACGGTTCGACGCTTCGTCGACCGGGAGATCGTGCCGTTTCACGCCAAATGGGAAGAAGACGGCATCGTGCCGCGCGAGCTTTGGCTCAAGGCCGGCGCAGAGGGGCTTCTGTGCTGCACCGTTCCCGAGGTCTACGGAGGACTGGGGCTGGACTATCTCTTCGACGTGGTGGTTTTCGAAGAACTCTGGCGGTCCGGCGCGAGCGGTCCCGGTTTCCTGATCCACACGGACCTCGTCGCGACATATCTTCTTTCGTTCGGCACCGAAGAGCAGAAGCGCAAATGGCTGCCCAAAATGGTGTCGGGCGAAGCCATCGGTTCGCTCGGCATGACGGAGCCACATGCAGGCAGCGATCTGAAGGCGATCCGCACCCGCGCCACGCGCGACGGTGACGATTTTATGATCAATGGCCAGAAGGTCTTCATCTCGAACGGTCAGCTTTGCGACTTCGTCATGCTCGCCACCAAGACCGACAGCAACGCGGGCGCGAAAGGCGTAACGCTGTTCATCGTCGAGAGCGATCGTCCGGGATTCAAGCGCGGGCGGAATCTGGAGAAGATCGGGATGAAAGCCCAGGATACGTCGGAGCTTTTCTTCGACAACGTCCGCGTCCCCGCGACCAACATGCTTGGCGAGGAGGGCCAGGGCTTCTCCTTGATGATGACGAAGCTCGCCCAGGAACGGCTCGCTCAAGCCATTCGGTCGGCGACCGTGACAGAAACGGTCATCGACTGGACTGTCGCATATACCTCGGAACGAAGCGCATTCGGTCAGAAGATCGCTGATTTCCAGAATACCCAGTTCAAGCTCGCCGATCTCAAAACAAAAGCCGCCGTAGCACGCGTTTATACCGACAAATGCATCTCGCTTTTCATGGACGGAAAGTTGGACCCGGTCGATGCGGCAATCGCGAAATTGTTTACGTCCGAACTTCATTGCGAAGCCGTAGACGAATGCCTGCAGCTCTTCGGAGGTTGGGGCTATATGTGGGAATACCCCATTGCGCGCGCCTACGCGGATGCGAGGGTTGTGAAGATCGCAGGCGGCTCCGTCGAGATCATGAAAATGATCATTGCCCGTCAAATGTTCGCCCAGCGCGGAGTCGAACTGACCCTGAGCGACCAACCGTCCTGATTGAAAGCGACATTAACGGAGCTGGGAGAAGCTTAGGCACACCAGTAGCAAGGGAGAGGTACATTGAAAGGTCTATCCGGAAAAGTCGCCGTCGTAACCGGCGGAGGCCAGGGTATCGGGCGCGCCATCACGCTTCGGCTTGTGGAGGAAGGCTGCAAGGTCGCCATCTTCGACATCAAACCGGATGCCGGACAGAAAACCGCCAAGCTGGCGCCGAAATCCGTCATTATGACCTACGCCGTTGACGTCGGCGATCGCGCGTCAGTCGATGTCGCTGTCGCAAAAGTCGAAGCAGAAATGGGACCGATCTGGGCGCTTGTGAACAATGCGGGTTGGGACAAGCCGATGCCGTTTCTGAAGACCGACAGAGATCTTTGGGACAAGATCATCCGCATCAATCTTTATGGTCCCCTTAATACGCAACATGCGATAGCGCCGCTGATGGCGGACCGCGGCGGCGGACGCATCATCAACATCGCGTCTGACGCCGCGCGCGTCGGCACCAGCGACGAAGCCGTCTATTCCGCCTGCAAGGGCGGGATCATCTCCTTTACCAAATCGCTTGCCCGCGAATTGGCCCGTAAAAATGTGCTGCTGAATGCCGTTTGTCCCGGTCCGACGAACACGCCGATGATGGCGGCGGTGCTGGGCGAAGGCGAACAAGCCGTAAAATGGAAAGACGCGATGTTGCGCGGCATTCCGCTGAGACGGATGGGCGAACCGGAGGACTATGGCGGAATCGTTGCCCTGCTGGCATCGGACGACGGGCAATTCATAACCGGCCAGACCATTTCGGTCTCCGGCGGCATGAACATGATTTGAGAACCACGAGGTCCAGAAAATGTCAGACGCAACCAAGTTCATCGATGTCATTTACGAAGTCCGCGACCGTGCCGCCTGGATCATCATCAACAGACCGAAAGTCTACAACGCGTTTCGCGGACAAACGCTGGAAGAGCTTATTCAAGCTTTCCAGCTTGCCGCAAACGACCGGAATGTTTCGAGCATCGTGTTGACGGGCGCCGGCGACAAAGCGTTCTGCACCGGTGGCGATCAGTCTGCGCATGAAGGCCAATATGACGGCCGCGGCGTCGTTGGGTTACCGATCGACGAACTGCAGGGATTGATCCGCGACGTGCCGAAACCTGTCATCGCGCGCGTCAATGGCTTCGCCATTGGCGGCGGGAACGTGCTCGCGACGCTTTGCGATCTGACCATTGCCGCCGACACGGCGCAATTCGGACAGGTTGGACCAAAGGTTGGATCCGTCGACGCGGGCTGGGGCACTGCGTTTCTAGCGCGCCACGTCGGCGACAAGAAAGCGCGCGAAATCTGGTTCATCAACGACCGCTACACCGCCGAACAGGCGCGCGAGATGGGGCTTGTCAACAAGGTAGTTCCGGCCGCAGAGCTGGATGCCGCCGTCAAGGATTGGACCGACAAGCTCGCGCAACGTTCACCGACGGCCATTGCGCTGGCGAAGCGGTCGTTCAACGCGGATTCCGATAATATTCGCGGCATCAGTAACTTCGCCCTCCACGCGGTGAAGATGTTCTACGACACGGCGGAATCGAAGGAAGGCGTCGCGGCGTTCAACGAAAAACGTTCGCCGGATTTTCACAAATTCACCGCCTGACAAAGCACTCGACACCTCACACTGGCAGATCGGGCAATATCATGGCGGCACGCAAAGTCATCATTTCTTGCGCAGTCACTGGTTCGATTCACACCCCGTCGATGTCGCCGTATCTTCCGGTCACGGCGGCGGAGATCGCGGAGTCCGCTCTTGGCGCAGCCGAGGCGGGCGCGGCGATCGTACATCTTCATGCACGTGATCCGAAAGACGGACGCCCCGATCAATCGCCCGAAGCATTCGAACCGATCTTGCGCGTCATCAAGCAGCAATCCAACGTCGTTGTTAATCTTACGACGGGCGGCTCGCCCTACATGACCGTCGAAGAGCGGGTGAAGCCTGCAGCTGTCTGGAAACCGGAGGTTGCCAGCCTGAACATGGGGTCGATGAACTTCGGACTTTTCCCGATGCTCAAGCGCTTCAAGGAATTTAAGCACAAATGGGAGCCCGCCATGCTGGAAAGCTCGCATGATCTGGTCTTCCGCAATTCGTTCAAGGATATCCGGTTCGCGCTGGAGACGCTCAATAGCACGGGCGCGCGCTATGAATTCGAGTGCTATGACACCAGCCATCTCTACAATCTGCATTACTTCTGGACGGAGGGGTTGGTGAAGGCTCCTCTCTTCGTTCAAACCTGTTTCGGTTTGCTGGGCGGCATCGGTGCGCATCCCGATGACGTCATGCATATGAAGCGCACGGCCGATCGGCTGTTCGGCGACAACTATCATTGGTCCGTTCTCGGCGCCGGGCGCGCGCAAATGCCGATCGCCGCCATGGCGGCGGCCATAGGCGGCAACGTCCGCGTCGGTCTTGAGGACAGCTTGTGGATCGGCGCGGGGAAGCTGGCGCCGTCCAACGCCGATCAGGTCACGCAGGTTCGCAAGATTATCGAAGGCCTCGGGCTCGAAATCGCGACGCCGGACGAAGCGCGTGAGATTCTCCAACTTAAAGGCAGCGACCAGGTCGCGTTCTGATCGAGGCGACGATTCCAGCAGTCAGCGGAGCATTGCGATGTTGCCCCATCGGGCGGTTTACGAAGAAGAGCATAGGATGTTTCGGGAGACCGTCCGTCATTTTGCGGCGTCGAAGATCGCGCCCGAATTTCGGCGTTGGGAAGACGCGGGCATTGTCGACCGCTCATTTTGGACCGCCGGCGGCGCGGCAGGACTTCTCTGCCCGCAGGTTCCCGAAGAATTCGGCGGGGCCGGCGGAGATTTCCGATTTAACGCCATCGTGTTGGAAGAACTCAGTCACTCCGGCTTTGCCGGTCCGGCCACGGACTTTTCGGTGCACAGCGATGTCTGCTGCGGCTATCTGCTAAGTTACGGCAGTGCCGAACAAAAGAAAAAATGGCTGCCGCGCATGGTGTCCGGCAAGACCGTATGCGCCATCGCAATGACGGAACCAGGCACGGGCAGCGATCTTCAAGGTATTCGAACCCGTGCAACCCGCCACGGTGACGAATATGTCGTCTCGGGACAAAAAACCTTTATTTCCAACGGTCAGATGTGCGACCTGGTGATTGTTGTCGCGCGCACAAATTCCGAGGGCGGCTCGAAAGGAATGAGCCTCGTTCTGATCGAAGCCGACAGACAAGGCTTTCGGCGGGGCCGTAATCTGGAGAAGTTGGGGCATCTTTCATCCGACACGTCCGAGCTTTTCTTCGATGAGGTGCGCGTTCCCGTCGGAAACCTTTTGGGTGCCGAAGGCGGCGCGATGGCGGCGCTGATGAGCGAGCTGCCGCAGGAACGGCTTACCATTGCTCTACACTCCATCGCCGCGGCGCAAAAAGCCTTCGATCTGACGAAGAACTACGTCCGCGAGCGTAACGCTTTCGGATCTTCGATTGCCAGCTTTCAGAATACGCGCTTCAAGCTCGCAGATTTGAAAGCCGATCTGTCGGTAGGCTGGGCTTTTGTCGATCAATGCCTTCGCGAGCACATTCGTGGCGAACTGACGACCTATGCGGCCTCAACAGCAAAATTATGGATCACGGAGATGCACGGCCGCGTTGTCGATCAATGCCTGCAGTTTTTTGGCGGCTACGGCTTCATGCGCGAATATGAAATCTGCCGTCTCTATGCGGATGCACGCGTGCTGAGGATTTATGGCGGTACGTCCGAAATCATGCGCGAGTTGATTTCACGAAATCTGTGACCACTACAAATCGGCGCTGCTTTGTCAACGACCAACTCACGCCGGATCCCACGTGAAAACGTCACCGGAACGATGCAACGGATAGAAATCCTTCTCGAACATCGGAAAAACACGCTCCGCGATGGTTTCCGGCGTCCATCCTTCTGCTGTATGAGCCGAGCGGATCGGTCGAGGTTGGGAAAAAAGAAATATCTCGTTGTTGCGCACACCAAAAATCTGACCGGTGACGTTTGCGGCTCCTGCGAGCGCGACAACAAAAGGCGCGACACGTTCCGGAAACAGTTTTTTCAAGCCCTCGACGCGCTTCGCCATTTCCGGAGTATCGCTCGGAATTGAATCCACCATCCGCGTCCAGGCAAAAGGCGCGACGGCGTTGGAGCGAACGTTGAAGCGCTGCATGTCGAGCGCAATAGATTTCGACAACCCGACGATGCCCAACTTTGCGGCAGAGTAGTTGGCTTGACCAAAGTTACCGATAAGGCCCGACGTTGACGTCATGTGAACATAAGCGCCTGACGCCTGTTGCTTGAAGTGCGGGGCGGCCGCCCGGCTGACATTGAAGCTGCCCTTCAGGTGAACGGCCAGCACGGCATCGAACTCGGCCTCCGTCATCTTGTGGAACAACGCGTCACGCAGATTTCCGGCATTGTTGACGACGACGTCGATGCGGCCGAACGCATCGATGGCGGTCGCGATCATGGCATGCGCGTCGTCCCACGACGCAACATTGCCGGTATTGGCGATGGCGCGGCCGCCCGACGCAATAATTTCCTGCACGACCTGCTCGGCGGGCGGAGAATCGTCGCTCTCGCCGCCGGCAAGCGACACGCCGAGATCGTTGACGACCACCGATGCGCCTGCCTTTGCGAATTCCAGTGCAATGCCCCGGCCGACGCCGCGCCCACCCCCGGTGACCAGGACAATTTTATCTTTCATGGCGTTCATTGCTCTCAATAGCTTTTCGGCAAATCGAGCACTTTCTCGGCGATGAAGCTGAGGATCAGTTGCTCGGTAATGGGTGCAAGTCGCGTGATGGAGACTTCACGGAAGAGGCGCTCCACATGATATTCCTTGGCATAACCAAAACCTCCATGCGTTGCGATGGCCTGCCACGCCGCATCGTGCCCGGCGCGCGCGCCAAGAAATTTGGCGCTGTTGGCTTCCGCGCCGCAGGGATTGCCATGGTCGTAAAGCCATGCCGCGCGCATCGCCATTTGCCAGGCCGATTCCAGATACATCCAGTTTTCGGCGAGCGGATGCTGGATTCCCTGATTTTGTCCTATGGGGCGATCGAACACGATCCTTTCGCGTGCATATTTTGCCGCGCGGCGTAGCGCGTCCTGCCCTATTCCGATCGCTTCCGCTGCAATCAGAATGCGCTCGGGATTGAGGCTGTGCAGAATATAGGAGAAGCCCTTGCCCTCTTCGCCGATGCGATCGGCTTCCGGAATAAACAGACCGTCGATGAAAACGGAATTCGAATCGACCGCCTTGCGCCCCATCTTCGGAATGCGATGAACGTCGATCTTCGAGCGATCCATGTCGGCGTAGAAGATCGTGATGCCGTCCGTCGGCCGCGCACAGTCTTCGTAGCGCGTGGTGCGCGCGAGAAGCATGATTTTGTTCGCGATCTGCGCGGTCGATGTCCAGACCTTCTGGCCTCTAACGATGTAGCCGCCTGACACTTTCTCGGCGAAGGTCTTGATGCGCGTCGTGTTGAGGCCGGCGTCGGGTTCGGTGAAACCGAAGCAGCACTGATCCTCGCCTGCGACCAGCCGCGGAACCCAGCGTGCCTTCTGCTCCGGCGTTCCTTTCACAACGATGGGGTGGGGGCCGAACAGATTGATGTGAACGGTCGATGCCGCCGCCATGCCGCCGCCATGGCTGGCGACTTCATGCATCATGATCGCGGCCTCGGTAACGCCGAGTCCGGCGCCGCCATATTCTTCCGGCATCGTGATACCGAGCCAACCCGCTTTGGCCATCGCGCGGTGAAACTCGGACGGAAATTTTCCGTCGTCGTCCCGCGCCAACCAGTAATCGTCGCCGAAACGCGTTACGACAGAGCGCACGCCTTCGCGAATGGCGGCGTGATCGTCGGAGACATCGTGCGCGGACGCGCTCATGGCTTAATGTCCTCCCCTGCGGAGACCAGAGTTCGTCTTGCCGCGACCAGATGAGGCATGTCGTACATTTTCCCATCAATTCCGACAGTTCCAACATTGGGATCGGCGTCAAACGCCGCGATGACGCGGCGGGCATGCGCCAGATCGGCTTCGGACGGTGTGAAGCAATCGTTGATCGTTGCCACCTGGTTGGGATGAATGGCGATGCGCCCGACGAAGCCGTCGCGGCGCGCTTGTTTGCAGCTCAGCGCAAGGCCGTCCTGATCCTTGAAATCCGAATACAATGTATCGATCGCCGCCACGCTTGCCGCACCCGCTGCGAAGAGGCATTGCGCGCGCGCGACCCGATAAGGGAACGTCCAGTCCCCATTCTCTTCTTTGTTCGACAGAGCGCCGAGCGCCGCGCCCAGATCCTCGGCACCCCACGTCATGCCGACGAGGCGGCTGACGGGTTTTACATATCCGCTGAAGCCGAACATCGCGGCCGGCGTTTCGGTAGCCACGACGAGCAGCTTCACATGTCCCGGCGCAACGCCCGCGGCGATCTCCAAAACGTCGAGATAGTGCGAAAACAGTTCAACGTCCTGAGCACCATTGACTTTGGGTATCAGAATCCCGTCCAGGCCCGGACGCACGACAGCGGCGAGATCGTTCAGCGCAAGCCCCGATCCAAGCGCATTAATCCGGACCAGAAAAGACCAATCGGTTCGCGAAGCGCCCAGGAGGTTCTTTACCGCATCGCGCGCGAAAGGCTTGCGTACCGGCGCAACAGAGTCCTCAAGATCGAGAATAAGCGCGTCTGCCCCGATCCCTGACGCTTTCGCAAATTTCTGCTCGCTGTCGGCGGGCACGAAGAGAAGCGAGCGCAACTTCATTGAGGCCGCCGCATCATCAAAGCCGCCCGCGAGAACAGGATATTGTCCATATCCGTCACCGTGCGGCGAATCTCATGCGCAAAGGTCCGCCCGACAGAACATTGCTCAAAATAGAGCCCCGCCATCTTCGCCCGCCTCATCTGTCCCGGTATGTCCGTCTCGTTTGCTATCTAGCGCAGCCAACAATAGTACGCAAGTATACTACATACTAGCACTCTTTTTTGCGGCAATCGCCCGTTCGATGTACAATCGCGACCGCGCGATCGGATTGTCTGCCGCGTGGTTTCGAAAACGAACAGGCGTGGAAAGGTCATGCTTTGGAAAATCGTCAGATACGACTTGTCGAACGCCCCAATGGAATTCCCCAACCGCATCATTTCGCGCTGGTCACTGAACCACTCCTGCCTCTCGGCGACGGCCAGATGCTTGTGCGCAATCATTTCTTGTCTGTGGATCCGGCCCAACGCGGCTGGGCCAATAGCGAAGGCAATTACAGTGCGCCGGTTCCGTTAAACGCGCCGATGCGAGCGCTGGCGGTTGGCGAAATAATTGAAAGCCGGACGCCGGAATTTCAGCAAGGCGAATTTGTCTACGGCTGGTTCGGCTGGCAATCCTATTGCGTTGCCACGCCCGAGACCGTGCTTCGGCGCGTGGCACCCTCGCCGCTTCCGCTTAGCGCAAATTTGAGCTTGCTTGGGATTAACGGCCTGACCGCCTATCTGGCGTTCAATCGCCTCGGCGATCCGAAACCCGGAAATCATGTCCTGGTATCGACCGCGGCCGGCAGCGTCGGAAGTTTTGTCGGCCAGTTGGCGCGCCTTGCCGGGTGTCGTGCCGTGGGACTGACAAGTTCTGCGGAGAAAATGAAGATCGCGCGCGAGCGATATGGCTATGAAGACATGATCGACTATCGCGAAGAAGCCAACCTTCCGGCGGCGGTCCAGAGAGCCTGCCCGGAAGGCAATGATATATTCTTCGACAATACCGGCGGCTTCATAGCGGACGCCGCCATACGGTCCTTGCGGCTATTTGGCCGCGTTGTTCAATGCGGCACTGCGGCCAATGCGTCGTGGTCGCCCGCGCCCACCGGCCCGCGCGTCGAGCGCGAAGTGTTGACCAGACGGCTGCGATGGTCGGGATTTGTCGTCTTCGACCATATCGCCGAATTTCCGGAAGCCGCCGCCGCGCTCACGCAACTGGCGCTGCGCAAGGACATCGTGTTCGACGAAGAGATTTTGCAGGGTCTTGAAAATGCGCCTGCCGCTTTGACCATGCTCTATGCAGGCGCCAATCGCGGCAAGCTGATGATAAGCCTCATCGACTAACGACCGCTTTCGCCGCGACGTTACGACCGCTTCTTCAGGGCCTCGGGCTGCTTCGAGCGATGAAATCCTTCGAAGGGCGCGCTGCGATCGTGCGGCTGCAATTTCCATGTATTGCGCGCATTAGGCGTTCCACCGTCCACGCGGACGCAGGAGCCGGTGATATAAGCGGCCGCCGGCGACAGCAGAAACGCGATGGCGGCAGAGATCTCTGCTTCCGTGCCGAAACGCTGAAGCGGCACGCCCGCCGTGAAATCGCGGAGCTTGATTTGCATCTCCGGGGAGTATGTGTCGAAGCCGCTGGAGACGATGCCGCCGGGGGCAACCGCATTCACGCGCACGCCGGAGGCAGACCATTCGCAGGCAGCCGTCTCCGTCAGTGTCAGCATTCCGCCGCGCGCCGCTCCCGAATGCGCAAATTCAGGCCAGCCGTGCCAGATGTCGGCAATAATATTGACGATGGCGCCGCCGTTCGCCTCCATCCAGCGATTGTAAACCTCCCGCATAAAAATAAAACCGCCGGTGAGATTGTTGCGGACGACGGCCTCAAAGCCTTTGGTCGAAATCGTCTTCATGGGCGTTCGATATTGCCCTCCCGCGTTGTTCACCAACCCATCGATCCGCCCATGCGTACCCAGAACCATATCGATCGCGGCAATGACCATCGCTTCGTCGCGAATATCGCAGACCTGGCTCATTGCCAATCCGCCGTCCGCTTCGATCTCCGCCCTCACTTCTGCGAGTTTTTCTTCAGTGCGCCCCATAATGACGACCTGGGCGCCAAGCGCCGCCAGTTCGTGCGCCGTGCAGCGGCCGATTCCGCTGCCGCCGCCCGTGACGATGATCGTTTGGCCTTTGAAAAGGTCAGGCCGAAAAACCGACTGATATGGCATTGGACACGTCCGAACAGTTGCTTGGCATCGTGCTCTTTAGCGGGCCGAAAAACCGGCCGACCACATGTTCACGTCATATTGCCGAAATCGCGCGCTATTTCCTTGAGTTTGTACTTTTGAATTTTTCCGGCCGCTGTCATGGGAAGTTCGCCGACAATCTCAACCCGCTCCGGCCAATATTGCTTCGCCATTTTACAGTCGGAGAGGTAGGTTTGAACAATAGGCAGATCGATGCTCGCACCTTGGCGCAGCACGATAAATGCGCAGCCGCGTTCGCCCATGCGCGCATCGGGATAGCCAACAATAGCCACTGCCGCCACCGCGGGATGTTTATAGAGAAGGTTTTCAACTTCTACGACGGGAACATTCTCGCCGCCGCGAATAAGGACATCTTTCACACGTCCCGAGATCCTGATGTACCCTTCGTCATCGGCATAGGCGAGATCGCCCGTGTCGAACCATCCGTCGGCGTCAAATGTTTCGAGTTCCGGTTTTTTGTAGTAACCGATGAACATCTGACTGCCACGAACCAGGAGGCGTCCCGATTGACCCGTCGAAACGGGGTTGGCGTCGGCATCCACAATGCGGACTTCCATGCCATCAACAGGACGTCCATCGCTGGTCGGAGATTTTTCCGCCGCTCGCGACGGCTCCGTCAGGGTCGTGCCCAGCGACTCCGTCATTCCCCATAGCGAGCACACAGCAAGACCGAGTTCGTTTGTCGCCCGTTCGATGAGCGCGGACGGGATCGGCGCTCCGCCGCAGAGAAAGGCGCGCAGGCTCGAAGGGCGCGGAGCGCCCTCTTTCACGACGTTGCAGATGTCGGTGAGGAACGGCGTCGAAGCAGCGGTATAGGTGACGCCTTCGCGCACCATGAGGGACACGCCGTGTTTCGGCTCCCAGATGTCCTGCAGAACCATTGTACCGCCCAGGTAGATCGACAGCAGAACCACGGCGGCATATCCGGTCATGTGACCAACGGGTGAGGCCACCATCAGAACATCATCGGCATCGAGGCCAAACCGCCGTGCCAAAGCCTTTGTGCAGGCGATCAGCGAGTTCGAACTATGCATGACACCCTTGGGTTCACCCGTCGTGCCTGAGGTGAACATCAGCACGGCCATTTCTTCGGGATGCAGGCTGTCGGAGGTCCTTGAGGATTCCGCGAGGGGTTCTCCGTTCAAGAGCATTTTGTCGAAACTCGACTCACTGTCGCCGTCAACGACGATCAGATGTTTCAGATGAGGCAGGTCGGCGCGCAGCCCGTCTGCCATCGCGGAATAGTCAAATCCGCGGTAGAGCTTCGGAACGATGAAGACCTTGGTTTCGCAAAAGTTCAGGATGTAACGCAACTCGCGTTCGCGGAGGATCGGCATGACCGGATTGATGACGGCGCCGATCCGGCTGCAGGCCAGTGCCGTCACAACGAATTCCCACCAATTCGGCAACTGGGTTGTTACGACATCGCCGCGATTCACTCCCAGGGTGCGCAGCGCGACGGCGGCGCGGACCACCAGATTTCCCAATTCTTCATAACAGAAGCGTCGCACGTCATTGCGATCGATCCTGTCCGCGACAATCGCCGCTTTATGGGGCGTTCGGGCGCTCGCCTCCGCCAGAAGCTGGTCGATCGTCTTGTCGGGCCAATATCCCGCGGTGCGGTAGTCGTTGCCGGATTTGACGTCTTTCCCAACCATTGGCTTTCCAACGAAATTCAGGCGTTCCCGGAATATAGTGCGCAACCATACCATATGCAAAGTCACGACTTTTCCGATCGGCGTCCCGTAGCCTCGTGAAAGGGCATTCCGGTCCCAAACCGATTGGACGGTTCGCACCGCAATGCCGAGGGCCGCCGTGACCCTTTACGGTACGCTTGCGTATGATATTGTGTGTCGACTCGATGTTCCCGATCCGGACATCTGCGGCCCACTCGCAAGGAAATATCGTCATGGCCGACCGGCCGCAACAGGATGTCCGCTTAGGATATCTCATTCATGATGTCTCGCGGTTGCGTCGGATGATGTTCGATCGGGCTTTGGCGCCTCTCGGAATTACGCGGTCTCAGTGGTGGGTGCTTGCATTCATTTCGCGGAAGGACGGCCTTCCCCAGACGCAGCTCGCCAATGAACTCGATGTCGGAAAAGTCGGGTTGGGAGCGCTTATCGATCGTCTTGAGGCTTCCGGCTTCGTCGCCCGGCAAGCCGATCCGATCGACCGCAGGGTCAAACGCATTTTTCTGACGAAGCAAGCGCGAGGATTTTTGGTAACGCTTCGCCGGGAAACCGACAAATTCAACACGAAAATCGACAAGGGGCTTTCAAGGGCTCAACTAGAGGCCACCTCCAAGGCTCTTCTTACGATGAAACGCAATTTGCTTGCGATTTCCGGAGGCTCTCTCGGCGCCGAAAGTCTCTACGAGGCCGAGATCGAGGAGAAGCCAAAACCCCGCAGGGCAAAAAAGCGGTCCGATCGGCCCACTCAATCCGCAAATTCACCGTCGATGAAAGCCGGAGTGTCGCGTTCGAATCGACAGACGCTCGGTGCATGAAACCCACTTGTGCCGTCGACGCGCTGAAGGCGGCCAACCGGGAGCATCGAAGATGCTTCGATGCTCCCGGTTGGTGGAATCACCAGATTTTCAGGGGTCTTGCGACCGTCAGTATCGGTAGCTGAGCGTGACTCCGTAGGTTGTCGGTAGGCCGGATTCTTTGACGACAGTATCGGACACGTAGTTGACCGAGTTCCAATAATAGGTGTTGGTGACGTTCTTGCCCCAAAACTCCACCCGCCAACCTTGGTCCGGCGACGCCACGCCGGCGGCCAGGTTCAGCAGCCCATAGGCCTTTATCTCCAACGGCGGTGCGCCATCGGCGGCGGCCTCCTGCGAGCCGAACGTGGAGCTGGATTGGCTCTGGTAAGATGCATCCGCACTAACGAACGCCGTTAGATTTGTCGTGAGCTGCCAATCGTAACGCGCGCCATACTGAACGGTCCACCTGGGTGTAAAGGGAAACGACTCGCCCTTGAAGTTGATGAGATCTGTCGTGCCGAGCGGGTAGGGACCGAAATCAAAAAAGTTCGAAGTTACTTCCGAGTCGAGGAAGGTCAGGGCGCCGTTAAGCGTCAGACCGTTGATAGGATGCCAAACCGCGGAGAATTCGGCACCTTCCTCTTTCGATTTCGGGATATTCAGCAGGGTCTGCAGGGCGCCATATACACCCAATACATCCAGCACCCGCCCCAATTCCTGCTTGTTTGTGTAGTCGTAGTAAAACACCGAGGCGTTCAGTTGCAGCGTCTGGTCGAACAGCTCCGATTTGGCGCCCGCTTCGTAGGCCAAAAGCTCTTCCTGGGTGACCGGCACGAGCTGCGTGTAGCTCGACGCGCCGAGCGCAGGCGACGAGCCTGCCTTATAGCCCTTGCTCACGGTGAAATAGAACAAGTTGTGCTCGATCGGCGTCCAATCGATTCCGACACGCCACGGCACATTGCTCTGATCGAGCTTGTTGGTAATCAGGCTCGGTGCGTAATTGGGTGGAGGCCCCAAGGTTGCGCATTGCCCCGCTACGCTGACACCCGGAGTCCCTCCGTCTGCGCCGGCAAAAATACTGCTGAGGACGGTTTGGACGATGTTGACGGAGGGGTAATAACTATAGGAGCAACCGGCCAGATCCTGATCCGATTTCGTGTAGCGGATACCGCCGTGAATATCGAGATTATCGAACACATGGTATTCCGCATTGGCGAACACGGAGGTTGTCGTGGATGTGTCGGTGTTTAGAGCACCGAACTCGAAGAATGGCGGCAACCCCAATGCCCCGGGCGAAAAGGACGCCGTGGAAACAAACGGATCGACGTTGTCATTCTCCAAGCTCTTGTCCGACTCGAAATTGGCGCCCACGAGCCAATTGCCTTTTTCGTCGTCGAAAAAACCGTGCAGGCGAAGTTCGTCGGAGTAAGACGTGACAGTGCCGTGAATGTAGGTCGACTCCGCCGGAGCGCTGGTGCCCGCCTGATCTACCAGATTGGCCTCATCGAAATGCTCAAAACTTGACAGCAACGTGACGCCCAAATCGTCGGAGAACGAATAGTCGAGCCGCAGGCTGGCCTGGTAAAAGGTCTCGTTATTGCGCGGAGTCGTTCCTGCGAGCCAATCGGCCGCCTGGGCATTATTGGGCGCGATAGGTTCCGCCAGGACGGCTTTGATCTGCGCCGGATAGGCATTGTACGCGGGGGAGCCCACGGGAGCCGGCAGATAGAAGGCGGGATCGCTCGGGTTCCCCGTTGCGATATTCTGCGGATCCTGGAGTCGGAAACCCTCGAGCTGGCCGGCCTGGGTGTCCGAACGATCCTCCCAACCGTTCACATTCAGGCTGGCGGTGAACTTGTCGGTCGGTTTCCAATCCAGGATGATACGCCCGATCTGGGTGTCCTTGTTGCCCAGCGTAGCGTTACGAGTGTCGTTCTGTTGCCACGCACCGCCATTTTCCGTGCTGGCAGCCAAACGCACATCGAGAGTCGAAGTCACCGGACCGCTCACGAAACCGCTTAAGAGGTTGTCGTCAAATCGGCCAAAGGTATCGTCAATTCCCGCTTCGAAAGTATCGGTCGGCTTTGCAGCAATGAAATTGATCGCTCCGCCGGTCGCATTCTGCCCATAAAGAGTGCCTTGGGGGCCCTCGAGAATTTCGACACGACTGGGGTCGAGCATCACACCCCTGGACATCACAGGATAGGGAAGCGGCGCTTCGTCTTGATAGAGGCTGACGGCCGGCGATGCCGAGAGCGATTGTTCGAAATAGCCCACGCCGCGCAGGGTAAAGATGGGCGTACCGTTTTGCGTCTGCGAGAATTGCAGGCTGGGCAGGATCTGCGTTAAATCGGCCAGATTGGTGACGCCCTTCTCCAGGAGCTGCTCGCCGGAGTTGGCGGTGATTGCCATGCCGACCTGCATGATGTTCTCACTGCGCTTTTCAGCGGTGACCACGACTTCCTCGATAGGCCCTGCGTTCGCACTTGTTGGGGTCGATTGAGCCTGCGCGAATGCGGGTCCTGCCAACGCCGTGGAAATCAACAATGCGCTGAGAACTGTTCCCGTCTGTCTCGAAGAGAATGCCCGCCCGATTCTCGATGCGGAGTTACATATCGGCAGGATGGCCCCGCCCGGATACCGGATTGCGCTGGTTTCGAACATCGTATTTCCCCCGAACAATTTTTTGATTTGCATTTAGTACACTACAGTATGACATGGTTGCGTATCGATTGGAAGAGTACTATACGCGCCTACAGGAAGCTGGGTTTTGCCCGGCTTTGGCCGCGCAAGACGGGCGGTGATGGCCCGAAGAACGAACCGACCGCCATAGCCGGGTTTGCGCCTGATTGGGTCACGGTCTTCGCGACCGCAACCGTGCAATTCGACGTTTGTGGGAGAGACCATGACGATGTTGAAAGAGCGGCGGTTCACCTTCGAAGGCAATGACGGCGCCGCGATAGAGGCCTATCGCTGGAGCCGGTCGGACACTCCCAAAGCAGTTGTTCAACTGGCACATGGAATGGGCGAACACGCACGGCGTTACCCCCCTGCGCTCGATAAGATTCTTGAGGCGGGATTTCTCGTATATGCCGACGATCATCGCGGACATGGGCGGACCGCGAGATCCGCAGAATTGCTTGGCGACTTTGGCCCGTGCGGCTTTAACGGCGTCGTCGATGACTTGGCGGTTTTGACGCGCATCGCGCGCAAGGAACATCCGGGATTGCCGGTGTTTTTTCTCGGTCACAGTCTGGGTTCGATGCTCGGCCAGGCTTATTTGCTCGATCACTCCTCGTTGGTCGACGGCGCGGCATTGTGCGGCACAGCGGCCGTCGATCAGCTTGTGAGGATTATCGAAAATCCCAAAGGGCTCGGCCTCTTGAATGAACCGTTTGAACCGGCACGAACGCCATTTGAATGGTTGAGTCGCGATCCGGCGCAAGTGGACATGTACATCGCGGACCCGCTGTGCGGCTTTGCGCTTGTGCCCGATTCCATGATGTCGCTGTTCGCACAAGCCGCGCGGCTCGCCGATCCCGAGCAATTGCGGCGTATTCGCCGCGATTTTCCGATTTACATTTTTGTAGGCGATCAAGATCCGGTAAATCAGCAAACTGCCTGGGTGATGCCGCTCATCGAACGCTACAAATCCGCGGGCCTCGACGTGACCGTCGATATCTATCCCGGCGCAAGACACGAAATATTAAACGAAACGAATCGCAACGACGTCGAAAACCAACTCCTTGCCTGGCTGGAAAAGTCGTTGGAAAAATCTACCGGCTCGCGTTCGAATCCAGCGAAGCCAAAAAAACAAGTCGATTGAAGAACCGATTCCGGAGACTCTTTACCCTTACATCGACCGATACGTTGCCCATCATCGACTCTCTTTGTTTCAAAAAAGCCGGCGCAATAGCGACGCGTCGTCCAAGCGTGCCCGGCAGCATCAATTTCTTTGGGTTTCCATGTGCGGCACGCCCGTGGGCCCAAAGACGGTCCATGACCGGATACTCCCAAAATACTCCAAGTGCCTTCGGTGAAGGCGCCGATTTCTCGGCAAAAAGTTGGGATAATCCGTTGAATATCAGCGGGTTGAAAAATGGTGGGCGCGACAGGGATCGAACCTGTGACCCCTACGATGTCAACGTAGTGCTCTCCCGCTGAGCTACGCGCCCGCCTTCGTAAGGGGGGAGAGCTATAGCGGCGGCCTCGGGCGGCTGCAAGACGGGAATAGGGAGAGTTCGGGAGAGCTGAAAATCCAGCCCTCAGGCCGCGATCATCCGCTCCACTTCCTGCACGATCTCGCGCAGGTGGAAGGGCTTGGACAGGACCTTGGCCTGCTTGGGGGCGTTGGAAGAGGGGTGGAGCGCCACGGCCGCAAAACCCGTGATGAACATGATCTTGAGGGCCTGATCCATCTCGGCCGCCCGCTTGGCGAGCTCGATGCCGTCCATCCCGGGCATCACGATATCTGTCAGCAGCAGGTCGAAGCGGAAGCCCTTGAGGCATTCGAAGGCCTCCGTGCCGTCGCCGAAATCGGTCACGTCGTGGCCGGCCTTCACCAGCGCCGCGGCCAGAAACCGGCGCAGCGATTCATCGTCTTCCGCCAATAGGATATGCGCCATGGTCTTCCCCGCCGCGACTTAACCCTATAACGGCCAAACCGTAAATGCCGGTTAACGGCCATCGCCTGGCGCGCGCTTGATCGGGGGGATTGGTTGGTGGTCCACTGATCCCGTGAGCGACTCGGACAAAATCCCGATCGAAGTGCAGAAGCCCGCCCCAAGCGAGGCCGATCCTGCACTCGTGCGGCTCTATGCCGAGCCCTACGCCATCTTTACCCCGGTTCAGCGCACGGCGCCCTTTGTGTTCGCCTCCCCCCATTCGGGCAGGCTCTATCCTTCGAGCTTTGTGAAGGCGAGCCGGCTCGGTCCGATCGGCCTCAGACGCTCGGAAGACGCGTTTGTCGATGAATTGTTCATGGGCGGCATCGAATGCGGCGCCCCTCTGATCGCAGCGCGCTTTCCAAGGGCCTATCTGGATGTGAATCGTGCGCCCGGCGAACTCGATGCGTCCATGTTCGATGCACCGCTGGCCGTGACCGCCGATTCCGCCGGTCCGCGCGTCCAAGCAGGGCTTGGCGTCATTCCGCGCATCGTACGCGACGGCGCGGAGATCTATCGCGGACGCCTGGCGGCAGCGGAGGCCGGGCAACGCCTGGCCGGGCTCTATCGTCCCTACCACGCCGCCCTGTCGCGCCTGATCGAGGAGACGCGCGCGCAATTCGGGTTTGCCGTGCTCGTCGATTGCCATTCCATGCCGTCGGCGGCTGCGGTGCCGGATATTGTGTTGGGCGACCGCTATGGCATTTCGGCAGGCCCGGCTTTGATGCGCGCCGCCGAGCGCATGTTCGAGCGGCACGGCTTTTCCGTCGCGCGCAATTCGCCCTATGCCGGGGGCTACACCACACATCTTTACGGCAGACCGGCGCGCGGCGTGCACGCGCTGCAGGTGGAGATCAATCGCTGCCTCTATCTCGACGAGGAGCGTGTGGCGCGCGGGGCCAAATTCGCCGAGGTGCAGATGCGCATTGCGCGTGTGCTCGCGGACCTGATCGCGATGGATGTCTCGCAGCTGCGCCCCGGCGGTGGAGTCCTCAGGCACGCTGCGGAGTAAAGAAAAAAGGCCGCTCCCAAGGGAGCGGCCAAGTTCAGGGAGGAAACGCCCAGGAAGGGCAACAGCATCGCGGAGAGGATATCCCCGATGCCGCATTGCAATAATATGGCACCACCTTCGCTGCGTCGCAACAGAAAATGCGATCAGATTTATAAAATCTCCGCGGAAACACTGACTTTTTCTTAGACAGCTGCACACCGATTCTGCCCTTTTTGTGTGCACTGCAGCGGTAACCAATTCCGCCGTCCGGACTTTCGACCCACACTTCCCAAAAGGGGTGCACGCCGCTCCCCTCCCCTCACCATGGCCGGGCGTGACCCGGGCATGGTGAAGTTGGATGATGCTCCGTACACGTCATAAATCGCTCCGAACACCGTTCGAATGAACGAAATGGGTAGGAACCGCAATTTCGCGCGTGCGGATTCACGAAAGCATTACGCGTCTGAAACACGGGCTTCGCGTTCGTAAGGCATGCAGGCCCCATAGGCGCCCGCACCGATTCGTTTGTCGACCGGCACCGGGCCTTGGCGGGAGTATCGGATGGCCGAATTCGCCTGGGACACATCGAGACGCGCGCAGCTTCCCGACGCTCTCAGACATCGCGCGCTCGAACGTCGCCCGCGCGCGCCGAGCACGGCACGCGAAGTTCAACGCGCGGCGCGCCATCACCGCGCGATCTTCATCTCCGATGTGCATCTGGGCACGCGCGGCTGCAAGGCCGAGCTGCTGGCCGATTTCCTCGGCAAAAACAGCTGCGACACGCTGTTCCTTGTCGGCGACATCGTGGACGGCTGGCGGCTCAAGCGCCGCTGGTTCTGGCCCGAAGCGCACGACGCCGTTCTCGCGGCGCTCCTGCACAAGATCGATACCGGCACCCGCGTCGTCTTCGTGCCGGGCAACCACGACGAGGTGTTCCGCGAATATTGCGGGCGCTCGATCGCCGGCGTGGAGATTCTGCGCGAAGCCATTCACGAAACGGCGGACGGCCGGCGGCTTCTGGTCCTGCACGGCGACCATTTCGATGCCGTCATCGCGTATGCCAAGTGGCTCGCCCATCTGGGCGACTGGGCCTATTCGCTGGCGCTCGAACTCAACGAAGTCTGCCACTTCGTGCGGCGCAATTTCGGCATGAACTACTGGTCCCTGTCCGCGTTTCTCAAGCAGAAGGTGAAGAATGCCCTCGAATATATCTGCCGTTTCGAGGACGCTGTGGCCCGCGAAGTCCGCGCGCGCGGTTTCGACGGCGTCGTGTGCGGCCATATTCATCACGCTGCGATCAAGCGCATCGGCGGCATCCTCTACCTCAACGACGGCGACTGGGTTGAAAGCTGCACCGCGCTTGTCGAAGATGCACAAGGGCATCTGGAGATTCTCTGCTGGGCGAGTTCTGCCAAAGAGCGCATTCCCGCCTCCGCCCAGTTGGACGGAGCGGCCGAACCCGTGCCCGCCTGAGGAGCAAAAATTGACGCCGGAGAGCGCCCCATTGGCGCAGGCTCCCGTCGCGTCCCCTCTCAATTCGCTGCACAAGATCCTGATCGTTACCGACGCGTGGAAGCCGCAGGTCAACGGCGTCGTGCGCACGCTGGAAACGCTGGGCCGCGATCTCGAAGCGATGGGCCATGAAGTCCGCTATGCCACGCCCGAAGGACGCTTCACCGTCCCGCTGCCGACTTATTCCGAAATCCGGCTCGCGATATTTCCGCGACGGAGCATCGAGCGGATGATCGATGAATTCCGCCCGAGCGCCGTTCACATTGCGACGGAAGGTACGATCGGCCTTTCGGCGCGCGCGATCTGCATGAACCGCAACATTCCGTTCACGACGTCGTTCCACACGCGCTTTCCGGAATATGTGCGCGCGCGGTTTCCGATCATCCCGGAAGGTCTCGTCTATGCCTTCCTGCGCTGGTTTCACGGGCCTGCGACCGCGATGATGGTGGCGACGCCGTCGCTGATGCAGGAGATGGAGGCGCACGGTTTCAGGAATCTCCGCATCTGGTCGCGCGGCGTCGATGTCGATGCGTTCCGTCCCATCCCGAATGCGGAATTGCCCTTCCCTCGCCCGATCTGGCTCTATGTCGGACGCGTCGCCGTGGAAAAGAATGTCGAGGCGTTCCTCGCGCTCGATCTGCCCGGCACGAAGGTCGTTGTCGGCGATGGGCCCGCGCGCGCCTCGCTGGAGGCGCGTTACCCCGCGGTTCAATTCGTGGGACCCAAAAGCGGCGAGGACCTCGTGCGCCATTATTCCGCCAGCGATGTGTTCGTGTTCCCCAGCCGCACCGACACCTTCGGGCTGGTGATGCTGGAAGCGCTGGCCTGCGGCGTGCCGGTGGCCGCGTTTCCCGTCCAAGGACCCCGCGATGTCTTGGGCGATGTGCCGGGCGATGCGCCCGTGGCCGCCCTCGACGAGGATCTGCAGAAAGCCTGCCTGCGGGCGCTGGAAGTCCCCCGCGAGGCCGCCAGACGCTTTGCCCTTGCGCACTCCTGGCGCGCCTGCACGGAACAATTCCTCGCCAATTTGCCGGTCATCGATCAAGACGCGATCCGGTACGGACGCAGCAAGCGCTCCGCCGTGCCGTAGAAACGCAACGCGCGCAACTCTTCCTTTTCTTCCCCCGTTGACGGGGGAAGTGGCGCGCAAAGCGCGTCGAAGGGGGGGGGGGNNGCGGCCCCCCTCTGCTTCGCTGTCGCTCAGCACCTCCCCCGTAAACGGGGGAGGAAAATCCTAATTCCTCCATCGCGGTATGTCTCCAGGAACGCCCACCGGCGGATTTTTCTGCGAAAAAATTTTCGCTCCAAAATCTCTTGCAGAATCAATCGCTTGATCCGGCGGAACAGGGCTTTCGCGCCCTGCCGATTCGCCTGCGTTCGGCCCTGCGAAACGCCCTGACCGCGCCTCGCTTTTCAACGGCCTGTGCAACCGGCTCGGGCGGTCGCGTGCATGTTGTTGCAGCGCTCTGCCGGGCGACACCGCGTTGCCCGCGCGTGGCGAAACATTTCGTGCAAAAAAAATTTCACCTGTTATCGCCCGGAATCTCCGGACAAACCATGACCTTAGCGAAATCATAACAGGCAATAACAGGCGCCTGTTTTCTGCAATATGCCGCCTGTTCGACAGAAGACGTGCATTCACACGCGAACGCGCGCGCACCGACGCAATCGTCCGCCGCAGGAGACGCGCGCGCGCAAACTCTGCCCACGCAACACGCTCGCCTTCCGTCTTCCGGCGCGCCCCGATGCCGGCTCGTCTCTCTGCCATGTGCGAACTCCACGTGCGGAAAACACCCAACATGGCGACGCAAATGCGCGCGCGCAATTGCATAAAAGGTATATTCGATAGGGATTCTGGAACAAACATCGAATCTTTGCCGCAAATTTCCGGCAAATGTTTTTGACTGTCAGGAGGTTAGGAAGGGGGCGATTTTTTCGAACTATTTTTTGATCCAGTACGTGTCGAATTTCAGCCCTGATACGCGCGGATCAACCGGCATGGTTCGGCAACGCATGGATCGGAGGCCATGAAGGCAAGTCTTTTCCCTCTCTCCCACCGGGAGAGAGGGCAGGGTGAGTGGGTCGTGGTCGAAGAGCAGACTGTAGAAAACAGATTGAAAAACGCGCGGTTGGGAAAATGCGCGCGCGAGTTACGTCACAACCAAACAGATACGGAGCGCGATTTCAGGGAACAGATTCGCAACCGGCGACTCTTCTTCGCGAATTGAGTGGCGGAAAGACCCACTCACCCTAGCCGGTCGGTACGCTGTCGCGACCTCCACTCCCGAGAGGAGAGAGGGAATCGAGATCGGCACGCGAGAAATCGTGCACCTCCATCAGGTAACCCCCCATTTTTCAAAGCCGCTTCGCCATGGAATCGACAAGATGACCGAGCAACATGTGTTCTCTTGAGGGGGAGGGGACGATGCGTCGTACTGCTCTGGTTTGCTGTGTCGCTTTGGTGCTCGCGGCGTGCGGAAGATCGAACGACAGAGAAACGACGATATCCCTGCCGCTGAGAAGTGCGGCACCGATGAACATGGTAGCGCCCGCGCCGGCCTTCGTTCCGCCACCGGACATCACTGTTTCCACGAACGCCAATGCACTGTTCAGCCTGCAGCACGACCTGACCGTTACCATGCCCCACAACAGCGTTGCCGTCCGTTTCCAGGCGGCACGCGATGCTTGCCTCAAGGACAAATCGCTCCAATGCACTTTGACATCCGCATCTCTGACCATGAGCACGACGGTGGAAGCGGAGCTTCAGGTCGCACTTCCGCATGACAAGGTCGGGACATTCGAAAAGCGGCTTTTGACGCGCCTGCCGCAAGACGGCAACGGCCGTGTCGAGATCACCTCAAGCAACATTTCGACAGAGAACCAGACTCAATCGGCCGCCGATATCGATCGCGAATTGGCGCAGGCCACCGCCTATCGCGACAGCCTGGAAGCGCTGGCCAAACGCTCCGGCCTGACGGTCGACGAAGTTATCAAGATCCATTCGGAACTCGAGCAGGCGCAAACAGCCGTGGACAATGCCGAGGCGGCTAAGCGCGCCTCCGCCACGAATATCGGGCTCGAACGAATGAACATCAGCCTGCAGGAAGCGTTCGTGCCGCCCCCCGCGCCCTCGCCCTTCGCCGACTTTTGGAGGAATGCCACTGCCGTGCTGGCCGCAAGCACCGCAGACATGCTGCTGAGCGTGATCGGCGTGCTGCCGTGGCTGCCGGTTGTGTTTGTGGGGTTGTGGCTGGTTGTTCGGATCCTGCGGCACAGGCGGGCGAAACCGAAGGTCGAGTAGGGGCAGAGCGGAAGCCCCACTGCCTGATACGAATACCGGGACAGCTACTGCATTTCTGCATGCCGGATTTCGATCGTAGGAATTGTGGTCAGAGTGCGATTACCGGCACGCGAACGGAGACTAAGTTAAATGCACTCCGGCCCCCTTTTTTTCAACGAGTACCCTCAATCATGTTTGGTTCCTTCCTGCCTCCCCTTCAGCCAGTAATACCGTCGGGACAGATTCATCCAAACAAGTCGTATCACAGCGCGAGCGAGCCGCGCCTCAGATGAGAGCGCAGTTTGACTTAATTTCTCGAATACGCAGTCTAGACATTCAATCACTTCGAGTTCGCGTGCCTCGCCGTCCTGCCGCTTGCTGCTCGCACACGCGGCCAGTGCGTCCGCAAGTTCTAGCGGCAGCTCCTGGCCACAGGCCGTGAGTGCAATGCAGACCTGTCGCACCGCAGTGATGGCCGGTCCTGTCGAAACATTACTCGCGACAAATTGGTATCGCTCGATCGCGCGAATGGTTGGCTCCAGCCCAAGTAATTTCTCATTCGGCGAGGTAGTCTTGACTTCCAGTAGCTCACAAATCTTCTGATATCGCTCGTTGTTGGTGACAAACTTTTCTTGCAAGTTTGCGCGGTCGGCAAGGTCAATCCCTACAAGCACAGTGCCAACGCAAAGTTGGAAGATTTGACGGCCAAAGAGCATCAACGATCCAAAGAGGTCAGACGTTTGCTTTTGCTTGCCGGAGGTCGAAGCGTAAAAATATCCATCGATCAATTGACCTTCGTGGGCGACGCGAGATCTCGCGGCGTAGAATTGTTCCGCCCACTCGTCAAGCCGCTCTGTGCGGCCGAGCAGCAAAGAGATCGCATCCACAAGTCGGTCTTTCTTGGACGATTCAGGTAGGCGCAGCAGCGTCTCAAACGCCACAGCCAAATTGAGAAGCGCTTGGCTTTGGTCAATGCCGTTCTCATTTGCCGCATTGTACCAGTGCAACGCTGCATAGATGCGCTGCGATGTAGAAGATTCAGGCTTGTCCAGAAGATGGAGAAGATAATAATCAGGTCGGTTCGGGACGCCCCACCCGATATCAGAACAAAGGTCTTGAGCGATAGTCAGTCCCATATGGGGTTTGGGGCCATAAAGGCGCGACCCAGGCTCGACCCAGAAAGCATGCCGAAAATTATAGAGTCCGTTGTACCCCGGAACATAGCCGTGCCCATCTGGGGCCGAACCGGAAAGCGGCAGAACTCGCTCTGTGTGATGCTCAGGTCGAGTCAAAGCAATTGGCACGCGGTCTGGCGTGAATAGCACCAAGCTTACGTCTTCAGGCGCCAAAAAGATGGATTCAAACGTCTCGTGGGGTGCGGAATAAAAATATGCAACGACGGCCCGTAGCTGTGCGAGTTGAGCGATACGACGGTCACCGCTATGGACCTCGATATCAGGTAGTATCGCATACGACGCCGATTTGACACGGAAGTCATCGTGCACGAACAGCATTTGCGCAATCTCTCCGACTGCTTTCGCCTGGTGGGACGGTAAACCCTCCAAATCCGTGGTGGAACGAAACGTGTAGCCGCCAAGCTTGACCGGTCCGCGCGTTTTTAGGAACGGAAAGACGGCGATACTGAATTTCTGGTCTGCCATATCAATCAAAAGCCATTGGTGCAGCCGTTTCAATGCTTATAGAACCCCCGGGCGTCGATGCCAAATGAGTCAATCTCGACATTGGAGGACGCCTGATCAATTTCCGCACTTTCCTGCGGCTTCGGAGGCGGCTTATCGCTTCCTTCGTGAAGATCGCGGTCAGAGTAGCGTGAAATGCGGGGACGTTTAATCCATTGCGAATGAAGCGGTGAGCGACCCGCGCAGCCGCCATGACCTGCCAACCGTCTATGTCACTTCCCGAAGCCGCCCATGAAAGGAAGATTGGGGTCGGGAAGATTGGGGTCGGAGTAACAACATCCGCTTTGATGAAGTCGGCGCAAATTCGTACTCCGGTCTCGAACGGCGCCGACTCGAAATAGTCGACCGCCTACCTCCCGCCGCGCTTCGTTCGCGCCACGTTACGGCCCGTTGCCGCCGCGCGCGCCGGTCGCGGCGCGACCACGCTGATGCGTCCGGTGGGACGGGAGCGCGGCTTTTGCCGGATGGATATTTCCACGTCGCGGTCGAGCGCGGTCAGGAAGATCATCAGGCGCTCCACGGAGAAGCCTTCGAGCTTGTAGCGCAACAGCGCGGAGATCTTGGGCTGGTTGACCCCGAGAATGCCGGCCGCCGCAGATTGGTTCAATTTGCGCTGCGCGAGAATCCGGGCGATCGCATAAGCCAGCCGCAGCTTCGTCTGCCGTTCTTCGGCATCCTTGTAACCGAGATCGGCGAAGACATTCGTGGTGCCGTGAATGACCGCTTCCTCTTCCGCTTCATTTTTCCTTGCCATGGCTCGCCTCATAGTCCTGCCGCGCGGTCCGATTTTTCCCTCTCTCCCCCCGGGAGAGAGGGCAGGGTGAGGGGGTGCTCGTGCAGCGTTCAATTCCCGAAAGATTTGACCCTGCATAAACACCCACTCACCCTCGGATGCTGCGCATCCTCGACCTCTCTCCCGATGGGAGAGAGGTAAAGCAGAAGTTCGGATTTCGCCCTTCACGGGTTCGGGAAACGCAAGGACGTCGCGCTTGGACGACCCCACCCATGCCGGCGGTTTTTCGCCAACCGTCAATTGTCGCGCCATGATTATCCCAATTTGAGGATAATATCAACCCGCGCCGGACAGGATGTCTGCGGGGACGTTCAATCCATTGCGAATGAAGCGATACGCGACCCGCACAATCGCGTCGGCCTGCCAACCGTTTATGTCACTTCCCGAAGCCGTCCGGTGTCGACGTCGAAGATAAAGCCTCGCACGGGCACGTCCTTTGCGATCCAGGGATGCGACCTCACCTTTTTGATCTGTTCCTTCGTGTGTTCGACCGGATCCTTGTAGGAGAGGAAACGCATGGGGGCCGGCGATTTGTCTCCCGTTTGGTTCGAGAGCTTTGCGTTCAATTCCGCGTCGGTGAAGGTCGTAAATCCGCAGCCGGTGTGGTTGAGAAGCAGGATCTCCTTCGAGCCCAACACGCGCGTCGAAACCACAAGCTCCGCCAGCACTTCGTCCGTGACGGACGGACCGCCGTTGCGAATGACATCCATGTCGGCACGCTTCAGGCCCAGTATTCCTTCAAGGTCGGAAAGCCGGGGATCCATACAGGTCAAGACGGCGATGGCGGGATGCGGAGGTCCTGCGCCCAGTTTGGGATCGTAATTCTTGGCGTATTGCTCATTCGACTTCAGTGCCTGGTCGATGAGGCTCATGACGCCCTCCAATTTGCGCGCCGGCTGCGATCCGCGGACGCTACCACCTTCAAAACATGGCCGACAGAGAAATTGGGGCGAGGGAATGTGGTGGCTGTTCCCCTTCGCGGCTTCAGAGAGCGACCGGGGAACGTTGCGGCTCAATCTCCTAAGTAAAATGAACTCCGATCCTATTTTCTGAAAGTTTTGGGGAGCAGCACCTAAATTGCCGGCAAGCGCCCCTCCCCGAATTGCTGCGCAATTCGACCCTCCCGCAAGGGGAGGGTGGGTGGTATTCGGTTGGCGGCTCCCCCCGACAGCCTTACACAGGGGAAGGGGTGGACTGCGTGCTCAAGCCGAAACTGCGCCGAGCCGCGCCAATACCCTCCAAATTCCCCGCGCAACGGGCCGCAGCGCTGTTGGCCGCCTCGCGTGCTAAGGCATACTCCGTTCACAGCCCCCGAGCGCGCGACCCGGAATGCACCCCTCAGACGACGCCCCCCGCGGAGCCCGGCTTTCGCTTCAGGAATGGCTGTTTCTCGCAGCCCTGATCCTTGGCTGGGCCGTCTTCGTCGTGGCGCACGGCAAGGACATGTCGTGGGATTTCCGGAATTATCACTGGTACATCCCCTATGCGTTCCTGAACGGGCGCATGGGCATCGATGTCGCCGTTGCGCACCAGGCGACGTTCTACAATCCGTTCCTCGACATTCCCTTCTATTGGCTTGCGACGCATACGCATTCCTGGTTTGCGCTGGGCGTGCTGGGCGCGGTGCAAGGCTCCAACGTGGTGCCGGTCTATCTGATCGCGCGCAGTGTCGTCGTTTCGGAATTCAAAAAAATCATCGCCGCGATCATGGCGCTTCTCGCGCTGACGGGGAGCCTCACCGTCAGCCTCGCGGGCGCCACCTATTACGACGACGTGATGAGCGTGTTCGTGCTGGCGGGACTGGCGCTTGTCATCACGCAGCGCGATCTGCTGCGGGACGGCGCGTTGTGGCGCGGAATGGTGGTGGCCGGATTTGCGGGATTGCTGACGGGCAGCGCCGTCGGCCTCAAATTGCCCGAAGCGCCTTTTGCGCTCGGTTTCGCGGCCGCACTTGCCATCCTGCCCGGCGACTGGCGGCACAGAAGCACGCGGCTCGTTGCGGGCGGGATTGGCGGCGTCGTGGGCGTGGCGATTTTTGCGGCCTATTGGTTCGTGAAAATGCACGCGCTGACGGGCAATCCGCTCTTTCCCTATTTCAACGAATACTTCCATTCGCCGCTGGCGCTCACCGCATCCTATCGCGACATGCGGTTCATCCCGACCGATTTCAAACATCAGTTGCTGTTCCCTCTGTTGTTCTCGGTCGATTGGGGCGTGGCCGACGATCTGCCGTTTCAGGATATCCGTGTCGGGCTCGCTTATGTGCTTGTGATCCTGACCTTGCCGCTGTGGTTCTTCGCGCGGAAGAATCGCGAGCCTATGATCGACACACAAGCGGCAGCGGCGCTGTTCGCCTTCGTCATCGTCGCCTATATGGCGTGGCTGAAGATCTTCGGCATTTACCGCTACATTCTTTTGCTGGAGATGATTGCGCCGCTTGTGATTTACGTGGCGGTCAGTCTCGTGCCGACGACGTTGCGCGCGCGGCTCATCACGATCGGGGTGCTGCTGCTGGGCGTGCTTGTCACGACGAAGGCCGGCCTGCTGGCCCGGGCGCCGCTCGGCGATCCCTATATCCAGGTCACGATTCCGCCCATCGCCCATCCCGACAAGACCATGCTTTTGATGACGGGCGAGGCGCCGATGGGCTATCTGGCGCCGTCATTCCCGCCGCAGATTCCCATCCTCCGGATCGACGGCTGGATGATCCAGCCGCAGGACGGCTCGAAGCTCACCGCCGAGACCCGCAGGCGCGTGGATGCCTTCAAAGGCGATCTCTATGCAATATTCATCCCCTATGAGGCCGCCCGGGACCGCGACGCGCTGGCGGTCTATGGCCTGGCCATCCGGCGCCACGACTGCCGGGATATGGTCACGAACCTCGGCGGGCTCTATCAGTTCTGTCCCGTGATCCGCGCCCCAAGCCCCAGCCCCTGAGTCCCCACACCATGACCGACACCCGTGCCCGCGTTGCCGTCCTCGTGCCCTGCTACAACGAGGAGGCTGCCATCGCGCTGGTCGTGCGCGATTTCCGCGCCGCGCTGCCGGACGCCGCGATCTACGTCTACGACAACAATTCCAAGGACAAGACGGCCGAGCGGGCGCGGGATGCCGGCGCCATCGTGAGCAGCGAAACGCGCCAGGGCAAAGGCAATGTGGTGCGCCGGATGTTCGCCGATATCGAGGCGGACATCTATGTGCTGGTCGACGGCGACGACACTTACGACGCCTTCGTGGCGCCCGCGCTGGTGCGCAAGCTGGTCAACGAGAATCTCGATATCGTGTCGGGGCGGCGCATCGCGACGGGCCAAGCCGCCTATCGCGCGGGGCATGTGTTGGGCAACCGGCTGCTGACCGGCCTTACCGCGATGATGTTCCGGGTCAAGCTCGGCGATTTGCTGACGGGGTATCGCGTGATGTCGCGGCGTTTTGTGAAATCATTCCCGTTCACCGCCGAAGGCTTCGGCATCGAGACGGAGCTGACCGTGCATGCGGTGCGGCTCCTGATGCCGATGGTCGAAGTGGATACGAAATACAAGGAGCGCCCGGCAGGCTCGGTCAGCAAGCTCAACACGTACCGCGATGGCGTGCGTATCCTGCTGACCATCACATCGCTCGTGCGCGAGGAGCGGCCGCTCATTTTCTTCAGCGGCATTTTCGCGATGCTTGCGATTCTGTCGCTGCTTGTCGGCACGCCGGTCGTGCTGGAATTCGTGCGCACGGGATATGTACCGCGCCTGCCCACGGCATTGCTGGCAACGGCCCTGATGATCCTTGCGTTTCTGTCCCTCGCCAGCGGCCTCATTCTCGACACCGTCACGCGCGGCCGCTGGGAGTTGAAGCGCATCGCCTATCTCGCGATTCCCGGTCCGAAGGATCTCAAGCTTCCGTGAACGCCATTTCGGAGCTTGTGCGCGCGCTTTTCAAATCGCGGTTCCTGCGTTTTGCGGCCGTGGGCACGGCCGGATTCGTCGTCAACGAAATTGCGCTGTGGTTCGTGCATCATTTGAGCGCGCTCAACTATTACACAAGCCAGATTCCCGCCTTCTTCGTTGCGGTCACGTTCACATGGTGGGGCAACCGGATGCTGACGTTCCGCGAGCATGCGGCACGCACAAGCCTTTTGCGGGAATGGGCAAAATTCGTCGCGGCCAACGGCCTGGGCGCCGTTGCGAATTATGCGCTTTATGTGAGTCTCTTACGCTTTGCGCCGCCGCCCGCCGACAACCCATACCTCGCGTTGGTAGCGGGAACGTTGTTTGGCCTGATCTTCAACTTCACGCTGTCGAAGCGGTTTGTGTTTCGTGCCGGAACGCCGCGATAGTTATCTGATCCGTTTCAACTCGTCGATCAACGCCGACCCTGCCGGCGCATCGACGTCGACACGCGTGGTTTCCGTCATCCGCGCCATGGTCATGTAGAAGCCGCAGGTGAGAATCGCTTCCACGATCTCCTGGGCGGAAAAATGTTTCTTCATTTCAGCGACCGCCGCTTCGCCGGCGCGCACGTCTCTCACCACTTCGCGCGAGAACTGCAGCAGCGCCTTTTCCTTTGCATCGAATTCCGCACCGTCGATGCGCGCGTCTTCGAGCGCCTTGATCTGGTCCTTGCGGCAACCGGCGGCCTCGCCGATCGGCACATGCTGCACCCATTCATACGTGCCGCCTTCGAGGCGGGCGACCCACAGGATGATGAGTTCGCGCAGAGCCTGATCGAGTTTCTGTTTGGAGAGGATGGCGCCCCCGAACCGCATACCCGGCACGAAGCATGTGGCGGCGTTCGCCCACATGCGAAAGATGTTGAGCTTCCGCGGCAGTTTCTCGAAACGCTCGCGCACGTCTTCGGGCAACGCGGCGATATCGGCATAGGGGATCAGGGGCATGGTTCGTCTCCGTAGATCGTTCGCCCTCCCCGGAAGGAAGGGGTGATGATGATGCAATACCCCTCCCCGAATTGCTGCGCAATTCGACGCGGCCTCGTGATATTCCAAACAATCTCGCCCACCCTCCCCTTGCGGGAGGGTCGATATCATCTTTGAGCGACAGCGAAAAGAGGATTTCGGGGAGGGGAAAATCGCCGATAGCCGTGTGCTTGCCCCTCCCCGAATTGCTGCGCAATTCGACCCTCCCGCAAGGGGAGGGTGAGAATGTTCGTCTACCGCAAATCGACGATCACGGATTTGACGATGGCGAACACGGGCATTCCTGCGACGAGGCCCAGGCGCTCCGCGGAGGCACGCGTGATGCGCGCGACAAGCTTCACATCGCCCGAACGCAACTGAATGTCGGCATGCCCGGCATCGTCGTTGCGAATCGACTGGATTGTCGCTTCCAGGATGTTGTTGGCGCTGATGTCCTGCGGACGTTGCCGCGCGATCATCACGTCTTCCGCCCGCAAGCGCACCCGCACACGCGTGCCGGGAGGTTGCGAGACATGCGGTACGATCAACTCCACGCTGCCGGCGGCGAGAACGGTCAGCCCGTCACCCTCGCGCTGCGCGGTCACGACGGTTTCGAACACGGCCCCATAAGATGGAGCGCCCGCCAGGCTCGCGAATTCGAGATCCGGCAGCAGATCGAAGACCGAACCCTGTGCTGCGATTTTCCCGTCTTTCACGAAGACCAGTTCGTCCGCGAGGCGCGTGACCTCGTCCAGCGAATGCGTGACATAGATCATCGGCAAACGCGTTTCGTCCCGCAGCTTTTCAAGATAGGGAAATATCTCCGCCTTGCGTGCTGCGTCGAGTGCGGCGAGAGGTTCATCGAGCAGGAGCAAGGCAGGCGACGACAGCAGGGCGCGCCCTAATGCCGCGCGGCTCTTCTCGCCACCGGATAATTTTGCCGGCTTGCGCGACAACAATCGCTCAAGCCCCAGCATCTCGACGATGCGCGTAAACTCGTCCTCGGTCGCGCGCGTCTCCGCGCGGCGCCAACCAAATCGCAGATTGCCGTCCACGCTCATATGGGGAAAGAGGCGGGATTCCTGGAATACATAGCCGATGCGGCGCAAGCGCGACGGAACATCGATGCCCGCGTTTCGATCGAAAACAACACGGCCGTCGATTGCAACACGGCCGTCCTGCGGCCGGAACAATCCCGCGATCGCGTTTGCGATTGTCGTTTTGCCTGCACCCGAAGGTCCGAACAAAGCGGTTACGCCGGGCTTCGCCACCTGAAAATCCGCGTCGAGCGCGAAGCCTGCAAAACGATGACGCACGGAGAAATCGATGGTCATCGGCCCACCAGCGCACGCGTGCGCCGCTCCGCGAATTCCGCCAGCACCATTCCGGCAAACGCAAGCGAGATGGAGAGCAGGGAAAGCCTGGCCGCTTCCGCTTCGCCGCCGGGAGACTGGATCGCGCTGTAGATCGCCAGCGGCAGGGTCTGCGTCTCGCCTGGGATGTTGGACACGAATGTGATGATCGCGCCGAATTCGCCCAGGCTCGCGGCAAAGGCCGTGATGGCGCCGGTGACGATGCCGGGCAATGCGAGCGGCAACAGGATATTGAAAAAGCGATCGAACGGACCCGCGCCCAGCGTCTCCGCCGCCTGACCGAGCCCGCCGTCGATCGCCGCAAGCGATAGCCTGATGGCGCGCAATTGGAACGGAAAGGTGATGAGACCGGACGCGAGTGCTGCGCCCGTCCAGCTGAACGCAAACCGGATTCCCAGATTGTGGAGCAACCAGGCGCCCAGGGGTGCTCGCGTACCGAGAAGTGTCAGCAACAGATACCCGACGACGACAGGCGGCAGGACCAGCGGAATGTGCAGCGCACTATCGACGAGCGTCCTGCCGGGAAACCGGCCGCGGGACAGGAGCATGGCTGCGGCAAGTGCAAAAGGCAGCGCGCAGGCCACAGCGACCAGCGACACACGCAGGCTCAACATGAACGCCTGGGCTTCCACATCCGTCAGCATCGCCGCGCCACTCTGAATTCCCTCTTCGCCCCGGCCAATACAACGGAATATCACGAACCGCGCGGGACCCCACACCGGTTAACCAAGGGTAGCTTGACCGCCCGGCCCGGCCGGTTACGGTTGCAGCGGGGTGGGCATTCGAGGTTGGAATGCGGGCGGGATATCTGAATTTTGCCGTTTGCGCGGCCTTTCTCGCTTGCGCTTCGGCGCCATCGCATGCGGCGCAGGCGCCGCAACCGGCGGGCGTTCCGGCAAAGCCTTCGGCGGCCCAAACGTCCCCCTCATTGGCGAAGCTTCCACCGGTCGCGGCGAACAGACCGGATCTGATCGTGATCCGCTACGACCATTGGACCGACGCGGACGAGCGCGCCTACAGCGAATTCATTCAGGCGATCGGCGACTCCGGCTGCCGCACCGTCAATACCTGCCTGCACGACCCTGCCAATCCGTTCCGCGCGAGCGATCCCGAAGGCATGCCGTTCCGCTCCGACTGTGCCGACCTGCCCTATGTGCTCCGCGGTTATTTCGCGTGGAAGCGCGGGCTTCCCTTTTCCTATGAGGGCGATGTCGAGGCGCGCGGCCATACGCGCGACATTCGCTACACCGCCGCCGGCAACGAAGTCTCGGCCCGCACGGACGTGCTGTCCTATTCGACCACGGGTTATGAAATGATCGACGTGATGCGCGATTCGGTCTCGTCTGCGAGTTTCCGCATCCATCCCGACCTCGATGGGCCTTACGAGCCCGATATGTATTCGCCCGCGATCAGCGTGAGATCCATCCGCCCCGGTACGATGGTCTACGATCCCAACGGCCACGTCGCGACGATCTTCCGCATCGAGCCCAACGGGCGCATGCAATATATCGATGCCCATCCCGACAGTTCGGTGACGCGCGGCTATTATGACGAAAGGTTCGTCCGCTCGCGGCCCGATATGGGCGCGGGCTTCAAGAACTGGCGCCCGATATGGCTGGTGGATGCCGCGCGGCGGAGCGACGGCGTCTTCATCGGCGGCCGTGTCGTGCTCGCGGCGAACAAAGACATCCCCGATTATTCCGAGACGCAATTCTTCGGCACCGGCCCGCGACCGGCGGACGATTCGAACTGGAATACCGGCGCATTCGTGCTGAGCGGCCAGACCTACGACTATTACGATTATGTCCGCGCGGTGATGGCGGGCGGGAAGCTGCTATTCGATCCCGTCAAGGAAGTGCACGATATGGTCGATTCCAATTGCAACGATCTGCATTACCGCAGCGATGCCGTCGAGGTGGCGCTGGCCGCAGGTATCGAGAATCTGCCTCAGCCTTCGCGTCTTCCACCCAACATCTACGGCACGGAAGGCAATTGGGAAGACTATTCCACGCCGTCGCGCGATGCGCGTCTCAAGGTTTCGTTCAAGGAATTGCGCGACATGGCCGAGCGCTTTGTGAAGATGTACGAAGCCGGCGATCCGAAGCTCGTTTACAAGGGCAACAATCTCGTGGCGGATTTGATTGCGACCTACGACCGGGAGGCGGCAGCCTGCAAGCTCACCTATTCGCGCACGGATCATTCGCAAGTGACACTTGGTTATGACGACATGCGCCGGCGCCTGTTCCTGATGTCCTTCGATCCCTACCAGTGCGTCGAGCGCCGCTGGGGCGCGACGGATCCTTCGGAGCTGGCCACCTGCCGCGATGGCGCCAACAAGCAGGCCTGGTACGCGGCAGAACAGAATCTTCGCAATCAGGTCGAGCGCACCTACGAAGCGGAAATGGATTTTCCGCTTGAAGAATTGAGAACGCCGGGACCTGGAAAAGGCGTCGCTACGCCGCCCGACATCGACGTGCGCGCCTATCTCGTCTCCGTGCAAGGCGCGCGGCCGACTGCGCCCCGGCAGGCGTCGTCAATCAACTGAATCGCGGACCTTCGAAACGGAAAAGCCGCCGGGCGAACCGGCGGCTTCCACATCGTGATTTGAAACTCGCCCCTCAGTGCGTGCGCGCGTAAATCGACCACAGATGCGAGAGAAGCACGTCGCCCGGCTTGGCGCCGCCCGACACCGCACTGAGCGCGTGCACGGCCGCATCCCTCTGGTGCAGGCCGATATCGGCCATGGCAAGGCGAATCTGCGCGAGATTGCTGTTCGTGACGCCCTTGGCGATGCCGGCCTTCGCGGCGTTTTGCGCATCCTGAAAGCGGCCCATACCCCAATATTGCGCGCTCAGTTTGATATCCGCGTCGCCGGTTTTGGCGGCGTTGGCGGCCGCTGCTTCCTGGGCGAGGCCTGCAGCTTCGGACCCTGCCTGCGATTTGGCCATCGTCATCAGGCGAACCGTGCGGGCGTCGTTCAACAGCTTTGCGTCCATGCCTTTTTGCACGATGCCCTGCGCTTCGGTCGGGCAACCGATCTGAATCGCGACTTCCGCGGCCGTCGTGTAGTCGTCGGCATTGCGCATCGTGTTGGTGAGAAGGCGCAGACGATAAACGTCCATCGTATTGTCCGGCGAAAGACCCGCCGAGCGGTCGGCCATGGCCAGAATGTCCGACCAATATTTCGGCTGGTTGTAATTGATGATCAGCTGTTCCGCCGCGATGCGCATGGCGTCGTTATCGCCGGATTTATAGGCGGCGCTCATCAACAATTCGAGCGGCCCCTGCCCATGCATATCGCGCAGCATCCGAATGGCCGAAGGGTAGTCCTGCATTTGATAGTAAGCCTGAGCCACGATCAGTTCGCTCTCGCCGTCATATTGCCCCGCTTTGCGAAGTTCGTCGGCGTCTTCGCCGACGACGTCCCGAAAGCGGCCGGCGTTATAATCGTTCGCGAACTTCGCCTTGGAGCCCGTCGCTCCACTGCCGTTCTTGGCAGCGATATATGATTTCGTTTGTTCGATCGCCTGCTGGTCGCCGGAGGTGAGGCCGCCGACAGATTCGGCCTCCCTCACTTTTTCGCCGGCCCCGCTGGTATTGCCGGAACCGGCAAGCCTGATTGCTTCCTGCAGAAGCTTTCCGACAGCCGGACGCGCGGACGCTTCAGCCGGAACTGCTGCCGGAAGGGAACCGACGGCGGCAATCGCAGACCCGAGGAAAAGCGCCGTTGCGAAAGCGCGGAGATTAAAGGAAATCATCTTGAGACCTCTCTTGAATTCAAGGCGCGGGTCTCGGACGCATGCGACCGCATGTTCCGCTTCCGCGGTCGCCCCTCTCGTTACTGCATATATTGATCGATGCCGACGAACCCGATCTTCGTCACACCGAGACGCTGCGCATCGGACAGCACCTTCGCCACCGTATCGTATTTCGCGAGACGGTTCGGATTGAGATGGATTTCGTCCTGGTCGTCGCCTTTGGCGGCTTCCTGCTGGAGATAAATGTCCAAGGTCGGCATGTCGACCGCAGTACCGTTCCAGGTGATGGTGCCGTCGAAATCCACTCCCAGCGCCACAACGACGGGAGGAGTGGCAGGCGGCTTCTGGTTGGGCGGCGGCATGTCGAGCTTCACCGCATGGGTTTGGATCGGCAGAGTGATAATCAGCATGACCAGAAGCACGAGCATGACGTCGATCAACGGCGTCGTGTTCATCTCCACCATGACTTCGTTTTCGCCGCTTCCGGAACCAAGATTCATTGCCATTGCAGGTTACCTTTTGCTTTCCGGCGTCGTGCTACTGGGACTCGTTGTTTCGCGGTTCGGTCAGGAAGCCGACTTTCGGGACGCCGGCTTCCTGGGCCGCCAGAATGACTCTTCCGATGGCCTCGAAGCGCACGTCCTTGTCGCCGCGGATATGCACTTCGGGAAGCGGCGTGCCCCGCGCCAGCGCGGCCTTAAGGGCGTCTCCAAACCGTCCTCTGAGCTCGCTCGGCTCAACGGGGGCATTGTTCCAGTAGACGTTTTCGTCCTTGTCGACCGCAATGACGATGTTCTCGGGCTTGGTGATCGTCGGGATATTGTGCGCGTTCGGCAGTTGAAGCGGAACCGTCTTGACGATCACGGGAATGGTGATCAGGAAGATGATGAGGAGAACGAGCATCACGTCCACGAGCGGCGTCGTGTTGATCGTGGTGTTCAGTTCCACCTCATCGTGGTCCGCAGACTGGACATTCATTGACATGTGCTGAGTCCTTGCCGAGCGCGCGCTGCGACTTCAATCACTTCTTGTTGGTCACGAGATAGGTCTGAAGATCGGCCGCGAAGCTGCGAAGCTTCTCGTTGATGACCTTGTTGCGGCGAACGACGTAGTTGTAGAGCAACACGGCCGGAACGGCGACGAGAAGGCCGAGCGCGGTCGCGATCAGCGCGGTGCCCACCGGGCCCGCAACCTTGTCGATCGACGCCTGGCCCGCGATGCCGATGGCGATCAGCGCGTTCAGGATGCCCCAGACGGTGCCGAACAGACCGATAAACGGCGAGGTCGAACCGACCGACGCGAGGAACGCGATACCGGTCTGCATCTGGGCGTTCGCCTCGTCGAGCTGACGGTTCAGCGACATCCCGATCCAATCATTGAGATTGACGAGACCCGTTCCTTGCCCGGCTGCCGCGCGTACACCGCTTTCCGCGACGCTGCGGAACACGCTGGATTTGGGCAGCTTGTCGATGCCTTCATTGAGATTGTTCGAACTCCAGAAACGGCGTTCGACGGTCTTGGCCTGACCAAGCACACGTGCCTGTTCAAGATATTTCGTGATGAAGATGTACCACGTTCCGGCCGACATGATGCCAAGCAGCACGATCACGGCCCGAATGACGAAGTCGCCGTTCTTCCACAAGGGAACGAGGCCGTAGGGGCTCTCTTTCGGAGCAGCCGGTGCGGCAGCCGGTTCTGTAACGGCCGGCGCGGGGGCCGGTGCTGCTGAAGGACCGGACATCGAGGCACCGGGTGCAGCCGGCGCGCCGGCTGCCGGAGCACCTGCTGCGGGCGTTGCTCCGCTCGGCGCGGCCATGGCGGGTTGAGCCGGTGGTGTTTGTGCAAGTGCCTGGCCGACGCTTGCGGCGGACAGGAAAACGATCGCGGCTGCAATCGCCAGATGCTTCGAGATCATTGTTTCGATTCTCCGTAAGTAGATTTAAAAATTAGGCTTCCCCTTCGCGAATCACTGCCCCGTTAAGCGGAAGGGAACGCTTGCTTTCCAAGGCACTTCAATCGGTTCACCATTTTGTACTGCCGGCTTGTAGTGCCAACTCCCTGCACAGTTGACCGCAGCTTGATCCAACGATTCGTGGCCGCTCGATTCCGCCACCGAAATATCCGTCACAGAACCGTCGGTCATAATTTTGAATGCAAGCACGACCGTCCCTTCTTGGCCCAGACGGATCGCGATCGCAGGATAGGCGTGCTGGCACTCGTGCGCCTTTCCGATCGAAGCCGGCGCCGTAATGCCGGCAGGTTTCGCCACCGGCGGCGGCGTCGCCACAACCGATTGGGTTGTGATCGTATTGGTGACCGGCGCGTCAGACTGAATGGTGATGTCCGGCGGCGGCACGAATGGCGGCGGCGGCTTGACCATGTCCGGCGGCGGCGGCGGCGGCAGCTTCACCACGGGCGGCGGCGCCTCTTCGACCTTCGCCATCAATTCCGACGGAAGCTTCTGCATCATCTGCTGAGCGAGACCGGTGATCAAAGCCCAGATAACGATAACGTGGATCGCGACGACGACGACAACGCCCAGAGCGCGCCTGGGTGACGCCTGAACGGCCGACGACCGAACGAGAGTGTGTAGGGGCTGTTCCATGGCTTCAGATTAACCGGACAAAGTTGGACCGGGCACTAATGCTCCGGCCATAATGATGGCTGAACAGGTTCACGCGTCCCCTCCCCGGCACCGCGGTAGCGGCGCGCGTCTGCGGCCCCTCTTTCCGTATATCGTAATCATCGTTCTGCGCACGGTCCAGCTTTTCGATTGGTAAACGGCCGGAACGCGAAAAGGTGGCTTTGTCGCAGTCGGGGGTGATGGCATCATGCGATCCGGCACAGAGCGGTTCCAATCGGCAGAAGCTTGATTCGACACTGCAAACGGCAAGCAGCGACAGGACTTGGCGCCGGGCCGACACGCATCGCAAAAAGCTCGTAAAGGCTTCATTTCCAAGCACCTACAGGGTTGCGGCGAATCGGCCCACCCGGGATTCTCAACAACTTATCAGCGTGCCCTCGCGGCCTGGCGCAATCATGAGCGCGCCTATGTCGCGAATGCCCCGACGGACATATTTCAACAGTGACGGTCGGCAGAGTGTACGAATGTTGACCCCCACTGCGTCCATCCATTAGCGTTCAATTTGACGCGAGGTTCCCGGAAGGGATTCAAGGGAACGCGGTGTGACGCCGCGGCTGCCCCCGCAACTGTGACCGGATAGCGGTCGTCCAGAATGCCACTGAGGCTGAAAAGCCTGCGGGAAGGCGGGCGACAGCGATGACCCGGGAGCCAGGAGACCTGCCCCGTGTCGTCGTCCTGCTGCCGGCCGGGGTGCGTCGGGAGCTGCGGTCGACCGCGCGACGACAAATTGGAGTCGTCGTCGCGGGGAATTCCAGTGCGTTCTTTTCTTTCAATGAATTCGTCGCGTCTCGGCTCCTGGAACCCAAGCCAGGAGAATCGCATGAATATGTCATTTGCCGCTTTTTGCGGCAGCCTTGTCGTTTCCAATCTTCTTGTCGCGAATGCCGTCGCTCAGACAACAAATTCGGACACTGAGACTGTCGTCGTCACCGCCACGCGAACGCCAACGCCCGAGGCGCAGGTCGCCAGCAGCATCACAGTCGTAACGGCTGCCGATATTGCAGCGAAGCAGGCCCAAACACTGCCCGATGCCCTTCAGGACGTGCCGGGCCTGAATGTTGTCCAATCGGGTGGGCCGGGGGAACAGACCTCCATATTCATGCGCGGAACGGATTCCAATCACGTCAAGGTGTTGGTCGACGGCATCGATGTGGGCGATCCCTCGAGCCCCAACGGCGCATTCGACTTCGGCCAGTTCCTGACACCCGACATCGAGCGAATTGAGATTCTACGCGGCCCCCAAAGCGGTCTCTATGGATCGGACGCCATCGGCGGCGTCATCAACATCATCACCAAAAGCGGCTCGGGACCGGCGCAATTCACCGCCGATGTCGAAGGCGGGTCATTCGACACGTTCAATCAGTCGGGAAGCGTGAGCGGCTCGACGGGCCCGTTCCACTACGCGGCAGATATCGAGCATTTCCATGCCGGCGCGACGCCCGTCACGCCGCTCGATCTTCTGACACCGGGAGAGGCGCCTCTCGACGACTCTTACAACAACGTCACCGGCTCGACGAAGCTCGGCTACGACGTCACCGACAATTTCGATCTGGGCCTTGTGGCGCGCTACACGAATACGCAGCTCTTGTTTACCGGCGACAATTACAACGTATTTCCCTTTACCGGAGTGCCCGACAGCTCGCACGATCAGACCGACACGCTGCAATATTATTCGCGCGCGACCGGACACCTCGTCCTGTTCGACGGCTTTTTCGAGCAGACCGTGGGGCTGGCCTATAGCAGCATCTCCTCCACCGATTTCAGTCCGGACGGTCCCACGAGCTACTATTCCGGCGATCGCGTGAAGCTCGACTGGCAGGGAAATCTCAGATTCTCGAATGACGAGATCCTTGTCCTCGGCGCAGAATACGGCCGAGACGAAATACGGCTCCCCGTCTCGGCCGAGACGACAACCGATTCCGGGTATGCGGAGCTGCAATCGGCGTTCGGCGGCAATTTCTTCAATACCATCAGCATCCGGTATGACGACAACGACCAGTTCGGCAGCGCGGTCACATGGCGCGTGGCGCCGGCATTTCTGATCGCAGCCACGGGCACGAAGCTCAAAGCCAGTATCGGAACCGGGTTCAAGGCACCGACGCTCAGCCAGATGTTCGAGAACTTCCCGTCTTTCGGCTTTTTCGGGGACCCCAGTCTGCGGCCGGAGACAAGCCTCGGATATGATTTCGGGTTCGAGCAGTCGCTTTGGGGGGACAAGGTCCAGTTCGGCGCCACTTATTTCCGCAACAACATCAAGAATCTGATCGACGACAATTCGACCTTCACCTCTTATGCCAATGTCGGGCGCGCGGAAACAGACGGCGTGGAGAGCTATGTTTCCTATCAACCGATCGAGACGCTCACATTGCGCGCCGACTACACATTCACCGAGGCGAATGACGAGATTCTCGACCAGGAACTTCTGCGCCGGCCGAAAAACAAGGTGAGCGTCGATGCCAAATGGCAGGCAACAAGGGATCTCTCATTCGATGCCAGCCTGCTTTATGTCGGTCCGTGGCTCGACGTGCCGCGCGATTCGGCGATTCTTGAGGAGACGGCGCCCGGCTACACAACCGCAAACATCGCTGCCAGTTACGATCTCACCGACCAGTTCACGCTCTATGGACGCGTCGACAATATTTTCGACGATCATTCTCAGGACCCGATCGGGTTTCTGCGCCCCAGCCGCGGCTTCTATGCGGGGATTAAGGCGAGGATTTGATCGGTTCCATCAGCCCGCGAGGACCGTTGCGCGCGTCGCAGCGCCTCGCGGCCTGACGAAGAAGCCTCGCGGGGCGTCGGAAACGGCAACGAACGCGTCGGCGCTTTCCGTAGCGCCCAGCACAAGCGTTCCGTCGGGAGTGAGTATGTCCGCCAGTTTGGCGAAAATCATTGTCCTGGACGGACCATCGAAATAGAGCAGAACATTGCGGCAGAAGACGAGATCGATTTCACCGAGCCAGCCGAAATCGTCGAGCAAATTGAAAGTGCGGAAGCTCACCATGCGACGCAGCCTGTCGCTCACGCGCCATTGATTGCCTTCCTGCGTGAAATTCTTGAGCAACGACTGGATCGGCAGTCCGCGCTGCACTTCGAACTGCGAATAAACCCCGTCTTTCGCGCGCGCGATGGCGGCGGCACTCAGATCGGTTGCGATCAGGTCGATCCTCCAATCGAAGCCGGCGAGATTCGCCTCGTCCAGAATCATGGCCAGCGAGTAGGCCTCCTGCCCCGTGGAAACCGCCGCACACCAGATGCGCAATCGACGAGCGGACGCACGCGAAGTCGTCATGGCCGGCAGGACCACATTGCGGAAATGAATGAACGGATCGCGATCGCGGAAAAACGATGTCTCGTTCGTCGTCATCGCTTCCGTCACGGCCTGGGCAATTTCCTCGCGCGGATGCGGAAACTCGGCCAGAAGCGCAGCGACCCCTTTAAAGCCGAAAAGATGCGCGACGGGAGCGAGACGGCTGTTCGCCAATTGTATCTTGTCCGGCGTGAGCACGAGGCCCGAGCGTCGGCGCAGCATGTCGGCGAGATTGGCGAATGCGTCGGGAGTCACGAAACGTCTCCGCGATTCTCAGAGAAGACCGACTTGCGCGAGTTTCGCTTCGAGGATTTCGCGGTCGAACGGTTTCATGATGTATTCGTTGGCGCCCGCGTTCAGCGCCTCGGTAATATGTCCGACGTCGTTTTCGGTCGTGCAGAACACGACGATGGGGGCTGTCCCGTCGTTCTGGCGGCGCAGTGTTCGCAGGAATTCGATTCCGGTCATGTTGGGCATCTGCCAGTCGAGCAGAATCACATCGGGCATCTTGTTGCGGCAGGCATCGAGCGCGGCCGCGCCGTCTTCGGCCTCTTCCGTCGCGAATTGCAGCGACTCCAGAATCCGGCACGCAACTTTGCGAATTACGCGGCTGTCGTCGACGACAAGACAATGCTTCACAGGCGCCTCCATCGGGCGGACCCAATTTCAAAAACAGAGGGAGAGGCTAAGCCCCGATGGTAAACGCGCGGTGAAGTTCGCGTCAGCCGGCGACGAGCTCGACCGTGCCGTCTCGCGCCGTCAGCGTGAGACCGGCATTCAATGTGCGCGCGAGCTTGTAGGTCAGGAAGGCCTGGATGCTGCGGCCGTCGAGCGGATAGACGGGTTCTCCGCGTGCGGCCTTTTCCACTTCGTCGAGAATGCGGGCGTTCTGTCCGGTGGCGCGCACCGTGAATCCCGGCGCTGCGGGATCCGACGATGTTTCGACCGTGATGTGTCCGCCGCGCGGGAGGCTGTCGGACGCAAGCAATGTCGCGTTCATCAAAAGCTTCGCCCAATCCTTCGGCCAGTTGAGGCTTCCGGCCTGCCAATCGACCTTCACTTTGCCGCCCCTGACGAGGCCCTGAACGGTACGGCCGATCTCGTTCAGGTCCAATTCCGCGCCCGCAGACCCGGCAGCGCCAAAGGCGATTCGGGCAAATTGCAACCGCGCTGTCGCCTGTTCGGCACTCGACGTCACGAGCTTCAGGGCGTCCGCCCGCATGGTGGCATCGCGTTCGTCTTCGAGCACTTCAAGGCCGTTGACCACAGCACCCACCGGGCTCACAAGGTCATGACAGACGCGTGACACCAACAGCGCCGCAAATTCGAGCTCGCCCATGGGTTTATCCGTTTCGGACATAAATTATGGTTTCCGTTTGCTGACTCTGCGGTCCGTGGCTTAAGGAAAGCTTAAGATGTCCGCAAGCCTCGCGCCGGGACAATGGGTGCGCCTGACTGCGGCGCCGGAATGGGGCCTCGGTCAAGTACAATCGGTGGCAGGCGTTCGCGTGACCGTCAATTTCGAACATGCCGGCAAACGGCTCATTCAGGCCGATGTCGCAAAGCTGGAAACCGTCGATCCGGCCCCGGAGAACACCCGATGACTGCCAAACCGTCTCATGGCCTCACTGCGCTGGCAGGCATCGCCTGGCAGGCAGGCGAAATCATCCTCGGACATTATGCCGATGACGCCATCCAGGCGCGCCGCAAGGCCGATCAATCGCCGGTCACCGCGGCGGACGAAGATGCCGAAGCGTACATTCTTGCGCAGCTTTCAAAGCTCGCGCCCGGCGTGCCCGCGATTGCCGAAGAGGAGACTGCGGCGGGTCGCGTGCAGCAAATCTCGGATCATTTTTTCCTCGTCGATCCGCTCGACGGAACAAAAGAGTTTCTGAACCGCAACGGCGAATTCACCGTCAATATCGCGGAAATCAAGGGCGGCGTACCGGTGCGGGGCGTGGTGTTCGCGCCCGCGAAGGAGCGCCTGTTCATGGGCGAGCTCGAGACCGGCGCCTATGAACTCGGCACGAAGCCGGGCGTGGCGCCGGATTTCTCGCAGGCGCGCGCGATCAAGGCGTGCAAACCCGGCGCCGATGGATTGATCGCTGTGGCAAGCCGTTCGCATCGCGATGCCAAGACCGAGGAATATCTCGCGGCCTATCCGGTGAAGGATTTCGTCGCGGCCGGCTCGTCGCTCAAATTTTGCCTGGTCGCTGCCGGTGAAGCCGATATCTATCCGCGCCATGGCCGCACGATGGAATGGGATACGGCAGCGGGTCACGCGGTGCTTGCAGCTGCGGGCGGCAGCGTGACGACGATCGACGGCAAGCCTTTTGTCTACGGCAAAGCCGACGAAAAATTCGCCAATCCCTATTTTGTGGCGCGGGGCCTGGACGAAAAAAACTGAACTTGGGAATTTAGAAATCCTTCCCCTTCCGGCTCGAATAAAAAAGCAGCGCCATCAAACCTGCGCCGACGCCGACGGTCGTGAGCACGCCGAGAATGAGAAAAACCCAACCCAAAGGCGAAAGCCCGACGTTGGGAACCTCGCCCCAGGCGTGAACCGCATACCAGAGCGCTGCCGCGAGAAGACCGACCAGAATGACGATTGCAATCCATCCGGCCGTGCCGATCTTGCCTTCGGTTTCGTCGTCTTGGTGTCGTTGCTCGTTTGTCATGATTGCCTGCCCAGATTTGGTCACGATGCTGTGGCCGGATGCCCCCAGTCTAGGCCTTTGCGGCGCGCAATGCTTGTGCCGCACGTGCTAGATTGATTCTCTCAGGCGGCAACTTCCGAGGAGCACGATTCATGGTCTTTTCGCGTATGATTCCGGCAATGTTGGGCGCGCTCGCAATGCTGGCCATCACGGTCCAGCCCACGGCGGCCGACGACGACACCTACTCGCAGGACGAAATCGTCCAGAATGCTGCCGGTTTCTTCGGAGCCACGACGGAAGCCGTCGCCAAGGTCGTGCAGCACGTCTTCTCGGAGCAAGGTTTGCCGGACGCCTATATCAAAGGCGACGAGGGATCCGGCGCGGTTGTCGTCGGGCTGCGCTACGGTTCCGGGTGGCTGATTCGCAAAGGCCATGAGCCCCTGAAAATCTATTGGCAGGGTCCAAGCGTCGGCTGGGATCTGGGCGGCAACGCGTCGAAGGTTTTCGTGCTGGTCTATAATCTCAAGCAGGAAGATCTGCTGTTCCAGAGGTTCCCGGGCGTCGAAGGCTCGATCTATGTCGTGGCCGGCATCGGCGTGAACTATCTGAAGTCGGGAAACATCACCGTAGCGCCGATGCGTACCGGCGTCGGCCTGCGGGCGGGCGTGAATGCGGGCTATCTGTCCTTCACCCGGGAGCACACACTCAATCCGTTTTGAGAGTGGCCGTTTTGAAGATGGCCGTTTTGAGGACGGCGATTACCCCGCGAGCAATGTCATCGCTTCGGCATGCAGACGAGCATCGCCGGCGGCGAGCACTTGCCCGCCTGCCGAGCAATCTCCACCCTGCCAGTTCGTGATGACGCCGCCCGCGCCTTCCACGACGGGGATGAGCGCCGCGACATCCCAACGATGGAATGTCGTCTCTACGATCAGATCGACAAAACCGAGAGCCAACGCGCCGAATATGTAACAATCGCCGCCCCACCGGGTCATGCGAACGGCGCGCTCCACGCGACGAAACGCGGGGCGCTCGCCTTCGCCATAGAACGCGTCGGGATGCGTCGCACAGAGAATCGCATCCGCCATTTGCGTGCCGGTGCGGGTACGCAACGGCGTAACTGCACCGCCCGAGTGCAGTTCGGCGCGCCCATTGGCGCCGACAAATCGCTCTCCGAGAACGGGTTGGTCGATAATGCCCAGGATCGGTCGACTGTCTTTTTCCAGGGCGATCAAGCAGCCCCATTCGTGACGCCCGGCAATGAAGGTGCGCGTGCCGTCGACGGGATCGAGCACCCAGCGCAGTCCGTTCGTGCCCTTCTTTTCGCCGTGCTCCTCGCCCAGAATTCCGTCCTCGGGACGTTCCCGGTCGATGATGGCGCGGATGGCGGTCTCCGCATTCTTGTCCGCCTCGGTGACGGGATCGAATACCGGCTTGCCGTCATGGATGGGGCGTTTGTCCGCCACATCGATACGCTGACGGAAATAAGGGCGTATGACCGCGCCGGCCGCGTCGGCGAGGCGATTTGCGAACGCGATTGTGGCGGAATCGACCTCGGTCATGCTCGGTTCTCCCGTAAGGCGCGCTATATTGCATAGAGAGCGCCAGGAGGGCAGTCCATGAAAAGTGTCGTCGTGACGGGGGCATCCACGGGCATCGGCTGGGGCTGCGCCAAGGTCCTGATCGGAAGAGGATTCCGCGTTTTCGGCAGCGTCCGCAAGCAAGCCGATGCGGACCGGCTTGCGAAGGAATTCGGAGCGAATTTCGTGCCGGTGATGTTCGATGTGACCGATTCGGCTGCCGTGAAAGCCGGCGCGGAGAAGGTTGCGGCTGCGCTTGCCGGCGAGCCGCTCTTCGGCCTCGTCAACAATGCGGGCATCGCGGTGCCGGGCCCGCTGCTCCATCTCGACATCGACGAATTCCGTCACCAGCTCGAGGTGAACGTCACAGGTCAGCTCATCGTCACGCAAGCTTTCGCGCCATTGCTGATGGCGCAGCCCGCGCACAAAGCGGGGCCCGGACGGATCGTGATGATCTCCTCGGTGGGCGGCAAAAACGCTTCACCCTTTGTCGGCGCTTACAATGCGTCGAAATTCGCGCTCGAAGGGCTATCGGAAAGCCTGCGCCGGGAACTGATGCTGTTCGGCATCGACGTGATCGTCGTAGCGCCCGGCGCGGTCGCGACCCCCATCTGGGACAAGGCCGAAACGATCGATGTCGCGCGCTACGCCAACACGCCTTTCGCGGCGGCTCTCACGAAAGTGCGCGATTACATGATCGCGAGCGGACGCAAGGGCCTGAAACCCGAAAAACTCGGACGCGCCGTCTGGCGCGCACTGACGATCGCAAATCCGAAAACGCGTTACACGGTGACGCCGGATCGCATGCAGAATTTCATGGTCAACGTTCTACCCAAGCGCGTGATCGATCGCACGATTGCAGGCCGATTGGGGCTGACGCGCCGGCAATAGCCGCGACCGGATCGCGAAATTTCACGCGTCTTGTCGGACCTTAGTTTCCCGTAGTCGTGCCGTGCTCGGAAACAAGATCTTCCGAGCCATAGGAATTTCCGTTGTCCATCGTGATATTCCCATACGCGGTCACGTTCAGGGCGCCCGGCGTCGTGATCGAGCCTGAGATCTGATCCACGATGTTCGTGTCGGATATCAGCGTGACATCGGCGCCCGACACATTGCCGGTCAGTCGCAAGGCGCCGGAGGTGAGGGTGATATCCGTGTCGCCCTGATCGCCGGAGACGGCACCTTGCACCGTCAGGTGCGTTCCGTCGACAAGCGTAAATCCGCCCAATCCTGTATTGGCGAATGCGCCCACATGCGTGATCAGATTTGTGCCGTTCAGGCTCGCGCCTCCGACGGAACTGCCTGCGAGCAACCTGGCGGCGATTCCGCCGCCGATCTCCGTGATCGTTCCAGCGGAATTGAGGTCGACTTGATTGCCCGCCGTCAATTGGCTTGCGACGTCGATGCCGCCGCTTGTCGTCGTCAAGATGACGTTGCCGGTCACGGTGCTCACCGCGCCGGAGACCGTGAGCGCTTCTCCGTCCATAAGCGAGAAACTGTTTGCGCCTGTATTGGTGAACGCGTCCAGCGTGCCGATCATGTTGGCACCGTTGAACACGACGCCGTTAACCGAGCTGCCTGTCAGCGACGCGGCCGAGATCGATCCGATCGAAGTCTCGATGAGATTGCCGGTCGAGTTGAGCGTGACCCCGCCGGTTCCGGCATTCACCGCGCCGTCAATGCGCAACGGCCCGACGTTGTTCACATCGAGATTGCCGGAGCCGCCTGTGTCGACGCCGCTCAGAAGCGCGATGTTATTGGTGCCCGTGAGCAAGATATCGCCGCTGGAACCCAGCGCCAGCGCGTAGGCGTCGATCGTGCCGGTCGACTCGCTTATCGAGCCCGCGGCATCGAGCGTCACATGGTCGCCGGTGAAATTGAGCACGGCGTCGATGTCGAGCGCAGCCGCCGTGTCGTCGATGGCGACATTGATACCCGATGAGACCCCGCCTGCGGCCGTATAGAGGAATTGCGATCCTGTCTGCGAGCCCAGCGCGGTATCGAGGCCGGCGATCGTGCCGCTCGCGGTCGCCTGGTCGCTCGTGATTTCGAGCGTGCGCTCCTGGAGGCCGAGGTCGGACAGCGAACCCGTTGCGTCCAGATAATAGGAATTGGCTTCGGTGGGCGCGCCGCTTGCAACGTAGGCGAGCACCTGGCTGCCGGAGCCCGAAATGGTTCCGGGAGCGAGCAGCATGTAATAATAGCCGTCGGCGCCCGAACTCATCGACACGAGCGGATCGGCTGTCGTGCCGTCGACCAGCAATCCGACGCCGGCGCCCGAAACCACTTTCGCACCGTTGCCGACTACGCCGGACACGACTTGCGGCGTGCCATTGGGCGACTGCCATTGCAGATAGGGATAGCTTATGCCCGCAACGATGCCCCACACGCTCGGATCCCAACTCGGATCGAGCGCGCTTTGCAAGGTGGCCGTCGTAGCGCCCGTGATGCCGGCATCGCCGGAGACGTTGCCCGCGCCCTGCTCCGGGTTCGTGATTCCGCTCGTCTGCATGTCCCAATAGCTGGTCTGTATGGTGCCGCCGTCGTCGCCGACGAACCCGCCGACCTCGGCGCCGGCGCCCGCTTTCACCGTGCCGACTGAATAGGACTCTTCGATCGTGCTACCGTTATAACCGACAAGGCCGCCGGCCGCCGTTTCGCCCCCGCCGCCCTTCACCGCGCCCACGGCATAGGTTTGATCGATGTCCCCGTCGTTGGCGCCGACAAGGCCACCGAGAACGTCTGAATGGCTGCCGGTTACCGCGCCCGTGGCGAAGGACTGGGATATGTCGCCGGGGTTATAGCCGACAAGTCCGCCGGCGGCAGCGTAAGCGCCGTCGACCTGCACCGCGCCGGTGGCATAAGATTCGTCAATTTCAAATTCGTTGATGCCGACAAGGCCGCCGACCGCGCTACCGCGGCCGCCGGTCACGGCGCCGGTTGCATAAGATTCGTCAATTTCATTTTCACTCATGCCGGCGAGACCGCCGATCGCGTTTCCGGCGCCGCCTATCACAGTGCCGGTGGCATAGGATTGCTCGACAAGACCCTCATTGGCGCCGACCAGACCTCCAATGACGGTTTCAATACCACCACCGCTGCCACTTACGGCGCCGCCGGCAAATGATTGAATAATCTCACCGACGTTTTCGCCAACGAGGCCGCCGAGAGCGGTGACGGAGTTGTCGCTCACGGCGCCGGCGGCAGACGATTGGAAGATGACGCCCTCGTTGAAACCGACCAGGCCTCCGACAGGGGCTTCGAAGCCGCCATATACCGTCGCGGAAGACGTAGACAGCGAAATCTCGCCCTCACTGGCGCCCACCAAACCGCCGACTGCCGCATCGACGCCGCCGGTCACCGTTCCCGTGGCATAAGCATTGTTCACGGTGCCATCGACTTCACCTGCGAGCGCGCCGACCGCAGCGCCTTCGCCGAATGTCGATACGATATCGGCGTTGGTCACGCCCAAATCCTGCACTGTCCCGTCGATCTCGCCGAACAGGCCGACACTGTCATCCCGACTGTCGTTTATCGTCAGCCCGCTGATCGTATTGTTGAACCCTTCGAACGCACCTTCGAAATCAAAGATCGGAGATTCCCTGTATGTCGTGCCGGCCAAATCGATGTCGTTTGCGAGCGCGTAGAATCCTTCCGGGTTGTCGTTAAGGTCGCGCAGCAACTCGGCGGCGTTGTCGATCAATGTGAAAGACGTGCCGTTGACCGCGAACGCATAGCGCGTATCGGCGAACGTCACCGTCGCACCGTTGCCCAGAGAGTAGCCGTACTCATTCACGTCGTTCGGATTGAGCGTGAACACGCTGGAAGCGCCTGACGCCGCGCCGGTGAAGGCGATGTTCGCGTTGATCTCGATGTTCTGCGGCGCGAGCGTCGGATCATTGGGATCGCCCAGCACAAGACCGCCTCCGCCGCCGATGGTGATCGGCGCGTTGATGGAAATCGTATCCGATGCGCCCAGACTCAGAACGGTCGGCGCGGACCATGACAGCGGAACCAGCACGGTGATGTCGCTGGTAATCGATCCGCTACCTTCCGGGGACCCGGAACCACCGGCAGAACCGGCGCAAAATCCGCAAGGTCCGGTTCCGCGCGCGTTGCCGGTGGTATCGCCATGCGCGGCAATGGCCACATTCGTCGTGGCGAGCGCAGCTACCAGATCATCGACATTGATATTGGAATCCCCATCGGCCGTAGTAAAAGTATAACCGCCGGTCGACGGAGCGTTCGAAATCGTCACGGTGTAAGGATCGATCAGCCAGCTGCCGGTCTTGCCGAACGCGGCCAGGGTGTCGACCCTTACGCCCGCGAGCCCGACGACGTCGCCAGATGTCTCGACCAAGCCGCCGTTGCCGGAACGGGAGCCGCCTTGCGCATAAACATGCGCCCCGAATTGATTGATTGAAGCGATGGCCGAGATATGTCCGCCATTGCCGCTCGTACCGGCGGATGCTTCCACAACGCTCGCGTTGTCGGCGACGATGCCGGCCTGATTCCAGCCACCGATGGTGACCGAGCCCCCGCCATTGGCGCCGGAAGCGTCCAGTGTCGCCTTTATAAGAGCGATGCTGCCGCCATCGCCCGCATCGAGCACGATGGTGCCGCCGACCTGCTGGGCCGTCTGCGCCTGGATAAGGCCGCCCGCATTGACCACGCCCGTCGCAAGACCTTCGGCTGCACGGGCGGTCATTGTAACGGTCGCACCCGTGAGTCTGCCTGTGTTGGTCGCGGTGGCTTTGCCGTTCACGTCACCTTGCGCAGCGAACGAGACGAGACCATCGCCGCTGAAATCGACTGTGAAGGCGTTCGATGCGCCCAGGGCAACCGTGCCGAGCTTCGCCTGGACAATACCGGCATTCGTGACGTTCGGCGCCACGAGTGCGACCGTGCCGCCGCTTGCCGCAGTGATCGACCCTTTGTTGACGACGGATGCATTCTGATTGCCCGCCTTGGAGAACTTGCCGGCAAGCAAATCGGAATCCGTGCCGTCGGTGCTGGTCGCGATCAGCGAGCCGACATTGACCTGCGCGCCCTTGCCGAACAGCATTCCGTTGCCGTTGATCAGGACCACACGGCCATTCGCGTCGAGCGTTCCCATGATCTGGCTGGCGCTCGCACCACCGATGCGGTTGACGGCGATCGCCGAAGAATTGGGCTGAACGAATTGCGTGGTCTGGCCGCTGGCGACATTGAAGCTCGACCAGTCGATCACGACGTCTTCGCTCTTCTGGTCGACCGTCGTGGTCTTGGCCGAGGGCGCGCCGATGGTCGCCGACCCGGTCGTCACGGCGCCACCTGCTGGATTGGCATAGGCCGGCCCGAGCAGCGCTGGAGACGCCAGCGCAAGCACCAGAAAGGCAGCGCCAGACTTCAATTCGCAGCGAAATGATTGCATGTCGATCCCCCCAGGGCCGGCCGAGGCTCGACCGGCACCGTCAAGTTACACTATGGATTAATCTGCGACCAGCAGGTGTTTGTGGCGTCCCGATGACATTGATCGATCAGGCCATTGCCGCGAGACGGCAACGCCGTTTCCAAGAGGCGGAAAAAACTTGCCGCGCCGCCATCTTGGAGCAGCCGGACAATGTCCCCGCCCTGAACCTCCTGGGTGTGCTTCTGCTCGAAACGGGGCGGGCGGGCGAGGCTGAAGACGTCATCCGGAAATCCCTCGAAATCGATCCCGACTCGCCTGCCGCACTGCACAATCTCGGTCTTGCGCTCGGTGCGACCGGCCGGCCCGATCAGGCGCTGCATTATTTTGCGCGCGCCATCGCCGGGCAATCGGATTTCGTCGATGCCTATTACAATCTGGGCCTCGCATTGCAATCCTGCGGAAGAGTCGAAGAGGCCGCAGCGGTCTATGACCGAGCGATTCAATTGAAACCCGATCACGCTCACGCGCTCAACAATCTTGCGCTTATCCATCATGGAGAGGCGCGGTTGGCGGAAGCGGTTGCGCTCTATCGCCGTGCGCTCGCGGCCGACCCAGACATCGAGACCACGCGGGCCAATCTGGGTAGCGCACTCCTGATTCTCGGCGAACGCGAAGACGCCTTAGCGATATTTCGCGAGGCGCTGGCGCGCAATCCGCACGATCCGCTCTCCAACTATGTTCTGGCGCAAGTCGACTACCAAGCAATGGACATCGACAAGAGCACAGAGAAGCTCGTCGCAACTTTGGAAGAATTGCGGGAACGTTCCGATTGGTTGCGGCACGGTTCGACGTCCTCCTCCCAAATTCCGATATACGACATTCCGCGCTATCGCGAGGCGCTGTGCGCAGTCGTAGACGCCTTGAACGCCGCGGGAATTGAGGCATGCCTTTTCGGGGGCACCTTGTTGGGCGCGACGCGCGACGGCGACTTCATCTCCTTCGACAAGGACATGGACTTCGGCATCTTCGCATCGGTCACTCCGGCGCAACTCGACGCCGTGTTGTCGCGAGACCCGAGATTCCGACGGCAAACCGAACTCGCCGACGACGTGATCATATCGTGCTACAAATTCGAAGATTGCGTGGCGATCGATTTCTTTCGGCTTTATCCGGAAGGCGAAACAGTCTGGTGCGGACTATATTGGCGCGGTCAACTGGTGAAATGGCGGCACAAAAGCTTCGCTCTGCGGGATTTTGTTTTTCTCGGTGTGCCGACAAAAATTCCGGAAGACCCGGAATTTTTTCTGTCGGAAGTCTATGGCGACTGGCGAACGCCCAATCCCTATTTCGCGGCGTGGGCATCGCCGAATATGGACGGCGGATTTCCGCCCGTGGCGCGTTGCATTGCTTATGCAAACATTTTCAAGGCGGCGTGGAGCGGCGACCGGCCGCGTGCGATCGATCTTTGCCGACAGCTATTGGCGCTGGATCCGGGCAATACACTCGTTGCGGATATCAGACTTCGCCTGCTCGCGGCTCAGGAGCGCGTCCCGTCCGGACCCTCAGCGACGCAAGGTGCCTTCCTGGGCTCGCTTGAGGACGCGTTCGACAATCTGACGTGAGGAAATGTGCGATGTGTAGCGAACCGTCCTCAGGCGGCCGTGCTCCATGAGGTCCGCATAAAACTTCCGGAGTTCCGCCTCCGCCATGTCGTCTCCATGGCACAGGAATTCCGCGCCGATCGAATCGAGAAACGCACATTTGGGCGTTAGCGGCACGGGCTGCTCCACCACACGATCGACAAAACGGCAGGCGCGCACGACACCAAGCCTCTCGGCAAAGGTCAGGATAGGCAAAGGTTTGTAGGTGCCGACATCGGCGTCACCGACCAGGCCCACGATCAGGCGATCGCCCAGCGCGCGCGCCTGTCGGAAGAACTCGACATGACCGACATGAAACAGATCGCACACCGCGTCGGCGTAAACCCAGCGCAATGCAGGCGTATCGCTCATCGGGTGTTCTCCGCAGTCGGCGCGTCTGAATGACGGCCGATAGCGCAGACAGGCTGCGACAGGTCCGGCATTGAGGCAAGACCGGTAGGCGCCGCCTGATTCCGGCGATGCCGTTCAGGATTAAGCTTCGACTTTTGCGCGTTTGCGCATGTGCGGCAGGAGTTCGCGCTTGCGCAGGCGGATCGATTGCGGCGTCACTTCGACCAATTCGTCGTCTTCGATATAGGCGATGGACTGCTCAAGCGTCAGCGGCACGATCGGCGTCAGCCGGAGCGCCTCGTCCTTTGCGTGCGTGCGGATGTTGGTGAGCTGCTTTGCCTTCAGCGGATTGACGTCGAGATCGTTGTCGCGCGAATGCTGCCCGATGATCATGCCCTGATAGACCTTCGTCCCCGGTATCACGAACAGCTTGCCGCGGTCTTCCAGAAAGAACAGTCCATAGGTCACGGCCTCGCCGTCGGCCGTCGAAATCAGCACACCGCTGGTGCGACCCACGAGCGCGCCCTTGAAAGGCGCGTAGCCGTGAAACATGCGGTTGATCACGCCCGTGCCCCGCGTATCGGTGAGGAATTCGCCGTGATAGCCGATCAATCCGCGTGACGGCGCAAAGAACACGAGCCTCGTCTTGCCCGCGCCGGTCGGACGCATGTCCTGCAACTCGCCTTTGCGCTGACTGACCTTGTCGATGACGATGCCCGTATAGGGATCGTCGACGTCGATGGTCACTTCCTCGATCGGCTCGAGCTTCTCGCCCAGCTCGGGATCGGTACGGAACAGAACGCGGGGTCGGCTGATCGAAAGTTCGAAACCTTCGCGACGCATCTGCTCGATGAGCACGCCCAATTGCAGTTCGCCACGGCCGGCGACTTCGTAGGAGCCTTCTCCCGTTTCGCTCACATGGATTGCGACATTGCCTTCGGCCTCGCGCAGCAGCCTTTCGCGGATCACGCGGCTCTGGACCTTTTCGCCTTCGCGTCCTGCCAGGGGCGAATCGTTGACGGAAATGGTGATGGCGAGCGTGGGCGGATCGATCGGCGTGGCCGTGATGGGTTTTTCGACTTCGACGTCGCACAGCGTATCGGCCACGGTCGTCGTCTGGAGGCCGGCGATTGCGATGATGTCTCCCGCTTCCGCACGCTCGACCGGCACGCGCGCGAGACCGCGGAATGCCAATAACTTGGTCGCCCGTGCCCGCTCGACAATCTCGCCGTCGCTGTTGAGTGCTTTGATCTGGCGATTGACCGTAATGGCGCCGGACTCGATGCGCCCGGTCAGGATGCGGCCCAGATAAGGATCGGCTTCGAGCGTCGTCACCAGCATCGTGAACGGAAAGCCGTCGCCGGCCTTCGCGAGCGGCCGGGGCTTCGGCACGTCGGCGACGATGCGGTCGAACAGGGGCGCGAGCGATGTGTGTGGTTCATCGAGATCTGCCACCGCCCAACCCTGCCTGCCTGAAGCATAGAGGACGTGGAAATCGAGTTGGTAGTCGTTCGCCTCCAGGGCCAGGAACAGATCGAAGATGCTTTCGAGCGTTTCCTTGGGCTGCGCGTCGGACCGGTCGATCTTGTTGATGATGACGATCGGCTTCAGCCCGAGCTTCAAGGCCTTCGACAGCACGAATTTCGTCTGCGGCATGACCGACTCGGCCGCGTCCACCAGCAGGACCACGCCATCGACCATCGACAGGATGCGCTCGACCTCACCGCCGAAATCAGCGTGCCCCGGCGTATCGATCAGGTTGAGCTGATAGCGCTCGCCATCGTGGGCCAGGTACTGCAAGGTGACGCTCTGCGCCTTGATGGTGATGCCGCGCTCGCGCTCCAGATCGTTGGAATCCATCGCCCGGTCCTGGACGTGCTGGTTGTCGCGTATGGCGCCCGACTGCTTGAGCAGATGGTCGACAAGCGTGGTTTTGCCATGGTCGACATGGGCGATGATGGCAATATTGCGAATATCCATAAGGCGGCGCTCCGGGGCGCGGCGCTTATAGACGCGGGGGACCGCCTTCGCAATCGCGGTAGAATCCGGCGTCTCCGATCTTGAGACCTCCGTGGCCGGGTCAGCCGGAAGAAAAGGCTCAAAAGCGCCGTATTTCCTGCATCGCCGGTGGCTGGAGCTGATTCGACGTCACAGAATCCAGGTTAATGGTCCTGCGAGAATGAAAGAATTTTGGGGCGTTATCCGCGACTCCCACCAGGAATTGGACCGGAGTCGGGTTTTGGGTGCGCCGACTATGCTTTGCGCGTCAGGCGATCGACCTCGGCGATGTCGTCTGTCGACAGCTTCCACCCGACTGCCTTGACGTTCGCTTCGATCTGTTCGGGTCGCGTGGCACCCGCAATCACGCTTGCAATTTGCGGACGCGACGCGAGCCAACTGAACGCCAATTCGAGCAGGCTGTGCCCGCGCGCGGCGCAGAATGCCTCAAGCGCAGCGACGATCTTCCAGTTGATCTCCGTCATATAACGGTCCGCCAGGCGCTTCATGAGCGTGAAGCGCGTGCCGGCAGGCGGCTCGGCGCCGTGCTGGTATTTGCCCGTCAACAACCCGCTGGCGAGCGGAAAAAAGGGGAGCAACCCGACGCCGTGGGCTTCGAGAGCCGGTATCAACTCGCGCTCGATGTCTCGTACCACAAGGCTGTATTCATCCTGCGCGGACACGAATGAATTGAGTCTTCGATCGCGCGACGTCCATTGCGAATCGGCGACTTGCCAGGCCGCAAAATTCGAGCAGCCGATGTAGCGCACTTTGCCCTGGCGAACGAGATCGTCCAGCGCCGACAGCGTTTCGTCGATCGGGGTTTTGTCGTCCGGCCGGTGGACCTGATAAAGATCGATCCAGTCCGTCTGCAGGCGTTTGAGGCTCGCTTCAACCGCCGCGAAGATATAACGCCGCGAGGCGCCGGACTTAGCGCCGGAATCGTCCATCGGCATTCCGAATTTGGTCGCCAATACGATGTCCTTTCGGCGTGACCCCAGCATGACTCCAAGCTGGTCTTCGGAACCGCCGCGATTTCCGTACACATCGGCCGTATCGAACAGGGTGACACCGAGATCGAGCGCCCGGTGCACGACCTTGCGCGACGCTTCGAGCTCAAGCATGCCGAAATTGTTGCAGCCGAGGCCCACAAGCGAGACCTGCAGTCCCGAACGTCCCAGATTGCGCATTTCCATGGCGAAGTCCTCGATTTGGGATTGTGGGCGAAAGGTTGGCGCAAGAGCGGGCGGAGCGTCAAACGGTTTGGCAATGACAGAACGCCATCGGCCGGTAGCGATATCAAAGAAAAAGGGCGCCGGTTTCCCGACGCCCTCGTTTCTCAAAATGAACTTCTCGATTACATTTTGATGCCGACCTTGAGGCCGAAGAGCCGCGGGTCGCCATAGACTGCATTGGTGTAGAGACCGGATGTCGGGCTCGTCAGATATTCGCCTTCGATATTGGCGCTGCCGAACACGTTCTTGACGAAGGCCTGGACGTACCATTTGTTGTCCGGGGCGTTCAGCTGCACGGTCACATTCATGTTGCCAAAGCCAGGAATGTAGTCGGCTCCGTCTTCGAAAATGCGGCCCCACATATGCGACTGCCAGTAATAGTCGACATGCGCCACAATGTTGTATTCGCCGCCGATCGGTTGGGTCCATTGCGCGCTGATGGTCGTGTCAAAGTCCGGCGTGTTCTGCAGTTGGTTACCATTCAGGTTCTCTTCTTCGCCGTCCAAGAATTTGTGCTGAGCGGCGTATGCTGCGATGTTGGCCTGCCCAGCTGACGTGGTGGGGTCCATGTTGACGAAGCCTGCAGCCTGAAGCGCAGTCCATTGCGCCGAGCTCGGATTGCAGTCTCCATAGTTGGCCGTTTGGATGTTATTCTGAGGAATCGGGCTCTGGTCGGCTCCGGACCCGCCGTTCGGGTTGGTGAAACCAGGAATGCCCAACGTCGCCGGCGAAGGCGCGTTTCCGGCTCCGGCCCAGTAAAGCACGCAATTCTCACCTGACGATGCGGTGATCGTATCGTCTTTGACCAACACGGTCTTGGGGTCGCCGCCGGTCGGATTGCGGGGATCGACCAGATATGTGCCGTTGGCGATGCCGGTATGTGTTTCGGCTATATTCAAGCCGAATTGCAATTGATCGATCGGCTGGTAGACGAATTCGCCTTCGGCACCGTACAGCTTCGAATTGATGTTCTGGTTGACGGAGGTGTTGTTCTCGATCTCCGACACCTGAAGTCCCGTATAGTCGTAGTACCACAGGTCGGCATTGGCCTGCAGAGTGCCGTTGAGCAACGTATTCTTGGTGCCGAATTCATAGTCGTTGATGAATTCCGGCGAGTACGTCTGCGGCACGGAGAGGCCGGCTTCGACGCCCGGATTGAACCCGCCCGCCTTATAGCCGCGCGAGAACGTTGCGTAGACCAGCGTTTGGTCCGTGAAAGAGACCTTCGGCGTCCAGTCCACCGTTGCGTGGCCGGTATATTCGCGGAAGATCGCATTGTTCACGTCGAAGGCTGGTGAAGGCAGGCCACTCAATGAGTTGATATAGGTGTTGTCGGTTCCTGGCGTTCCAATTGGAGTAAAGTAAAGGCCAGCTGCCGGGATGTCGATCGTGCCGCCGTTCAGGAAGGCGATACGGCCAACTTGGTATTTGTCGTCCTCCGAATAACGAAGGCCGCCGGTGAGCTTCAGCGTGTCGGGAATGGCGGTGTAATAAACTTCGCCGTACATCGCCTTGTCCGTCAGCGTATTAAGCATGCCGTAGTTATGGTAATATGACGGCGAGAAGATGCACCCAGTCGCACCGCACAATGAGGGAACATACAACGCGCCCAGAATTCCGCCGAGCATGATGGCGGGATAATCCAAGGTCGAGGCGTTGACGTAGTAGTCGCCTGTCGTCTGCTCATGCAGATAGTAACCGCCAAGCCGGAAGTTGACCGGGCCCGAAAAGCTCGTGTCGAAACGCATCTCCATCGAATACTGATTGGCTTCGCCGTCGGACTGGTCGAATGCCTCGGCATTCGGGGTGAGCGAATAATTCCCATTGACGATACCGCCGCCGGCCACCTTGGATATTGGTATTTCTCCCGTCGAAGTCCCTCCCGAATTCAAGAAGTATGGATAGTAGTTTGCCGCATAGGCTGGACCTCCAATGGCCGCCAAAGTGCCGAGGAAAGCCGTTTCAGCGCATTGCAGGTTGGGGGAACCAGCCGCCCCGCCCGTGGCATAGGCGGTGAATGAGGAGACACAAGCGCCCGCCGTGTTGTTCTGTGGGATCGGGTTGCCGGGAACGTTGTTGTAGCTTTCCTCCGAAAAGACCGAGTCATGATCGTAGCCAAGGACCAAATCGGCCTTCAGCCAGGGCGCAATATCCTGCTTCCATTCGCCGGAAAGAAACTCGTCATGCGCCTGGTAAATCGGATCGAAATCCGTGTAGATCTGGCGCGCATTCGGCAGGCTGAAGGTCGATGGCGGCGTCAGCAGATTGAACAGGCCGAGCAGCGCCGAATTGGGCAAGCCGAAGGTTGTCCCCAGAGCATTGCCAAAAGTGTTAACAAAGCCCTGCTGCGACGATGCAATGTTTCCGAACGTGGCATTCGGGTTGATCACGCCGTTTCCTGCAGATCCCGGCAGACAGCCGAGAACGCCGGCCGGGTCCGTCGTGCAAAGCTGCTTTGTCGAACGCATGGACTCGTCGTTTTCATTCGAAATCGAACCGGACACGTCGATTGTCGTGTGATCCGTAGGCTCCCAGCGCAGCGAACCGCGTATGTTGTATTCGTCTTCGTTGTCGGGATGGCTGCCGTTGAAGACGTTCGTCACATAGCCCGAATGATCGATCCAGTCGCCGGCGATACGGATCGCGAGCTCGTCGGTGACGAGCGGCATGTTGACGTCGCCCTCGATCTCCTTGGCGTTATAGTTGCCGTAGCTCACCATCAGTTGCGCGCTGCCCGCATCGAGCGCGGGCGGGGTGGTCGTGGCCGCGATAACACCGCCGACGGCGCCGCGGCCGTACAACGTGCTCTGCGGGCCTGCGAGAATTTCGACGTCCGAAAGGTCGTAAAACGAACTCTGCGCAAGCAGGGGGTCTTCGAGGAAGACGTTGTCCACGACAACCGCAACACCTGCTTCCGCGTCATAACCGATCGCCGTAATGCCGATACCGCGAATTTGAATATCCGCGCCGCCGCCGAAATTGCTGCGGGCATAAGTGACGTTCGGAACGTTGTATTGCAGGTCGTCGAAGCTCTTGATCTGCTTCGTCGACAAATCCTGAGAGGAGAATGCCGTGATCGCAATCGGCACCGTCTGGACGTCTTCCGCCCGCTTCTGAGCCGTGACGACCACTTCCTCGATCTGCGCAAAAGCCGGCGCCGCCAATGCGGTCGACAGCAACAAAACGCTGGTGAACGTCAGCGACCGGCGTGACCGGTTCGTACGCGATGCAGGCATTTTTGAGCTCCCCGTTGGAATCCCGCCCGACGGCGAGATTTTATAAACACAGCCGCCCTGCTCATCCCGGAGCTATAGGCGTACGACGTGTATCCTCATACAGATTCAGGATAGGTATAAGCTCTTGAACCGAGCAAGAAGATAATCCGCGAACCCCTTTTTTGGAGCGATTTCGTACAAGCTTGTACCCGGAAAGCCACACTGCGGTTTCGCGGGAAATCGCGTGCGGAGCCGCCAAACCCATTCTTCGAATCGTGGAGATTCAGGGCCGAAGGCCCAAGCCCCTGACGGCCGCGCGGACCGCCTCCGCACAGCGATGATAATCGTCAATCTGGTTATAAATCTGGGCCGATATCCTTAACCAAATCTTACCGGCAAAAGCATGAATGGGCACAATGACCCCATATTCCTGCACCAGCGTCCGCCGAAGACTCATCGGGATATGTACGTCGGCAGGCGCGTCGCCGAAGCTGAGCGCCGCCATCGCCGGACGCATCTCGGGCGGACCGGAAGCCACCGCACTTAAGGAATCGCGCAAGACTTCAGCGCCTTCCAGAGCCAGGAGCCGATTCCGCTCCATCAGTTCGCTGCCGCCAAACGAGTCGTGCGCATCGGCCGAGGCTCCAAAACAGAGCCAGGGCGTCACGTCGCGAGTCCCTGTCCAATCGAACGCCGCTGTGTAGCCACCGTCCGTTCCGTGAGACAGGATCGCAGGCAATGTTTCCGCTTGTCGCGACGGGTGCGTCCATAAAAGACCGCAGCCGCGCGGCGCAAACAGCCATTTGTGCGCGTTTCCCGTGTACCAATCCGCCCCGATGGATGGCGCGTCGAGCGCGAGTTGGCCCGGCACATGGGCACCATCGACCAGGACCGGGATGCCTAACTTGTGCGCATGGTCAACAAGCAGGCTGACCGGTAGGACAAGAGCTGTTGCAGAGGTGATGTGATCGACGATCAGCAATCGCGTTCGCGGCCCGAGGGCCGACGACACGGCCTCGATGACCTGCCCATCGTTCTGCAAGTATACCGGCAAATCGGCCACCACGACGTTCGCCTCGCGTCGCGATGCCCAGGCGCGCATCGCCTTGAGCACGGCGCCATAGGCGTGGGACGTCGTGACGATCTCATCACCGGGCTTGAGGGAAAGCCCTGCGAGAACGCCGTTGACGGCTGAAGTCGCATTCTCGCAAAAGACCCAGTCGGCTTCGCGTCCCCCGAATTGTTTCGCCACGTGCCCGGCTGCCTGCCGCAACAGACCCGGCAGCTCGAAGGTGAAAAAGCTCGTCGGATCGCGCTCGATCAGCCGGCGCCAGCGTTCCTGCTCGGCGGCGACCGTCCGCGGCAGTGCGCCGAACGATCCATGGTTCAGATGGACGAGCCCGGGTGCAAGCTCGAACTGCGAGAATATGGCGCCGTCGCCGGCCGAATCACTGGTGCTTGGGGAATGGTCCAATGGGGAACGGCTGGTCATCGCGGACGAAGGTGATGAAAGCGAGCAATTCCCATAGATATTGCACCAGGCTGAAGCTGAAGTTCCGCAACTCTTCGTTGACGCGGCCAGTGACCGCCAGAACGACGAATTGCGCCAGACTCAGCAATAATATGATCCAGAACACGAACCACGCCACTACAGAAAATCCGATCGCGTAGAGCAGACGGACAACGGGGAAAGGCGCACGATCGACTGGCTGGGTCGGTTGGGCAGTGCTGTCCCCATTCGCAGGATGAGTGTCTGTCACGAAAAGCCCTCCAAGGGCGGCGAACCCGCCTGCCCCATATCTATTGGCTGCCGCTGCGGATTCAAGCGGACCGCCTTTCAATGACATCGCCCAGCATCCAGTTCCGGGCCGCAAGAAACGGCCCGACCAGCAACAGTCCCGTAGCAAATCCACCCAGATGCACCTGCCAAGCGACGGTGTGCGACCCGGCGCCGGCTCCCAAACCCGTGAGCGCAGCGACACTATTGAACGCCGCCCAGCCGAGAGACCAAATCAGGACCCGGATCGAAAGAATCGGGATCAGGGGAGCCCGCCCGTCGTTCCGGAAAATCGGGTAGCGAAAAATACGAACAGCAGCGGCCATGATACCGGCTGCGCCGGCCGAGGCGCCGAGGAACGGCGCGACAGCTCCCCAGTCAAATGCGAGTTCGATCAGCGCTCCAATCACGCCGCAAACAATAAAGAGACTCAAGAACACGAGCCCACCGCAGCGGCGCGCGACGATCCAACCGAACAACGCGATCCATACGACGTTGATCAGGAAGTGAGTCAGGCTCTCGTGAAGAAACATGTAGCTGAAAAAGGGAACTGCGCGATCGAACAGAGACCCCGGGTCGACACTGTGCGTGGAGATGAAATGTGCCGAATAGCGTGCCGGATAAAAGGCGAAACGGGCGAAGATGACGTTCAGGGTCTGAGCCGACGCCATAACTTCTGCGGTATACACAATGGCGAACACCGCAAGCAGGCCCAGGACCGTCACAGGCACACGGAGCAACGGTTGACGCTGCGAGGGATCCTGAGCGACGGCCAACACACTATCCTGTGCGGCCGGCCGCCAGCGCTGCTTCGACCAACGGTAGCCGGTCATTGCCGAAATACATATCGCTGCTGTTCACGAACATCGTCGGCGAGCCGAATCCGCCGCGTGCAATCACCTCTTCGGTGTTGACGCGCAGTCTGTCCTTTACCTCAGGAGCCTCGCTTCGCGCGAGCAATGCATCCCCGTCGAGGCCGGCTCTCTGCGCGATCTTCGCCAGTACATCTTTTCGGCTGATGTCTTCGAGATCGCCCCAATAAGTTTCGAACGCGGCCCGTGCGAACGGCAGGAGCGCGCCTTTTTCGTCTGCCGCGATCACACAGCGCATGACGGAAACCGCGCGGACCGGAAACATGGGAGGTTTGCCGATCCGGATACCGCACAGACGTGCCCAATCCTGCAAGTCTTTCTCATAATAGGACGCTTTGCGCGGTTCCGGATTGGCCCTGCGGTCATAAACGTCCCGGTTCACTTCATTAAAGACGCCGCCAACCAGGATCGGTCGCCAGACCACCGCAGCCTTGGTGCGTTCGAGCAAAGCCGGCAGCCGCGTGAACGCGAGATAGGTCCAGGGCGAAGAGCAGTCGAAAAAGAACTCGAGCGTCGCCACGCGGGCCTCCGGACGGGGATCGGCGGGAAACTAGCGGTGTTCGTCCCGCAATGGAACACATCGAGCACTTAACGGGCATTAAGGCTTGGCACGGCGGTTGCTCCACAGGTCTCCGAGACCGGAGGGGCAACCCATCATGCCGCAGAGAATGAAACAATTATACGTCTTGGCCGCGAGCGGGTTGGCCGGCTTGGCACTTTCGAGTGCCGCGCATGCCCAGGAATACGACAATTCCAACGATTACAGCCATCCCTACGGCATGGCCGCGAACAGCACGAATGCGCCCGTGACGGGCTCGCTGCGCGACAGCAACGGAAATCTCGAGGTGGTCAACGGGCAATTCCTGAGTTCTGCGATGACCCAGCAATCCGGCGTGCAAAATATGAACCCACTGACGGGAGGCGTGTTCGGCTCTTCGTCGATGTCGCTCGGTTCGTCGCAATCGGGTTCGGTCATGACCGGCACCGGTGTCGGCACCCAGACCTCGACCGGCACGGCAACTGCAATCGGCAACTCACTGAACGTCATCACAACCGGAAACAACAACACCGTCATCGTGAATTCGCGGCAGGTCAATAACGGCAATCAAACCGCGACTTCAACGACCAGCGGCCAATAGACAACCAAAGGAAAAGGGAGCCCCTCCCATGACCAAGCGCGGACGTAGCCACCTCATCAAACCTCTTGTGTTCGCGCTTGCCGCGGTCGCACTGGCGGGTTGCATTTCACCGGAAGCCGACAGCACGACCGGGCGTTACACCGCACCCATCGGCGGCTCGCCCGTGATCGCAAACGAAACGCCCTATTCCGACGCGTTGCGTTGCCTTGGCGGCTTTGTCCGCCAGCATCCGATGCGCGTGGCGGTGGGACAGATCGCCGACTACACCGGCAAAATGGAATCCGACAACAGCGGCCGCAAACTGACGCAAGGTGCGGCTTTGATGGCGATGTCGGCACTTTCCAAGGCGGGCGTTCCGCTCGTCGAACGCTTCGACACATCCGTGGCGGAGATGGAACTCAAATACGCCAACAACAAGCTCATTACCGACGACAAGCAGCAGAACGCACCTCCGGGTGACTACCGCAAGATCATGGCGGGCTCCATTCCGGGCTCCGACTATTATCTTGTGGGCGGCATCACGGAATTGAATTTCAATATCCGTTCTGCAGGCGCGAATGCCGACGGCGGAGCAACCACCGCCACAGGCGCCGCCGGCACCGCAGGCGTGAACATGTATGTGATGAATGTCGGTCTCGACCTCCGGCTCGTCGATACCAACACGCTCGAAGTCGTCGACGTCATTTCCTATCAGAAGCAGATCATCGGCCGGCAGGTCCAGGCGGGCGTGTTCGACTTCCTGGGGTCGACGTTCTTCGACGCCAGCGCCGGCGAAAGCGCCCTCGAACCCATCCAGCTCGCGGTTCGCTCCGTGATCGAGCGTGCCGTTCTGGAAACGATCGCTCGTCTCTATCACACGCCATCCAGCGCCTGCACGGCAGGCCTCGGAACGGCTTCCGACCCACTCGCCGGACCGGGGGATCGCGCCGCACAACTTGCCCGCATGAATTCCAACAGCCCAGCAACCACTGAAACAGTCCAGGAGATTCACAATGACACGACTCATCAAGATCCTTATCACTGGTACAGCTCTGACGATCCTGCCACTGAATCTGGCCTTCGCGGACGGGTCGACTAACGGCAACGGAAGCAATGTTCTGAACGGCCAGATCGACTTTCAAGTCACTTCGTCGAATCTGAACACAAATGTCGCTACGGTGACCGGCAATGTGTCCAATGCGTCCTCAGCCGTGGGCAACAACCTCGAAGTCGTGACGCTGGACAACACCCATGTGACGAACGACCAATATGTTTCGGGGGTGTCGATCTCGGCAGATCAGACCGCGAACGTTAACGCCGTTTCAGGCACCGTGAATCTGCAGTCTCAGGCCATTTGCAACGCGGCCGACGTGTCCACCGATCCGCACGTGGCGGCCGTCAACAGCAACCAGGTCTGCAACGCGAACGATCCGTCTTCGTATCTGAACGCCAATGTTTCCAATATCGGCAACGATGTGACGCTCGGCGCCACTTCAGTCGGCAACAGCTTCTCCGAAGACACCAACGCCGCGACGATGCCTGTGCAGAACCAGCAGACGAACAATTCGAATATCGCCGCGACCGTAAATTCGACCGTCTACAACGTCAACGGCAACGTGTCGGTCAATTCCTCGGCAATCGGCAACAACGCGCAGATCATCCATTATTGATCCTCGTTTACGCGCCGGCGTCTTAAGGGGCAACTGAGACGTCGACTGAGGGAGGGCTTCGGCCCTCCCTCTTTTTTTGCGTCTGACTTTTTTTGCGTCTGCCGCGTGATCGTTTAACGTGCCGACCGGATTCGCGAGCTCACGGGGACTGGCATGGCGCAGGGGGAGCAGGCTCGGGTCGTCGAGCTGACGGTTCGAGGCATCGTCCTCGGCATACTGATCACCACGGCCTTTACGGCCGCCAACGTCTATCTCGGATTGAAGGTGGGATTGACCTTCGCCACCTCGATTCCCGCCGCGGTGATCTCGATGGCGGTGCTCTCGGCCTTCAAGGGCGCCACGATCCTCGAGAACAACATCGTGCAGACGGTGGCGTCGGCGGCGGGCACGCTCTCGGCCATCATTTTCGTGCTGCCGGGCCTCGTCATCGTGGGCGCCTGGGCGGGCTTTCCGTTCTGGACGACATTCCTCATTTGCGCCGCGGGTGGGATTCTCGGCGTGCTGTTCACGATTCCGCTGCGCCGCGCGATGGTGACGACATCGGACCTTCCCTATCCGGAAGGCGTCGCCGCCGCCGAAGTGCTGGAAGTGGGTTCGCGCGCGCGTGAAGCCGTTGAGGGCGCCGAAAATGAAACGCGCGAAGGGCTGCTCGCCGTGGTGTACGGCGCGATCGCCTCTGCGGCGCTCGCGGCCTTCGCCGCCACGCAGATCATGGCGGGCGAGGTCACGGGCTTCTTCCGCGTCCGCACGAATTCCGTCAGCGGCTACGACATGTCTTTCTCGCTCGCGCTGGTTGGTGCCGGCTACCTCGTCGGCATTTCCGTCGGCATGGCGATGCTCCTCGGCCTTTTGATCGCATGGGCTGCCGCCGTCCCCATTCTCACCTCCCTGCAGGGAGCAAGCGCCGCGGATATCGGCACGCGCGCAATGGATGTGTGGGCGCACGACGTGCGCTTCATCGGCGCCGGCGCAATCGGCGTCGCCGCAATCTGGACGCTGCTGAAGCTTGCAGGCCCCGTCGTGAGAGGCGTGATTGGAACGATGACGGCTTCGCGTGCGCGCACGCAGGGAACCGCCGACCGCCGCGACACCGACATGGGCTTCGGTTGGATCGCGTTGCTGGCGGTCGCGAGCCTCGCAGTGACCGCCTATGTCCTCTTCGACTTCCTCAGGCCCACGCTGCTTGCGTCTCAATCGATGGCGCTCGTCGTCACGGCGCTCCCCTTCATCTTCTTCGGCGGATTTCTGGTCGCCGCGATCTGCGGTTACATGGCGGGTCTCATCGGCGCCTCCAACAGCCCGATTTCGGGCGTCGGCATCCTCGCGATTCTCACCTGCGCCGCACTGCTCGTCGCGGTCGCGCATACAAGCGCCGATTCGCGCAGCGCGCTCGTCGCCTATGCGCTTGTCGTGACGGCGGTCGTCTTCGCCATCGCCACGATCTCCAACAACAACCTCCAGGATCTGAAGACGGGACAGCTTGTCGGGGCGACACCGAGCGCGCAGCAATGGGCGCTCGTCATCGGCGTGATCGCGGGAGCCGCCGTCATTCCGCCCGTGCTCAACCTGCTCGCGCAAGCCTATGGCTTCGCGGGAGGGCCGCATCCGGCAGGCGCGGTCGGCAAGCCGCTCGGCGCGCCGCAGGCGAATTTGATTTCGGCGCTGGCTCTGGGTGTGATCGAGCAGAAGCTCGATGCGGTGATGCTCGGGATCGGTTGCGCGCTCGGCGCAGTCCTTGTCGCGCTCGACGAATTCATGGGCTGGCGCAAATGGCTGAGGCTGCCGCCGCTCGCGGTCGGCATCGGCATCTATCTTCCCATGTCCGCGACCTTGCCCGTCGTCATCGGCGCGGTGATCGGTTATTGGTACGACGGACGTGTCGCGCGCCGGAAAGATGTCGAATATCGCAAGCGCCTCGGCGTGCTTGTCGCATCGGGAATGATCGTGGGCGAAAGTCTCCTTGGCGTACTGGTCGCGGGCCTCATCGTCATCCATGTGCCGCTCGCGCTCGTGCCGGACGATTTCGCGCCCGCCAACTGGATCGGGCTCGCCGCCTTCGTGCTCCTGATCGTCATACTCTACGGCTGGATGCTGCGGCGGCCGGAGAAACTCACGACTGATAACTAAGACGCCGGTAGCCTCTTTAACGCGGAGGTCGCAGAGGACGCGCGGGGGACGCGGTGGAGGCGGCGTTTCCGGCTTGACCCTTGACAAGAAATTCTGCGCGGCATTCGCCGCGCGGCAATTCATTGAGACGATCGCGCAAGCTGCTCGTCAAACACGCAAGTTCCCCTGCGCCCACTGCGTATCCTCTGCGACCTCCGCGTTAAAAATGCCACCGCCCTATGGCTGGAGAATGCGTCAAGGGCGTCAAGTTTCTTAGCTTTGGTGCCGATTCTGCCGGCCGTGCCAGATTCGAACGATTTCAACCCTCGCACCCTTCGCCCGATAGACGATCACGTACGGCCAAACGACTGCCAGTTCGCGCGTGCCCCGTACTCTGCCCAATCGCCCCCGGCCGGGAAACATTTCAAGGCGGTCACATGCCGCAACAAGCTCCACAGCAAGTCTCGAAGCAGCGTGCGGGCTGTCCTGGCTGATATATTCCCAGATATGGCGCAAATCGTTGCGCGCTTCCGGCGAAAAAACGACCGTCATTTGGGAGGCGGCAACTCGTCCTTTGTGCCCCATGAAAGAAGCCAGCGACGAATTTTTTCATAGGGTATGTTCCGCCCGCGATCGAGCGATGACATACCTTCTTTGACCGCCCGCTCAAATTCGGCGTCTTCGTCTTGTTCGGGCGTCTTTACAATCGTGGGTCCGGCCATGGTTGGAATCTAACACATTTGAATCGAGACTGCACCCCGGGGAGCCGGATTCTACGTCTGGCGGGATTGGATCGCCTCGTGGCGCGCAATCACATGATGCGCCTGCTTCAGATGCGGCTGATCGAGCATTTTGCCGTCGAGCGACGCCACGCCTGCTCCGCTCGCAAACGCAGCCACAACGCGGCGCGCATGTTCGACGTCCGCGGCCGACGGCGAGAACGCGGTATTAATCGGATCGACTTGATCGGGATGGATCGCGAGCATCCCTGTAAACCCTTCGCGTTGTGCGGCGCGAGCGTATTTCTCCAGACCGGTCGTATCGCGGAAATCGGCAAACAGCGTATCGATCGGTTCGACTCCGGCCGCCTTCGCCGCCAACAAGCACATCGAACGCACCATCCGATAGGTGAACGCAAAGCGTCCGTCGTCATCGCGATTGGTGACAGCGCCCAGCGCCGCCGACAAATCTTCTGCGCCCCAGGTTATGGCGGCGAGCCTGGGCGGCGGATTGCGATAGTCGCCAAGCGTGAGCGCTGCCACCGGCGTCTCGCTCGCTACCGGCATCACGGCAATGCCGCGCGACGGCAGACCGTGTTTCATTTCCAGCACGGACAAGTCCCGGTCGAGCTCTCGCAGGACATCCGGGGTTTCCGGTTTCGGCACGACGAGGCCTGCGGGCGCCGCGGCAACAATCGCTTCGAGATCATTCTGACAATCTGCCGTGCCATAAGGATTGACGCGCACCCAGAGCGACGCGCCGCCCTTTTCCGACTGCAGATACTCTCGTGCGAGTGCCCGCGCCGCAGGTCGTTTGTCCGCTGCAACCGCATCTTCGAGATCGAGGATCAGCGCGTCGGAGCGCGAAGATTTGGCCTTGGCAAGCTTGCGCTCGCTGTCGGCCGGAACGAACAGGAAGGAGCGCAGGATCATTTCGGTTTCCGGATCATCAATGCCGAGCGCTTGCAGCTCGCCACGAGTTCGTTGCGCTGGTTGAACGCGCGGTGCACGAACACGACGATGCCGTTGTTCGGCCGCGACGACGATGCGCGAATTTCGAGCACTTCGCTTTCGATGTGCAACGTATCGCCATGGAAGACGGGCTTCGGGAACCGAACCTCGTCCCATCCGAGATTGGCGACCGTCGTGCCCAAGGTCGTCTCGCCCACGGAGATGCCGACCATCAACCCCAGCGTAAAGCAACTGTTGACGACACGCTGGCCGAATTCGGTTTCCGTCCGGCAATATTCCTCGTCGAGGTGCAGGGCGGCGGGGTTATGGGTGAGCGCCGAAAAGAACACATTGTCTGCCTCCGTTACCGTGCGCCGGATCGGATGGGAGAATTTCCGGCCGACCTCGAATTCCTCGAAATAAAGACCTGGCATTGGCGAATCCTTTTGAACGCGTCCATCATAGCGCAGAGACCCACGCTTTGGGCGTGGTCGCAAAGACCTTTCGGAACATCGCCAAGAAGGCGCAGGTCCCCCATTAAGTGCCATGATATGACAGATTGCGCGACTTGCGGCTGCGACGCCACCGTGCAGAATTGCGCTTGCCGACAGCGAACGGCTTCGGCCCGCGGTCCCCGATTCCGCCGCCCGCATATCTGGTGAATTGAATCGTGATGATCGAACTCGACCATATCATTCTTGCCGTCAACGATCGAGCCGGGAGCATCGCGTTCTACACGCGCATTCTCGGCCTCGCCCATGACGGCAACCGCGAGCCATTTTCGATGCTCCGTGTTACCCCGAATTTCGTCATTCAGATTGCGGCCTGGGGCACCCAAGGCGGCGAGCATCTGGCCTTCGCGATGTCGAAGCGCGAATTCGACGAGGTGTTCGAACGCGTCATCGTGGCAGGCATCCCTTACGGCGACCGGTTCGATGCCGTCGGGAATATGAAGGGGCCGGGCGATGAAGCGGCGTCGCGCGGAATGGGTAAAGCGATCTACTTCTTCGATCCGGACAAACATCTGGTCGAGATCAGACATTACGAAACAACCTGACGAAGGAAGGTTGGCTATGACTTCGCTCACCTCACGCAATTTCACCGCGTTCCTCGGCGCTCGCGACCGGGACAAGACGCGGGCCTTTTATCGCGATGTGCTTGGTTTCGAGCTCATCGGCGACGATCATTTTGCGCTGATTTTCAAGCTTCATAACGGCGTGTTGCGCATCTCGCCAATGCCCAACTATACGCCGCAACCGTTTACTGCGCTGGGCTGGGAAGTGCCCGACATCGTGGCTGCCGTGAAAGAACTGAACGCAGCCGGCATCACGTTCGAGCGTTTCGACGGTATGGGCCAGGACGAACTGGGCATCTGGAAAGCACCGGGAGGGCCCGGCGTCGCCGAGGTTCACGCGGCCGCGCGCGTCGCATGGTTCAAGGATCCGGACGGCAATGTCCTTAGCGTGACTCAACTTTAGGACGACAGAGGAAACCATTCCTCCCGCTCGCCGCCGCGCGCAAGTTCTCCAGGCGGCTCGCCCGTTGCCATGTAGTATTTTGTCGCGCCGACAATTCCGTCGCCGTGCTCGCCGTCTTCCGCCAGCGGCAGGATGATGCGCTCGCCTGTGCCGTGACGGTTCAAATGCGCGAAGACGAGCCCCTTGCCGTGAAAAAATGCTGGTTCGGCGAGGACACGCTTATGTCGTGTTAATGCGCGCTGATATTCATGTGCCGGAAACAGCTTTTCCATCGCCGTGCCGCGAAAGCTTTCGTCGAACATCGCTTCGATTTTGTCGCCGGCCAGCCTTCCGGTGAACGCATTGCTCGCCGCATCGAACTTGTAGGACCAGACGATCGGGAGCTGCGCGGAAATCGCCGAGGGGCGTATATCGCGCCATGCCGGCATCCGCCGCGATCCGCAGGCCGCGCGCCAGTGCCGCGCCACCTGCAACAGATCGGGCGACACGATCGTGCCTTCAAATGCTTCAAAACTCATACCGGGCACCGGCGAATCGCAAGGCGAGTGTAGCCGAACGTGCGCGCGATTCACAAAATACGATCGAAAAACACCCGCGGTCGGCCCAGCGAAGGCCCGCGGAGAAACTCCTTGAACCCGCATTTCTGCGCCACGCGCATCGAGGCAAAATTCTCCGGCGCGGTAATGGCGATCACGCGCACCGGTCCGAAATGCGTTCCGCCCCACTCAAGTGCTGCCTGGAGCGCCTCGGTCGCATAGCCTTTACCGGATGCGGAAGGAGCCAGCATCCAGCCGATTTCGAGCAAATCCCTGAGCGCGTCGCCGCGATCCCGTTTGCTGTTGTTGAACCCAATGCCGCCGACGAAACGGCCGCCGGCTTTCTCATCGATCGCCCACGAACCATAGCCCAGCATCTGCCAGTGACCGGCCGTGCGCAAAAGGCTCGTCCAGGACTCTGCTTCCGATTTCGGCGAACCGTCGCCGATATGGCGCGTGACCTCCGGATCAGCCCACATCGTGGCATAGGCTGCGAAATCTTCGAGCACGTAACTACGCAATCTGAGGCGCTGAGTTTCGAGGACCGGAATTTCCACTGTAATTCTCTCAATACGACTTCGGCAGGTCGAGCACGTTCTCGGCGATGAAAGACAAGATAAGTTGCTCCGATACCGGCGCAATGCGCGTGACGACGGACTCGCGGAACAGGCGCTCCACCTGATATTCTCGCGCATAACCCATGCCGCCATGCGTCATCACTGCCCGCGTCGCGGCATCGAAGGCGGCCCGTGCACCCAAAAATTTCGCAGCATTCGCTTCCGCGCCACAAGGCTGCTTGTTGTCGTAAAGCCACGCCGCGCGCAGGCACATCCAATAGGCGCTTTCGAGCGCAGCCCAGCTTTCGGCGAGCGGATGCTGGATGCCCTGGTTCTGGCCTATGGGTCGGCCGAACACATTGCGGTCGCGCGCATAGGCGCTGGCACGCCGGAGCGCATCGCGTCCGAGCCCGACTGCTTCGATGCCGACGAGAATGCGCTCGGGGTTCAGGCTGTCGAGCAGATAGCGGAAGCCGCGCCCCTCTTCGCCCACGCGATCTTCATCCGGCACGAACAGATCGTCGATGAACACCGTGTTCGAATCGACGGCGTTTCGTCCCATCTTCGCGATGCGACGCACTTCGACCTTGGTGCGGTCGAGATCGGTGTAGAAAAGCGTCATACCGTCGGTCGGCCGCTTGCACTCGGCCTTCGGCACGGTGCGGGCAAGGATCAGGATCTTGTCGGCTTCCTGCGCCGTCGTCGTCCAGATCTTTCGGCCTTTGACGATGTAGCCGTCATTGGTTCGCCGCGCGAAAGTTTCGATGCTGGTCGTGTCGAGACCGGCATTGGGTTCGGTGACGCCGAAGCAGGCCTTCTGCTCGCCTTTGATCAACGGCGTGAGCCAGCGGGCTTTCTGCTCGGCCGTGCCATGCACGACAATCGCGTGCGGCCCAAACAGATTGATGTGGATTGTGGACGCGGCCGAGAACCCTCCGCCGCCGCTCGTGACCGCATGCATCATGATGGCCGCTTCGGTGACGCCGAGCCCCGCGCCGCCCAGTTCCTCGGGCATGGTGATGCCGAGCCAACCGGCCTCCGCCATCGCCTTGTGAAACTCGTCGGGAAAGCGGGGCGTCTGGTCGCATTCCGTCCAATAGTCGTCGCCGAACCGGGCGCAAATCTTCGACACGCTGTCGTGGATGGCGCGCTGATCTTCGGAAAGGGAGATGTCCAAGGAAGTCCTCGAATTAATCGTAGAACGCAGTGACATTCTGACGTCCGAGCGATTCAGCCACGATTGCGCCGCGCATTCAAATGCCAATTTGCGATCACATAGGACGAGAATCCCGGCTGACGCTCGGTTATTGTCGTGCAGGATCGATCAATTTATCATCGAATCCGTTTCGTCGGGGCGCGAAGGCAACAATGATCGGCAAAATTACTATCGCAGGAATTGCGCTTTCGTTGAGTTTGGGGGCGCCGTCGCTTGCCGATGACTGCGCGCTGAAGCGATTTGCATCCCTGGATATGATTGCCGGCCCCGACGGTTCAATCGCGATCCCCGTCTAATCCAGGGTGCAAGTTACCGATTTAGGCTCAACGCGTTCGGCCCCGGTCAAATCGGCTCCAATCTGGCGGATCAACTAAAGCTGGAGCGCGAGCCGGTTCCTGACAAATTGCCGATGTTCGTGGACGGTCACCAGATAAAAAACATGGTCTCGATTCCCGCGCTCTCTTTGGGAGGCGAAGGAGGTCGCCTCGATCTGCCTCAAGCCAAGGTCCCGGAGGATCCAAGCCCGCAATCGAACGCAACCGAACCCGAAGGCACGCTCGGGCACGAATATCTTCGCTACTTCGACCTCGATCTCGATTTCGGCAACGGCAAGCTCAATTTGTTTTCGCCCGAACATTGTGCGGGAAAGGTGGTCTATTGGGCGAAGGAATATACAGACGTCCCAATCGATTTTCTGCTTTCACTTCAATCGATTACCGCAAAGGGCAGGAGCCCCGACCCCGGCGCATTTTCGAAAACGATGCCGACGCCGTCGGGCAAGAAGATTCAGTTTTCGACATTGCCGGATTCGTTTGACGGGAGTCTGAACGGAAACGTGGTGCCCGCGTCCATCAACACGGAAATCGCGCATTCGCGTATGTCCATGGATATGGCACAAGCATTGTTCGATCTGGCCCCGAATTCACCGGGCATCGAGACAATCGCAGGGACTGGGGAAGATCGTGGAGTCCACTACCGCTATCGGTTCGCGTCGCTCAAAATCGGGAACATCGAGGTCAAGAACCCGGACATAGAATTGTGGCCCACGGACCCGGCCGCCGAAGAAAAACTCGCCGCGGGACTTCCTCCTCAGCTGCTGGACAGGCTTCCCAAACCGCCCGCGCTCGAACTCGGAACGGACATCCTGCGTCAGCTCCATATTTACTTCGCGGCCAATGAGGGGAAGTTCTACGTGACGGCCGCGGACGCGCATTAGTTTTGAATGGCACGCCGCAGCCTGGACCGCGTTTTGACTCCTTTGTTCGATTTATGTAATAATTTCAACCGCTTAACTGTGAAGAACCTTGGGACGCTTTCACCTCATGCATGCCGAATCGCCAATTGCGCAATAATTTCAGCGGGCTAATATCGATTTAAGGGGAAATACAGGGGCTCGCAGGTTGTAAGTCCCGCCCGCGTTCGAGTGCGGCGTCGCCACATGGCGCAAGCCGCCGTGGAGATGCATCAGGAAAATGAGTTCCGCTTTGGCTGAGGAGCCTGGCCTGAAGGGGCCCGCGCATCCGACCGGTATGAAGCCGACAGACGTCAGCAACCCGGACTACTTTCACAAGGTTGTCGATTGCCAGTGGGCGTGCCCCGCGCACACCCCCGTGCCCGAATATATCCGCCTGATCGCGGCGGGCCGGTACAGCGACGCCTATATGATCAACTGGGAGTCGAATGTGTTTCCGGGGGTGCTCGGACGCACCTGCGACCGCCCCTGCGAGCCTGCCTGCCGGCGCGGGCGCGTGGAGGCAGAGCCCGTCGCGATCTGCCGGCTCAAGCGCGTGGCGGCCGACAACAAGGACGACATTCGCGACCGGCTGCCCGTGGCGTCTCATCACAAGAACGGCAAGCGCATCGCCTTGATCGGTGCTGGGCCCGCCTCGCTTACAGTTGCGCGCGATCTCCTGCCGCTTGGCTACACGGTCGTGATCTACGATCAGGACAAGCTGGCGGGCGGCATGATGCGAACGCAGATCCCGAAATTCCGTCTGCCCGAAACGGTGCTCGACGAGGAGTGCAACTATATCCTCGATCTCCAGCCGGAATTGAAGTTCGGTCAACGCATCGACAGCATGAAGGCGCTTGCGGGCGAAAATTACGACGCGATCTTCGTCGGCTGCGGTGCGCCGCGCGGGCGCGATCTCGAAATTCCAGGCCGCATGGAAGCCGTCGCAAATATCCATATCGGCATCGACTGGTTGTCGAGCGTTTCGTTCGGCCATATCGAGAAGATCGGCAAGCGCGTCATCGTGCTGGGCGGCGGCAATACCGCGATGGATTGCTGCCGCACGTCGCGGCGCCTCGGCGGCGAGAAAGTCGACGTCGTCGTGCGCTCGGGCTTCGAGGAAATGAAGGCCTCGCCCTGGGAAAAGGACGATGCGATGGGCGAAGGCATTCCGATTCACAATAATCTCGTGCCCAAGGAATTCAAGCACGACGGCGGCAAGCTCAAGGGTGTGGTGTTCGAGAAGGTGAAAGCGCAGCGCGACGCCAAGGGCCGGCGCGAGCTTGTGCCCACCGGCGAGCCGGACGTGCTGATGGAATGCGACGACGTCCTTGTCGCCGTGGGGCAGGAAAACGCCTTCCCATGGATCGAGCGCGATGTCGGCATCGAATTCGACCGCTGGGACATGCCGAAAGTCGACACCGTTACGATGCAATCGACCAACCCGAAGATTTTCTTCGGCGGCGATTCCGCGTTCGGACCCAAGAACATCATCTGGGCCGTCGCCCATGGGCACGAAGCCGCGATCTCGATCGATCTTCTGTGCAGCGGCAAGGACGTGAAAGCCGATCGGCCGCCCCCGCTCGTCAATCTGATGAGCCAGAAGATGGGCATTCATGAATGGAGCTATGACAACGATATCTCCAACGACCTTCGCTACAAGGTGCCGCATACGCCGAAGGAAATTGCGCTGAAGAACGTGAAGATCGAAGTGGAGCTCGGTTTCGATCCGAAGGCGGGCTTCCTCGAAGCCCAGCGCTGCCTCAATTGCGACATCGAAACCGTCTTCGAAACCAAGCTCTGCATCGAATGCGACGCCTGCGTCGACATCTGCCCCATGGATTGCATCACCTTCACGGAGAACGGCGACGAAGAGGATTTGCGCACGCGCCTCACCGCGCCTGCGCCCAATCCCACGCAGGACCTTTATCTTTCGGAGATCCTGAAGACGGGTCGCGTGATGGTGAAGGACGAGGATATGTGCCTGCATTGCGGGCTCTGCGCCGAGCGTTGCCCCACGGGCGCGTGGGACATGAAAAAATTCTATCTCGAACCCGCACAGGCCGAGTCATGCCGGAGCCTATAGTCGCGACGAACGATTTCGTCGTCAAATTCGCCAATGTGAACGGCTCGGGCTCGGCGAGCGCCAACGAGCTGTTTGCAAAATGCGTGCTGCGCATGGGCGTGCCGGTCGCATCGCGCAACATCTTCCCGTCGAACATTCAGGGCCTGCCGACCTGGTACGAAGTGCGCATTTCCGCGGCGAACTGGCTCGGACGGCGGGGCGGCGTGGACCTGATGGTCGCGATGAACCCGCAGACCTGGGACAAGGACGTCGCCTCCATCGATCCCGGCGGTTACCTGTTCTACGATTCGACCAAGCCGTTGCCGCCGTCGAAGTTCCGCGAGGACACCAATTCGATCGGTGTGCCGCTGACCGACATCTGCAACCGCAATTATACGGATCCGCGCCAGCGCCAATTGTTCAAGAATATCATCTATATCGGCGCGCTGGCGTCGCTGCTTTCGATCGAACCCAAGGTCGTCGAAGACGCGATTGCGGCGCAGTTCCAGGGCAAGGAAAAGCTTATCGCGCCCAACGTAAAAGCGTTCCGGCTCGGCTACGACTATGCGGGCGAACATCTCGCAGGCGCCTGCGGCCTCAAGCTCGAGCGCGCAAATGAAGTCGGCGACCGCATTTTTATCGGCGGCAACGATGCGGCCGCTCTCGGCTGCGTCTATGGCGGTGCGACGGTCGCGGCGTGGTACCCGATCACCCCCTCCACCTCGCTTGCGGAAGAGTTCGGCAATCATTGCCGCGAATTCCGCGTGGATCCCGAAACGAAAGAGCATCGCTACGCCATCGTGCAGGCGGAAGACGAGATCGCCGCCATCGGCATGGTGATTGGCGCGGGCTGGAACGGCGCACGCGCCTTCACTGCCACCTCCGGCCCCGGCATTTCGCTGATGCAGGAATTCTTCGGGCTTGCCTATTTCGCGGAAATTCCCGCCGTGATCTTCGACATCCAGCGCGGCGGACCTTCCACCGGCATGCCGACGCGCACGCAGCAATCCGACATCCTCCTCTGTGCCTATGCGAGCCATGGCGACACAAAGCATGTGCTGCTGTTCCCCAAGGACCCGGGCGAGGCGTTCACTTTCGCGGCCGACGCTTTCGACCTGGCCGAGCGGTTGCAGACTCCCGTCTTCGTGATGATGGATCTCGACATCGGCATGAACGACTGGCTGGTCCCGCCGCTCGAATGGGACGATTCGCGACGCTACGACCGCGGCAAGATCATGAGCCGTGACGAGTTGGAGGCGGGAAAGATTTTCGGCCGCTATCTCGACGTCGACGGCGATGCGATCCCCTATCGCACTTTGCCCGGTACGCACCCGACCAAGGGCTCCTATTTTACGCGCGGCACGTCGCGCGACCGCTTCGCGAAATACAGCGAAGAGGGTGCTGTCTATGTCGACAACATGCAGCGCCTGCTGCGCAAGATCGATACGGCCAAGAGCCTCGTTCCCGCGCCCATCCGCCATGACGCCAAACAGAAGGCGCGTTTCGGCGTCATCTATTACGGCTCGACGACTGTCGCGATGGAAGAAGCGCTTGCCGCACTCGAAGCGCAGGGTTTGCATCTCGACACGTTGCGGGTGCGCGCTTTTCCTTTCTCCGAGGACGTTAACGAGTTCATCAACGCACATGACCAGGTTTTCGTCGTGGAGCAGAACCGCGATGCGCAGTTTCAGAAGCTGCTCGTCAACGAGTGTGCCGTCGATCCGGCACGCACGATCTCGATCCTGCATTATGACGGCACGCCCATCACGGCACGCTTTATCACGGGCGCGATTGCCGATCGCATGAATCTGAATCAGCGCCAAGAGGCCGCGGAATGACCTACATCACCAAACCCAAACTGCGTCATCCGGGCCTGCCGAAAAACAATCTCGGCTTCACCCATCGCGATTATGAAGGCTCGATCTCGACTCTGTGCGCCGGCTGCGGCCACGATTCGATCAGCGCATCCCTGATCCAGGCTTGCTTCGAACTCGACATCGAGCCTCATCGCGTGGCGAAACTGTCGGGCATCGGCTGCTCGTCGAAGACGCCCGACTATCTCCTGGGCAACAGCCATGGCTTCAACAGCGTGCATGGCCGCATGCCGTCGGTGCTGACGGGCGCCAACCTCGCCAATCGCGACCTGATCTATATGGGCATTTCCGGCGACGGCGATTCCGCGTCCATCGGTCTCGGCCAATTCGCCCATTGCGTGCGCCGCGGCGTGAACATGGTCTATATCTGCGAGAACAACGGCGTTTACGGCCTGACGAAAGGCCAATTCTCCGCGACCGCCGATAAAGGCTCGAAGAGCAAGACGGCGGTGAACAGCGATTCGCCCATCGATCTGGTGAGCCTTGCGTTGATCCTGGGTGCAACCTTCGTGGCGCGCAGCTTTTCCGGCGACAAAAAGCAGTTGATACCGCTGCTCAAGGCCGCAATCACGCATCGCGGCTCGGCCGTCATCGATGTCGTGAGCCCCTGCGTGCAGTTCAACAACAATCCCGCCTCGACGAAATCCTATGATTTCGTGCGCGAGCACAATGAAGCGGTGAACCGGCTCGATTTCATCGAACCGCGCGCCCAGATCACAGTCGATTACGAACCGGGAACGGTCGAGATCGTCACCCAGCACGACGGCTCGCAACTCAAGCTCTCGAAGCTCCACGGCAGCTACGATGCGCGCGATCGCGTGGCCGCGATGACCTATCTGCAGGAACATCATGCGAAGGGCGAAGTCGTGACGGGACTGCTTTACCTCGATCCCGAACCCGAAGACCTGCATGCGCATCTGAACACGATCGCCACGCCGCTCAACACACTCGGCGAAAAAGAACTGTGTCCTGGCGCGAAGAAATTGGCGGACGTCAACGAGTCTTATCGGTAGCCTCGCTCAGGCCGTGGGCGTCCAGATCACATCGTCGATCTGGCGCGCGCCCGTCGCCAGCAGCACAAGCCGGTCGAAGCCCATCGCGACGCCGGAGGCGGGCGGCATATGGCCGAGAGCGGCCAGAAAATCCTCGTCGATCGGATAGCGTTCGCCATAGATGCGGGCTTTCTCATCCATCTCAACTGCAAAGCGGCGCCGTTGCTCGACGGCGTCGGTCAGTTCGCCGAAGCCGTTGGCAAGCTCTACTCCGCAAACATAAAGCTCGAAACGTTCCGCCACGCGGGGATCGTGCGGCGTTGCGCGCGCCAGAGCAGCTTCGCAACGCGGATATTCGAAAAGAACCGTCGGCCGGCCATTACCCAGCTGCGGCTCGGCCTTCGACACAAGGATTTTGCTGAAGATGTCGGCCCAGTTGTCGTTGGTCGCGATTTCGATCCCGGCCGCCACCGCGCTCGCGGCCAAGGCTTCGCGGTTGCCTTCCCCCTGCGGTGAGAGCGACGCGAACAGGTCGACACCGGCATGGATGCGGAACGCGTCGGCTACGCTGATGCGTTCGGGTTCGGCATGGGGATCGCAAACCCGCTCCCTGAATGCGAAAGCCTTCGCGCCTGTCGTGTCCGCGGCAAGGCACAAGATCGCCAGACAATCATCGATGACGGCCGCGTAGGGCTCGTTCGCGCGATACCATTCAAGCATGACGAATTCCGGCGCATGCAGTGCCCCACGCTCGCGATTGCGGAAGACGCGGGCGAAATCGAAAATGCGCCGCTCGCCGGCGGCCAGAAGTTTCTTGCTCGCGAATTCGGGCGAGGTGTGGAGATAGCGCGTCTGTCGCGCGCCCCCTGTCGCGATCATCTCCGTCGCGAAAGCATGGAGATGCGCCTCGTTGCCGGGCGAAACCTGCAGTGCGCCGCATTCGACCTCAAGAAACCCGTCCTGCTCAAACCGTCCCCGGATCGCGGTCTTGATGCGTCCGCGCGCGAGAAGCCGCAAACGGCGGTCCTCATGCACATGCGGCGACCACCATGGCGATGCTTGCGTCACGCGATTCTCCCTGGACCGCTAAACAAGCCAAATCCCTATCACGATCCGGCCGCCTGGGGGCGCCGGGCGCGTTGGCCGTCCAGCCCTTGGCCGAGGCCAATGGTGCTGCTATGACCCCTGCCGCCAGTTTCCAGAGGTGACAAGTGGTTTCGGTGATTGCCAGTCAGATCCGCAAGGGTCAGGTCGTCGAGAAGGACGGAAAGCTCTACGTCGTGCTGACGGCCGAAAACACGCATCCCGGCAAAGGTACTCCCGTCACCCAGCTTGAAATGCGCCGCATCAGCGACGGCGTGAAGATCACAGACCGCTACAAAACGACGGACTCGATCGAGAAGGCCTTTGTCGAGGAGCGACCCTACAATTACCTCTACCATGATGGGGATCACTACATCTTCATGGATCCCGAGAACTTCGAGCAGATTTCGGTGCTCGAAAGCGTGATCGGAACGTCAGTGCCCTTTCTTCTCGAGAATATGGAAGTGCATCTCTCCACCCATAACGGCACGCCGATCTCGATCGAGCTGCCGGCGCGCGTGACGCTGGAAGTGAAGGAAACGGAACCGGTCACGAAAGGCCAGACGGCGTCGGGTTCGTTTAAGCCCGCGATATTATCGAACGGCGTGCGCACGATGGTGCCGACCCATATCGTGCCAGGCGTGCGCATCGTGGTATTGACGGAAGATGGGTCCTATGTGGAACGCGCCAAGGATTGAGCGGCGTGTTCACAGATACATAAAATAGAGAACCACGAACGCCACGAGAGCGAGTGCGAGGCTGATGCCGAGCACATAGCGCATGGAGCCGAGAGTCACGGCCTGACGCGCGTCCGTCTTCCCGATGATCGTACCGCCATCGCTTGAACGATCGGTACGGATCGTATTCCGGCGGAAATCTGTGTCGGACATATTCTGCTCCTTCGGAAATTCGGCGGCGAACAGCCGCTGTCTCTTTTGTGAGATGTCTCTCTTGTAAACGGCCGCCCGCTTGGCCCGTTCCGCAGAAATGACGAAACACCTCCGCCTCTAAGGGCGCCGGAGCATTTCAGTCCGAAGGGAGGGAAGTGAGCGGACACCCGATGCGGGGTGTCGAAGGGGCTGGGGCGTACCGGACCGGACGTCCGCTCGGATAATATAACGGCCTCCCCCCAAAGGGGTTCCAAAAAAATATTAGGAATTGTGGCGGTCGAATTTTGCGCGGCAAGCCTTTGAATTATCGTTGTTTTCCGCGGCCACCGTTGGGCATGTCTTGGCGACGCCCTTAATGCAAATCTGCGGCAGGCTGTCGCATATTGTGGGAGGCGTTCAAAATGCGCCCGGCAACGCAGCGCACTGTTTCCTGTAGCGAGATTCTATCCGGAGGGGCTTTTCGCTCAGACCGGCGGTTGACCCCGGAGTGCGCCGGAAAAAGCGTTGATCACCAGCATGACCAGGAACACGAGCAGCAGAATTTTTGCGATGGTTCCGGCCAGGCCGGCCAAAGCAAAGAAACCCAGCACGCCGCACAACAACGCCAACAAAAAGAAAACCAGTGCCCATCCAAGCATGAATAGACTCCTCGTCCTGTTCGCAAACGCGCCGCAGGAAGCGATGTTTCCCGAAGTTCCGGATTGCCCGTGGCGCCCGCTCTATCCGGCCGCATCGATTCAAGCGAACAAGCCTGTCGCGACGCAGCCGGGAGCCAGTCTTCGCTGCTAGGCGGCTTTGCGCTTGATCGGGTGGAAGAACAGCGCCTGCCCCACCGTCGCCTGCACGGTTTCCGGCAGGAACGGTTTGGCGATCAGATAGGTGGGCTCGGGCCTTTCGCCCGTGAGGAGCTTTTCCGGGTAGGCCGTGATGAAGATCACGGGAATATCGAAACTCGTGAGGATTTCGCTCACGGCATCGATGCCGGAGCCGCCCTCGCCAAGATTGATGTCCGCAAGCACCAGACCCGGCTTCTTCGCGAGCGCCAGCTTCACCGCCTGATCGCGTGTCGCGGCCGTTCCGACAACTTCGTGGCCGAGTTCCGTGACCAGGTTCTCAAGATCGAGCGCGATGATCGGCTCGTCCTCGATGATCATCACTTTGGACACCAGTTCGCTCTCGATCGTGCGTTGTGCGTCGACGATCTCGCGCTCGACCGATTCGGCCGATTCTCCCAAAATTGTGCCGGTTTCCTCCAGGCTGAACGCCTCCACGGCCGTCAGGAGCAGGGCAGCCCGGCGCGACGACGACAGCGACTGCAGACGTCCTTCCGGGGAGGGATTCGCAGGTGCACCCTCGTTGAGGTCGTCAAAATGCGCCGTGCTGGACCATATCTTGTGGAAGAGGGTGTAAAGCCCCACGCGAGGAGGGAGGCTCTCGTCCAACGCATGTTCGCCCGACAGCAGCGCCGTCAACGTGGCGCGGACATAGGCGTCACCTCCGGCCTGGGAGCCCGTCAAGGCACGGGCATATCTACGTAAGTACGGCAAATGCGGCGCAAGCGCTTGCGTCATGCTCATCAACCAGCTCCCTCGGTCGCTATTAACAATTCCTAGGCAGAAAACTCTGGTTGGGGTGAAAAGTTCCCTTCCGGCGGAACCTTAAGTCATGGGGGACGTTTGTCTAGCGAATGGGACGCCTGGGAAAGCGGGGGCTCTCGAAAAGCCGTTTGTGAATTTGGTCGGGCTTGGGACGCCTGCGCAACATTTGGAGTAAATGTAGTGGCAAGCGCGCCCCAACGTAGAGGCTGGGATATTCCATCCGTGATGAAAGAACCGAAACCGGATCGTGAGAAAAATCGCACCGTGCGCGCAAGACAGCGCGCCATCGGCCGCGAACTCAGGCGTATTTACGACGACGTGGCCCGCGAGCCGGTGCCCGACGAATTCCTGGATTTGCTCCGCAAGATGGACGAACCGGGAAAAGATGGCGGGAGCGCCGGGTCATGACGGCTCCAAATCTCGCTGTCGGCGCATCGCACACGCCAAGGAACGACGACGGCGAGGCCGAAAGGTCGTTCAAGGCAGGTCTTGTCGAACTGATTCCGTTTCTTCGTGCCTTTGCGAGGTCGCTCTGCGGCAATCCGGAGATGGCCGACGACCTGGCGCAGGAGACGCTTGTCAAGGCGTGGCAAGCGCGGGAAATGTTCGCGCCCGGCACAAATCTCAAAGCGTGGCTTTTCACGATCCTGCGAAATCAGTTTTATTCCGACCGCCGCCGCGCGTGGCGCCAGGCGCCATGGGACCAGGACGCTGCGGAACGTATTCCCGGATCGTCGGGAGAGCAGACTTGGGCGGCCGAATTGTCCGACACCGCGCGGGCCTTAACGAGCCTGTCCGACGAGCAGCGCGAGGCGTTGATTCTTGTCGGCGCCGGCGGATTTTCCTACGAAGATGCAGCAGCGATTTGTCATTGCGCCGTCGGCACGGTCAAAAGCCGTGTTGCACGTGCGCGCAAGACGTTGATCGCGATATTGGAAGGCGAAGACCCGCTGCCGCCGTCGGCACAGCCGGCGGAAGGAGACGCCGCAAATGAGATCATGGCGCAGTTGGATCGCCTCGCCCCCGTCGATGAACGAACCGTCGCAAAACGAAGAACCAAAGGCGCTCCTTCGCACTAGCGGCTGGTCGCTACGGTTAAGTCTCTTACTTTACGTCACCCTCGCGCTTTTCCCGATCGCCGTCGCCAGCATGTTGCAGGGCATCGACCGTGCCCGGCACGACGTGGAAGATGTGCGTGAAACCTTGTCCGCAACCGCGCGCGAGGCGGCAACGCCGGAACAGAACGTCCTTGCCGCGGCAGGGCAAATCGTTCGGGCGCTGTCGAATTTGCCGGATGTTCGCGAGGCAACTCCGCGCTGCGATCAGGAACTGGCCGAGTCGCTGCGCGGGCTCGCATTCTTCAAGAACATTGCGCGCGAGGATGCTAACGGACGAATCGTGTGCTCCGCGGATCCTTCCGGCATCGGTGTCGATGCGAGCAAGCGTCCCATCTGGAAAAATATCGCGTCACGCACCGAGTTTGTCGTGAACGGCGACACAATCAGTCCCCGAACGCACACGCCGCTCATACAGGGGTTGCTTCCTTTACGCGACGCGAAAGGGCGCTTTATCGGCGCGTTGGGTATTACCGTCGATGCGGGCTGGCTCAACTACATGGTCAGCGCAAGCAGGCTTCCGTCCGATTCCATCGTCGCGATCACGGATCAGTCGGGCCATGTGATCGCCGCGAACGATGCCGCGGTCGCGAGTTCGATTTTTGTGCATGCCAATGTCGCCGCGCATGGCGATCTGCACTCTGCAAAGGATTTCCAGGGCCAGACCTGGACCTTCACAACGGCGCCGTTACTGGGAAGCCATGTGTTCGTCGGTTTTGCCATGCGGGAATCGAGCCTGTTCCGGCCGACCTATATCCATGTTTTCGCCGATTTCATTCTGCCGTTCCTGATGATTGCGCTGACCTGGCTCGCCATCTGGATCGTGACCGATCGCCAACTCACCCGCTGGATCATCTATCTCCGACGCATCGCGGCCGCCTATAGAACCGGGCATTATTCCGTGCGACCGGTGCTCGATGACGCACCGAGCGAATTCCGCATCCTTGGCGATGCCCTGGCCGACATGGCGGCCGCGATCCAGGACCGCGATCGCTCGCTCCGCGAGGCGGTGATGCAGAAGACCGTGTTGATCAAGGAAATCCATCACCGCGTAAAGAACAATCTGCAAGTCGTCATGAGCCTTCTCAGTTTGCAGGCGGCGCAGCTCAGCGACCCGGCTGCCCAGCTTGCGCTCCGCCAAACGCGCGCGCGCATCAATGCGCTCGCGCTCGTCCACCGCATCCTCTACGAAATCGACGATCAATCGTCGGTCAATATGAAGACTTTGCTTGAGCAGCTGTCGGAACAGACCAATGAAGGATTTGGCGGCGACCGGCGGGATTTGCGCATTCTGGTCGATGCCATTCCACGCACAGTTTCAGGCGATACGGCGGTGCCGCTTGCGCTTTTCGCCGTCGAAGCTCTGACAAACGCCTTCAAGCATGCCTATCCGCCCGGACGCGGTGGACAGATCCGCGTTCGTCTGACTTCGGTTGAAGGCGGGAAATTGCGCCTCTCCGTCGAGGACGATGGCGTGGGATTTCAATATGAAGACGTGAATGCAAGCGTCGGCGCGCGCCTGATCAAGACATTCGGGCAACAAGTGTCTGGCGAGGCTTCGATCAGTTCAGACAAGGGCCATGGTACGATCGTCGAGATCGTCTTTCCGGATCCGGCGCAAACGTCCAAATGAAAAAGGGCCGGCAGCGTTCCGGCCCTTAACTCCATCGACTCATCTTATCAGATCGTTGGACCGCGGCCGCGCATGAGACCCGCAATCAAACTCACGGCGAACAGCACAAGGAAAATGACGAAGATGATCTTCGCGATTTCAGCAGACGCGAATGCGACGCCGCCAAAGCCGAGCACACCGGCAATGATCGCGACGACGAGAAACGTCAAAGCCCATCCGAGCATGATACTCTCCATAAATACCGAGGGGCCCGACCGACCCGCCCTTACTCAAAACGCGGGCCACGCACCGAAAGTTCCCGGGTGAGATTTCACGCCTTGCGGCGTTTACGCGTTGCGGCGGCTTTCCTAGCGGACGCCGATCTTTCTGCAGCAGGTCGCGATGCCGACGCTTTGCCGCCCGGTTTTCTGCCTTTGCGAGACGGAGCGTGATCCTCACGCATGCCGCGGCCCGAACCGCTTTTCTTGCCGCTATGCGCTTTTGCTTGTCGGTGCAGCTCGATTTGTCGCCGCCGGGATTTCCTCTTCGGTTGCAGCCCTACCGACGTTTCGGTACCCGTACGGAACAAGACAAAAGCTCAAGCGTTTTGCTGAAGGGAGCGCATAACCGGCCTTCACCGCGAGGGGCGTTGGCTGAAAAGTTGGAGTCGAAAAATGAAACGCATGATCGGCGCAGCCATTGTTTGCGGCGCAATGGGAATGGCAGTACTCGCAGCAGCCCCCCAAGCTTCGGCACAAGTGGGCATTTCCTTGAATTTCGGAGATGTCGGTGTCGCTTATCAGGACGGCTATTGGGACCAACAGCATCATTGGCATGCCTGGCGTAACAATAACGATTGGACGGCCTATCGCAGCGCGCATCCCGAAAACTATCACGACTGGAAACATGACGATAAGAGTCACCACTAAACCAGCCGCATCGAATACGCGTCACCCGGCGCCGACGATGCCGGGTGTTCGCGCTTAATCCGGCGTGACGACACGATCGGACTGCGACGCTTGTGATCTCGCCGTCCGCTCGACCAACCTGAGCGTGCTGACACAGGCTGCCAAAAGCGCAAACCCGGACGCGACGAACAACGCGACTGTCGTTGCGTGATGCGGTACCCGCCCGAACAAAGATGCGACGAGAGCGGCGCCGATCGTCTGGCCGAGCAGGCGCGCGGTGCCGAGCATGCCGCTCGCGCCGCCGCTGCGCTCGCGCGGCGCGGAACCGATCATCGCGCGATTGTTGGGCGATTGGAACAGTCCGAAGCCGGCGCCCGCCAGCGCCATTCTCCATCCGACATCGAAGAAGTCGGGATGCGCCGGCAAGAAGGCAAGCGACAACAAGCCGGCAGAGAATGCTGCGAGCCCCACGCCGCCCAAAATCCCGGCGGGATATCTGTCGGCAAGCCTGCCCGCGATGGGAGCCGCAAGCCCGGTCGCAATCGGCCAGGGCGTGATGAGAAGACCGATCTGAACTGCGGAATAGTGGAATTCGTTCTGCAGCAGGAACGGCAGCGACACCAGCGCGAGCATCTGGGCGACGAAAGAGCAGATCGACGTGCCGACCGAGAGCGAAAAGATCGGGATGCGCAGTAGATCGACGGGCAGCATGGGCACGGCTCGCGTAAGTTCCCGCCGCACAAGGACGTAACCGCAAAGTATCGTCGCCGCCAATTCCGCTGCCAGAATCCCTACCTGCTCGCCATGTCCGGCCGCATCGATGCTGCCAATCAAAAGGCCGAACGTTGCCGCACTGAGGGCCGCTCCCGCAAAATCGAAGCTGTGTGGCGCACGGGCTGCTCGCGGCAATGCCCGCAGTCCCAGAGCAACCGCAACTATTCCGATGGGGATGTTGACGGCAAACAGCCACGGCCATCGCCCAAACAGCAATATTGCGCTCGCGATAGTGGGACCAATCGCTGCCGCCACGGCGACAACGACCGCGTTGATTCCAAGGCCCCGTCCGAGCATGCGATGCGGGTAGATCACGCGCACAAGCGCTATATTCACACTCATGATGCCCGCGGCGCCGAAGCCCTGCACGACGCGGGCAAGCGCGAGCGTCGGAAGTGAATCCGACAACGCGCAGCCAAGCGAGGCAACCGTGAAGAGCAAAAGCCCCGCAAGATAAACGCGCCGATACCCGATGATGTCCCCTAACGAAGACAACGGCAGCAGCGAGATCATGATGGCGAGCTGATAACCGTTGACGATCCAGATGGAGAATGCGGAATTGGTATGCAGGTCGCGCGCGATGGTGGGCAGCGCGACATTTGCAATGGCGCTGTCCATCACCGCCATTGCGACGCCCAGGGTGATCGTCGCGATCGCCCAGTAGCGCAGGGGTATCGGCAGGCCGTCTATCGGTGTCGACATGTCCGGGCAAAGTTCGCGTGGCCGTGCCGGGGAATAGGCCTGTTTCGAATGCGCGTCGAGCCAACCGTCACATCGCCTAGATGTGGATCGCGTGACCCAGCGCACGCAACGACGCTTCATGGAAGGCCTCACTGAGCGTCGGGTGGACGTGGATGGTGCCGGCAATGTCTTCGAGCAGCGCGCCCATTTCCAGCGCAAGCGCGAATTCCGCCGACAGTTCCGAGACATGCGCGCCCACCGCCTGGATACCCAGGATACGGTGATCGTCTTCGCGTGCCAGCACGCGCACGAAACCGCCCTCGTCGCCCGAATCCATGCTGAGCGCACGGCCATTGGCGGAAAATGGAAACATCGCCGTGATGGTTTTGACGGACTTGGCCGCCGCATCCGTCGGCAACAGGCCCGCGCTGACAACCTCAGGCTCGGTGAAGCAAACGGCAGCAATCGACACCGGATTGAAGCGACGCTTCTCGCCGGCGATGATCTCCGCCACCATCTCCCCTTGCTTGGCGGCTTTGTGTTCGAGCATCGGCTCGCCGACGAGATCCCCGACCGCCCAGACATTCTTCATCGAGGTGCGGCACTGGTCGTCGATCTTGACGAACCGCCCTGCCATATCGACGGCCATGTTCTCGATGCCCCAGCCTTCCGTATTGGGCTTGCGCCCGACCGTGACGAGGATCTTGTCGGCTGACAGTTGCAGCGTCTCGCCGTCCCTGGTTTCGACCGCGAGCGCCGTACCACCTTTGCCGCTCGCCAATCCTTTCGCCTTCGCGTTGAGGTGCAGGACGACGCCATGCCGCTCCAGCCATTTGCGCACAGGCTCGACAAGCGGCGCGTCATAAAGCGGGAGAACCTGACCCAGCGCTTCCACGATGGTCACCTCCGAGCCGAGCTTGCTGAACGCGATTCCCAGTTCGAGCCCGATATAGCCGGCGCCGACGACGACCAGCTTTTTCGGCAACGCGTCGAGAGACAACGCTTCGGTAGACGAGATCACAGGGCCACCGAAGGGCAGGAACGGCAATTCGACAGGCAACGAACCATTGGCGAGGATCACGTGCTCGGCATGTATCGTAAGCGGTTCTCCGGCTGCGGACGTGACGCTGCAGGTCTTTGCATCGGAAAAATTCGCCCAACCATTCACGACCCGCACTTTGGCGCGCTTGAGAAGCGCTGTGACGCCGCTGTTGAGCTTACCGACAATCGTTTCCTTCCAGCGCACGGTCTCCGCCATGTCGATGGCGGGCGCGGTCTTCAGTGAAATGCCGTGACGCGGCTTCGCAGCCGCACGCGCCATCGTCTCGAACTCTTCGGCCACGTGGATGATTGCCTTGGACGGGATGCAGCCGCGGATCAGGCACGTGCCGCCAAGCTTGTCGTTTTCGACGAGAACGGTTTCGAGACCGAGCTGGCCTGCGCGGATCGCGGCGACATAGCCGCCCGGCCCGCCGCCGACGACGAGGACTTTGGTGTGGATGATCTCGGCCATCGGTCAATCCATGAAAAGAGTGGCCGGATGTTCCAGCAGGCTCTTGAGACGCTGAATGAATTCGGCGGCGTCGTAGCCGTCAACCACGCGATGGTCGAAGGACGACGACAGATTCATCATCTTGCGCACGACGATCCGGCCATTCCGCACGACCGGCCGTTCGATGATTGCATTGGGACCGATGATCGCGACTTCCGGACGATTGATAACCGGCGTTGTAACAACACCGCCCAGGGCGCCGAGGCTCGTGATGGTGATCGTCGAACCGGATAGCTCCTCGCGCGAAGCCTTGCCGTCGCGCGTGAGTTGCGCGATGCGCGCGACCTCGGTCGCGCTCTCCCAGACATCGCGCGCTTCCGCGTGACGCACAACGGGCACGATCAAGCCATTCGCTGTCTGCGTTGCAATACCGATATGGACCGGCGCATAGCGGTGCACGACACCGGCTTCGTCGTCGAAATGCGCATTGATTTGCGGCCAGTTGGGAAGGATCTGCACCAGCCCACGCATCAGGAATGGCAGGAGGCTGAGCTTCGGCTTGTCGGCGGATTTCGTGGCGTTCAGATGCGCGCGCAGGCTTTCCAACTCCGTCATGTCGATTTCCTCGACATAAGCGAAATGGGGAATGTGACGCTTCGATTCCTGCATCTTCTCGGCAATCTTGCGCCGCAGGCCGATCACCTTGATCTCTTCGACACCGTCGCGTTGCGCGTAGGATGAGCGCGCGGAACTGCCGCGCGAACCGGACGCAACATAAGCATCAAGATCTGCGTGGCTGATACGCCCTGCAGGTCCCGAGCCCGGGACGAATTGCAGTTTGATGCCAAGCTCATCCGCGCGCTGCCGCACAGCCGGGGACGCGAGCGGCTTCGCATCGGAAACACGCGCGACGGGAACTGCAACCTTCGGCGCAGGCGCCGGCTTTGGAGCCTCCGCTTTATTTTTCCCTTCTCTCCTTTCCGGAGAAAGTGTGGGTTGAGGGGGCGCCGCCGTCTCGACTGCTGCAGGCTTTACCGCCGCGGCAGTGTGCGCCTTGTGGCCGGCACTATTTCCTGCGCCTTCCACTTCGAACTCGACCAACGGCGCACCGACGGGCGCCATCGCGCCCGGCTCGCCGTGAAGCGACACGATCCTGCCGGACACCGGCGACGTCATCTCGACCGTCGCCTTGTCGGTCATCACATCGACGAGTTGCGCGTCTTCTTCGATGTTGTCGCCGACCTTGACATGCCACGCGACAATCTCGGCCTCGGCGGTGCCTTCACCCACATCGGGAAGTTTGAAGATGTAACGGCCCATCCTATTTCCCCATCGCACGGCGCATGGCGTCGGCAACCCGACCCGGTCCCGGAAAATACTGCCATTCGAAAGCGTGCGGATAGGGCGTGTCCCAACCAGCGACGCGTTCGATGGGCGCTTCGAGATGATAGAAGCAATATTCCTGCACGAGCGCGGTGAGTTCCGCGCCGAAACCGCTGGTGCGCGTCGCCTCATGTACGATCACGCAACGACCCGTTTTCTCGACCGATTTCACGATGGCATCGATATCGAGCGGGAGCATTGTGCGCAGATCGATCACTTCGGCATCGACGCCGGCATCGGCGGCCGCGGCCAACGCCACATGCACCATCGTACCGTAAGCGAGCACCGTGAGGTCGCTGCCTTCGCGAGCAATGGCCGCTTTGCCCAGGGGAACTGTGTAGTAACCCTCCGGCACCTCGCTGGCCGGATGTTGCGCCCAGGGCGACACCGGTCGTTCATGATGGCCGTCGAACGGGCCGTTATAGATTCGCTTGGGTTCGAGGAAAATCACCGGATCTTCATCCTCGATCGCACTGATCAGGAGTCCCTTCGCATCATAGGGCGTGGAGGGAATCACGGTTTTTATTCCGGCAACATGCGTGAACAGCGCTTCGGGACTCTGGCTGTGCGTTTGCCCACCGAAGATGCCTCCACCATAGGGCGTGCGCACGGTAATCGGGCACCAGAAATCTCCGGCCGAACGATAGCGCAGCCGCGCCGCTTCCGACACGATCTGGTCGTAGCCGGGATAGATGTAATCGGCGAACTGGATTTCGACGACAGGTCTCAGACCGTAAGCGCCCATGCCGATCGCCGCTGCGATGATGCCGCCTTCGCCGATGGGCGTGTCGAAGCAGCGCGTGATGCCGAATTTCTTCTGCAGTCCTTCGGTGGCGCGGAACACGCCTCCGAAATAGCCGACGTCTTCGCCGAACACGAGCACATTGGGGTCTCGCTCCAGCATCACAGCCATGGCGGAGTTGATCGCCTGGATCATATTCATCGTGGCCATGATCAGACGCCCAATTCCTGGCGCTGGCGCCGCAAATGCCAGGGCATTTCCTTATACACGTCCTCGAACATGGTTTTGACGCTGGGCGGATTGGTGCCGAGCGTACCGTAGCTCTCCGCTTCTTTGTTGGCAGCGCGCACGTCTTCGATCACGTCTTTCTGCTGTTTTTCATGCTCCGCTTCCGACCACGCACCGATCGCGATCAAATGCGTCTTGAGGCGCACGATGGGATCGCCCAGCGGCCAGTTTTTCGCTTCATCCATGGGCCGATAGCGGCTTGGATCGTCGCTCGTGGAGTGGCCTTCGGCGCGATAGGTGTAGTGTTCGATCAGCGTGGCGCCGAGATTGTTGCGCGCACGCTCCGCCGCCCATTGCGTCACTGCGAAAACCGCGAGGAAATCGTTGCCGTCGACGCGCAATCCCGGCACGCCATAACCGATGCCGCGCGCGGCGAATGTCGCCTGCTCGCCGCCGGCGATGCCCTGAAAGCTGGAAATTGCCCATTGATTGTTGACGACATTGAGGATCACCGGCGCGCGATAGACCGACGCGAAATTGAGCCCCTGGTGGAAATCGCCTTCTGCGGTCGTGCCTTCACCGATCCAGGTAGCCGCGATGCGGTCGTCGCCTTTGTAGGCCGACGCCATGGCCCATCCGACCGCTTGGCTGAATTGCGTGCCGAGATTGCCGGAGATCGTGAAGAAGCCATGCGCCTTGCTGGAATACATGATGGGCAATTGCCGGCCCTTCAGCGGATCGCGCACATTCGAATAGACCTGGCACATCATATCGACCATCGGATAGCCGCGCGTGAGCAGCAGCCCCTGCTGGCGATAGCTCGGAAAGCACATATCGCCCGGATCGAGCGCGAGCGCAGGCGCGATGGAAACCGCCTCCTCACCCGTACACTTCATGTAGAACGATGTCTTGCCCTGCCGTTGCGCGCGATACATGCGGTCGTCATAGGCACGCGTGAGCATCATGAGGCGCAGCCCGCGCTTCAGCGTCTCCGGATCGAGCCGCGGATTCCACGGCCCCACCGCTTTGCCGTCATTGTCGAGGACGCGGATCAGCTTGAATGCAATGTCCCTGATATCGTGCGCCGCCACGGCGCTGTCCGGACGCGGCACATTTCCGGGAGGAGGAATGACGATCTTGCTGAAATCGGGGATGTCGCCGGGCCGTTGCTCCGGCTGCGGGATATAGAGGCTCAGCTTTTTCTTGTTTTGCATGACGACCGATCGCTGGCGGAAAAATACGCGAGATCTCGCGGAAACGCGCGAGCCGTTTCACCCTATCAGGAACCCGGCGCTGGCGCTGATATCCGTTTGCGCGAGACGGCGTCAAGGCACGTCCAAGCCGTTCATTGTGCCGGCATTTCGGCGGCACATCCTTGCAAACGCACGGGCAAAGCAACAAACGAATGGATGGGTCCGCCCGAACCGACAGGACATGTGCACCGCCAGGCATCGTGCGCCATAAATTCATACGTGCTGCAAAAAGGGCTTGCATATGTTCTTGATTTGTTCTTTTATGGTTTCATGCAAACGGCCCTCGCTTTCGGCCAATCGGCCGACCTCGTTTTCGTCCGCGACCGTCTTCGGGACCGCTTCGGACCGGTCTTCGATGCGCTGCGGCATGACCCGATCAGCCAACTGGTCAAAGCGTCGATCGGCAGCCGGACCTATGACGAGATTTCTTCCGCGGCGTTCGAGCGGCTGGTCATGCGATATCCCGATATCGATGACCTTGCTGCGGCGCCGGTTGAAGAGATCGAGGCCGTGATTTCCGACGTCGAGTTTGCCGAGACCAAAGCGCTGCATTTGCGCGCGGCGTTACGCATGATCAAAGCGCAGCAGGGCGCGATCTCACTCGATTTTCTGTGCGACTGGCCTGTCGATCTCGCGATGCGCTGGCTGGTAGGCTTGCCTGGCGTCGGCCACAAGGTTGCAGCCGCGGTGTTGAATTTCAGCACGTTGCGCCGCCGCATTTTCGTCGTCGACACGCATGTGCTGCGCGTGCTGCAGCGATTCGGTTTTGCAGGCACGAAAGCCGACGGTGAAGACGTCTCCGATGCAGCGATGGCAGCAGCAGACGGTTTCGATACGGACGATTTGTACGAGCTGCATTGGCTGCTGAAATATCTCGGCCGGCAGATCTGCACCCATGGCATCGCACATTGCAGCGAATGCCCACTGGCGGCGCTGTGCATGAAACGCGTACTTCCTGAAAAGGCGATCAACCGACCTGTTTCGTTGGCCGGGCAAACGGCGCAACCGCTGGCTTGAGGCTGGCGCGCGCACACACGACAAGAACAAATGGCACATTCATGGTTGAAACGGCGTTCAAACTGGTTGCCTTGCGCGCCGCCCTGGATCGTCCCGGTGAGGCGCGCGCAACCTCACTCGTGCCTTTGGGCCACGGACCCGCGGATGCCTGCCTCAAAGGCGGCTTGCGGCAGGGTGCATTGCACGAAGTGTACGCGGCCGAAGCGAGCCATGAGCCGGCCGCGACGGGCTTTGCGCTGACCCTGGCCGCACGCATGGCGGGCAAGAGGCGCTGGCTGTTGTGGGTCCGGCAGGATTTTGCAGCCCTCGAAGAAGGCGAGCCTCATGGCGTGGGTCTCGCCGAACTCGGTCTCGATCCTGCGCATGTGCTGATGGTGCACGCGGCCAATGCGACGGACGTGTTGCGCGCAACAGCCGAAGGCCTCGCCACCGCGAGTCTCGGCGCAGTTGTGGTCGAACCCTGGGGCGAACCGAAACTGTTCGATCTCGTGACAAGCCGCCGGCTCACGCTCGCGGCCGCGCGCAACAACGTGACCGCCATTCTGCTGCGGCCGGGCGCCGAGCCCTGGCCGAGTGCTGCCGAAACGCGCTGGCTTATACGCGCCGCGAGGTCGCAAGGCGGCCAGGAGGATTGGGGCCAAGAGAATTGGGGAACACCGGTGTTCGACGCGAGCCTTGTGCGCAACCGGCACGGAACGACAGGGCAATGGGTGATGGAGTGGAATTGCGATGACCGCGTCTACCGTCCGGCGGCGCATCCTCGCGTTATGGCTGCCGCGCCTGCCGACGGATCGGCTACAGCGCGCGCAGCCTTCGGGAGATAAGAACCCGCTCGTTCTCGCCGCCAAGGTGGACAACGCGTTGCGCCTGTCTGCCGTGGATGCACAGGCTGCGAAACTGGGACTTTCGCCCGGCATGGCGCTCGCCGATGCACGCGCGATGATTCCTGCGCTTGACGTGATCGCAGCCGACGAAGCGGCGGACAGGAAGCTTCTCGAACGCATCGCCGACTGGTGCGAACGCTTTTCGCCGCTCGTCGCACTCGATGCGCCGCACGGGCTTTTCTTCGACGTGACGGGCACGACGCATCTGTTCGGCGGCGAACGCGCGATGCTGGAAACCGTGCGCCGGGCAATTGCGAACCAAGGTTTTTCCATTCGGCTTGCGCTGGCAGGCACAGGCGCCGCTGCGCGCGCGCTCGCCGCCTATGCCGATGGCACGATCGTCGAGCCCGGCTGCGATGCGCAAAGCGTGGCGCCGCTGCGGGTTGCAGGTCTGATGGTGGACCCGGCGATTGTGTATGGCCTGCACCGCGCCGGGCTCAAAACCATCGGCGCCGTGGCGGCGCGCGCGCGTCACGAACTCGCGTCCCGTTTCGGCGGCGCATTCGTGACCCAACTCGACCGCACGTTGGGCCGGGAAGACGAGCCGATCTCGCCGCGCCACCCCCTGCCCGATTGCATGACTGAGCGGCGCTTCGCAGAACCTGTCGTCACCGATGATGTGGTGGCAGACACGATTCACGCGCTGGCGGAAAGCATCGCCGGCTTGCTGGAGAAACGCGGCGAAGGCGCGCGGCAGCTCGAAGCCGCCTTCTTTCGCGCCGACGGACAGATGCGCCGCATCGCCATCGCCATGGCACGGCCTACGCGCGACCCTGCGATTGCAGCGCGCCTGTTCCATGAAAAGCTCGATGCGCTCGCCAATCCGCTCGATCCCGGTTTCGGCTTCGACCTGATCCGGCTTTCGGCCATCACCACCGAACCGCTCAATCCGCAAGCGACGAGTTTCGACAGCCGGGAAAACGAAAAAAAGGAGATCGATTTTCTGATCGACCGCCTTTCGGCGCGCTTCGGCGCGACGCGGGTGCTGCGCTTCCAGCCGCAGGACACGCATATTCCCGAGGCCGCCTCCGTGGCGCTGCCGGCGCAATATTCCGCGCCTTCGAAACTGACATGGACCGCCATGCGCGCGCCGGCCGAGGCCCCGCGCCGGCCTTTGCGCCTGTTCGCGAAGCCTGAGCCCATCGAAGTGATGGCCGAAATTCCCGACGGCCCGCCTTTGCGCTTCCGCTGGCGGCGCGTGCTGCATGCGGTTTCGCTCGCCGAAGGGCCGGAGCGCATCGCGATGGAATGGTGGCGCATGCAGGACTCAATGCCCACACGCGATTATTTCCGCATCGAAGACGAACAGGGCCGCCGCTTCTGGCTCTACCGCGACGGACTCTACAACCGCGAAACCTCCGCCCCGCGGTGGTTCATGCATGGCGTGTTCGCATGAGTACAAAGAAGATTCACCACGGAGGCACAGAGAATCGGGAGGACACGGAGAAGAATTTTCTGCGCGCCTTCGCGCGCAAGCCATTTCTCCCATTTTCTTCTCCCTTTCTCTCCGTGGCTCCGTGGTGCATCTTATCTTCTTTGCATTCCCGCAGGAATCAGACGACTGCGGAGAGCGGCCGATGACCGCTTATGCCGAGCTGGCCGTGACGACGAATTTTTCGTTTTTGCGTGGCGCATCGCATCCGCACGAACTCGTAGAGGCAGCAACAACGCTGGGGCTGAAAGCCATCGGCATCGCGGATCGCAACAGTGTCGCCGGTGTCGTGCGTGCTTATGATGCGATCGAACAATTGTCTGACCCGAAACCGAAACTGCTTGTGGGCGCGCGGCTCGTGTTCCGGGACGGCACGCCCGACATCCTCGCCTATCCCACGGATCGCGAAGCCTATGGTCGGCTCTGCCGCTTGATCTCGGAAGGAAAGCTGCGCGCCGAGAAAGGCATGTGCGATCTTGACTTCGACGGTCTCGCCAAACGGCAGGAAGGGCTTCTGCTCGCCGTCCTGCCGCCGCAGCGCATCGGCGATGAAACGAAACGCAGTCTCGAAAAGCTGACCCAGATCGCGCGCGGCCGTGTCTGGCTTGCAGCCGCGATGCTTTATCATGGTGATGACAGGCGGCGTCTGCGCAAGCTGCAGCGTATTGCACGCGAAGCCTGCATACCGCTCCTTGCCATCAACGACGTGCTCTATCATGCGCCCGAACGGCGCGAGTTGCAGGATGTCATTTCCTGCATCCGCGAACATGTGACGCTCGATACGGCGGGCCGCCTGCTGGAAGCCAATGCCGAGCGGCACCTGAAACCTGCCGACGAAATGGCGCGGCTTTTCCACGATGCCCCCGATGCAATCGCAGAGACGATCCGCTTCGCCGATCGCATCGCGTTTTCGCTCGACCAGCTCAAATACAATTATCCCGACGAGCCAGTGCCGAAAGGCAAGACGCCCCAGCAGCATCTGATCGATCTGACCTGGGTGGGGGCCGCCCAACGCTACCCCGGAGGTATTCCCGACACGGTGCACGAGACGCTCGAAAAAGAGCTCGCGCTGATCGAGAGACTCGACTACGCGCCCTATTTCCTCACCGTGCGCGATATCGTAGGCATCGCCAATGAGCGAAATATTCTGTGCCAGGGCCGGGGCTCGGCCGCCAATTCCGCCGTCTGCTATGCACTCGGCATCACGGCCGTCGATCCGCACAAGATCGATCTTCTGTTTGAGCGATTCATCTCCGCAGAGCGTAGGGAACCGCCCGACATCGATGTCGACTTCGAGCATGAACGGCGCGAAGAGGTGATGCAGGAAGTGTTCCGGCGTTACGGCCGCGAACATGCCGCGATCACCGCAACCGTTATCTGCTATCGCCCGCGCAGCGCCATTCGCGAAGTGGGCAAGGCGTTCGGGCTGACAGAGGACACGACGGCAGCACTTGCCGGCACCGTGTGGGGGAGTTGGGGCGAAGGCCTCAAGGATCGCGAAATCAAGCAGGGCGATCGCGACCCCGCCAATGCGTTGATCGCGCGCGCGGTGGGCTTTGCAAACGAGTTGGTCGGCTTCCCGCGCCATCTCTCGCAGCATGTCGGCGGCTTCGTGCTCACGCGCGACCGGCTGGACGAGATCGTGCCCATCGGCAACGCCGCAATGGACGACCGCACTTTTATTGAGTGGGACAAGGATGATATCGATCGCCTTCGCATCATGAAGGTCGATGTGCTGGCGCTCGGGATGCTCACCTGCATCCGCAAGGCATTCGAGTTGATGAAGGAGCATAGCGATGTCGATCTCAATCTCGCGACCGTGCCACGCGAAGATCCCGTGGTTTACGACATGCTGTGCGCCGGCGACGCCATCGGCGTATTCCAGGTCGAAAGTCGGGCCCAGATGAATATGTTGCCGCGCCTGAGACCTCGGGAATTCTACGATCTCGTCATCGAAGTCGCGATCGTGCGGCCCGGCCCCATTCAGGGCGACATGGTGCATCCCTATCTGCGCCGCCGGAACGGTGTGGAGAAAGTGGAATATCCCTCGCCTTCGCCCGAGCACGGACCTGCCGACGAACTGGTCAAGGTTCTTGGCAAGACGAACGGCGTACCGCTGTTCCAGGAGCAGGCGATGAAGCTTGCCATCGTCGCTGCGAAATTCACGCCCGACGAAGCGAACGGGTTGCGCCGTGCGATGGCGACGTTCCGGCACATGGGTACGATCCACACGTTCGGCGACAAGATGATCGGCAACATGGTGGCGCGTGGTTATGAGCGTGATTTCGCCGAGCGCTGCTTCAAGCAGATCGAAGGTTTCGGCACCTATGGCTTTCCGGAAAGCCATGCCGCGAGTTTTGCGCAGCTTGTGTATGTCTCCGCATGGATCAAGAAGCATCATCCCGCCGCTTTCGGCTGCGCGCTGCTCAATTCGCAACCGATGGGTTTTTATGCGCCGGCCGAGATCGTGCGCGATGCGCGCGAGCACCACGTCGAAGTGCGCCCTATCGATGTGAGCTTCAGCAAATGGGACAACACATTGGAGCCGCGCGACGATGGCGCACTCGCACTGCGTCTCGGCTTCCGTCAGATGGACGGCTTCCGGGAAGAATGGGCCGCAACGCTGATCATGGCGCGGGTGCGTGGGCTTGGCGAGATCGCGGATCTCGCACGCCGCGCGAAGCTGCCCAGGCGCGCCTTGATGGCGTTGGCCGAGGCGGATTGCTTCCGCTCGTTGGGTCGGGACCGGCGCGAGGCGCTGTGGGCTGTGCGCCGCCTGGCCGACGATACGCCCTTGCCGCTCTTCGCTGTGCGCGACGCGGAGGAACTGCCCTCCGAAACCACGGCGCCTTTGCCCACGATGCCGCTCAGCGAGCACGTGCTGGCCGACTACCGTACGTTGCGGCTTTCGCTCAAAGGCTATCCGATGCAGTTCCTGCGCGAATTGTTCCAGAGCGAACGAGTGTCCTCTTGCGCGGAAATTACGGATGCCAAAGACGGCGCAGCCGCAAGCTGCGCGGGCATCGTGCTGGTGCGCCAGATGCCGGGCGCCAAAGGTGTCGTGTTCATCACCCTCAGCGACGAGACCGGCATCGCCAATGTCGTCGTCTGGCCCAAGCTGATGGAGCGCTTCCGCAAGGAGGTGATGGGCTCGCGGCTGCTGCTGGTGAAAGGCCGCGTGCAGAAGAGTCCGGAAGGCGTGGTCCATCTGGTGGCCGAGCAACTCAGCGATCGCACGCGGGAACTCGACCAGCTCTCGGAAGACAAAGTGCGCCCACAACTCTCTCGCGCAGATGCTGTCGCCCATCCCGCCGGCCCCGAACGGCCTACCCGCGGCGGCCACCCGCGCAATGTCCGCATCCTGCCCAAATCGCGGGATTTTCATTAGAGCATTTTCGGATTGAGTTGACGCAAACTCCTCACCATGACCGGCCTCCGAGCCGGTCACCCAGCAAGCGAGCGTCCGCGAGCGCAGGGAGTCATTGGCCGCGCCGACGCGCGGCCGCTGGGTGGCCGGGTCAAGCCCGGCCATGGTGAGATTTTGTGATTCGATCCGAAAACGCTCCAGGCTGGTATTCGCGGCGCATCGTCGCCAAATTCGCCGGCATGAAAAAGAAAAACGCGCCCGTTCTTCCCGATCTGCTCGCGCCCGGACTGGATGTCGTGTTCTGCGGCACGGCGCCCGGCGCCGTCTCGGCCCAGCGAAAACAATATTACGCGCATCCGCAAAACAAATTCTGGCGGGCGCTCCACGACGCCGGTCTGACGCCGCGACTGCTTCAGCCTTCCGAATACGAGACGCTGCTCACCTATCGGATCGGTCTGACGGATATCGCGAAACACGTGTCGGGCATGGACAGCCAATTGCCGCGCGGCAGCCTCGGGAAAGACGCGATCGCCGACCTGCGCGCGCGCATCGGGAAATACAAACCCAGAATCCTCGCCTTCACGAGCCTCACGGGCGGACGCAAGCTTGCAGGTTCCGGCGCCGATTTCGGCCGCCAATCCATCACAATCGGCCAAACGGAAGTGTGGATACTCCCATCGCCGTCCCCCGCGGCGCATTGGAACTGGCAGAAAAACGAAAAAGTCTGGCGTGCTCTGGCGCAGGAAGTTCGTAAACTGAGATGACCGTGTATTCGCGCCGCGATTTGCTCTAGGGTCCGGCCGCCACTTCTCGCGGCCGCCATGCCCGACACGAAACCCATTCTGCTGCTTCCCGAACGCGTCTGGACTGCAAGCGAAGATGCACTCCGTACGCGTTGGGCGGTGTTGGTCGCAGGCAATCGCATTACAGCTGCGGGTCCTGCGGATCGCATCGACGCGCCACCGGATGCCGAGCGCATCGAACTGCCGGGCCGGACGCTTTTGCCCGGATTGATGGACCTGCACTCTCATCTGTTCCTGCATCCCTACAATCGAACCTCCTGGGACGACCAGGTGCTGAAGGAATCCGAAGCCTATCGCACCGTGCGCGCGGTCACGCATGCGCGCGACACGCTGCAGGCAGGCTTCACCACCCTGCGCGATCTGGGCACCGAAGGCGCGGGCTATGCCGATGTCGCGCTCAAGCGCGCGATCGATGAGGGCATGATTGAGGGCCCGCGCCTGTTCGTCGCCGGGCGCGCGATCGTGGCGACGGGAAGTTATGGGCCCGCCGCACGCAACTACCGGCCCGATTGCTGCCCGCCGCAGGGCGCGGAAGAAGCGAGCGGCATCGAGGAAATCGTGCGTGCGGTGCGCCATCAGGCGAGCCACGGCGCGGATTGGATCAAGGTCTATGCCGATTACCGCACGGGACCGAACGGCGAAACGCGGCCGACTTTCTCCGAAGACGAACTGCGTGCGCTGGTCGATACGGCGCACGATACGGGACGCCCCGTCTCCGCCCACGCCGCAAGCGACGAAGGCATGCGACGCGCGGTCGTGGCGGGGGTCGACACCATCGAGCACGGCTATGGCGGCTCGGATGCGACCTTCGCGCTGATGGCGAAGAACGGCGTCGCGTTCCTGCCCACGCTGACGGCGCCGGAAGCGATCGGCGAATATTTCTTCGGGTACGTCGAAGGCAAAACCGAGCCTACCGCGCAAATGCGCCTTGCCGAACAGGGCTTTTGCACCGCATTGAAACACGGCGTGACGATCGGCTGCGGCAGCGATGTGGGCGTGTTCGCGCACGGCACGAACCAGCGCGAGCTTGCCTGGATGGTGCGGCTCGGGCTAACGCCCGCGCAGGTGCTGCTGGCTGCAACCTCGATCAACGCCAAAATCCTGGGCAAGCAGGATTTGGGCGAAATACGAGAGAATTTCCTCGCGGATGTGATCGCAGTGACCGGCGATCCGGTGCAGGATATCGCCGCGGTGAAGAACGTGACATTCGTGATGAAGAACGGCCGCATCCATCGCCGGCCGTAACGCTCAGCAAGCAGGACCACGCCATGGACAGCGCAAAACTCAAATCCTTTACGGGCCAGATCTGGGACGATGCGGTGGTGCCCACGCTTACCGAATATATCCGCATCCCCAACAAATCCCCGGCCTTCGATCCGGATTGGGCTGCCCATGGCTATATGCGCGATGCGGTCAAGCTGTTCGAGGCCTGGGCGCGCGACAAGATCAAAGCGATCGACGGCGCCGCGCTCGAAGTCGTGCAACTCGCAGACCGCACCCCCCTGATCTTCATCGAAATCCCCGGACAGGGACCGAAGACCGTTCTGCTTTACGGCCATCTCGACAAGCAGCCGGAGATGGTGGGCTGGGCGGAAGGCCTGGGCCCTTGGATGCCTGTGCGCGACGGCGACAAATTGTTCGGGCGCGGCGGCGCGGACGACGGCTATGCGATGTTCGGCGCGCTTTCCGCGCTTCTCGCGCTGCGCGATCAGGGCGTGCCGCACGCGCGCTGCGTGATCCTCATCGAAGCGTGCGAGGAATCGGGCAGCTTCGACCTGCCCTTCTATGTCGATCACCTGGCAGCGCGCATCGGCGAGCCGTCGCTTGTTGTGTGCCTCGATTCCGGTTGCGGCGATTACGAGCGGATGTGGCTGACCACCTCCTTGCGCGGCACCGCCATCGGCAGCCTTACCGTGCGCGTGCTCGAAGAGGGCGTTCATTCGGGCGACGCGTCCGGCATCGTGCCGTCGAGCTTTCGGATTCTGAACCAGGTGATTGCGCGTCTCGAAGATCCCGCGACCGGCACGATCAAGCCGAAGGAACTTTATTCGAAGATTCCCGAGCAACGCATGCAGCAGGCAAAACAGGCGGCGCAGGTTTTGGGCAGCGAGATCTATTCCAAGTTTCCATTCGCAAAAGGCGTGGAGCCCGTGGCACACGATCTCGCCGAGCTTGTGCTGAACCGGACCTGGCGGCCGCAATTGTCGGTGACCGGAATCGAGGGGTTGCCCGCGCCACAGAATGCAGGCGCCGTCATGCTGCCCTACACGACGGCCAAGCTGAATCTGCGCCTGCCGCCTACGCTCGACGGCGAGAAGGCGGGGCCGGTGATGAAAGAGGTGCTTGAGGCCTCGCCGCCCTACAACGCGAAAGTGACGTTCGATGCCGAGCGCGCCATGACGGGCTGGAACGCGCCGGCGCTCGCGCCCTGGCTCGAAAAGTCCGTCGAGCGCGCGTCGCAAACGGCCTTCGGCGCGCCGCCCGCCTTTATGGGCGAAGGCGGCAGCATTCCGTTCATGGCGATGCTGGGCGAGAAATTCCCGAAGACGCAATTCGTCGTGACGGGCGTGCTGGGTCCGCATTCCAACGCACACGGCCCCAACGAATTCCTGCATATCCCGACAGGCAAGCGCGTGACCATGGCGATCGCGCAGATCGTCGCCGATCATTTTGCTTCGTAGCGAGTTCGTGGAAAAGAAGCGTCAGCCGCCTTCGCGCTGCACGGAGCCGCCGCCATCGATGGCGGTCGTCACCTGCGGGTTGCCGACATAACGAATATTGCCGCCGCCGTTCACCGCGGCGGTGAGATGCAAGCTGGCCTTGATCTCGATATGCCCGCCGCCATCGACCGCAGCCGTGCCGTTCTCCGCGGCCACATTGCGCAAATCGATATGCCCGCCGCCATTGACCGCTGCCGTGATCGCGCCTTGCGCGGGAAATCCCGGCGCGCTTTCGATCCTGCCGCCGCCGGAGATCGCCACCGCGTGGACGTCAGGCGTCACGATCTCGATTTCCAGATCATATTGCATCGGACAATCGGAGTTGCACGCATCGATGACAAGCTTGCCCGCGTCCTCCATCTCGAACTTCGTATATTTTGTACTGCCCTGAACGATCGTCACTTTCTGCTGCGCGCCATGCCGCAAAACCACATGCCCGCCCCCGCGAAGTTCGATGCTGTTGAACTGGGCGAGTGGGACGGTTGTTTGAGCCGATGCGATGGTAGCAGCCAGAGCGCTTGTAAAAGCTGCAACGGCAAAAAGGCGGGTTACGATCATGGACGATCCTCGGGTAAACATCTCGCCCGATCTTATCCGGCACGCCACTAGTTTGGCCGCATATGAAATTTGATGATGAGGCATGAGAGCGTGGCGTACGCTCGGAATATCTCGATGACAGACCACAGTTACGCGTATTTCGCTGGTGCGGGCGGCCGGACTTGAACCGGCACAGGGCTTTCGCCCCAACGGATTTTAAGTCCCATGCAGAAAATTCTAAGTTATTGATTTTACTGGTATAATTTCAGTATCAGTGGGCTAGTGTGCTAGCCATTGTGCTAATCGAGTCGACTTTTATTCGATCTCCCCCTGCTTTGGATGTGATACCGACAACGGACGAGGAATCTGTCCCGCCTACCGGCAAGCCATTGAATCGACTAGCAGATTTTCTAGGCTGTGGATGGCTGTGGTAACGCTGCGCTAAATTTCGTGCTAGCCGCACCGTCTGTCTCTGTGGCCTGTCACCGCGACCTAATACCAACCTGCATTGACGCTCATGCATGAGCCCAGTCGCGCAATCCGATGGACATGATGCGCCAAGGTTGATCGCGAAGTCGGTTCCAAGCTTCGCAGCAGAGATCGACGATTTGATCGTAAGACTCAAAGATGCGGTTCGATAGCCAGTTGTCGCGCATGAACT
>PLJH01000043.1 GCA_003139615.1 Alphaproteobacteria bacterium
CTCGGCTCCGACGGCGATGTGATGTCGATCGCGGTGACAAGTGGCCAGATTTCCCTCACGGAAACGCAGTTTACGACTACGGCCGACCAGGCCGGCATACTCAAGATCGGGGGATCGTTTGCGGTCAACGTGACCGGCGTTACTGCCGGTCAGGCGGCAACGGTGACGGCCGACTTTCAGAACCTGTCCAACTCCGACGACGGAACGCTCTCGATATCGGTCAGCGACACGGCTGCGCATGTTGCAACCAACGCGCCGGCGCTCAATACAAATCTGGACGTCACCACCGTATCGGTGACCGACACCGCGGCCCATGTCGTGACCTATCTCGACACGCTCGACGGCGTCGAGGCGCTTTCGACGATTACGCTCAGCGATGCCACACCGGTTCTGACGATGTCGGAAGCGAACTTCGCGGGTGGCTTGCTGGCGCTGGGCGCCATCCAGAACGCGTCCTTCGCCATCGATGTGACGGGTGCGTTGGCCTCGCAGGCTGCGACCGTGGCAAGCGATTTCCAGGGCATCACTTTCGTGGGCACCCCGACGCTCTCGATCGCGGTCGCCGACAACGCATCGGATGTCGCTGGAGACGAGGCGGCATTGAATGCGAACAGCTATATCACCTCGGTGGCGGTCACCGACACCGCGGCAAACGTGGTCGCGTATCTTGATACGCTGAATGACGTGACCGCGCCCACAACCATCAGGATCGAAGGCGCCACGCCTACGCTGTCTCTGACGGCGGCGCAGTTCGAGGGTGGAACGACGGCGCTGGGAGACGTCTCGAACAGCACCTTCACGATCGACGTGACAAGCGCAACTGCGGCGCAGGCGGCAACCATCGCGACCGAGTTCGGCGGACTGGGCAACGAAGCGCACGCCACGCTCTCGATCGCTGTTTCCGACACCGCGCTCGATATTTCCAACGCGATGACGGTGCTCGAGGCCAACGCCTATGTGACGTCTCTGACGGTCTCCGACAGCGCTGCCCTCAACATCACCTATACGCAGTTTAATGCCGGCACGGCTCTCCTGAGCGAACTCACGGGAACCGAGACAGTCAATGTGACGGGTGTCACGGGTCAAGCCTACGGCTCGTTCACGGATACCTACATCAGCGGCACGCTCGCCGAGACAGTCGACAACAACACCAACGGTTCGACCTCGGTCATCGGCTACGCCAACAACCTCACAATTGCGGCCGTCGGTCCGAGCTCGCACGTCGAATCGATCGCGACCACCGGCGCCCATGGGGACACGTTTGTCTTTACGGGATCGTTCGGCAATGATTCCGTTACCGGTTTCAACGTGGCGAACGACTCGATCGAGTTCAGCCACACCGAATTCGCCAATGTGGCCGCAGTCGAACAGCATACGACGCAAGTGAACGGCAACGCGGTCGTCACTCTCGACTCCGGCGACACGATCACGTTCGTGGGTGTCAGCATGAATTCCTTCGAGGCGCACGCAACGGACTGGAGCTTCATCTGATCGGCTGCGCGCAAGACTGATTCGGCAGGCCTTTCCCCGCAAGGGGAAGGGCATTTGCCGATTTCACGGCCGTCTTGCGCGTCATTCGGGGACCTTATCGTCAGCGTGTTGTTGAATGAAAGAAAATCCAATAGATTCAAAGTGTTGAGTCGACAAAAGTTCGAGCGCTCATCGCCGATGGCCAGTCCTTTCCGGACGCGACAGTCGGCCGGAATTCATCGAAATTGACGAATTCTCTGCTATACGAAGATCGGGTCTGCGCGTTTCCAGCGCACGTCAGTTCGGCCGGATGCCCGGCCATGCCCTCCTTCTGTCAGACGAAGCAGGTGGGGCGCGCGCGCAGATCCTGCGCAATCGACGGGAGTTCTAGTCCGTGAGTTCCAGTGGCGTGCCAGGGCCAGCGAGCCTTCAAAACGACCCGGTGCGTGCCGCGATCGAGTCCAATTCGCGGCTGTTCCTGATCGCGATGGGTTTCAGCGCCGTGATGAGCGTTCTCGCGCTCACCGTCTCGTTCTACATGCTGCAGGTTTACGATCGCGTGCTGTCCAGCCGCAGCACCGACACGTTGCTGCTCCTCACGATCATTGCGGCAGGCGGCGTCGGCGTCTTCAGTGCGCTCGATTCGCTGCGGCTCAGGCTCCTTGTCCGCGCCGGAATGCGTGTTGCTGCGGCTCTCTCACCGGGTGTCTTGCGCGCGATGGTGACGACCTCCGCGCGCAATGCGAGTGCGGCGGCCCGGCAAGGCCTGCGCGACGTCGACACGGTGCGCAATTTCATCGGCAGTCCGGCGCTCGGCGCGCTGATGGATGCGCCGTTCCTGCTTTTCTTTCTCGTCATTCTGTTTCTGCTGCATTGGGCTTACTTCCTGATCGTGGTGGTGGGCGGTGCGCTCCTCGCGTCGATCACCGTGTTCGATCAATGGCTGACGAGCCGGTCGATCTCGAAGTCGATCAACTTGACGATCCGCGCGCACAATTTCGCGGAAGACGGCTTGCGAAATGCCGACGTGCTGGAAGGCATCGGCATGTCCCAGACTTTCGTGACGCGCTGGCGCGATATGTGGGTCGAGTCCCTGCAGGTGATGTTGTCGTCATCCGACAAGGACACGCTTCTGAACGGAATTTCGAAGGGCATTCGCCTGTTCATCCAGATCGTTCTTCTCGGCACAGGTGCGTTGCTCGTGCTCGATTTTCACGCCTCGGGCGGCGTGATGATCGCGGCCTCTATTCTTGGAGCACGCGCGCTCGCGCCGGTCGAAGCGACCGTTGCGTCATGGAAGAATATCGTCGCGGTACGCTTGGCCTGGGCCCGATTGAACGATCTGCTCGTCAAATGCCCCAAGCGCGACCAGGGCATGGCGTTGCCCGCCCCCGAGGGCCGCATCCAGGTCGAGCACGCCACCTTTGGCATCATGGGCGCGAAAAAGGCGATCGTCTCGAATGTCAGCTTCGATATCCTGGCGGGCGAGTCGCTGGGTATCATCGGGCCGTCGGCATCCGGCAAATCGACTCTCGTGCGCCTGCTTTGCGGCGCCTGGCCGTGCCTCTCCGGCACCGTGCGGCTGGACGGCGCCGACATCTATACCTGGCCACGCGCCGAGTTGACCAAGTACATCGGTTACCTGCCGCAAGACGTGGAATTGTTCGGCGGCACAGTGCGCGAGAATATTGCACGGCTCACGCAAGGCGAGCCCGACGCCGTAGTGGCGGCGGCCAAGCTCGCGGGCGCGCATGAGATGATCCTGGCGCTTCCCAACGGCTACGACACCGATCTCGGCGACGCAGCCCACAAGCTGTCGGGCGGACAGCGCCAGCGCATCGGCATCGCGCGCGCGCTCTACGGCGATCCGCGCTTTGTGGTGCTGGACGAACCCAACTCCAATCTCGACACGGCCGGCGAAGAAGCCCTGGTCATGACGCTCGCCGAACTCAAAAAGCGCAACGTGACGACCATTGTCGTGGCGCATCGTCCTGCGATCCTTGCCACCATCGACAAGATCCTCGCGCTGCGCGACGGCTCGGTCGAGAATTTCGGCACGCGCGCGGAAGTGATCCAGCGCTATACGGCGGCCGCGCGCCCCGCGGCGCGTCCGGCAGGGCCCGTCAACATCGTGCCGATGTCGGCGGCGCCGCATGCGAATGCCGGCGAATCGGGACGCGACAAATGAGCGATCCATCGGTGCGCAGCTCTTTCTTCGGGCGCGCCCTCGGCGGCATGCGCGGTATCGTGCATTCGCTCTATGCCGAAAGTGAGCAATCGAAAGCCGCCGACGCGGCGTTGCCTTTCCTGCGCACGGGTCGCGTCGTCGCGACAGGCACGACAATCACGGTGCTGTTCATCGTGGGGTTCCTCGGCTGGGCTGCCTTCGCGCCGCTCGACAGCGCATTGGAGGCGCCGGGAGTCGTCGTGGTGGAATCGCATCGCAAGACGATCCAGCATCTCGAAGGCGGGATCGTGAAGGAAATTCTGGTCCATGACGGCCAGCAGGTGAAGGCCGGGCAGACGCTTCTTGTCCTCGACGATACGCAGGCGCGGGTCAATCTCGAACTGCTGCAGGACGAGGCGGATGCATTGGCGGCGCAGGAAGCACGCCTCAAGGCCGAGCGCGACGGCGACGTGGAAATCACGTTCCCACCGGAGCTTGTCGCGCGTCAAAGCGACCCCAAGGTCGATGAGGCGATAAAAGTCGAAGAAAAGACTTTTGCATCCCGCAAGAATTCCCTCACACAGCAGATCGGCGTGCTCACTTCCCGCAAAGGCGAGAACGAGCGCGTGATCGCCGGCCTCAAGGACGAGCAGACCGCGCTCGAAACGCAGATCGCCCTCATCGCGCAGGAAACCACTTCCGTGCAGGCGATGGTGAACAAGGGCCTGGAGCCGGTTCCGAAACTGCTGGCGCTGCAGCGGCAAGCGGCCGACCTTACCGGCCAGCGCGGCCAGCTGATCGAGAAAATCTCGCAGGTCGATCTCAACAACGGCGAGAACAATCTGCAGATCGTCAATCTCAAGAGCCAGCAGCTCGACGAAGTGCTGAAGGATCTGAGCGATGTGCAGAGCAAGCACTTCGACCTGATGGACCGCATCCAGGCCGCGCGCGATACGCTGAACCGCGTGACCATGACCGCGCCCGTATCGGGCGAAGTGATGAACCTCGAGGCTCACACCAAGGGCGCCGTGATCAAGCCGGGCGATACTGTCGCCGAGATCGTGCCTGAGCACGATCAGCTGGAAGTCGAAGCGCATGTGAAACCCGAAGACGCCGACGACGTCTATGTCGGAATGCAGGCGCGCGTGAATCTGAGCGCCTACAAACAACGGCGACTGCCCATGATCCTCGGCACCGTCACCGAAATCTCGCCCGACCGCATCACCGACCCGCACACGGAGCAGTCCTATTTCAATGCGCTGATCAGTGTGAATCGCGAGGCGCTGAAGCCCTATCCCGAAGCGCGGATCATTCCTGGCATGCCGGTCGAGGTCGCGATGCAGACGGGTGCGCACACCGCGCTCGACTATTTCATCGAACCGATCCGCGCGGTCTTACGCAACGGCATGCGGGAAAAATAAGCGGCGGGAGCGTTCCTACTTTTCCGGCGCCAATGTGCGGATCGCTTCGTCCACGCTGCGGAAGATACGATTTTCTCCCAGCTTCTCGATGACGCCGAAACGCTGCAGGGCGTCCTGCGCGCGCACCGATTCCAGGCGCGCAACGGCAAGAATGATGCTCGCGTCGCGGCAGTGTTCGACGATCTGGCCGAGAGCCTGGGCCGCCGTGTAATCGATTTCGACGATGCTGCCGGCTTCCAGCACGACAAGGGTCGGTTTTCGCGGGCCCTCGGCAATGGCTGCGTGAACGCCGCGGCGGAAATCATACGCGTTCAGGAACGACAGCGGTGCCTGGAATGCAAGCACGCGGACATCGTCGCGTTTTTCGCCCTGGAAGTCCTTGTGTGGCGGCCACCAGATCGAGGTTCCCGGAACGCGCGCAAACTCGAGAACGCGTGCGCGCGTCGTCGTGTAAACGCCGTGCAGAAGCGAGAGCACGATGCCGACGGCGACGCCGGTTTGTATCGGCAGCACAGTAATGGCGAAAATCGTGGCCACGATCAGCGCAAATTCGCCCAGGCTCTGCTGAAAGACCGCGCGCATCGTCGAAACCCGCGTGATGCGCAGCGCGACGAACAGCAGGATGCCGGCGAGCGCCGCGGCGGGAACATTACGCATCAGGGCAGGCCCGAAGACGGCGAGCGCGATGACCACCGCTGCTGCCACAAGCCCGGTCGCCTGCGAACGGCCATGCGCCTCGGAGACGATGCCCGTTCGGGGCGGGCTCGCATTCACCGGGAAGGCTCCGATGAATCCGGCCAGCAAACTTCCGGCGCCCACGCCGATGAAATCGCGATTGATATCGGGCTCTTCGGTTGTGGGCGTAAAGGCCCGCGTCGTGGCGGATGTCTGGACCATCACCACAATCGCAATGAGGAGACCGAGCGGGCCGATCCGCAGCAGATCGCTCACACCGAGCAGCGGTATCGATGCGTAGGGCAGACCGCCCGGCACGATACCCAACACGGCGACACCGCGGCTTTCGAGTCCCAATCCGATCACCGCAGCGGTCGCCCCGACGAGACCGAGCAGCGCACCGGGAACGCGTGGATCGAGTTTTTCGGTCGCGAATGTCACGGCCAGAACGCCAAGACCGATGGCGACGGCGAACGGATTGGCGTGCGCGATTTGCGTCCCCAGATGAAACAGCCGCTGCAGGACGTTTCCATCCCCCGCAGGCAGCGCGAGCAAGGCCGGCAATTGCGATGCCGCGATATGAATCGCGATTCCCGCCAGAAAGCCGGTCGTGACCGGCTCCGACAGCAGGTTTGCGATCCAGCCCATTCGCGCCAGTCCTGCGCCGATCACAACCACCCCAACGGCAAGCGCGAGGGCTGCGGCGAGCGCTGCGTAATGAGCCGAGCCCGCAGCGGCGAAAAGCGCGAGGCTGCCGGCGAATATCGGCGCGATGGTGGAGTCGGCGCCGGCCGAGAGAAAGCGATTCGTGCCCAGGATCGCGAAGGCCAGCGAAGCGGCGGCGAAGGCATAGAGGCCGATTTCCGGTGTGAAGCCGGCGAGTCTGGCATTGGCCATCTGCTCGGGAATCGCGATCGCCGCCAGGGTCAGCCCGACTGCAATGTCCCGGGGCAGGTCGCCGCGAGTCCAGCCGGCAAAGCCGCGAAACACCGGCAGACGGGACGCTGCAAGATTGGTAGCGGGAGGCGCGGCGCGGGTCATTCGGGTGTCCAGCCGGGAAGGAGGCGAGACCTTAGGCCCATTCGCGTATAGGATTACAGCCCCGTCCCTTCAACGCACCGATACCTCCCATGCACCCAGTCCGCGAACCGCGCATCGACCCCGTTCCAATTATCGAACTCCGCCCCACGCAGATAACAGTCGGCATGCGCGAGGTGGCGCTCAAGCGGGAAAGCTGGCGCCGGCGCTCGGAAAATAAAGGCGCCGAATTTCTCGGGCGGCACATGATCCCCGTCGTGCGCGGACCGAAGGGGCGGCTTCACATCATCGACCACCACCACCTTGCGCTTGCGCTGATGGAAGAGGAAGTCGAAGCGGTGATGGTTTTGGTCGTGGCCGATCTTTCGAGACTCGAGCCGGACGCGTTCTGGATTTTTCTCGACAATCGCGGCTGGATGCATCCCTTCGACACGGAAGGAAAACGACGGGGCTACAAAGACATTCCCAAGTCGATCCGCCATTTGAAAGACGATCCGTTCCGCTCCCTCGCCGGCGAATTGCGCCGCCGCGGCGGCTTCTCGAAGGATACGACGCCGTTCAGCGAATTCCTCTGGGCCGATTTCCTGCGCCGGCGCATCAAGCGCCAACTCGTCGTCGGGAAATTCGATCGGGCGCTCAAGGAAGCTCTGCGCCTCGCAAAGAGCAAAGACGCCAATTTCCTTCCCGGTTGGTGCGGCACCGTCACGGACGACTGAGCCTTCTCGAATCCTCCAACTCTCTTATATGGCTTTCATCTGGCACGAGTGCCCAAGAGCGCTCGAATCTATACGCGCATCTCGCCATCTTGCCTCTCGCAAAAGCCGGCGGGAGAAGCGAGATGCCGAGTTATGGATATTTTCCGGGCCAGGGTTCGGATTGGTTTCCGGATTCGCGCCGGCCCGAGCAGGAACTGATCGATGCCAGGAAAGCCAGTGAAAATGCGCCTTCCAAGGTGTTGGGCGAAATGGCGCTTGTTTTCGGCACTTCGCTGGCCGTCGTGCTGCTGATCGACATCGCGGTCCTCCTCGTCAGCGTTCCCATGCGAATGTTTCACCTCGGATGACCCTGCGGGTCGCGCGCCGCCCCGGTTTTGCGCGAGACCCAATCCGTTCGTCTTCTATATGGATTTTATATTGATGCGGCGCAGCGGGAGGTCTCGTTTTTATATGCGTTCCTCACGATGTTCGTCCTCCAAATATGGAGCTTCTATATGCTCGACTTTCTGTTCATAGCCATCGGCCTCGCTTTTCTGGCCGCCGCAATGCTCTACGCCGCCGCCTGCGACCGGCTCTGAGGAAAATCCATGATCATCGATTACGGACTGGGTGCGATCGTCACCGTCGGTTTGCTCGTCTATCTCGTCTACGCGCTGATCCGCCCCGAGCGGTTCTGAGGAGCTCGCTTCTATGACCACCAATGGCTGGATCCAGATCGCGCTTTATTGCGTAATCATCATCGCCATCACCAAGCCCGTCGGCGGCTACATGACGCGCGTTTTCAACGGCGAGCGCACATGGTTGTCGCCGATATTGTGGCCCGTTGAGCGCGTGTTCTATGCGCTCTCGGGCGTCGACGAAAAAGAAGACCAGCATTGGCTCACCTATGCGGTCGCCATGCTCGCCTTCTCGATGGCGGGCTTTGTGAGCCTGTATGTCATCCAGCGCCTGCAGGCGGTGCTGCCGTTCAATCCGCAGAAATTTCCCGCCGTGGGCGAACATCTCGCGTTCAACACGTCCGTGAGTTTCATCACGAATACGAACTGGCAATCCTATACGCCCGAAACAACCATGAGCTATCTGGTGCAAATGGCTGGGTTGACGGTGCACAATTTCCTGTCTGCTGCCACCGGTATCGCGCTTGCGGTGGCTCTGGTGCGCGGCTTTGCGCGCCGCTCGGCCAAAGGCGTGGGCAATTTCTGGGTCGATATGACCCGCTGCACGCTCTACATCCTGCTGCCGGTTTCCATCGTCGTGGGATTGTTCTTCGTGTGGCAGGGCGTGCCGCAGAATCTGAGCGCCTATGTGACCGCCACGACGCTGGAAGGTGCCAAGCAAACGATCGCCATGGGCCCGGTCGCCTCGCAGGAGGTGATCAAGATGCTGGGCACCAATGGCGGCGGCTTCTTCAACGCCAATTCGGCGCATCCGTTCGAGAATCCGACCGCGTTGACCAATCTCGTGCAGATCATCCTGATCTTCTCGCTGGGAGCGGGTCTGACAAATCTGTTCGGCCGCATGGTCGGCAATCAGCGCCAGGGCTGGGCAATTTTTGCTGTGATGGGCCTCTTGTTCCTCGCCGGCGTCGTGATCGTCTATTCGAACGAAGCGCCCGGAAATCCAGCCTTTGCGGCATTCCATGTCGACCAGGTCGCCAATGAGTTTCAACCCGGCGGCAACATGGAAGGCAAGGAAGTCCGCTTCGGAATCGCGAACTCCGCGCTCTTCACGACGATCACAACGGATGCGTCCTGCGGCGCGATCAACACCTGGCATGACAGCCTGATGCCGTTGGCCGGCATGGTGCCGATGGCCAACATCATGCTGGGCGAAATCATTTTCGGCGGCGTGGGCTCCGGCCTCTATGGCATGCTGCTGTTCGCGATCCTCGCCGTGTTCATCGCGGGCCTGATGGTCGGACGCACACCGGAATATCTCGGCAAGAAAATCGAATCGAAGGACGTCAAGATGGCGATGCTCGCCATCCTCGTCCTGCCGATGTCGATGCTGGGCTTCACGGCGCTGGCAGTCGTGCTGCCGGCAGGGCTGGCGGGCATCGAAAATCCGGGGCCGCACGGCTTCAGCGAAATTCTCTACGCCTATGTCTCGGCTACCGGCAACAATGGCAGCGCGTTCGCTGGCCTCACCGCCGGCACGATGTTCTACGACACGACCTTGGGTTTCGCGATGTTCATCGGGCGCTTCCTGATGATCGTGCCGATGCTCGCCGTCGCGGGAAATCTCGCGATGAAGAAAATCGTGCCGCCGTCTGCTGGTACCTTCCCGACCGACAGCGGATTGTTCGTCGGCCTCCTGATCGGCGTCATCCTGATCGTCGGTGGCCTCATCTATTTCCCGGCCCTTTCGCTCGGCCCCATCGTGGAAAATCTCGCGATGCATGCCGGCACCCTCTATTGAGGATACCTGCTTATGGAAGCCACGATCCAGACTGCTCCGGTCGTTGAGAAGACCCGCAAGCGCATGTCGGCAACGACGGTGCTTGACCCGGCCATTCTGTGGCCTGCACTCGGCGATGCGTTCTGGAAACTCAATCCGCGCGTGATGATCCGCAATCCGGTCATGTTCGTGGTGGAAGTCGTCGCCACGTTGACGACCATTCTGTTCCTCCGCGATCTCGCGATCGGCGCCGGGGGTTACGGCTTTTCCTTCCAGATCAATCTGTGGCTGTGGTTCACGGTTTATTTCGCGAACTTTGCCGAAGCCGTCGCGGAAGGCCGCGGTAAGGCGCAGGCCGCAGCCCTTCGCCAGACAAAGACCGACGCGGTCGCCAAACTGCTTGAGAAAGGCGCGACGCAACCGCACTCCGTGCCGGCGACCGCCTTGAAGCAGGGTGACATCGTGCTCGTCGAGGCGGGCGATCTGGTTCCCAGCGACGGCGACGTGATCGAAGGCGTGGCATCCGTCAATGAGGCCGCGATCACCGGCGAATCTGCGCCCGTTATTCGCGAATCGGGCGGCGACCGCTCGGCCGTCACGGGCGGCACAACCGTCATCTCCGACTGGATCAAGGTACGCATCACGGCAGCACCGGGACACACGTTCCTCGACCGCATGATTGCGCTCGTCGAAGGCGCGGAGCGTCAGAAGACGCCGAACGAAATCGCGCT
>PLJH01000078.1 GCA_003139615.1 Alphaproteobacteria bacterium
CCCCGCAAGCGTGGGAGGAAAGTTGGAGCGCGACTTTGAATTCATAATGATGGCGGCGATGCCCCTACTTCTTCGGCTGTCCGTGGACTGGGCTGCCGGCCATCGCAGGCGCGGAAGCCTTTGGCGCCGGTCGCCGGGGCACATTCGCCTTCGACACCGGGGCCGCCTCGCCCAGACTTCCGGCCACCACGACCGTCATCGAATCGGGATTGAACAGGCGTTGGGCGGCGCGCTTCACGTCGTCGATCGTCACCGCATTCATCAGGTCGTTGCGCTTTTTCAGATAGGACACGGGCAGGCCCGAGCGCTGGAAGGTGCTGAGCTGCGCCGCGATATCGACATTCGAGCTGAAGGCGAGCGGGAACGAGCCGGTGAGATAGGTTTTTGCGTCGGCCAGCTCCTTGTCCGTCGGACCGTTCGCCACGAAGTCGCGCAGAGTGGCGCGGATCACATCGATCGTCTGGCGCACGCTGCCGCGTTTCGTCGCGACCTCGCCGATCACGACACCGGCACGGCGATAATCGTTGAGCGATGTCGAGATATCGTAGGTCAGGCCGCGCTGCTCGCGCACCTGATCGGTCAGCCGCGACGAAAACCCTCCCCCACCCACAATGTAATTTGCGACATAGCCGGGAATAAAATCGCGATCCGTGCGCAGGAAGCCGGGCATTCCGAAAATCACGGTCGGCTGCGGCACGTCCATCGCGACAACCTGCACACCGGGCTGGCCGACATGGGTGGCCATCGGCGGCGGCGCGGGCGGCTTGTTCGGAAGCCCGCCGAATGCGCTGGCGAGAAGGCGGTTCAACGTCGCCGGATCGACATCGCCGGAGACAGCAACCTTGAGGCCGGCACTCACCCAATGTGTTGCGGCAAACGCCTTGAGATCGCCCGCGCCGATCGCGNNACGCGCTGGATCGCATCCGCATCGAAACGCGGCTTGGCGAGGGCCATGCCGAGAAACCGGAATGCATCCTTCGCATTGTCGGTCAATGTAACAAGCTGCACGATCAGAAAGTCGCGGTCGGGCGACACCGAAAGTTTGATCGCGCGATTGGCGAGCGCGATGTGAAACGCATCCGAATTGAGCCGTCCCGCGCCTTCGTCGAGCAGGCTCGCAGCGAAATTTGCCAGCCCGTCCTTGCCCTGCGGATCGTAGGAAGACCCCGCGGGGATGGCGGCCGTCATCGCGATCATGGGCAGCGTGTGGTCGGAAACATACCAGACCTGCTCGCCGCGCGATGCAGGCAAGGTCTGTACGTCGNNGCGCGCACGCCGGAGTTGCCAGAGCGGCCAGCATCCCAAAGGTTGCGAATGTGCGCGCCGCGTGCCGCATCGTCATTGGCGCGGCCCCGGAACCAGATAGCCGGTCACGGCCTCGCGTTTGATAATGTCACCGGTTGCAACCTGTTTGACCGTCTGCGCCGCGACCGCGCGAATGCGGTCCGGCCATTCTTCCACATCGTCCACCGTGAGGCCGATGGCGAGCGCCTGTCCGTAAGCCGAGGCGAGCGCATATTGGCTGTCGCGCTGATAGGTGGCTTCTGCGACAAGCTGGGTTTTCGCGCGCTCCATATCGACAGTCCGGGGCGCCGAGATCGCGTAGCTTTTCAGCACCGCATCGACGGCTTGCTCGAGAACATCCATGCGCACGCCGGGACGCGGAACCGCATAGACGCTGAACTCGGCAGCGTCGCGCGTATAGCCGTCATAGGACGCGCCCGCATCTGAGGCGAGCTTCCGTATGACGACGAGTTCGCGATAGAGAGTCGAGGTCGGGTCGCCCCCCACCAGTTGCGCGAGCGTTTCGAGCGCCTCGGCCTCGCCGGGCTTGGCCTCGGTATAGCTCGGCACGCGATAGAGGCGCAGGAACAGCGGCGATTTCACTTCCGGCATTGCGATCGTCATCCGCGTTTCGGCGAGCCGGGGCGGTTGCGCGAAATCGGCGCGTTCGGCAAGCGGCCGCGCCGGAACCTTGCCATACGTCGCTTCGGCCGATATCCGCACGTCTTCCGGCGTCACATCGCCTGCCACCACCAGGATCGCATTGTTGGGCGCATAATGGCGCACATAATAATCCTGCGCCTCGACCCGCCCGATATGGCGTACTTCATAGGGCCATCCGATTACCGGGCGGCCGTAAGGGTGCGAAAGATGCAGCGCCGCATCCATCTGCTCGTGCAGGAGCGCCTGCGGATCGTTATCCACGCGCATACGGCGCTCTTCGAGCACGACATCGCGCTCCGTGTTCACGTTCTTGTCGGAGAGATCGAGATTGGCCATGCGGTCCGCATCAAGCGACATCACCAGCCGCAGCCGGTCCCGCGCAATCTGTTCGTAGAACGCCGTATAATCATGCGTGGTGAACGCGTTGTTTTCGCCGCCATTGCGCGCGACCGTTTGCGCGAACTGATCGCCCGGCACGCTGGCCGTGCCGNNGCCGCGAAACATCATGTGTTCGAAGAAATGTGCGAGCCCTCCCAAGCCCGGGGGATCGTCCATCGCGCCCACGCGATACCAGATCATCTGTGTGACGATGGGCGCGCGGTGGTCGGGAACGACGACCACCTGCATCCCGTTCTGCAACGCGAATTGAAAGACCTTGGTGTCCTGCGCGTGCGCGGGAGCGAGCGCCGCTGCGGCCGCAATCAGGGCCGCAACGAGGCCGGCCCTAGAAAATCCCATCAAGCCAGCCGTTGCCGCTCTTGTCGATCGTCGCCGAATCCTTGCTGTACTTGGCGTCATCCGGCGTCACGGTCGAATTGGTCTGCTTTGAGGATTTCGCCGCGTCGAGACGCTGCTTTTCGGAATCGGAATCGAGCGGGTTGCCGGCCTGGGGGTCTGGCCCCGTCTGGAACAGGAGCTTGTTGGTCAGATCGTCGTTCGTCGCTTCCATCGACTTCGCGTCCGCGGCGAGTTGCTGGCGGATCGCGTGGTCGGAAACGGCCGCACCGGATGTGGCGAGGATGAGTTTCTCTTCCTGGCTGTAATCGCCCGTCATTTGCTTGGCGATCTCGGCGGGGTCTTCGCCGAACATCGACGCCGCGGCGCTCTCCGTCGGCGAATATTGGTTGGTGGGCGCCGCACCCGGTTTGGGCGGACGCAGATTGTAATCCGGCGGCATCACAAGCGGCGCCTTGGTGACGACCGCGAACTCATCCGGCGGCTCCTTCGTCACGCCTGCGGCTTCGCGGATGCTGTCGCAGCCCACAAGCACGAAGGCCATGCCGCCCAAAGCTGCGAAGCGAAGGAGATGTCGCGTGCGTTCGTTCTTGNNTTTCGACTCCCGGTTGTCCGTCGGTGCTCGCGGCCTCGGGCCGCAGCAACGCATCGTATAGCAGAGCCGCCACGCCGACGGTGATGGCGCAGTCCGCGACATTAAACACATACCAATCATAGCCATGGGCATAAAAGTGAAAAAAGTCGGCAACCTTTCCATGGACGAGCCGGTCGATCAGGTTGCCCAACGCGCCCCCGATCACGAGGCCAAGCCCGATGGCAAGCGCCCGGCGCGTGGAATTCCACAGCCACCAGCCCAACGCACCCACCGCAATCACGGAAAACACGGCCAAAAGCGCGGTTCCGGCCGGCCCGCTGGCCGGAAACAGACCGTAGGAAACGCCGGGGTTCCAGACCATGACAAGGTTAAAGAACGGCAGAACCGGGACCTGGTCACCGGGTCCCATGTCCACGAAGTGAAAGATATAAAGCATCAGGAGCTTGGAACCCTGATCCAGAACCAGGGCCACCAGAGCGCTGGCGAGACCCAGATCGCGCGAACTCAGGCCGAAACGGGCGAGACCCTGAGCGCTCACGCCGCCGCTCCGTCCAGCGCGTCGACCGCATCGGAACAGCGGCGGCACAGATCGGAATGCGCCGACACCGTGCCCACTTCCGGCAGGAGCATCCAGCAGCGCGCGCATTTCCCGCCATCGGCCCGATGGAATGCGGCCGCAGCTCCCGGAACATCGGGAAGCCGAAACGCCTCTTCCGATCCCTCGCCCACTTCGACAAAAGCCACCGAAGTGATCGCGATTTCGGCGAGGCTGACATCGTCGAACAAAGCTGCGTCTGCTTCATCCTGGACATAGAGAACGGGCGCCGCTTCGAGGCTCGCGCCGATCGTTTTGTCGCGGCGCGCGATTTCGAGCGCGCCCGTCACCACGCGCCGGAGCGCGCGGATGCGAGTCCATTTCTCGACCAACGCAGGATCGGCCCAGCTTGCCGGCGTTTCGGGGAACATTTGCAGATGCACGCTCTCGTGTTCGCCCGGGAAGCGGAGCAACCACGCTTCCTCCATCGTGAAGCACAGGATCGGCGCGAACCACGTCACCACGCGACGGAATATCTCGTCGATGACCGTACGCGCCGCGCGCCGGCGCG
>PLJH01000054.1 GCA_003139615.1 Alphaproteobacteria bacterium
ACTCATTCCAAAACCGCTCTAGACCGGCGAAGTCTTACGTACCCACGCTCTTCAAGATCGCCCTGAGCGCCGGCGCGATATCGGGACGCGCCAGGCCTACCGCGATGTTGGCGTGAAGAAATCCGACTTTGTCGCCGCAATCGTACCACGAGCCTTTGACGTTGACCGCATGGAAGGGGTGGCGCCCGATCAGCTTCTGCATCGAATCCGTAAGCTGGATTTCGCCGCCGGCGCCTTTTTCCTTCCTGTCGAGTTCGGCAAAAATTTCGGACGGCAGGATATAGCGGCCGACAATGCGCAACCGTGACGGCGCTTCCTTGATCTTCGGCTTTTCGACGACGCCTTTGACTTCGATGATATTGCCCACGATCTTCCCCGGAGCGATCACGCCGTAGCGGCTGATTTCCGATTCGGGACGTTCCTCCGCCGCGATCACCGCGCCGCCGCCGACGTCGTGGTACGCCTTCATCATCTGCTTGAGCGCGCCGGGCTTGCCGAGGATAAGGTCGTCCGGGAGCAGGACTGCGAAAGGCTCGTCGCCGATGAAATGCCGGGCGCACCAGACCGCATGGCCCAGCCCGAGAGGCTTTTGCTGGCGGGTGAAGCTGACGGAGCCGGATTTCGGGAGGCTTTCGAGAAGGCTGTCCAGCTCCTTCGTCTTGTCGCGTTCCCTGAGCAGGGCCTCCAGTTCATAGGCGTGATCGAAATGGTCTTCGATCACGTGCTTGCCGCGGCCGGTGACGAAGATGAACTGTTCGATCCCCGCTTCCATGGCCTCTTCGACCGCATATTGGACGACGGGCTTGTCCACTACGGGCAGCATTTCCTTGGGCACGGCTTTGGTGGCGGGCAGGAAGCGTGTGCCCATCCCGGCGACAGGCAGGACGGCTTTCCGGACGGGAAGCGGCTTGGTCATGGGGGTGTTTCTTGGATATTTCTCGCGTGTCTTCATGACACAGTCCCCTGTCAACCGTCCACTTGCGGCAAAGTTCCCAAGCCGCTAAGGCCTTTTCATGCGGATTCTCCTGACCGGCGGCGCAGGGTTTATCGGCTTTCATGCGGCGGACGCTTTGCTCGCGCGAGGCCACAGGGTCGTCTCAATCGACGATCTCAATCCCTATTATTCCCCGGCGCTGAAGGAAGCCCGGCTCGCGCAGTTGAGCGGCAATCCCCATTTTCGATTCGCGAAAGGCGATATCTCCGTGGCTGGAGCGCTTGAGTCTGCCGCGGGCGACGAACGCTTCGATGTCATTCTGCATCTCGCAGCGCAGGCTGGCGTGCGCCACGCGCTGAAGGACCCCGCGGCCTACACGCGTTCCAATTTGGTGGGACATCAGAACGTGCTCGAATTCGCACACCGACACGACGGTCTCGCACACCTTGTTTATGCCTCGTCGAGCTCAGTCTATGGCAACGACACGGTTCCGCCTTTTGAGGAAGATGCGCGCGCCGATCGGCCCGTTTCCTATTACGGCGCGACAAAGCGCTCCGGCGAGTTGCTCTCTCATTCCTATGCGGAACTGTTCGGGCTCAAGCAGACGGGTCTGAGATTTTTCACGGTCTATGGCCCCTGGGGCCGTCCCGACATGGCCTACTGGCTGTTCACGGACGCAATCCTGGCGGGACGTGCCATACCGGTGTTCGGCGAGGGAAAGCTCCGCCGCGATTTCACCTATATCGACGACATCGTTGCGGCGCTTGTGCGTATCGTCGAGCAGCCTTTTGCTACCGACAAGAGCGTGCCACATCGCATCTACAATCTCGGCAACAGCCATCCGGAAAGCGTGCTCGAGCTCATTCGTGCGATCGAAGCGGCTACCGGCAAGAAGGCACAGATCGAACAGGCTGAAGGACCGCCGGGCGATGTGAAGGAAACCTATGCAGACATCTCGCGCGCGAAACGCGATTTCGGCTTCGCGCCCGACGTGCCGCTCGCCGAGGGGATCCGGCGTTTCGTCGCATGGTTCCGGACATATCGGCCGGACTGACGGGACGTTGTCAGCCGCTGTCAAAGCTGGTTTCCTTCGCGCGATCCGCAATGAAACAGAGATCAGGGCAGGAACGACATGACCGGCATCACCGCATATGGCGCGTATATTCCCAGGCTGAGGCTGCAGCGAAAGGCCGTCGCGCAGGCAAACGCTTGGTTTGCGCCGGGATTGTTGGGAGGGGCCAAGGGCGAACGCGCCATGGCGAATTTCGACGAGGATGCCGTGACGATGGCTGTCGAAGCCGCCCGCGATTGCCTGCCGGCCTCCGATCCGATCAAGGATCGCGCCTTTGTCGACGCGGCCTATTTCGCGTCGACGAGCATGCCGTTTTCAGACCGCCAGAATGCGGGAATCGTCGCCAGTGCGCTGAGCCTCTCCCACGACATTTCGTCGCTCGATGTTGCGTCCTCGCAGCGCGCAGGCCTTTCCGCGCTGATCGCGGCGCTGGACGCCGTCAAAGCCGGTCGCTCGAAGACGGCGCTGGTCGCGGCAGGCGAGAAGCGCAAGGCCCGCGCCGCCTCGCCGCAGGAACTCGCTTACGGCGATGCCGGTGCAGCCGTAACCGTCAGTAACGACAAGGTCATCGCCAAATTCCTCGGCAGCCATTCGCTGACGCTCGATTTCGTCGATCACTTCCGCGGCGACGGCGAGGAGTTCGATTACAATTGGGAAGAACGCTGGATCCGCGATGAAGGCTATTCCAAGATCGTGCCGGCCGCGGTCAAGGCGTTGTTCGAAAAGACCGGCGTCAACGGCGCAGACATCGCGCATTTCGTTCTGCCTTGCCCGTTCGCGAAGCTCGACCAGCAGCTTGCCAAACAATGCGGTATCGACCCCACGAAAGTGCGCGAAAATCTCGCGAGCACGGTCGGCGATGCCGGCGCCGCACAATCGCTTTTGATGTTCGTGCATGCGCTCGAACAGGCGAAGCCCGGCGAGAAGATCCTCGTCGCGCAATTCGGCCAGGGTTGCGATGCGTTGCTCTTCGAAGTGACGCCGCAGATCGCGGAACTGTCGAAGCGCAACGGCGTGACCGGTGCGCTGGCACGGCGCAAGGAAGAGACGAACTACAACAAGTTTCTCGGCTTCAACGGGCTGATCGAACTCGAGAAAGGCATGCGCGCCGAGGTCGACAAGCGCACGGCGCTGACGGTGCTCTACCGCAAGAACGAGATGTTGATGGGGCTTGTCGGCGGCAAATGCCGCGTCTGCGGTACGGCCCAATTCCCCAAGAGCCGCATTTGCGTCAATCCGAACTGCAAGGCCGTGGACAGCCAGGACCCTTACAGCTTCGCCGACCAGGCCGGCACGATCCTGTCCTGGTCGGCGGACTTCCTCACTTATTCGATGTCGCCGCCCAACCATTATGGCATGATCACCTTTGCGGAGGGCGGGCGGTTCATGAGCGACATCACCGATGTGGACCAGGGGCAGATCGACACCGGTTCGAAGGTCAAGATGGTGTTTCGGGTGAAAGACATCGATGAAAAGCGCGGCTTCAAGCGCTATTTCTGGAAGGCGGCACCCGTCTGATGGGACGCGAACCGATGTCCGAAAAACAATCGCGACCACAGCCTCTGGCTGTAGGTCCCACGGCTTTGGCTGCGCTCGCCGTGGGGGCGGTGGCATTGGGTTTTATCGCGATAGGATTTCTCGCGATCGGCAAACTGCGCATCGGCAATGTCGAGATCGATCGGCTGACCGTCCGGCGGCTGCATGTGAAAGAAGCTGACACGGACGCGTGATGGTCCGATAATGATGCTCGGGAGGACCTGACCATGCCCTATGTCGAAAACCGCATCGTCCACGATGCCGATTCGCATCTGATGGAATTGACGGACTGCCTCGACGATTTCTTCGATCCGAAATTGCGCGCGCGATATGACGAATTGCCGAAACTGAAAGCTTGGCCGCGCGACGGCAAGCTCGTGACGAAGTCCCGTGCATTGCATGACGATCCCGAGTTTCGGGCCGGCGCCGATGTGAACGTCCTATTGCGGAAGAACTATGAGGCGCTGGGCGCTTTCCGGCGTGAAGACCGGCCGCGTGCACTCGACCAGCTGGGGTTCGCGAGCCAGCTTGTGTTCACGACCTGGTGCCTCGGAAATTTCGGCCTGGATCAATCGGACGACGTCCATCTCTGCTACGCGGCGGCGCAGGCGCATAACCGCATGATGACGTGGTTCTGTTCCGTAGATCGCCGGTTTCTGGGCACGGGATATGTGCCTCTCGTCGATTTCAATCGGGCGATCACAACGGCGCGAGAGGCGATCGAACTGGGCTGCAAGGCGCTTCTGATTCCGTCGCGCTGCCCGGTGGGACATTCGCCGAGCCATGTCGCGTTCGATCCTATCTGGGCGATGGCGCAGGAAGCGGGTTTGCCGATCCTGTTTCATGTCGGCGGTGAGGAGAAGCTCAATCCCGGTTATTTCAACAACGGCCTGCCACGGGTGAAGGATTTCCATGGCGGCGAAGAGAATTTCACCTCCGTCAGCTACATGCCGATTCCGCATTCCGTGATGCTGACCCTGGCTGCTCTCATCATCGACGGCGTGATGGATCGCTTTCCGCGATTGAAGTTTGGTGCGATCGAACTCGGCGCCGATTGGGTTCCCGGCTGGATGCGCTCCATGGATTCCGCAGCCCACGCCTTCGTCAAGAATGAAGATCGCCTGAAGAAGCTGTCCGCGAAGCCCAGCGAAATCGTGCGTCGTCAGGTTCGCGTGACGCCCTATCCGCATGAGGATGTGGGCTGGATCATCGCCAATTCGGGCGAGGAGGTTTGCCTCTTCTCGTCCGACTATCCGCATGTCGAAGGCGGCCGCAATCCGCTCAAACGCTTCAACGATTCGCTGGCGAACACACCCGCGCGCGCCGTCGAGCGTTTCTATTGCGACAATTTCATCGATCTGATGGGCGAGGGACTCGCGGCGGATTTGCGCCGACCGAAACATCTCGCGGCGGCCTAAAAGCAAAAAGCCCCGCCGGTGAGGCGGGGCTTTCGCGTACTGACTCGTTCCGCGTCTTAGCGGACGTATTTCAGATCGATGGCGCCAATACCGCCCGCCACGTTCAGGCCGGTCTCGCCTTCGACGCTGACCGGCTGCAACGCGATCGACCGATCGAGGCCGCCAACGAGCACATTGGCTCCGACGCCGACGCCGACCGCTGCGCTCGCCTGCGCGCCCGCATAGCTGCCCTGAAGGGCGCCGCGCTTGTAGCCGGAATTCGGGGCGACAACGTCCCACACGATGATTCCGCCACGCGTATAGCCGATATCGACACCGAACTTGGAAACCGTGCCGGTATAATGCTCAGGGTCGCCATGGTTCGGCGAGAAATTGCAGCGCAGGTCCTTGGACGATCCAATGATGAATCCCCAACCGCTGCTCTCATGGCAGGTCAGCACGCCGACCTTGATACCGTCCGCGCTGGCGGGGGTACCGAATGCCAGGGCCGCAACCGCCAATGTGGCAGCGCCTGCCGCAATTCGTAATTTCGAAGACATGTTCATAGTCGCTAAACTCCTGGTTTGTTGAACGCTTGAAAGCAAACGGATGCCCGCTGGCCGGGTGAATACACGTATCGGCCCGAATTCCCCAGCGACAGCCGAGGCGTTTCGAAGCGACCGCGAAAAGAACGTCCGGCAGGGCTGCCGGGTTCCCCCGGTTGCGGCCATTTAATTTAACATAAAGCAACCGATGCGCCACCCCGATTGAACGCCATTTTACGGATGCTGCAGCGCGAAAAATTGCTGCTTTGTACCAACCTATGTTGTGGAGACGATCCTTCGACAATTGGCGTTTCTTTCAATCTGGCGAGGTCCGGGCTCGGCTGCATCGTCCGGCAAAGGCCGCCGGCAGTCCCTGATTTCATTGATGTTTTTGCTCGATAGGCGCCTGGCCGACCAGGTTCCGCAGCTTTACAGGGCACCCTTCAAGCGATTAGATCGCGACAATCGATATTGGGAGGTTCGCATGGCGTCGGGCATCAAGGACAAGGTCGCAATCCTCGGAATGGGCTGCTCGAAATTCGGCGAGCGCTGGGACATGGGCGCGGAAGAGCTGATGGTCGAAGCCTATCTCGAAGCGATGCAGGATTCCGGCATCGAGACGAGCCAGGTCCAGGCCGCCTGGTTTTCCACCGCCATGGACGAGCAGCATGTGGGCAAAGGCGGTACGCCGCTCTCTGTCGCGCTGCGCTTGCCAAATGTGCCCGTGACGCATGTCGAGAACTTTTGCGCCAGCGGTTCGGAAGCATTTCGCGGGGCGGTTTATGCGGTCGCGGCCGGCGCTTGCGATATCGCGCTGGCGCTCGGCGTCGAGAAACTGAAGGACACGGGCTATGGCGGCCTGCCGCAACGCGAGCAGGGGACGCTCAATCCTTTGTGGAACGCGAACGGTTCCGCGCCCGGCAATTTCGCGCAGCTGGCGTCTGCCTATCGCGCCAAGCACGGCGTCTCCAAGGAAGATTTGAAGCGCGCGATTGCGCATGTGTCGGTCAAGAGCCACGCCAACGGCACGAAGAACCCCAAGGCGCATCTGCAGAAGGCGATCACGGAAGAGATGTGCCTGAATGCGCCGATGATCGCCGAGCCGCTGGGCCTGTTCGATTGCTGCGGTGTGTCGGATGGGGCTGCCTGCGCGATCGTCACGACGCCGGAAATCGCCCACGCGATGGGCAAGACGGACATCATCACCGTCAAGGCGCTGCAGCTTGCATTGTCGAACGGCCTCGAAAGCCAGCACAATTCTTGGGACGGCAGCTACTTCCACACCGCCCGCATCGCGGCCAAGCGCGCCTATGAGGAAGCCGGCATCAAGAATCCGCGCGACGAAGTGTCGATGATGGAAGTGCACGACTGCTTCTCGGTCACCGAACTGGTGACGATGGAAGACCTGTTCATCAGCCGCGAAGGCGAAGGCTGGAAGGACGTCATGAACGGCTTCTACGACGCGGACGGCCAGGTGCCGTGCCAGATCGACGGCGGCCTCAAATGCTTCGGCCATCCCATCGGCGCGAGCGGCTTGCGCATGCTCTACGAGATGTATCTGCAGCTGCAAGGCCGCGCCGGCGCCCGCCAACTCAAAAATCCCAGCATCGGCATGACCCACAATCTGGGCGGCGCACCCGCGATGAACGTCTGTTCGGTCGCGATCATTGGCGCGCAAGGGGCGTAGCATTTGCTTCCATTGCGCGGCACGGTGGCGCGATCGTCTCGTCATACACGTTCTGCGACATAACGGGACAATGCAGCCATAAACTTGCGATCTGTCAGTGGCATTCTTAACGCGGTGGACGCGAAGGATGCGCGGGGGACGCAGTGGCCGCGGAGCAATCGGCGGAAGATCGCATCGGCACGCAGATCATAGATGCTGCGATGGCGGTTCATTCGGCTTTGGGACCTGGGCTCCTGGAAAATACCTACGAAGTCTGTCTCGCTCACGAAATATCGAAGCGAGACTTGCGCGCTCGCGCGCAGGTCTCAATCCCACTTCGGTATGGGAGTCTCCTCGTCGATAACGCCTACCGTGTCGATCTGTTGGTGGACGATCTTGTCGTCGTCGAATTCAAGGCTGTCGAAACGACCTTGCCCGTCCATCGCAGCCAGCTTTTGAGCTACTTACGTCTGGGCGGCTTCAAATTGGGCTATCTTCTGAATTTCAATGTTGCCCATATGCGCAATGGAATCGTCCGGCGTGTCAACGGTCTCGAGCCCACGGCGTCCTCAGCGCATCCTTTGCGTCCACCGCGTTAGAAATGCCACGGCACGCAAAAGCACAGCGAAACAAACGCCATATCATCAATAGACGACCACGCTCCGGATGCTCTCGCCTTTGTGCATCAGCTCGAAGGCATCGTTGATCTTTTCGAGCGGCATGGTGTGCGTGATCAGGTCGTCGATGGCGATGCGCTTGTCCATGTACCAGTCGACGATATGCGGCACGTCTGTGCGGCCTCTTGCGCCGCCGAAAGCCGAGCCGCGCCAATTGCGGCCTGTCACCAGCTGAAACGGGCGCGTGGAGATTTCCTGCCCCGCGCCGGCCACTCCTATGACCACGCTCGTGCCCCAACCCTTGTGGCAGCATTCGAGCGCTTGCCGCATGGTCTTCACATTGCCGATGCATTCGAAGCTGTAATCCGCCCCGCCTTTTGTCAGCTCGACCAGGTGGCCCACGAGATCGGCCTTGATCTCCTGCGGATTGACGAAATGCGTCATGCCGAATTTGCGGGCGAGCGCCTCGCGTTTGGGATTGATGTCGACGCCGACGATCATGTTGGCGCCCGCCATGCGCGCGCCCTGGATCACGTTGAGTCCGATGCCGCCGAGCCCGAACACGACGACGTTCGCACCCGGTTCGACCTTGGCCGTGAAGATCACGGCACCAATGCCTGTCGTCACGCCGCAGCCGATATAGCAGACCTTGTCGAACGGTGCGTCCTTGCGGATTTTCGCGAGTGCGATTTCCGGCATCACGGTGTGATTGGAGAATGTCGAGCAGCCCATATAGTGGAGGATCGGCACGCCCTTGCGCGAAAAACGGCTGGTGCCGTCCGGCATCAATCCGCGTCCCTGCGTGGTGCGGATCGCCTGGCACAGATTCGTTTTGTGGCTGGTGCAGTAATCGCATTCGCGGCATTCCGGCGTGTAGAGCGGAATGACATGGTCGCCCGGCGCGAGCGATTTGACCCCAGATCCGACTTCCAGAACGACGCCGGCGCCTTCATGGCCGAGGATCGCCGGGAACAATCCTTCCGGATCGTCGCCGGAAAGCGTGAATGCATCGGTGTGGCAGATTCCCGTCGCCTTGATCTCGACCAGCACTTCGCCGGCCTTTGGTCCATCCAGATCGACCGTTTCGATTTCCAATGGTTTTCCGGCGCCAAATGCCACGGCCGCGCGCGTCTTCATCTTTCGATTCGCCTCATGTTTTGGTCATATTTTGCGGGGAGCATGGCGCGTTTGGAGCGCCGCGCCTAGTATTTCCGGAACGGCAGGATTCGTGTTCGGGGCAGTATGATCGAAGTTCGCGATCTTGTGTATGAATACCCGACCAAGCGGGCGCTTGACGGCGTCTCGCTGACCGTTCAGCCGCAGACGATCACGGCGCTGGTAGGACCCAACGGCGCGGGTAAGACGACCTTGCTGCGCTGCCTGGCCGCGCTTGAGGCGCCCTATTCCGGCACGGTCACGATCAACGGTCTCGACACGCGCGAATCCCCGCGGGCCATCCATGCCCATCTGGGCTACCTGCCGGACTTCTACGGTCTCTATGACGAGCTCTCCGTGCGCCGCTGCCTGCTCTATGCCGCATGGTCGCACGGCATCGCGCCGGCACTGTCGAGCGGCGCTGTCGAGAAGGCGGCGCAGCGGGTGGGTCTCGTCGACCGGCTCGAAACCAGGGCGGGGGAATTGTCGCGCGGACTACGCCAGCGTCTAGCGATCGGCCAGGCGATCGTGCACGAGCCGAATGTTCTTTTGCTCGACGAACCGGCAGCCGGCCTCGATCCGCAAGCCCGCCGCGATCTCTCCGCCCTCCTGCGCAAGCTGCGCGAAGCGGGCATGACGCTCGTCGTCTCCTCGCACATCCTGGCCGAGCTGGAAGATTATTGCTCCGAGATGATCATCGTCGAAGGCGGCCATGTGGTGGGCGGCAAGCCCATCAAAGTGCGCGACGACGAGCGGCCCCGCTATCTGATCGAGCTTGCGACGGCGCGCAGCGATCTGCGCAGCTTCCTCACGGGCGCCGGAATCGATGTGCTCGAAGCCGACGATCACCACGCGCTCATCACCTTTACGCGCAATCCCGGCGCGCGCGCTAAGCTGATCCGCGACATCGTCAAGGCCGGATTTGAGCTGTCGAGCTTTGGCGAATCCACGAAGGCGCTGGAGGAAGCGTATTTTTCTCAAGTGGCCGGCGGCGCCAACGGAACATGACGCGATGAACCCGGAATTCCGCCGCAACCTCTGGCTCGAACTCACACCCCGGCGCGTGCTGCTGATGGTGATTGTGCTGGGGCTCGCATTCTTCGCCGCGGCGCTTTCAGGAGGTACGGATTACCGCCCGGCCTGGGTCGCCGAGATGGCCTACTATTTCATCGTCGTGGTCTGGGGCTCGCGCAATGCGGCCCTGAGTGTCGTGGGCGAAATCCGCGACCGCACGTGGGACGGCCAGCGTCTGTCATCGTTGACCGCCGCCGCCATGACCTGGGGCAAATTGTTCGGTTCGACAATCTATAACTGGTTCGGCGGCGCGATCTGTCTTGCCGTCATCATTGCCTCCGAATTCGTGCATCAGGGACTGTTTACCGCGGGGCTCGATGCCGTTTATTTCGTAGCACTTGGCCTGATCTCCCAATCCGTCGCGCTGCTGGCAAGCCTGATCGCCGTGCGACGCCGCCAATCGCATTCGCGGTTTGGATTGTTCATCTATCAGGTGGCGGGAATCGTCGCGGCGTGCGCCGTGTTCTATCTGTGGAAAGCTGCCGATCCCGCCGGCTCGTTCATCACACGCAAACCGGCAAGCGAATTCGTGCAATGGTGGGGCCAACATCTCGATGCGCGACCGTTCTTTCTTGTCACGCTCGCGCTGTTCACCGCTTGGGCCTTAGTGGGATGCTACCGCGAGATGCGCGTGGAATTGAAAATGCGCAACGGCCCGCTCGTCTGGGCCGTGTTCCTCGTGTTCATGGGAATTTATGTGGCGGGCTTCGATGCCTGGTTGCCGACCGCGACGGACACGGGGGCTGGCGCGTGGAATGCGGTTGCCTTGCGGCTCGCACTCGCCGGCGGAACTTATGCGTATCTGAGTTATGTGATGGTGCTGCTCGAACCGAAGGATCGCGTGCTCTATCGCTGGCTTGGGGCGGAGTTGGGCAAGGGGCGCATCGACCGCTTCCTGTTCGGCCTGCAGGGCTGGATGATGAGCTACCTTGCGACGCTTGTATTTGTCGTGGCGTTGATCGTCCTTTTGTGTCGCGGTGGATTTTTCGGCGACGCTGCATTGGTGGCGGCAGCGTTCGCGTTTCTCACACGCGATGTCGGTATCTTCGTGTTGTTCCAGACGTTTCCGGGCCGCCGGCGCGGCGATTTTGCGGCGGTTGCCGTACTGTTTGCGCTCTACGCCCTGGTTCCCGCGATCCTGCACGGTCTGGGGCTCGAAGAGGTTCTCGCATTCTTCGTGCCGAGACCGACGGATCCGATCTGGCTGGGGCCGGCTGTCGTCTGGGCGGAAGCCATCGTCATCGTTTCGCTGGCATTCGGTCGCGTCGCGCTCAGCGACAAGGCGGCAACGGAACCGGCTTAAGGGCTCCGCGCAAGAGCCTGCTTCAGTCCCGAATAATTCGGCTGGTCGATGGCGACCTTGTCGCGCGTCGTTGCTTCCAGGTGCGCGGCCAAGCCCGGCGTCTCGAGCGTGAATTCGCTGGCACGGATGCGGGCGCACAATTCGCGATTCAGATCCTCAAGCGCGCCGTCATGTCCGAGAAGCGTTACGAGGCGCGTCGTTTCCTCTTCGGATGCGTGGCCATAAAGCTCCAACTGCCGCGCCACGATGCCGAGCGCATTCGCCGCCACGCGGGCATGGAATGCCGTATGTCCCTTCAGTTCGGGCATTGCTTTTGTCTCAAGGAAATCGCGCACCGCCGTCACGAGTTCGCGGATCGAGGGCTGGTCCATCATGGCTCAGAGCTTTCCATGGATGATGAGATTGACGAGATCGATCTCGGTCTCGGACGAACGCCGCCCGATCGTCGCGCGCTCGACGGAATGGTCGCCCAGGAATCCCTGATACATCGACATGCACATGATGCCCCATTTGAGCGAGCCATAGACGATCCAGGTGCGCGCCTCATCGGGATCGATGCGCCCGCCGCCGGCTTGTTCATAGCCTTCCAGCAGATCGGGCAGGTCGCCGAAACCGCCCACGACTTTCTCTGCCACGCCGAACCGCCAGGAATTGGTGCAGATCCAACCAATGTCTTCCAGCGGATCGCCGATGTGAGTCAATTCCCAGTCGAGCGCCGCTTCGACCCCTTTGGGCGAGATCAGCAGATTGCCGTGCCGAAAATCGCCATGCACGAGCGTCTGCCGCTTCGCCTGCGCCATGCGCGGCTCCAGCCATTGGAAAGCGAGTTCGAACACGGGGTGGGGATAATTGTAGAGATCGTAGATGTCGCGATAGCGGCGCAGCTGCGCGGGGCCGTCGACCACGGGAAGCACGCTTTTGAGCGGCGCGATATCGACGGCATGGATGCGCGCGAGAATTTCGCCGCATTGATGCGCGAGCTTCGGGCGCACGGCATCGAACTCCGCATCGCGCAAGATCTTGCGCGCGATGGTCTCCCCCGGCAGCCGATCCATCACATAGCCGATGCCTGCTTCGTCTTCCGGCTTGAGCACGCACCGCACCCGCGGCGCGGCCACGCCTGCGGCGCGCGACGCCTCGATCACGATCGCTTCCGTCTCCAACGCCACGGAATTCGCGCCTTGGCCCGGCGCACGCGGTGCGCCGCCGGGGCTGCGCCGCAGGATGAGCGGATCGACATGCCCCGAAACCTTCGCATCGAACGACCATGTTTCCTGACTCGCTCCGCCCGACAGCCGCGTAAGCGCGCCCATGCCCTCGAAGCCGGGAATGGCTTTGGCGAGCGCGTGTTCGAGGGCAGGCTGGAAATCGGGAGTCATGTTGTTCGACACTCGTCGTTCTTTTTCCCACCCTCCCCTTGAGGGAGGGTCGAAAAATTCGAAGAATTTTTCGGGGAGGGGTGAGTTGCTGCAGAAGAATCACCCCTCCCCGAAATCCTCT
>PLJH01000117.1 GCA_003139615.1 Alphaproteobacteria bacterium
CGGGCAAGGTTTCGGACGTCGCCCAATAACGGAGTTGATATCGTCATGGCGAAGCCAACGCCTGAGCAGGGATTGATAAGCGGCGCGGAGGCGTTCGGCGCGGCGCCGCATGAGCGGCCGGTGCCGCGCATCTCGATCCACGCCTTTTGCGAATTTCCCGATACGGGCGCGGCCCTGCAGCGCGCCGCCGGCGATCGTCGTCTTTCCAAGGCCCATGTCACGGTTCAACTCGGCGGCCCGCAGGCGGCCGTCGAGCATTACACGGGTCAGGTCACTCCCAATCTACTGATCGTGGAAATTTTGCTTCAGGGCAAAACGGCCGTCGATGAAATCGACCGTCTGGCCGAAGTCTGCGATCCGACGACCAAGGTCGTGATCGTGGGGCGGGTCAATGACGTTGAGCTCTATCGCGAGCTGATGCGCCGCGGCGTGAGCGAATATCTCGTCGCTCCGCTCAATCCGCTGCATCTGATCGAAGTCATCTCGGGTCTTTATCTCGGCGCGGATTCGGCGCCCATCGGCCGCGTCGTCGCCTTCATCGGCGCGCGCGGCGGCGTGGGTGCGTCCACGCTGGCGCACAATGTCGGCTGGTGCATCGCCGAAGGCCTCCACATCAACACCACGATCATCGATCTCGATCTGCCGTTCGGCACGGTCGGGCTCAACTTCAACGAAGAGCCGAGCCAGGGTGTCGCCGATGCGCTCACCGCGCCGGAACGTCTCGACGACGTGTTGCTCGATCGTCTGCTGCTCAAATCCGGGGAGCATCTGTCGTTGTTCACGGCGCCCGCGATGCTGGAGCGCGGCTTCGATGCCGATCCTCTCGCCTATGAAGCGGTGCTCGATGCGGTTCGCCGGATGACGCCTTGCGTCGTGGTCGATGTCCCGCATGTCTGGACGCCGTGGGTGCGTCAAACAATTCTGGCCGCCGACGACATCGTGATCGTGGCGACGCCGGATCTGGCGAGCCTGCGCAATGCCAAGGCCTATGTCGATCTCCTGAAGCAGAACCGGCCCAACGATGCGCCGCCGCGGCTGGTGCTCAATCAGGTCGGTACGCCCAAGCGGCCCGAAATTCCGCTCAAGGATTTCTCCGAAACGCTCGGCGTGCAGCCTTCGGCCGTTCTCCCGTTCGAGCCCTTGCTTTACGGCACTGCCGCCAACAACGGCCAGATGCTGATCGAAGTGCAGCCGAAATCCGCGACGGCCGACGGCATCAAGGCGCTTGCGGAAATCCTGACCGGACGCACGCCGCAAATCGAAGCAAAATCGGTATTGCCCTTCCTCTCCTTCCTGAAGGGACGCAAACAGGCCTAAGCGATGTTCGGAAAACGCTCCGCCACATCCGACGCGCCGCGTGGGGCCAGTGCTGCTCCTGCGCGGGTTGAGCCGTCGCCTGCGCGTGTCGCCGGCGCGCCCGCACCTGCGGCGTCGTTGGCGCCGGAGGCTTCGCCATCCGTTGGGCGCCCGCAAACGGTGCCGCTGGCATCGAAGACGGTCGCGCAACTGCCCGATGTCCGCTCGGACGATTACTATCAGATCAAGACCACGATCTTCAGCGCGTTGATCGACACGATCGATCTGGCGCAGCTCGCCCAGCTCGATCCGGATTCGGCGCGGGAAGAAATTCGCGACATCGTCAACGAGATCATCTCGATCAAGGCCGTGGTGATGTCGATCGCGGAGCAGGAAAGCCTGCTCCAGGACATCTGCAACGACGTGTTGGGCTATGGTCCGCTCGAGCCTCTGCTCGCGCGCGACGACATCGCAGACATCATGGTCAATGGCGCCGGCCGGGTGTTTATCGAAGTGGGCGGCAAGGTGCAGCTGACTTCCATCCGCTTCCGCGACAATGCGCAGCTGATGAATATCTGCCAACGCATCGTGAGCCAGGTCGGCCGCCGCGTCGATGAAAGCTCGCCCATCTGCGACGCGCGTTTGCTGGACGGCAGCCGTGTCAACGTCATCGCGCCGCCTCTGTCGCTTGACGGTCCAACGCTCACCATCCGAAAATTCCGCAAAGACAAGCTCACGCTGGACGATCTTGTGCGGTTCGGCTCGGTCAGCCCGCCGGGCGCGCGCGTGCTGGGCGTCATCGGCCGCTCGCGCTGTAACATCCTGATTTCCGGCGGTACCGGTTCGGGCAAGACGACGCTGCTGAACTGCATGACCGCCTATATCGACACCGAAGAGCGCATCATCACCTGCGAAGACGCGGCCGANNCTGCGTATGCGTCCCGAACGCATCATCGTGGGCGAAGTGCGCGGACCCGAAGCGTTCGACCTGTTGCAGGCCATGAACACGGGCCATGACGGCTCGATGGGCACGCTCCATGCCAACTCGCCGCGCGAAGCGATGGGGCGTCTCGAATCGATGATCACCATGGGCGGGTTTTCCCTTCCGCTGAAAACCATTCGCGAAATGATCGTGGGCTCCATCGACGTGATCATCCAGGCCGAGCGCCTGCGCGACGGTTCGCGGCGCATCACCAGGATCACCGAAGTGGTCGGCACCGAAGGCGATGTCGTCATCACGCAGGATCTGATGACCTATGAGATGACCGGCGAGGACGAGACCGGCCGCATCAAGGGCAAGCATGTCGGCACCGGCATCGTCCGGCCGAGCTTCTGGGAACGCGCGCGCTATTTCGGCATGGAGCGCGAGCTTGCCGAGGCACTCGACGCGCTTCAGGAATAGGGGCGATTATGGGCAGCCCCGTGATTTTTGCAGTTGCGGCGATACTGCTGGTGCTGGGTCTTGGCGGCGCGGTCTTCGCATTCGCGGAATCGGGCGGCACCTCCAAGAAGCGGCTTCAAGCCGTCTCGCGCCAAACCGCCGTGGGCACAGGCCCGCGGAACACCGCGGATACGCAACAGCAACGCCGCCGCAACGTGACGGCGCTTCTCAAGGATATCGAGAAGCAGCAGGCGCAACAGAAGCAGCGGCCGACTCTACGACGCCGATTGGAGCAGGCGGGGCTCACGATCTCGCCGCGCACCTTCTGGATCGTCTGCGGTATTGCGGCTTTTGCGGCTGCAGCCGGGTGCCTTGTGACGCACCGCGCCTGGTGGGTGGCGGTTTGTGCGGCTCTGTTCTTCGGACTGGGCCTGCCGCGCTGGGTCGTCTCCTTCATGATCAAACGCCGGATCAAGGCCTTCACGGCGGAATTCGCCAACGCGATCGACGTGATCGTGCGCAGTGTCAAATCCGGCCTGCCGACGAATGAAGCGCTGAAGATCGTCGCGCGCGAAATGTCTGCGCCCGTCGGTCCGGAATTCTTCAAGCTCTGCGAAGGGCTGAAGGTGGGCGTCACGCTCGAGCAGGGGCTCAAGAAGATGTTCGAGAACATGCCGACGGCCGAGGTCAGCTTCTTCGGTATCGTGATGACGATTCAGCAGAAGTCCGGCGGCAATCTTTCGGAGGCCCTCGGCAATCTCGCTTTCGTCCTGCGCGACAGGAAGCGCCTGCAGGGCAAGATCAAGGCGATGTCGTCGGAAGCAAAAGCCTCCGCGATGATCATCGGTTCGCTGCCGCCGGTCGTGGGCTTTCTCGTCTGGATGTCGACGCCGGCCTATATCGAATCGCTGTTCACCGAACGCATGGGAAACCTGATGATCGCGGGCTGCGTGGTCTGGATGAGCGTAGGCATCTGGGTCATGAGCAAGATGATCGCGTTCAAGCATTAAGGCCCGGCAGATGGATATCGGATTTCTCAATGTGCTGTTCGACCGCGATCTGATGATCTCGGTCGTGGCGGCCGTTTTCGCTTTCGCTACGATCGTGACGATTGGCCTGCCCTATCTGCAACGCGACTCGCTGGGCATCCGCATGAAATCGGTGTCGGCGCGCCGCGAGGAATTGCGCCAGAAGCACCACGCCGCGCTCAAGCAGCGTAACGTGTTGCGTGCCGAACCGTCGACGTTCATGAAGCAGACCATCGAAAGGCTGAAGCTCTCCAACATTCTCGAGTCCGAAGATACGCGCAGCAAACTGACCCAGGCCGGCTATCGCGGCCAGGCACCTCTCATCGCCTTCATGTTCTTCCGTTTCGTGATGCCGTTCATCGTTTTCGCGGCCGCACTGTTTTATCTTTTCCTGATCACGCATTTCACCTGGTCGCCGCTGATGAAGCTGCTCGCGGCGTTCGGCGCGGCCTTGTTCGGCTTCTTCCTGCCGGATCTGTTCGTCTCCAACGCCATATCAAAGCGTCAGCAATCGATCATGCGCGGTTTTCCCGATGCACTCGACCTGATGCTGATCTGCGTGGAATCCGGCATGTCGATCGAAGCGGCTTTTACGCGCGTCGCGTCGGAAATCGGGCCGCAATCCGTCGAGCTGGCCGAAGAGCTGGGCCTCACCACCGCCGAGCTTTCATATTTGCCCGAGCGCCGGCAGGCGTTCGAGAATCTCGCCAAAAGATGCGGCCATTCCGGCGTGAAGGCCGTCGCGGCTTCGCTCAATCAGGCGGAGAAATACGGCACGCCCCTGGGCCAGTCGCTGCGTGTGGCAGCCCAGGAAAACCGCGAAATGCGCATGCAGGAAGCCGAGAAGAAAGCGGCGGCACTTCCCGCCAAGCTCACGGTTCCGATGATCGTGTTCTTCCTGCCGTGCCTGTTCGTCGTCATTCTGGGCCCCGCAGTCATGCGGGTCATGCAGACGCTGCATCACTGAAAAACGTCGAGCGACGCGTTACGCGACGTAGGGCAACCAGCGCCAGCGCACCCGCGCCATATAGGCCGTGTATTGCGGGTCCTGGCTCAGGAATCCTTCCTCGACAAAGCTCTTGACCACGAAGAGCGCAATGCCGGTCGCGAAGATCAGCGCGTTGAGCGCCGTGCAGCTCTGCAGCGCGAGCGCGACATAGGAAATGTAGATGCCGGTATAGATCGGGTGGCGCACGAAGCGATACGCGCCCTCGCTGACCAGCTGACGCTGCGCCGGCACGAGCCCGATGTTGCGCCCGAGATTGACGCGCGCCCAGATGCAAATGATGCCGCTGACGATGCTGAGCGTATCGATGAACCACATCGGTGCGACCGATGGACCCGGCGTGATCAGCCGTCCCATGATGAACAGCCAATAGGTCGCGACGAACGCGAGGCACCAATAGACGGAGCTCGTCGTGATGCGCACGGGCGAACGGCGGAACAGCATGGTGACGACGAGCAAGAGAAAGTTTGCGTTCGCCGCGATCCAGGCAAGGTTCCATCCGAAGGTGTGCATCTCGTGGCGCAACGAGTAGGCGAACGGAATGACCGCGATGAGAGCAACGAACCGGTCCATCCAGGGGGACGACAACAATTTGGCTATCGATTTCACGCGGCTAACCTTCCGGCGCCGAACGGCGCGATTTGACGAACCCGGAAATGTCCCGATTGACCGCAAGTCGGCGTCGCTTAAGCGATCGGCCTGTTTCGATCTGAAACAGATGCGGCGGAAATCGCTTCAGTCCGGGTCGGATATGAAGTTTCCGACAGACCCCATTCCAGACGCGTGCCAAAGCGGAGCGGGGAAAGAGAGCAAGACCTCCAAACTTCACCATGGCCGGGCGAAGACCCGGCCACCTAGCGGGCGAGCGTCTGCGAGCCCATTAAACTTCTTCATGCGGCAAGGCATTGCATCGTTAGCGAGACGTCATTCGCTGTGCGGACGCGCGATGGCTGGGTGGCCGGCTCGGGGGCCGGCCATGGTGAAATAGAGTGAGCGCGTTCAGTTGACCTGGGCGGCCGTGCGCAGAGCCGGGGCCGGCGCGGTGTCTTTCGACGCAAGGACCGGCTTCGGCTTCCTGACATGCGTCGCGGCGAGCTTGTGAGGCGGCGGCGTGACGTGGGTTGCCACGGGGCCGGCCAGGGGATCCTTCGGAACCTTTTGCATCACCACCTGCGGGCCAGCAGGATTCGGCGCATTGACGGCAGGACCCACGACGGCATTCGGCCCGACATTGGGCAATGCCGCGACATGCACGATCGAACGCGGTGCGCCGGCTGACATGTTGACTGCGACATCTGCCGAAGGCGCCCGCACATTGCTGCCGACAGGCGACCGCATGCTCGCGAGCATGGCGACATTGTTGGCGATCTTGGGGAAATCGCCGCCGTCCGGTGAAGCCCGCGCAATCAGGCGCTGTGCGCCGTCGAGATCTCCCGCCAGCATGCGCGATACGGCATAGTTGTTGAGGACGGTCGGATCGCCCGGCTTCAGCGTGAGCGCATGTTGGTAGGCCGCGCGGGCATGCGGATGATCGTCCGCCTGGTCATAGGCGATGCCGAGCGCCGAATAGAGCGTCCAGTCGTTGGGCTGCAGCTCGATGGCGCGCTTGAGGAATGCGAGCGCGTCCGCGCAGCGGCCTTCCTGGACCATGACCTTGCCGAACTCGCCCACGACACGCGGATCGTCCGGCGCCACGATCATGAGCTGGCTCAGCGAACGGGCGGCGTCCTTGTAATCGCCTTTGCCGCGCAACAGCTGGGCGCGGCGGATTTCGCCGTCGAGATTGGCGGGAAGATTCTTGATCACGGCTGCGATGTCGGGATCGTTCGCGCCGGGCTGATCGGAAGGTTGCGGCAACGTTGCCGCGGGACCCGTCAGGGCGTCGGCGTCCGGGGCCGCGGTCTCATTCGCGGCATAGGCCGCACCGGCCCAGAGGGCGCACAATGCGATCGTGGCGGAACGGGCGAGCATGCGGTCCATGGCGGTCCTCGGGGACGAATTACTCCGTTCCCCAGCATGCCTTGACCGGGTCAACAAACCCTTAAGTATGTTGGGAAACTGCGTGCGAATTTACGCTTTTGAACGCGTCGAAATATTGACGCAATGAACCTGTCCTATCCTGGGTCATGACGCGGCGCTTCGCAGGATTTGGACTGTTGATGGCCGGCAGCGTGGCGGTGCTCGCGAGTTTGGCCGGCGCAGGCCTCGTGACCGCCCAAACGGATGCACCGCGCATCTCATTCATCGTCGCGACCGGGCCGAGCGGTGGAACCTATTTTCCGGTCGGTCAGGCGCTCGCCGATATCGTCAGCCACCCTCCGGGCGTTGCGCGTTGCGATACGCCGGATGTGTGCGGTCCCAGCGGGTTGATCGCTTCGGCGCGCACCAGCGACGGCGCCTTTGCGAACGTGATCGCTGTGAATGCGCATCGTGTCGACGCGGCGCTCGTGCAATCCGATGTGGTGGCCGATGCCGTCGCGGGCAAAGGTGCGTTCAAAAAACCGGGACCGCAGAGCCATATCCGCATCATCGCCGATCTGTTCCCCGAGGAGGTGCATGTCGTCGTTGCGCGCAATGCGCATATCGCATCGATCGCGGATCTCAAGGGCAAGCGCGTCTCCATCGGCGCGGAGGACTCCGGCACCGTCGAAACGGCGCGCGCGCTGCTCGCCGCCTATCGCATCCCCGAATGGCGCATCAAGGAGAGCAACGATTCCGCGGATGTCGCAGCCCAAAAACTTCAGCGGGGCGAGATCGATGCGTTCGTGTTTGTCGGCGGCGCGCCGGTCGTGCTGGTCGAAAGCCTGATCGCGCAGGGGCAGGCGGTGCTCGTGCCCATCGACGGCGCAGGCCGCAAGCGCCTGCTGACGCAAATGCCGAGCTTTGCGCCCGCGGTGATCGCGGCCGATGCCTATCCGGGTTCGGGCGCGGTGCAGACGATCAGCGAACGCGCGATCTGGATCGTCAACGATTCCGAACCTGTCGATCTCGTCTATGGCGTGACGAAGGCGCTGTTCAATCCGCTGAACCGCGAACTGCTCGACGATTCGCATCCAGCCGCGAAATGGATCCGGCTCCAGACGGCCGTCGCAACCTTGCCCGCGCCGCTCCATCCGGGTGCGGCGCGGTTCTATCGCGAGGCACGGATACGGTAGGACGTGTAAGCAAGTTTCCATTGCAGTGGTAAGTCGGGGCGGCGCGATGCGGATTCGCCTCGAGCATTTTGCGCATGCGTCTGCTGAACAAATATGTCGCCGACCGAACTACGATTTCTGAGCCCGCAAATCGCGCTCCGGCCGCAATCGTCGTTTTGTCGGCGTTGCGGCAGAGTTGGTCAAAACTGAACAGTCCGGCTTTGACCTGCGCCCGAGCTGCTGGTCCGCGCGACCTTTGCTCCGAGGCGTCGGCGACCGAAAGGGACTGCGGCTGGAAACGAAGCACGCCTCCAGCCGCCAATGGATCGAAAGCGGGCCGTCACGCGTTTCTCCCATGAGCGCAGTGGGCAGCAACAGCAATCTCCCGCTCTTCCTGCCCAATGATGCGCGTTTCACCAAAAGCTGCCTTACCCTGCAACTCGCGCGGCTCGCGCAGCGTGGAAGGAATGGAATATGTATAAAGCTCTGAATGGCGCGATCGTCGTGCTCGGCCTCGCCACCGCGTGTTTGGCTGTAACGAGTCCGGCGAGCGCTCAAGGCGTCGGAGTCGGCGTCCAAGTGGGCGGGGTTGGAGTCGGCCTTGACCTCGGAAACGTGGCCTTTGGCTATCAGGACGGCTATTGGGATCGCGGTCACCAGTGGCACAATTGGCGGAACGATCAGGAGATGCGCGACTACAGAAACGCGCCGAACAATCAGTATCACGACTGGAAGCACGACCGCGATCACGACCAAGGCTGGCATAGCTGAAACATCGCAAATCGCAATTCTCGGACTTCACAACCCGGCGCTTCCGAGCGTCGGGTTCGTCCGGGCGCATGGCATCGAAACGGCTGAAGGATTGAAATCATGAGTCTGTTACTTATCATCGTCGTACTCTTGTTGCTGTTTGGCGGCGGCGGATATTACGGCTACAATCGCTACGGCGGAGCCGGCCTCGGTGGAGTTCTCGGCCTCGTGCTCGTGGTTTTGGTTGTGCTTTGGTTGTTTGGCGGCCTGGGCGGCATGCATATCTGAGCTGCATCTTCCCGCGTTCAACCGGCATTCGACGGTACGAACCGCCCGACAGTTTGCACCGCGAACCCGCATCTTTCTGATCGCGGCACAATTTGACCGGAAGAGTGCGATCATCTCTAAAAAGGGCTGATCCCGCTCGTATCACCGGACGCTTTTCCAATGCCTGCACCCCGGCGCGCCTTCGATCCCAGACTGCTGGAAGGGCCGATCGTTACGTCGCTGTTCCTGCTGGCCGTTCCCATCATGGGAACCAACCTGCTGCAGATCGCCTATCAGCTGATCGACGCGTTCTGGGTGGGCCGCCTGGGTGCGTATGCCGTCGCCTCCGTGTCGATCTCGATGCCGGTGATGTTCCTCATGGTCTCGGCCGGCATCGGTTTCGCCGTCGCGGGCACGACTCTGATCGCCCAATATGTGGGGGCAGGGAACCGCATCATGGTCGATCACGTGGCGGCGCAGACCCTGCTGACGATCGTGACCCTGTCGGTGGTGCTGGGATTCATCGGCTTTGTGGGTTCGCCCTATCTGCTCGGTCTGATGGGCACGGCGCCGGAGGTTTACGCCAACGCCGTCTCGTTCCTGCGCGTCTCGTTCGTCAGCCTGCCGTTCGTGTTCCTCTATGTCATGTTCCAGTCGCTGATGCGCGGAACCGGCGAGGTCACTGTCCCGCTTTACATCGTGGCCGGTACGGTGCTGCTCAATTTCTTCATCGATCCCGTTCTCATATTCGGAATGTATGGGATGCCGCATCTGGGTGTGATGGGTGCGGCGTTCTCCACGCTGATTTCGCAAGGCGTCGCCGCAGTCATCGGGCTCGCGCTCCTGATGAGCGGCCGTTACGGCATTTCCATGAGCTGGAAATCGTTCAAGCCGGATTTCGCCTTCATCCGGCGCGCGTTCAATCTCGGTTATCCCGCCTCGATCGAGCAATCCGCGCGCGGCCTCGGCATGACGGTGATGACCTTTCTCATCACGAGCTTCGGCACGGTGACGACGGCGAGCTTCGGCGTCGGCGCCAACGTCCTCAATTTCGTGGTCATCCCGGCCATGGGCTTTTCCATGGCGACCTCGACGCTCGTCGGCCAGAATATCGGAGCGGGCAATATCGCGCGTGCCGAGCGCGTCGCGCGTCTCGCTGCGCTCATCACGTTCAGCGCGCTGTCGGTTGTGGGCATTTTCTGTTTCGTGTTTGCGCCCGATATCGTCCGGCTTTTCGTGCCGGGAGATACCGATGTCATCCGCGAGGGTGCCGTCTTCATCCGCACCGTCGCCTGGAGCTTCGGCTTTATCGGTCTGCAGTTTGCGCTGATGGGCGTGCTGCGCGCCAGCGGCAACACGTTCGAGGCGATGCTCATCAGCCTCGTTGCGCAATGGGTGATTCAATTTCCGCTGGCCTTCATCCTGTCGGAGCACACGCGGCTGCACGCGCACGGGCTGTGGTGGGCCTTTCCGGTGTCGAATGTCGCGACATCGATCATCGCAGGCGTCTGGTTCGCCCGCGGCGACTGGAAAAAACGCCGCCTCGTCGCCCACACCGAACTCGAAGCCGAAGAACTGGATGTGGCGGAACGGGTGCAGATTTGAAGGTGGGGCGATCTGGTGTCCTGAACCTGAAGTTCGGCGGACAATTATTCACGCGGAGTCGCGAAGGACGCGGAAAATAATCCTCTTCAGGAGCGCGCGCATCCCGTGCGCAATAGCTATTGAAAATGCGGGCGAAATGCCCGCGCTCCAGCTTTGCTCCGCGGCTCCGCGTGTCCGCGTGCCCACTTATTCGATTTTTCAATTTAAGCGCAGTCTGACCCCGATTCTTTTAGGCTAGAGGAGCTTTAGGGTCTATCACCGTCGACGCGTGTTGAGATTTGCAATCAGATTGCTGCGCGCATTGCGAACCATGGCGACTACTCCCTGCCGCTCCGCCCACAAAAACCCCTGTGTGCGCGTACGCTGCAAACTGGCGATTGCAAAATTGCGGTAGAAAGTTAGATCAACATCAGGTGGGAAGCTATCTCGGGGCATAGCACTTATTTTGTTGTCGACTACACTTGTGGCCACTTCCAAGGCACCTCTATAGCTCATGCCGCGATTTGTGCCGACTGTGCTTGCTCTGACAAAGTCAATATATTGAATAGTCTCACCATATCTTGTCGCCCTCTCTTCTGGGGCAAGTTGATCAGCCGTTTCAGGAAGAAACTTCGGACCACGCTCGATCAAATCATCGAGAAATGCGACAGTTGCTTGGTTTATGCAGAAATCTAGCAAGTGGATCAAATCCATATTCGCCGAATTTAACTTACCTCCAAAGCCATTCGTTTCGTCGCTCATTCTGGCGAGTTGGGATTGGAGCACCCCTTGGACGGACTCAAACGCTTCGGTGACGGTGTCGCCAAGGTTCTGCGGAACACCGGTCCGCTTGTCCATTATTTCCAGCGCTTCCTTTAAGGCATTTAGCGAGGTCCAGATTTTTCCTAGGCTTTCACCGACACCCTTGAGCCGTCCCTCGAAATACTCGTCCATCGTGTTGAAGGTCTCAGCCACCTTTGCATCCATGGCAGGTGAACTGTCTGCAACATTGAGTTGCTTGGCCAACTGCCCCTGCGCGAGTGAGAGGGGTCGAAAATGACGCCATGCGGCCAGTGTCGCCGAAAGGCTAAGCGTAACTGCACAGGCCATAACAACGCCGACAAAAACGAAGTCAGCCCATCCATAGCCTTTCATCGGCGTGAGCTTTGAAGAGAGCCACGCGAAGGCACCTGCCAAGATGCCGAATATTGTGATCCACGTGATAACGTGGTCCGCCGCTGCCTTGGCTCTCTTGTAGAATCCCATGCCGGACTCCTACCCCGAGTCCTGACAGGAGGGCGAATCCGGCTTGCGCGACAAGGCCGCTCATTGGCGGGCGAAATGTAGGGATTGAGGGGGTGCGCCGATTCCACCGTTTGCGCCACAAGGTCGGCATTATCAGGACCAATAACAGGGCTCAAAAGCCCTGATCGGCGAGGTCAAGTGATTGATTCTTCGAAAGAATTTACGAGCAAAAAATTTTTCGCGTTTTGGGGCGCGATGCCGACGGGCGCAACGGTCCCCCATCGCCTCGCTTTGCTCGGCACTTCCCCCGTAAACGGGGGAAGAAAGATTGGTGGGCGCTCGCGCGCGTCACGCCAGGCCCGCATCCACTTCGGCTTGCGAGGCTTGCGCCCAGTCCTGCATCGCGGGGAGCGCGAACATGCGGTCCATATAGGCGCTCACGACCGGCGGCGTTGCGATGCCGTAGGTGCGGAAGCGCGACACGACCGGGCCATACATGCAATCGGCAATCGAAAAGCGGCCGAACAGGAAGCCGTTCGTGTCGCTGTGATGGGTCAGTGCGTGCACCCACGACTCGATGATGCGCGCCACCTGATCCTTCGTTTCCGTGTCGAGCGCAGGCGTGGGCAGGCGTCGCGCGAAATCCATCGACAGGTTCGAGCGCACCGCGGCAAAGCCGGAATGCATCTCGGCGGAATAAGATCGCGCTTCCGCGCGACGGTAAGGATCGTCGGGCCACAGCTTCGCGGCCGGATGCAGATCGGCGATCGTTTCGCAGATGGCGAGGCTGTCCCAGATGGTGTGGGTTTTGCCGTGCTCTTCGATCTTGAGCACGGGCACGCGGCCTGCCGGCGAATGCTTCAGGATCTCGTCGCGCGTGGAGGTGTGGGCCTGGTCGCGCAGCTTGATGACGACCTGATCGAACGGCGCGCCGCTCGCGCGCAACGCGAGATAGGGCCTCAGGCTCCAGGAAGACCAGGCTTGCGTCCCCATGATCAGCGTATAGTGAGCGGTCATCTGGAATTCTCCGGTTGCGGCGCGTGCGCACGATTCCTAGAGTCGCGCGCCTGTTAGTGCAAAGGGTTCGACATGCATCCCAGCCTTGTGAGAACTGCAAAGAGCGCCGTGAAGCTTCACGCGGTGAAAGCCGCTGATCTGAAGCGCTGGCTTGGCTCGCGTTCCAAGCGCGAAGCGAGCTGGCTCAAAGAGGCCGGGTTTTCCGCCAAAGCCGGCGAGCTTGTGCTGGTGCCTGCCGCGAGCGGCGGCATTGCGTTCGCGGTGCTGGGCCTCGGCAAGGGCGAAGATGCGCTGGCGTTTGCGACCTTCTCCGAAAACCTGCCGCAGGGCACCTATGCGCTGGGCGACGTGCCGAAGGGATTCGACGGCGCGCTTACGGCCGTCGCCTGGGCGCTCGGCACCTATCGTTTTACGCGCTACCGCAAGAACACGCGCAAGATTCCACAGCTTGTCGTGCCGTCGGGCGTCGATGGCGAAGAGGCGAGCCGTATCGCGGAAGGCGTGTTCCTCACCCGCGACCTCGTCAACACGCCCTCCAACGATATGGGGCCGGAAGAACTGGCGGATGCCGCGCGCGATCTTGCGAAGCGGCACGGTGCGAAGATCTCATTCATTGTCGGCGATGCGTTGCTGAAAGCGAATTATCCGCTGGTGCATGCGGTGGGCCGCGCATCGGTGCGCGCGCCGCGGCTGATCGATATTCATTGGGGCAAGCCCAACGCGCCGAAAGTGACATTGGTCGGCAAAGGCGTGTGCTTCGATTCCGGCGGGCTCGATCTCAAGGGCGCGGCAGGCATGCTCACGATGAAAAAGGACATGGGCGGCGCAGCACTCGTGTTGGGCCTCGCCCACATGATCATGGGCGCCAAGCTCGATCTGCGGTTGCGCGTGTTGATTCCGGCGGTGGAGAATTCCGTCTCGGGCAATGCCTATCGGCCGGGCGACATATTTCCCAGCCGCAAGGGATTGACGGTGGAGATCGGCAATACGGATGCCGAAGGCAGACTCGTGCTCGCCGACGCGCTCACCGAAGCCGACAGCGAAACGCCTGAGCTTCTGATCGATGCTGCGACATTGACGGGTGCGGCGCGCGCCGCCACCGGCATGGAATTGCCGCCCTTCTTCACCGACGACGAGAAGCTTGCGGCCGATCTTGCGCGTATCGGCATGGAGGTCTGCGATCCTGTTTGGCGTCTGCCGCTGTGGCGCGGCTATGAGGACACGCTCACAAGCCCCATCGCGGATCTGAACAACAGCCCGCATTATGGCCTCGCAGGCGCCATCACGGCAGGGTTGTTTCTCAATCGCTTTGTCGCCCGCGCGAAATCCTGGGTGCATCTCGATATTCCCGCCTGGAACGATCGCGCGCGGCCGGGGCGCAAGATCGGTGCGGAAGCGAACACGGCGCGCGCGCTCTATGCGCTGATCGCCGCGCGCTACGGGGAGAAGACTTGAACGACCCGCGTGTTATTCCTGCGCGCCCCGATCTCGCAGCGGCGCATCTGAAAGGCAAGCTCGAAGCCGCGCGCTATGTCGAGGGACGCTTGCGCGAAGTCGCGCGCGGGCGCACCGCGTTGCGCCTGGAGCCTTCCGGCGATTCGCGCATGGAGACCGAACTGCTGTTCGGTGAGCGCTTCACGGTTTACGAGATCGCCAATGGCTGGGCGTGGGGACAATCCGTCCTCGACGACTATGTCGGCTATGTCGCGGCGAACGATCTGCGCGACGTCTCCGTAGAACCCGATCACCGCGTGACAGGGGGCTCGACGCCACTGCTGCCGGCGCCCGACTTCAAGCGAGCCGCGCGCGACTTGTTGCCGATGAATGCCAAGGTGAAAGTGCTCGAACGCGATGCGCGATACGTCCACATCGCGCCCGACGGGTTCGTCTTTGCAGGCCATCTCGCGCCAATCGGCGATCGCGTCACCGACTGGGTGGCCGTCGCGGAACGCTTTCGCGGCACGCCCTATCTGTGGGGCGGAAAGACGGTCGCCGGTGTCGATTGCTCGGGCCTTGTCCAGGCGTCGCTCGAAGCGGGCGGCATTGCGTCTCCGCGCGATGCCGACATGCAGGAAGCAGCGCTCGGCAAAGCCGTTTCCGTTCCGTCCGATTACTCAGGCTTGAGGCGGGGCGATCTCGTGTTCTGGAAGGATCATGTCGGCGTGATGCTCGATGGGGCGACGCTCCTGCATGCCAATTCGTTCTACATGGAAGCCGCCGTCGAGCCGCTTGCCGACGCCATCCACCGTATCGCCCAGCGCGGGCCGGTCACCTCGGTCAAGCGGCTATGAGCGGAGTGTCAGAAATCCGCACTGCCCGTCGGCTGGGAATGGGAATCGGTGAACGAACCCCACGCCGAATAATCGACTTCGAAGGTCAGGTCCTTCGCAGAAAACAACGTCGCAATCGGCATCGTCCAGGTGATGGTGTGGCCGTGATAGAAATCGCCGGAGACGCTCGGCTTGATTTCCGTGTTGCCGACCCAGACGGGTGCGATGTGTTCGATCGATCCCGGCAAGGTGACGGTGAAGCTGTAGCTGTGATTGCCCAGCATGCCGGCGAGAAACTGCTTGCCGGCTTCGTCGCTGTCGGAATCGCCGCCATGCGCGCGGCGCGCGCGATCGACGGCAAAGGTGTAGCGGAACGTGGCATGCGTCGAACCGAGGCCGAAGAAGCCGCGGCCATGCGTGACGATGCTCATGGATTCTTCGCCAAGCTTCAGGTCGGACAGCGATTTGAAATCGACGACGGAGACGCGCGTCACGCGCCCATTGATATCGCTGGTCGTGGTGCGCGCGGGATTGCCGCCCACAAGGTCCTTGTCGGATTTGCTCTTGAGCGCCTGGCCGATGAAACCTTCGGCGGCGACCGCCACGCGGTAATGCCCCGTGCCGTCGCGGCCGACGGAAATATTCTGGCTGAGATCGAAACATCCCGCGAGCGACACCGCCAGGATCACCGGCAACACCACGCGCGTCAAAGATTTCAGGAATTCATGCCCCGTCATCAGTCCCTCCCGTTCGATACGGCGGATGGGAGCCCGCGCGTAAGGCCGAATTGTGACTGCCGTTCGGCGGGAACAAGGCCGGCCTTGCCGCCTGCGCTTGCAAAGATGACAATCCCGCGACTCGTCATTCGGAAAGAAACGCCATGAGCGACATCGACAACGCCATCGCATCGCCTGCGACCTATGCCGACGAAGCACGCATTCACGCGATCTTCGCGCAGTTGCGCAAGGAAGATCCCGTCCATTGGACGGCGCCGGAAGGATTCCGCCCCTATTGGGCGATCACGAAATATGCCGACATCCTCGAGATCGAACGGCTCAACGACAAGTTCCTCAACGAACCGCGCACGACCTTGCTCAACGCGCAAACCGAAAAGGATCTCGCGGGCATGTGGGGCGGCCCCGATCCCAAGACGGGCCGGGTCGAACCGTTCCGCACGCTGGTGCATATGGACAACCCCGACCACCGCGCCTATCGCGGGCTCACGCAAGCCTGGTTCATGCCGCCCAATCTGAAGAAGCTCGATGCGCGCACGGCGGAGCTTGCGAAGCGCTATGTCGACCGCATGATGGAGCTGGGACCGACCTGCGATTTCACGCGCGATGTCGCGATGTGGTATCCGCTGCATGTGATCATGTCGATCCTGGGCGTGCCGGAATCCGACGAAAGCCTGATGCTCAAGCTTACGCAGGAATTGTTCGGCGGCAACGATCCCGAATTGAAGCGCAAGGACGAAGACCCCGGCATCAACACCAGCACGATCATGGAGTTCTTCAACTACTTCAACAACATGACGGCCGAGCGCCGCGCGCATCCGGGCGAAGACCTCGCCAGCGTCATCGCCAATGGCAAGATCAAGGGCGAACCGCTGGGCGATCTCGAATCCGCGTCCTATTACATCATCGTCGCGACCGCCGGCCATGACACGACGAGTGCCACAATCTCGGGCGGCTTGCGCGCGCTGATCGAAAATCCCGATGAACTCGCGAAGCTGAAGGCCAATCCGGAATTGCTGCCCACCGCCGTCGACGAAATGATCCGCTGGGTCACGCCCGTGCAGCATTTCATGCGGACCGCGACCGAGGACCACGAACTGCGCGGCAAGACGATCAAAAAGGGCGAAGCGGTGCAGCTGCTCTATATGTCCGGCAATCGCGACGAAGATGTCTTTCCCGACGGATTCCGCTTCAAGGTCGATCGCGAGCCCAACCGCCATGTCGCGTTCGGCTATGGCGCGCATGTGTGCCTGGGCCAGCATCTCGCCAAGATGGAAATCCGCGCATTCTTTGCCGAACTGCTGAAACGCCTCGACCACATCGAACTCGCCGGCGAACCCAAGCGCTCGCATTCGGTGTTCGTCAGTGGGCTCAAGACTTTGCCGGTGCGGTATTCATTGAGAGCGGCGTGATTTTCATTTTCCTTCTCTCCCGAAGAAGAGAGGGAAAAAGAACGAGAGGTTTTTATGAGCGATAAAGCGACGGTATTGGTAACAGGCGGTTCAGGGTTCATCGGCGGCTGGTGTGTCGTGGGCCTGTTGCAGCAAGGCTATACGGTGCGCACGACAGTGCGCGACCTCAGCCGCGAGAGCGCAGTGCGCGCGGCGCTCGCAAAGGCCGTCGATGCGCAGGATCGGTTGAGTTTCTATGCCGCGAACCTCACCTCCGATGCGGGCTGGGATGCGGCCACGAGCGGCTGCGAGTATGTGCTGCATGTCGCGTCGCCGCTGGGCGTTCCGGCGCCGAAAAATCCCGACGAGCTGATCATTCCCGCGCGCGATGGCGCGAAGCGTGCCGTCAACGCTGCGATCAGGGCCGGTGTGAAGCGCGTGGTGATGACGTCGTCCGTGGCCGCGACGAGTGGTTCGCCGAACGGACCGGACAGCGTGAAGGACGAGACGACCTGGACCGACATTACCGATCCCACCGTCAGCGCCTATGCCCGCTCGAAGACCATCGCCGAACGCGCCGCATGGGATTTGATCGCATCGTCGGGCGGCGGCACGACGCTTGCGACGGTCAATCCGAGTTTGGTGTTGGCGCCCGTGTTGGGCCGCGACTTTTCGGACTCGGTTCAGGTCATCCAGCGGCTCATGACGGGCAAGGTTCCGGGGCTTCCGCGTCTTGGCTTCAACATCGTCGATGCACGCGACGTGGCCGACCTGCACATCCGCGCGATGACCGCGCCGGAAGCTGCAGGCCAGCGCTTCATTGCGTCGGGAAAATTCGAATGGATGGCGGATATCGCCGCATTGTTGCGCGCAAAGCTCGGCGCGGATGCGGCCAAGGTCCCGACGCGCAAGGTTCCGGATTTCGTGCTCCGGCTCGCGAGCATCTTCGACAAGGATCTGCGCTTCGTGACACCGGGCCTTGGCCGCAAGCACGATCACACATCGGCCAAGGCGCAGACGCTGCTCGGCTGGCGCCCACGGCCGACGGAAGAAACCGTGGTCGATTGCGCCAGAAGCCTGGTGAAAGAAGGATTGGTGTGAGACCGCACGCAGACGGACTCAATTGCCCTTGAGATGCACCGCGGGGAAATAGAGTCCGAGCAAGCGTCGCTTCCACCAGATGCCTTTCGCCTTCTCTGCGCCGTCGGAAAAAATGTATTCGTAGAAAGCGGCGCGCACATAGGCAGGAGGCTTGTCGGGAAACGGGTTCTTTTCGAGCAGCGCGGTCACGGTGGGTTCGTTTTGCAGGAGCTTCGTCATGAAACTCCAGAACCACGGCAGGCGCTGTGGATCGTCGAGAGCAGCGAACCACATTTGCCAGTCGAGGCGCGGCTGGTGCGGGATGTTCCAGCCGGGCGCGCGTGCGACATCGCCGGGCTTGTCGCGGAATTCGTATTCCCGCCAGGTGACGCCGTCGTCCGAGCCTTCGATGACGATCTCGTTGCGATGTGTCGTCATCACCGAGAAGAGACCATAGGCGCTGACGATGTGCAGCGGCTCGATGACGCCGGCAACGTTTTGCGCCAGCATGGGAGGATTGCCGCCGAAGCGCGCATCCATCTCAACCAGGCTGCAAAACACGATCAACCCGGCCAGCACTCCAACGCCGATCCTGACGGGCTTCGACGGGTTCTTCGCGCGCAGCGGAAGGAAGCGGAGCCAACGCTGCGGCAGGATTTTCCGCAGTGCCGCATCGTCGAACAGCACGAGGCACAACAGCATCGTCTGCAGATTGAACCAGTTGTAGTTGCCCGTGAGCACGATGAGGGTTTCGAGCAGCAGGAAGCCGAACGCCGCGCAGAAGCGCAGCCGGCGCGGCGCGAAGATCAGGAACGGCAGCACAAGCTCGACGACGAATGTGGTGCCCGTGGCGAATCTGAGCACGCCCGCCGGCGCATGCGCGGCATACCACGCAAGCGGCGTCGGCAAAGGCTGGGTGAGAAAGTGGTAGTTGAGCGCGGAGAGATTCCACCAATTGGGATCGCCGCTCGCAAGCTTGACCACGCCCGACATGAACATGAAGCGGAACAGCAGCCATCGCAAAAGCCAGATGCCCGGCATGGTGGCGAAGCTCAGCACCAGCGCGAGGAAGCCGGTTTCCAGCAGGAAGGTGTCCCACTGGAACGTCATGAAGGTTTGCCCGGCATAGAACAGCGAGAGATAGAGAACGAACAGGAGAACGAGGCAGACGCGCGGCAAGACATTGAACACAAGCAGAAGCGAGATCGCGGCACCTCCCCAGCACACGGCATGAATCGCGAAGTCGCTTGCGCTCGCCCAGAACACCATCGGCATCAGGAAGAATCGCTGGATGCCCACATGGCTCGCGATGCGGCTCGTCAAATCGGCGAGCGGCAGAATGCCGTGACTGCCGATCAATCCTTGCGCCTGCACGGCGAATGACACGAAAGCCGCGAAATAGATCAGCCCAAACAATCGCAGGAACAGGAACGAGGCGAGATCGTAACGCGGCGGCGTGAAATCCTTGCCCCACAGAACGAGGCTGATGCGATAGCAGGCCGGGCGCGCCGCCGCGATCGAGGCGTAAGCGAGCTCCGTGAAGATCGCAAAGCCCGGCAGATAGCGATAAAGCCAGAGCCAGAATCCTTTGCCGGGCACCTGGCTCAGGGTGCGAAAGCTCGCCTCGGCGCCGCTCGCAAACTGTCCGTCCGGCGTGATGTATTGCACCGCGCGCTGGAAATCGGTGAGCGGAATGCCGGGATATTGCGCGCCCACATCCTGGAAGGTCCGGAATTCGACCGCATCGCCCGTCAGCTTCTGCCAATACCGCGCCCAATACCCGCAGAATCCGCAATCGCCGTCATAGATGAGACGCGGACGCGAGATCGCGGACGCATCGGCGGTGTTGGGGGGTTGATGTCCGGGTATTGGTTGCAAGACTTTGACCAGCGTTCGCTAGGCGGTCCGCCACATTATCCCATTTCCCTCTACCCCGCAGGGGGAGAGGGAGGAGGTGCACTACTTCCCAAACACCCGCGCGAAAATCGTGTCGACATGTTTGAGGTGGTAGCCGAGGTCGAACAGGGTTTCGAGCTGTGACACAGGCAACGCCTTCGTCACATCTTTATCCGCCTTCAGCAGATCGAGCAGTGCGCCTTCGCCGTTCCAGGCGCGCATCGCGTTGCGCTGTACGAGGCGATAGGACTCTTCGCGGCCGACTCCTGCTTGCGTGAGCGCAAGCAACACGCGCTGACTGTGCACGAGGCCGCGCGTGCGGTCGAGATTCTCCTGCATGCGCGCCGGATAGACGAGCAGCTTGTCGACGACGCCGGCCGCACGAACCAATGCGAAATCAAGCGTGATCGTCGCATCGGGGCCGATATAGCGCTCGACGGAAGAATGGGAAATATCGCGCTCGTGCCACAGCGCAATGTCTTCGAGTGCGGGCGCGACATAGGCGCGGACCATGCGGGCAAGTCCCGTCAGATTCTCCGTCAGAATCGGGTTGCGCTTGTGCGGCATGGCGGAAGAGCCCTTCTGGCCTTCCGAGAAATATTCCTCTGCCTCAAGCACTTCCGTGCGTTGCAGATGGCGGATTTCCGTGGCGAGTCTTTCGATCGATCCCGCCACCACACCAAGCGCGGCGAAATAGGCCGCATGCCGGTCGCGCGGAATCACTTGCGTGGACACCGGCTCGATCTTCAGTCCCATCGCTTTGGCGACATGGGCTTCCACATGCGGATCGATATTCGCGAAGGTGCCGATTGCGCCCGAGATCGCGCAGACGGCGATTTCCTCGCGCGCTGCCACGATCCGTGCCCGCGCGCGGACGAACTCCGCATAGAAGCCCGCCAGCTTGACGCCGAAAGTCGTGGGTTCGGCGTGGATGCCGTGGCTGCGGCCGATGGTGACGGCGTCCTTGAATTCGAAGGCGCGCTTCTTGAGCGCGGCCAAAAGCAGATCGACATCGGCGATCAGCAGATCCGCCGCGCGCGCGAGTTGAACCGACAGACAGGTGTCGAGCACGTCCGACGATGTCATGCCCTGATGCACGAAGCGCGCCTCGGGGCCCACGATCTCGGAGAGGTGGGTGAGAAACGCGATCACGTCGTGCTTCACTTCGCGTTCGATTTCATCGATGCGCTCGACGTCGAATTTCGCGTTGCGCCCTTTTTCCCAGACGGTTCGCGCTGCGTTCTTCGGAATAACGCCCAGCTCGGCCAACGCGTCGGCGGCATGCGCCTCGATTTCGAACCAGATGCGGAACTTCGTCTCCGGCGACCAGATCGCCGTCATGTCGGGTCTTGCGTAGCGGGGGATCATCGGATCAAGCCATCCCCAATCCGCCGAGAGCCAGATATTTGATTTCGAGATAATCCTCGATGCCGTATTTGGAGCCTTCGCGGCCAATTCCCGATTCCTTCATGCCGCCGAAGGGTGCCACTTCCGTCGAGATGATGCCCTCATTGATGCCGAGGATACCATATTCCAGCGCTTCGGCCACGCGCATGATGCGCCCCATATCCTTCGAATAGTAATAGGCGGCAAGGCCATATTCCGTGTCGTTCGCCATGCGAACCGCGTCTTCTTCCGTGTTGAAGCGGAACAGCGTCGCGACGGGTCCGAAGATCTCTTCGCGGGCGCAGGCCATTTTGGTCGTCACGTCGCGCAGAAGCGTGGGCTCGAAATAGGTGCCGCCCAGCGCATGGCGCTTGCCACCGGTCACGATCTTCGCGCCTTTGGCGGTCGCATCCTTGAGAAGCCGTTCAACTTTTTCGACGCCGTCCATATTGATCAGCGGGCCTTGCGTCACACCGTCTGCGGCGCCATCGCCCACTTTGAGCTTCGCCATGCGGCTCGCGAGTTTTTCCGCGAACGCATCATAGACGCCGTCCTGCACCAGGAAGCGGTTGGCGCAGACGCAGGTTTGTCCCATGTTGCGGAACTTCGACAGCATCGCGCCGTCGGCTGCCGCATCGAGATCGGCGTCGTCGAACACGATGAACGGTGCATTGCCGCCGAGCTCCAGCGATACCTTCTTCACGGTGGACGCGCATTGGCGCATCAGGAGCTTGCCGATCTCCGTCGAACCCGTGAACGAGAATTTGCGCACCAGCGGATTCTGCGTCAGCTCGCCGCCCACTTTCGCCGGCTGATTGCTGGTCACAACGTTGAACACGCCCGCGGGAATCCCCGCGCGCTCTGCGAGTTCGGCAAGCGCAAGCGCCGAGAGCGGCGTGTCCTCGGCCGGCTTGATGATGAAGGTGCAACCGGCGGCAAGCGCCGGCGCGCATTTGCGCGTGATCATCGCATTGGGGAAATTCCAAGGGGTCACCGCAGCGACGACACCGATCGGTTCCTTGAACACGAGGATGCGGCGGCCCGCCTGCGTGGTCGGAATCACGTCGCCATAGATGCGCTTGCCCTCTTCCGCGAACCATTCGATGAACGACGCGCCATAGGCGACTTCGCCGCGGGTCTCGGCCAATGGCTTGCCCTGCTCGGCCGTCATCAGCTGGGCCAGATCTTCCTGGTTCGCCATGATGAGATCGAACCATTTGCGCAGGATGTTGGCGCGTTCCTTTGCCGTTTTCTTGCGCCAGGCCGGAAACACGCGTGCGGCGGCCTCGATGGCGCGGGCGGTTTCGCCTTCGGCCAGATCGGCGACTTCGGCGATGGTCTGGCCGGTCGCGGGATTCGTGACGGCAAAGCGCGTCCCCCTATCGGCGGAAAGCCACGCGCCGTCCACATAGGCGTCTGATTTGAGAAGCGATGGGTCTTTGAGCGTCAGCATGATGGTCCTCGGGCGGAATGGCGCCTTGGACCTCTTCTAGCTCCCCGGCGCGGCGGGCGAAAGTGTGCTGTTTTTGACCGGGGCGGAGGCCTCGATCAGCGATGCGGTGTAGACGGTCTTGGGCGCGCGCAGGATATCGGCCAGTGGACCGCGCTCGATCACGCGGCTGTCCTTCATGATCATTGCGTCTTCGGCGAGCGCCAGCGCAACCGTTATGTCGGAGGTGATCACGAGAAACGCCGGGCCTTCCTGGGTACGGAAATTCTTCAGCAGATCGCGCATGACGGCTTGTGCGAATGCATCGAGACCGCGCAAAGGCTCGTCGATCACCGCCAACACCGGCGCGCTGACGATCGCGCGCGCCACCTGCAGCCTGCGCTTGTCGAAGGCGGAGAGACTTGCAACCACGCGATTGCCGGGCAATGAAGCCAGCCCCACGCGCTTGAGCGCCACGTCGCGATAACTGGCGACCACATGCCGTGGCAGATCGAGATGGGTGCGCAGGGGTTCGGCGACCGTGTCCCAGATGGTCATGCGCGGGTCGAGCATGTCGTCCGCCCCCGCCACGAATGCCACGCGACGCCGCAACCGCGCCATCATGTTGTTCGCAAGCACGCCGATATCGACGGCATCGAACACGACCCGTCCCGACGGTGCGCGATCGAGCCCGAGCAGGATGCGCGCCAGCGTGTGCCGCCCGGATCCTTCATCGCCGATCAGTGCCAGCGACGCGCCGCGACGCAGTTCGAACGTCAGATCGTCCCGCGCGCGCCTGGGCGACGGCTTCGCCATTTCGATGCGATAGGCCTGGATGACGGGCTGACCGCGCGTGCTTGCGCGCGGTTGCGGCTTGTCGCTCAACGGAGCGGGCTGTGCTTTGAACAGGGTTTGCGTGTAGCTGTGCGCCTGCGATGTCGCGAGCCGTTCGGCGGGACCTTCTTCCACGACTTTGCCGTGGCGCATCACGATCAAACGGCCTTTGAGCCACACCGGCGTTTCGGCATTCATCGCTGCATAGAGAATCGCAAAACCGAGGCGCGCTTGTTCCGCCAGCAGCGCACGTGTCAGTGCGCGCGCATGTCCCGGCGCGAGACCTGCCAACGCGTGATCGGCGAGCAGCAATTCCGGGTTCTGCGCGTAAGCCGCCGCAAACAATCCCCAGGCCTGCATTTCGGGCGACAATTCCGCAGGTGGTTTGTCGAGATCGATGAGCTTCGGCGCGCCGGAAAGACGCCCAAGCGCAAGACCGAGTTCCTCCTGTGCGCTCGCCCGCGGCGCGTCGAGTTTGCGCGCAACAATCCGGGTCAATTGCGAAAGCGCCGAGACGTGCCGATTCAATGGCTGTTCGAACGGCCCCGGCAGATAGGACATCCGGATTGCAGGCTTCGGGAATTTCACGGCGCGCTCCGGCGACGCATCGCCGAATTGCAACGTGCCGTCCACGATTTCGTCGCGTTCCGCCGCGCCGGCCAGCACGCGCATCAGCGCTTCCTTGCCGCAACCCGCTTCGCCGAGAATGACCAGCGTCTCGCCCGCGTCGACAGCGAGTGAAAGGCGGTCGAGTTCAGGCCGTTTCGCGCCGGGACGCGTCACGGTCAGTTCGGTGACGGTGAGAAGGTGGCCGCTCATGCGCGCTCGCCTTCGTCGAGGCCGGCAGCGAGACGCGCGCACAAAATGAACAATGCCAGCGCTGCCGCAGGAACCGCAGCCGTCCACCACGCATCGAAATAGACATCGCGGGCCGCTGCAATCATCAAGCCCAGATCGCGATGGGGTGGTGTTGCGCCGTAACCGAGAAAGCTGACTGTCGACAAAACGATCGTCACGGCAGCGAGCGCGCGCGCCGCGATGGAGAGAAACGAGTCGCGGAATTCATAAGTCAGATCGCGGCGCAGCAGCGCGCCCGGCGAGATGCCCGTGGCGCGCGCGAATTCTGCGTGGCGTGACTGTCCCAATGCACGTGCGCGATCGAAGGCGCGCGTAAATCCGAGAGGCGCCACGGCAAGGCCTGCAGCGAGAGGCGCCAGTCCGCGACTGGCAAGTCCGATAAACAGAATGGCAAGCAGAAGTGCGGGGATCGCGCCCAGAATTCCCGCGATGCCGCGCAACACGAACCCGATGCGATAGGGCAGGCGCGCGGCGATGAAGCCGGCGAGTCCTCCCGCGACAACGACCACGATCGCGGCGAGTCCCGCATTGGTGACGGTCACGGCCAGCGCATGCAGCGTTTCACTGAGCATATCGCGGCCGAGAACGTCGGTGCCCAACGGAAAATGGATTGACGGTGCGATCAGCGGCGGACCGAAATCGATGGTGTCGGCCGGCGCTCGCGCCAGCACTTCGCTCAAGCCGACCGTCACGCCAATGGCGCCCAATCCGATAAAACCTACGGCACGGATCACGCCCCCAAGCGTGATCGCGGGAGCGGGCGCCTCATGTGCCGAGACGACGCTCATGGGTTGGCCTCTATTCCGGCGAGCGCGCGCGCGCCCAACGAACCCACGAATTCGGCAAACAGCGTGATCGCGGCGAATGCGAACAACACCAGCGCGACCACGCTCCAATCGTGCAACGCGACGGATTTGAGGAACAGCACGGCCGCGCCCGGCCAGCCGAACACCCATTCCGCAACAGCGGCGGCAGAGAACAGCGACAAGGCGATCTCGCCGAGATTGGCAAGCACGCCTGCCAGCACCTGCGGCACGAGATAGAGACGATCCACTTCGAACGGCGTGAGCCCCATCATTCTGAGCCCGCGCCGATAGGGTGCATCACGCGACTCGTTTGCGGCCCGCCGAAGAGCCAGTTGCACGCCGGCGGCGCCGGCCGCACCAACGGTGAGCGCCGGCAAGGCAAGCAGGCGAAACGCGTCGCGGATCGCCGCGCCGTGACCGCTCGCAAGCGCGCTCCACAGATCGGGCGCCCCCTGCAATTGCGCGTCCCAATGGAGCACCTGAACGGAGAGCCACAGCAACGCCAACGCGGCACAGAACACGGGCGCCGCGGCGACAATCTGGATCAGAGGGGCGGCGGCTCGCGATGCACGGCCAATGCTCAAAACGATTCCGAGCGGGATTCCGATCAGGGCGGCGACGAGGGCGCCGGCCGCCACGAGTTCCAGAGTTGCCGGCAATCTCTGGGCAACTTCCTGGGCGGCGGATGCGGCGGTGATCGCACTCGACCCGAAGTCAAAGCGGACGAATTCGCCGAGTCGCGACAGGACCGTGCCGATGAAATGCGACACGCCGCCTTTCCCGGGCGGCGCGGCCTGCGCCGCGACCACAGCCGCCATCAGAATCGCGCCAAGAAGGCCCAGCGCAAAACGCCCGGCCCGCCTGAGCCCAAAACGCCACATAAAATCCCCGGAATCCACTCGTCCCGAAACCTACCATAGATAAGACCGGTTTCGAGGCAATTACACTTGCGTCCGCTGGCCGGCGCTTTAGTGCCGTCCGGAATTACTCAAAGGCGACCGTCACATCTGCAGACAGACCCGGCCGCAGGCGCTCAAGGCCGGGCTGGTTGCGGTCCAGGCGGATGCGCACGGGCAGGCGTTGCACGATACGCGTGAAATTTCCGGTGGCCGGCTCGAAGGGGAGAAGCGAGAACTCCGAGCCGGAACCGGGGGAAAAGCTTTCCACCTCTCCGGTGAAATCGCGGCCAGGAAGGGCATCGAATCGCACGCGGGCCTTCTGGCCTACGAGCATGCGCGCGGTTTGCGTTTCCTTGAAATTGGCCGCCACATAGACCGTGTCCATCGGCACCACAGTCATCAATTGTGTGCCGGGCTGCACATATTCGCCGATCTGTGCCTGGCGATCTCCGACCACGCCTGCGACGGGTGAACGAATGATCGTGTGTGAAAGATTAAGTTGCGCAAGCATCAGCGCCGCCTTGGCCTTCGAGACGGCGGCCTGCAATTGCGCCCGGGTCCGCGCGACGACGGTCTCCTGCTGCCGGCTCGCCGCAAGAGACGCGCGGGATTTCTCCGAATTTGCGCTGTCCTCGACGGACGTCGCATGAATCTGCTCCGCTTGACTGTGCGAGACATAACCGTCTGCGACCAGCTGGGCGTAGCGGCGATTGTCGGCCTCGGCGCGTGCGCTTTCCGCATCGGACGAACGGATTGTCGCCTCCGCCGCGCGGGTATTGGCAGCGGCAAGAGCCTGTTGCGCATCCTGCTGCGAGAGCGTGGCTTGGGCGGACTCCAGGTCCGCCTGCGCGGCCATGACGGCTTGCTGGTAGTCTTCCGGGTCGATGCGGATCAGCGGCTGGCCCGCGACCACATGCTGATTGTCACGCACCAATATCCGGGAGACGAGGCCCTGAATTTTCGGTGCGACGATCGTGGAATCGGCTTTCACATAGGCGTCATCCGTGGACACGGACGAGGCCGGCAATGCGATCCACCAGGCGCCCAGTGCGATCAGCGCAATTGCTGCAGCGGCGACGACAAACGCACGCCGCGGGATGGCGGCGAGCCGGGACTTCGGACGCGCCACGGTTTCGAGGCCGATGTCGAATGTCGTGCTCATGGTGTGACCACCAGACAGGTTGTTGTGCCGCTGGCGCAGAGCCGGCCCTGCGCATCCAGCAATCGGCCTTCCGCAAACGCGGCGCGCCGGCCGACGGAGATGATTTTGCCTTCCGCGCGCACGGGAGCCGAATCCTCGGTCATTGCGCGGTGGTAGGCGACCTTGAGTTCGAGCGTGGTGTAGGACTGGCCCGGCTTCAGCGTGGAATGGACAGCACAAGCCATCGCGCTATCGAGCAAGGTGGCAGCGTAACCGCCATGCACGGTACCGATGGGATTGTAGACGGATTGATCCGGGCGACCCTCGAAGACGACGCGGCCTTCTTCCAGCGTCGCAAGGCGGAAGTTGAGCGTTTTGCCGATACCTTTGAATGTGCCGTCGAAAGCCGCACGCAATTGCTCAAGGCCGGAGAGATTCGCGAATTCAACGCTGGCGTTCATCTCAGTTTACAGCTTTCGAGAGTTCGGCATCGGACACACCCAACCGTGCTCGGATACCGGCGCGCGCGGAGGCGAGAAGTTCATCAGACAAAGCTTTGTCGGCCACCGCGCGGGACAGAGCGACCGCGCCTGCCATGGCAGAGAATGCGGCGCGCGCGAGTGTTTGTGCATCTTCGCGGCCGGTTTCAGCGATCCATCCCGCCAACGCATCGACAATGTGGTCGATACCCGCCTGGAACGCCGTCTGAAATTTCTTCGATTGCCGCGGCGCATCGGAATTGAGCGCCACGATCGGGCAGCCGCCCGACACATTGTCCCGATGGACGGGCGACACATACATGTCGATATAGGTCGCAAGCGCGTGCCTCGCGGGCATGCCGTCGACGACTTTGCGGAATTTTGCGCCTGCATGTGCGAAGGCGGAATTCAACGCTTCGACCAGGAGCGCATCCTTCGATTTGAAATGCGCATAGAACCCGCCATGGGTGAGGCCGGCTGCCTCCATCACCTCGGCGACCGAGAGCCGATCGGGCCCCTTTTCCCGCAAGACCGTGCAGGCGGCCCGAACAAGCTTCTTGTGGGTCTCTTCCTTGTGATTTTCGCCGTACCGCATCCTTGTTCTCCGCTCCCGAGGAGTTATATGATATGCATCATATAATCCGGCAGGGGACGATTGCAATGGCTGAGGCGAGCGCGGGAACCGCAGAATTGCATGTCGCAGCGCAGGGGCTTTCGCACGGCCGCAAGCTCCTGATTTTCGGGATCATGGCGTTCGGTCAGTTCATGGCCCTTCTGGATGTGCAGATCGTCGCGGCGTCCCTGAACTCGATCCAGGCGGGACTTTCAGCGGGGCCGGACGAGATCGCCTGGGTGCAGACGGCCTATCTGATGGCGGAGATCGTGATGATCCCGCTCGCGGCCTATCTCAGCCAGGCGCTGTCCACGCGTTGGCTGTTCGTGGGTTCAGCGGTGCTGTTCACCCTGTCGAGCCTGATGTGCGGCATGGCGTGGAGCATCCAATCGATGATCGTCTTTCGTGCCATCCAGGGCTTTGTCGGCGGCGCGATGGTGCCGACGGTGTTCGCAACCGGCTTTGCGATGTTCTCCGGCAAGAGCCGCGCGATGATCCCGGCCATCCTCGGCATGGTTTCGACCCTGGCGCCCACGCTCGGCCCCACGGTGGGCGGGTGGATTACGGATGTTTCGAGCTGGCACTGGCTGTTTTTCGTCAATGTCATTCCCGGCGCGGCCATTGCGGTTTTCCTGTCGATGCTCGGCAAGGTCGATGAACCGAATCTCAGGATGCTGAAGCGCATCGACTGGCTGCACGTCGCATCGCTCGCACTCTTCCTCGGCGCGCTCCAATATGTGCTGGAGGAAGGCCCGCGCAATCAGTGGTTCGAGGATCCGACCATCCAGCTTGCGGCGTGGATGTCTTTTGTCGGCGCGCTCGTATTCTTCGAGCGCTCATTCTTCTCCCTGATGCCGGTGCTGAAATTAAGCCCCTTTCGCCATAGAACGTTTACGCTCGCCTGCATCCTCAATCTCGTCATCGGCTTCGGTCTCTATGCGGCGACCTATCTGACGCCGATCTTTCTCGGGCGCGTGCGCGGCTATTCGAGTTTCGACATCGGAACGACTGTGTTTGTCGCGGGCTTCTTCATGGTTTTCGGCGCGCCGCTGGCCGCCCGGCTCACGACCCTTGTCGACCAGCGGATCGTGATTACGGTCGGGTTCTCGCTCTTCGCCTTTTCGTGCTGGCTCTTTTCGGGCATCACGTCGGACTGGGGATTCTGGGAATTGTTTCCGGCACAGGCGATCCGCGGCTTCGCAATCCTGCTCTGCATCGTGCCGTCCGTCGGCATGGCGTTGAATGGGCGAGCGCCGGACGAACTGCGCTATGCGTCGGGCCTGTTCAATCTGATGCGCAATCTGGGCGGAGCAATCGGCATCGCGACCGTGACGACCTGGTTGCAGGATTACGGCCGCATCCACGGCGAGTTGCTGGGGGAAGCCATTCCGCATACCGGCACGGCCGCGCTGGCGCAGGCGACGGCGCGGGTTGCGGCGTTCACTTCCGACGCCGCGCACGCCCAACAGGTGATCGCGGGCGAACTGACGCAATTGGTGACGCAACAGGCGCTCACGCTTGCCTTCAGCGATGTGTTCCTGCTGATGGCGGGGATGTTCGTGATCGCGCTGGCAATCGTGCCCTTCTGCAAGGTGCCGCCGCTGACCGACACAGCGCCGGTCGTCGAAGCGCATTGAGCCGCGAGACAAACGTCGAACACCGCGCCTGCGCTTATGTCAGCGAAACCGCGGCCCGCAATGCTCGTTGCCGTTGCAACGGCATTCGTCGGAGATCAGGTGATCGGGATTGCCGACGACTTCGCGCAACCTGTTGTGCGCGATATCGAGCAGCGAAACCGCGGTTTGGAACTTTGCGCGATCAGCCGGAGCCTCAGGGAGCACCGAGAGCAATTCGCCCTGATCGATGGCGGCGAAGATTGCGAGGACATCGTTGATGGAGCGCAACGTCGCGCAGCCTTCGTCGGTGTGTTCGGATTCGTCACCATCGGCATATGACGGCGTGAGCAGGTGAATTTTCGACGTTTCCATGGTCGTTTTAGCCCTTTCAAAAAAACTCTTTAGACGGGTCAGTTAGTTCTGGAGACTCGAATTTGAGCGAAACTCCTCAATGCGGGTTGGTGGCCGGCCGCATGGACGACTTGTCGAGGACGCCGGGTTCGTCCCAGCGACCTTCCGGCCTTACCAAGAGATAAGGGTCGCTGTGCATGGTGAGTGGATTGGGATGCGGCTCCAGCTCGCCGTACATCTCGACGAATTCGTGATCCGAAAAGACAAGGTCGTAATTTTTCATCAGAGGTTGAAAGCCGAAACGTGACCAGAATTTGACGAGATGCTTTTCCGCTTGACCATAAACCTTGCGATATCCCTTGCGCCGACAGAAATTGAAGGCTGTGTCGACAAGTTCTTTCGCGATCAGCGTCCGACGGAATCGCGGTAGCACAGCCAGTCGTTCGATCTTGGCAAAGTCAGCGAAATATCTCACGCGCATCGTCGCTGCCGGCTCGTCGTCCACGTAGCCCACAAAATGTGTCGCACTACGATCGTTGCCGTCAAATTCTTCTGCATACGGACAATTCTGTTCTACCAGAAACACCGCCGCCCGGATGGCCAATGCCTTTTCGACATCGTCACTCGTGGCCGCAACGACCGTTTTGAATCTCGAACTCCAGGGATTCTTGCGTCTGGGTTGTTGTTCACCGCTCTTGCCGGCAGAGCGTTCGAGCACAAAGAGGTCACTGATACCGGCTCTTCCTTCCTCGACGGGTCTAAAGCCAAACCCAAAAATCGTTCGCAGTCCCGCTAAAGAGGCCGCGCCCGCATACAAAGGCAGCCCAGCGTAAGAAGGCCCCATCGCTTTTGCGACCATCCCGATGGCGATCTTGCCCAACTTGGGTGCCACGATGCTCCAGAGATAGATCGCCTCCAATTCGGCATCGGAGCTGACAAGATGCAGCGGATTAGGGTTTTTCGCGTCAAAGTTGTACGACTTCAGCGCTGCAACGCCTTGGCCGTTAAGAAAAAGCATTCCAACGTAGCCAACCAGACGGTCCGGATCGGCGGCCTCTCGAGGAAATACTCCCCAAAATGACTCGGGATGGTTGCGGAGAATTGGGCTTACCACCTCGTATGGGGCGACTGATGCTGATAGATTGTCGCGGGTTAATTGAAACATGTCTTGGAGTTCGAAGTCTTGCAGCGGTCTAACCCTGAACTGCTCTTCGACAGGAGGCGTTGCTCCTCTTAAACTATATGATACATCAATGTTTTGAGAATCAGCCGCCAACATGTCTATTGCGCTCCCTACGCGAATGCCAAACAACGATTTCGCGAACACCTAACGTCCGTGCTCCGACAGTGAGAGCTTCGCGTAATGCCCTCGAACAAAAAAGTAGTTAATCGTCTATCGGGGTATAAGGCGGACGAAGCGCCCGGTGCCGCCATTCCGAATTGGGACGACATTCGTGTGTTCGTGACCGTTGCACGGAGCGGGAGTTATCGTCGTGCCGCGCGAGAGCTGTCGATGACTCAACCCTCCGTCAGCCATCGAATAGCGCGGTTTGAGGCAGCCGTGGGAGCCAAACTCTTTGACCGTTCTTCGCGCGGCACTGAGCTGACAGCCGACGGACATCGAGTTCTCAATCATGCAAGTGCCGCCGAGCTGTCGTTGACGAAGGCAGTCCTTGCCGTGCGGGACGCAACCGAAAATGCCGAAGGCGAATGCAAGCTCGGCGTCGGAGACGGATTGGGTGGTGCCTGGGTGCCGCGCTTTATGCCGGCATTTTTGACTCAAAATCCCAATGTCAAACTTAGTCTGTTCACAACCAACGACCGGGGCGTCAGCAAGAAGCCGCTCTTCGATCTTCAAATCCAGTATCAGGAGCCGTTGGAACCGCATTTGGTCGTTTTGCGGCTCGCCGAATTGCACTTTACGCTGTTTGCCTCGCGTGCCTATGTCGAAAAATATGGCTGTCCCGCGTCACAGGAAGATTTGGCGCATCATCGTGTGCTCGATCTTTCGCTAGCCCTCACCGACAAAGGCACGCTGTCATTCTGGGCAGGCGTTTCCAACAAAACCGTGTTGTTCACGAATTCAAGCCTTACGCTGGCCGAAGCCGTCTGGGCCGGTGCAGGCATTGGCCTCCTCCCGACTTATGCTGCAGCGATTGGGCCCGAACTGATTGCCGTCCTGCCGCAATTGCATTTTCAAGCACCTGTGTATGTGTGCTTTGAGCGCGAGATGGGAGCAAGGCCGGCCGTTCGTGCAACGTTGAATTTTCTGCGCGATTGTATTTTCAATTGGCAGGCCATGCCTTGGTTCGCACAGAATTTTTGCCTTCCAGAGCCGGGATGGCACAATCAGCTTTTGCTTCATCTCGCAAATTTGGGGGATTCTCATTTTCCGGAAACGCGTCGCCGACCCAAGAAACCATAAGCCAAATGGAAACAGGCTTAAATGTTAGCGTGGCTAATTATTGCCATGCCGGCCGCCTTTCGATCTCGTAGCTCCCCAGCAATATCATCGTAACATCCGTAGCGTCGTCCGATAGCGGAAGAATGAGCTCCTGAAATTTCAGCTGCATGCCGTCAACTGTACAATCGTATATGCTGATGCTCGATGATTGCGTCTTTCGCGCGCAGTGGATGTATGAAACGATGGACCCAGCAACGAGTTCGTCCAAGTCGGCGATATCGCGCCCTGTGGCGTCGCATCCAAACCGCGAAATCAGATTGGTGCCGCACAGGCGAACCGTGCGGGATGGGATATCGATCAGAGCGAGGTTTCCATACCAGGCGCGGAAGTCCCGGGTGCTGAATTGTGCCCTCTGGGGCATCATCCGTTCGCCGCGCTTCTTGTCCCAAAGAGATTTTAATTCCAGCAGTTTTTGCTCCGGCATATCCATTTGTTCCTTACCCGAAACAGGCGGCATTCGGGCACTGGTCGCCGCGCTTCGAGGTTTCCGGCAAGGCATAAAATCGACTTGAGGGGTGTAGACAGGAAACCGTGCCGGATTCGCGCCATAAGTCTCGGCACGCCGCCCAGGATGGCCGCCCAACGCTCATTCGGTTGCCATCGGCATAATCCCTGACTCGATTGCACAATTGGTGGATACTGCCCTCTATAGCGCGCCATCAGGCAGAGACATGCAGGCAAATCCCGCACAGGGTGTTCCGTTGATTGAGTCACCCAAGAAGGCCGGCCGGCGGGGCGTCCCGGATTGGGAAGGCACGCGCATTTTTCTCGAGACGATCCGGGCCGGAAGCTTCCGCTCGGCCGGTGAGGCTTTGAAGCTTTCGGTCAATGCGCTACGGCGCCGTTTCGACGATTTCGAAGAGAGTTGCGGCGTCACGCTCGCGTCGCGCGATACCTTTGGCGTCCACCTCACAAGCGAAGGCGAGAGGATTTTCGCCGCAGCGCAGAAGATGGAAGCGGCCTATTTCGACGTGCTGCGCGCGCGCGACCGATCGGAAATTGCCCTCGAAGGACGGGTGAAGCTCGCGATCACGGAGGGACTTGGCACATTCTGGGTCGCGCCGCGAGTGATCGAATTTCGGCGCATGTTTCCCAAGATCACGATCGACATGCAGTGCGCGATGTCACCCGCCGACATTTTGCGTTCGGAAGCCGATATCTGCGTGCAACTCACGCGGCCCAACAACGGGGATATCAAAGTCGTCAAGATCGGACGGCTGCACACCATGCCCTTCGCCGCAGCATCCTATATCCAGAAATTCGGCGCGCCGAAAACGATCGACGAACTCGCCGCACACAGCATCGTGCTTCAGATTTCGCAGCAAGTGGAATCGGAAAAAACCTTTCGGCAGATATTCCCCGACTTACCCATCGAGTCGATGGTCGTATTTCAGTGCAATGTCAGCAGTGCTCATTATTGGTCGATTGCGAAGGGTGCGGGGATCGGCATATTGCCGACCTACGCCAATGGATTGGGCGCACCTGTGGTCCCAATGGATATCAACGACAATGAGACCCCCCATAAATTACTGCGTTGGCACTATGATATCTGGCTCACGTATCATCCTGACGGTAAGCGCATTCGGCGGGTGAACCGCCTCATCGAATGGCTGAAGGAAGCGTTCTCGCCCAAGCTGTATCCCTGGTTCGGCGACGAGTTCATTCACCCGAACGATCTGCCTCTTTCGGTGGACGGACTGCCGTTGATGAATTTGTTTGCGGGGTTTTCCGCAAAGTAGTTTCGGGATCAGAAAACGAAAACCCCGCGCAGCTTGTGACGGCCAGCGGGGTTTGCCGCATAGAGCGGTCTTGAGGCGTAACCTACCGCAATGATGACAAAAGTTGCCCTCCTGGTAGGCACGCAGACCAAGTATAGATGGATATTTATGAATGCTGTGTCAACGCCTCAAGGCCCAGTGCGTGAAGGACAGCCTTGCGAATCGATCTTAAGTAATCTGGAATAACGGCAATCGCGGTGAAATGACAACAGCCGGCCTGCGCTTCGCCATCTCAGGAACTCGGAATCCGCTGCGGCGATTGAAGAGCGGCGACGGAATGATGCGCCCGGATTAAGACGCGTCGCTTTCCGCGAGACTTTCGACCATGCGAAGAAGGGTCCGCTGCGTCTCTTTCTTTCGGATTTGCGCGAACGCGCGATAGAGACGCTCGCCTTCGGTGCTGGTGACGAACGCCAGGAGCTGCTGGTAGGCAGGGACCGCCGCGGCATCGGAACCGGCGGAATTTTCCGCTTCGAGGCCGTCGAAAAATTCGGTCACGGGAACACGCAGAAAGCGCGCGATCTGAAACAGCTTGCCGGCGCTGACGCGGTTGGTGCCGTTTTCGTATTTCTGGATTTGCTGGAAGGTAATTCCGATCGCGTTTGCGAGTTCTGTCTGGGTCGCGTTTCGCAACATACGCTGTATACGAATGCGACGGCCGATCTCGATATCGAAATCGATGATACGCCGGGTAGGGCGGCGTTCTTCCAGCTTGTTCTCCGGCATCGAAGGACCCGTATTCGTTTTCCTGGGGCGACTGAGTGCCAATTGCCGCTTACAATCGATCCGACTTCGACCGAAGACGGTAAATGAACAATCCAGTCTCAACGTGAATCAATTCCGGAAATATAGGTCAAATTTGTATTCAAGTCATGCGACGGGCACGGTGTTTTGTCGTATTCTGTCGCAGCATCTCCTACAGCAGTCCCAGCGCCTTGAAGCTGGCCGTGCCGCCCCGACCCACCACCAGATGATCGTGAACCGCAATGCGAAGTGCCTTGGCGGCCTGGACGATTTCGTTGGTCATCTCGATGTCCGCCCGGCTCGGTGTGGGGTCGCCGCTGGGGTGATTGTGCACCAGGATCATGGCCGAGGCCGAATGCTCGAGCGCCCGCCGCAGGATTTCCCGTGGATAAACGGGCGTATGATCGACCGTCCCCTGGCTCTGGACTTCGTCCGCGATCAACACATTCTTGCGGTCGAGAAAGAGGACCCGGAATTCCTCCTGCGGCGCCCGTGCCATCGCGGCCGCGCAATAGTCGAGTAATGCGTTCCAGGAACTCAGAACCGGTCGATTCAGAAGCCGCGTTTTCGACAGACGAAGAGCGGCGGCTTCGATCACCTTGAGCTGGATCGCGGTCGCTTCCTTGATGCCGTCGATTTCGATCAATTGTTCGATCGGCGCTCCGATGGCGTCGGCGAAACCGCCGAACTTCGCCATCAGCGCCTTTGCCAACGGCTTCACGTCGCGTCGGGGAAGAATCGTCGTGAGCACGAGTTCGAGGATTTCGTAATCCGGCATGGCGTCAGCGCCCGCCGCGAGAAAACGCGCGCGCAAACGTTCGCGATGCCCGAAGTAATGCGGGGTGCCCGCCTCGTCGTCAGAGGTAAGGGGGCTTGTCCCAGCCTTTGGGCGAGCGGGTAAAGATTTCGACCCCATCTTCCGTGACGCCGACGCTGTGCTCGAATTGCGCGGACAGCGAACGGTCGCGCGTCACCGCCGTCCAGCCGTCATTCAGCACTTTCACGCCGTATCCGCCGAGATTGATCATCGGCTCGACGGTGAAAAACATTCCCGGTTTCAGGCCAAGCCCGTAACCGGGCTTGCCGTAATGCACGATATTCGGCAGCGCATGGAATACGCGGCCAAGGCCATGACCGCAGAAATCGCGCACCACGGCGCAACGCTCTTCGCCTTCGGCGTAGGATTGAATGGCGTGGCCGATGTCGCCTGTCGTGGCGCCCGGCTTCACGACGGAGATGCCGCGCATCATCGAATCATAGGTGATCTCGACAAGACGCATCGCTTTGCGCTTTACCTCGCCGACCGGATACATACGGCTCGTGTCCCCGTGCCAGCCGTCCACGATCACGGTCACGTCGATATTGACGATGTCGCCATCGCGCAACGGCTTGTCGTTCGGAATGCCATGGCAAACGACGTGATTGATCGATGTGCAGAGCGTGTGTCGATAGCCGCGATAGCCGAGGCAGGCGGGCGTCGCCCCATGATCGATCACGTAGTCATAGGCCAACTTGTCCAGCGCCGCCGTCGTCACGCCGGGTTTCACTTCGGGAACGAGCAGGTCGAGAACTTCAGCGGCCAGCCGGCCGGCCCGCCGCATGCCGTCGAACGAAGCCGCGTCGTGCACCGAAACCGCCACATTCGCGCGGCGGGCGGCGTCGAAGACGTTGGAATCCGGCATTTCAGAGGCTGACATCATCGGCCTGATCTGGGGTCTTTCTCGTTCTCTGGCAAGGCCAAGCTTGCGACCGCCTCGTGCGACATGCTTTTTAGCGCGCAAAGCTTGCGCGATCTTTACACGAGCACGCGACCACATACCAGCCTGAAGGCCACCATGGAAAACGTACAATCCGGCGAGGCGGTATCGGCAGCCGTATTGGTGATCGGGGACGAAATCCTTTCGGGCCGCACCCAGGATACGAATCTCGCTTATCTCGCCAAATTCCTGGCCTCGATCGGCATCGATCTGCGCGAAGCACGCGTGGTTCCCGATATCGAGGTTGAGATCGTGGCAGCGGTGAATGTGCTGCGCGCCCGCTATACCTATGTGTTCACTACGGGCGGGATCGGACCGACGCATGACGACATCACGGCGGATTCGATCGCCAAGGCATTTGGCGTCGGGATCGATTATCACCCTGAAGCCCTTGCCATGCTGGGCGCACGTTACAAGCCCGGTGAATTCAACGAGATGCGCAAGCGCATGGCGCGCATCCCCGACGGGGCAACCCTGATCCGCAACAGCGTCTCCACGGCGCCCGGGTTCCAGCTCGGCAATGTGTTCGTGATGGCCGGTGTTCCCATGATCATGCGCGCCATGATGGAAGACGTAGCGCCTCGCTTGAAACGAGGGACGGTGGTCACCACGGCCACCATCAGCGCCCGGATTGCGGAAGGCCGGATCGCGGCGCCCCTCGCACGCATTCAGGAGGGTCACAAAACGGTTGCGATCGGCAGCTACCCCTTCTACGCGGAAGATGGCTCCGGGGTACAACTCGTCGTCCGTGGCCGTGCCCCCGAGGACGTCGAGGCTGCGGCCCGGGATATCGAGGCAGCAATCCGGGCTGAGGGTATTGAGTCGACACGGATTCGCGCCTGAGTCTTAAGGCTCTGGAAAATCAGTATAATTACGGGGTGACAGACGCGCCGACACGGTATACATTGGCATCGTTGAGGGTCGAGGGTGTCTAGGATCGGGCCGTAGTTGGGGGGCTTCATCTGAACAGACAATCGTTCAGGTTCTCGAGTTCCCGTTAATTTTCGGAACACTCTTCGAGAATCCAGGAATGGACCGAAGGGACGATCTGTGGGAGTAAGAAGTATGACGATGAGACGGATCCTTGGAGCAGTTGTCGGCGGCGTGATCTTCGCCGGAGCGGGAGTCGCCGTTGCGGCCAACTTCACATCCTCCGCGCAAACGGATTTCTTCGCGCCCGGCAAGCATCAGTTCTATGTGTGGTGCGCGGGATCGTCGGACTACATGGCGACGGCGAGTGGGGCCAACGCCGAAGACGCTCAAATGAAGCTGTATAATTCCGTGAAGGCCGTGGGTCACAGCACATGCTGGCCGGTCTGGCAGGGGCGCGTGCGTACCTGATTTCGCGCGCATCGGGAATTTGAAGCGGCGGCCTCTCGGTCGCCGTTTTTATTTCTCGAGCTTGAGATCTCGTGCTTCCGTCGCCAGAGCGGCGGTCGCTGCAGGATCGGCCCTGAGCGCAATGCGGGCATCCGCCAGTGCCGCGTGAGCCTTATTCCGATCGCCCAGCACGGTGTAGGCGCGTATCAGGCGCTGCCATCCTTCGGGGTCGTCGGGTTCGGCCTTCAATCGCGCCGCGAGGCTTTCGACCATCGCAGCGATGTTCGGCGCCCCGCCGTTTGTGCTTTTCAGCGCCGCAATGCGATCGACCAACACATCGTGAATCCGGGTCTGGGGCGGGATGTCCTGCAGAAGACTCTCCCATATGGCAATCGCGCGCGCATTGTCCCCCCGCGCAGCGTAGTCGAAGCCCATGTAGTAGCGCGCCCTGAGGTTCCTGGGGTCGAGAGCCAACGCGGATTTGAATGCGGCCTCGGAGTCCTCCGTGATACCGCCGGCGGCGGCACTCAGCGTTTCGCCATAGTTCGAATAGAGGCCGGCGCGCAGGTTGGCCGGCGCGATCTCTACCTCGTGCCGAAAAGCGGCTTCCGCATCCCGTGCGTCGCCGAGCCTCAGATAGCTGGGCCACAACAGGGCCCAGGCTCTGAGGTCGCCGGGTTGGCTTCGGACCCGCCAGGCGAGCGTGGTCACGAGCGAACTGAAATCGTCGGCGCTTGGACCGGTCAAAGTTCGCAACGCGAGCGCTGGTTTGCCCAGATAGATGTAAAGTCCGCCGCCAATGCCGAGCAGGAACGCACCTACGGCAGACAGCAGCACGATGCGGCTGGCCAGGCTTCCGCCCCCGACTCGCAGTATGGGCCAGCCCACGAAACCGATCGCTACGGCGGCGAGGGCAAGAAAAATCAGAACGAGCAGCGCTGTCATCGGCGCCCCTTAGCACGGCGGCGAAATATGCGCGACCGCGTCCGGTACAAATCAATCTGGCTTGCCTTCTTGTCCGCCGTCTCTAGGTTTGTGGCCTGTCTGGCAGACGAAGGTGGTTGATGATTCCTTTCTCCGGCAATCCATTGAACAGGGCGAGCGAGAAACGGCCTGACTCTGACTGGGTCGCAGCGAAGCGACGCGATCCGTCCTCGCTGATTCTTCCTCTTTGGCGCCTGCAGCCCTTTTTGCTGGGGTCCGAAAAATCGCGCGGTCCGCTTGAGGCGGGCTTCCTGATGCCGGGGCTCGCCGAACAACTGGCAGCCGATGACGCGCCCTGGGTTCTGCTGGGTCTGGAAGGCGAGCGGGCGCTGTTCGCCCTCGATATCAGCGCCGCGAAAGATCCGGCAAACGAAGGTGCTCTCGCAGGTCTGGGGCACTTCCGCGACATGCGCGCTGCGGCAATGCTTTTGCCGGATAAAGACACCGCGATTCTCGGTCAGGCGAAAGCGCTGATCGATTGGCATCAGCGCAATGGTTTTTGTCCGCGCTGCGGCAGCCGAACGGCGCTCGCGGATGCGGGATACAAGCGCGTTTGCAGCAATTGCAATGCGGAACATTTCCCCCGCACCGATCCTGTGGTCATCATGCTCGCGACATTTGGCGACTCTTGCCTTGTCGGGCGCGGAAAGCAGTTTCCGCCGGGCATGTTTTCTGCGTTGGCCGGATTCATCGAACCGGGCGAAACGATCGAAGAAGCCGTGCGCCGCGAACTGTTCGAAGAGGCAGGTGTGCGAACGGGTGCCGTTCATTATTACGCGACGCAACCCTGGCCGTTCCCGTCGTCGCTGATGATCGGATGTTTTGCAGAGGCGACCGGTCCTGAAATCAACGTCGACGGCAACGAATTGGCGGAAGCGTTCTGGCTCGAACGCACCAAAGCGCGCGCACTGATCGGAGGCGAAAGGGTCGATGGATTGTGGGTGCCGCCGTCAATCGCCATTGCCCATCACCTGATCAAGGCATGGGCCAACAAGGATTAATTTGGCGACGGGACTTACGCAGTCCGTTGCGCTCAAGAATTCAATGGAATAGCCGCGCGCGAGGCCCCAACATCGATTGCGGCACACGAAAGTCGGATGCTAGATTTTCGCCATGGTCTCCAATTCCGAAATCGCAGCGCGCCTCGAGGCGATCGAAGGCGACATCACCACGCTTAAGGTGGATGCTGTCGTGAATGCCGCAAATGCGCCGCTCATGCGGGGCGGCGGCGTTGACGGCGCGATCCGGCGCGCGGCCGGGTTTGAGATCGATGAAGATTTGCAACGAATCGGGCACTGCGAACCCGGCACGTCGATTTTCACATTCGGTTACCGACTGCCCGCAAGCTATGTCATCCACACGGTCGCCCCGGTGTGGTCGGGCATGAACGGCAACGCGCAAGAGGAACGAATATTTTCGGCGTGTTATGCGAGCGCACTCAAGCTCGCCGACGAAAACGACATCGATTCGATCGCATTTCCTGCCATTGGAACCGGCGCATATCGCTGGCCGCCGCAGCTTGCGGCCGAACTTGCGCTGGCGGCGGTGGTTCGCCATCTGCGAGATGGCGGCAGGCAGACGCGCGTGATCTTCTGTTGTTTCGCGGTCGTGGATCGTGAGCGCTATGCCGATCTCATTTCACGCTTGGCGGGATGAATTCCTTACGAAGCCCGCTGACCAGTCTCACATCGACGGCATCCGGGCGCGGAACGGATGGGCGGGATAGACGCCGAGGATGGTCAGCTTGCTGGTGAAGAAGCGCAACTCTTCCAATGCGAGTCGCACATTGTGTTCCTGCGGGTGTCCTTCGATGTCGGCATAGAACTGCGTCGCGTTGAATGAGCCGCCGAGCTGGTAGCTTTCGAGCTTGGTCATGTTGACGCCGTTGGTTGCGAAGCCGCCCATGGCTTTGTAGAGCGCGGCGGGTACGTTGCGGACGCGAAATACGAATGTCGTCACGACAGGTCCCGAATCGAGCGGCGCGTCATCGGGTTCGTGCGCCATAATGAGGAAGCGCGTCATGTTGTGCGACTCGTCTTCGACATCGGCTTTGAGAATATCGAGCCCGTAGATCTCCGCGGCCAGTCCTGACGCGATTGCGGCGACAGTTGGGTCATTCAATTCTGCGACGTGGCGCGCCGAGCCGGCCGTGTCGTGCCAGTTTTGTGCTGTGAGCTTCATGTCGCGGATCAGCTTGCGGCACTGCCCGAGTGCGGGTCCCTGGCTCAACACGGTTTTCAAGCCGTCGAGAGTCGCGCCCTTCACTCCCAGCAATTGATGGCGCACGCGATGAAAGTGCTCGCCCACGATGTACAGGCCGGCATCGGGCAGCAGATGATGAATGTCCGCAATTCGCCCGTGAAGAGAATTCTCCACCGGGATGATCGCGAGTTCCGTTTCACCATCGCGCACAGCCGCTACCGCGTCATCGAATGTCGGATAGGGAACCGTGGCGACATGCGGCAGAGCTTCTCGCGCCGCCAGGTTTGCGTAAGCGCCGGGCTCCCCCTGAAAGGCGACTTTCTGCGCGCGAGCGATAAGCGTGGACGTCGTCATAACGGCTTGCTCCGGGATGGGCGTCCCAGCAACGCACGTGCTTTTTCGAGATCGGCTGGAGTGTCGACACTGAGCGGAACGACGTCAACGCGCGCAACCGCGATGGTCATGCCCGCTTCGAGCGCGCGCAGCTGTTCAAGCTTTTCGCGTCTCTCGAGCGGTGAGGGCGCGAGCTTTACGAAGCGCGCCAGTGCTGAGCGACGGAAGGCATAGATACCAATGTGATGAAACAGTGGGCCGTCGCCAGTCGGGATTCGTGCGCGCGAAAAATAAAGCGCGCGGCCGCGTTCTCCCGTCACATCCCACACAACCACGGGCTTCACGACGCTGGGATTGTCGTAATCGGCAGAATCGTCGATCTCTGCGGCGAGCGTCGCAATATCGGCTCCCGTCGTCACGAGCGCGTCGACAACCGTGCGTATGCTTTGGGAATCGAGGGCAGGCAGATCACCTTGCAGGTTTACAATCACGTCGCGGTTCTGTTCGGGATCAAGTTTTTCCACAGCCGCGAATACGCGATCGGAACCGGAAGGAAGATCGGGATCGGTCAGAAACGCGGTTCCGCCGGCGCTCTCGATTGCGTCGGCGATTTCGCGTTCGGCTGCGGCAACGACGACAGGTCCCACATCCGCCGCGACCGCTTGCCGCCACACGCGCACGATCATCGGGACGCCGGCGATGTCCGCAAGCGGTTTGCCGGGCAGTCTGGTCGATGCCATCCGCGCGGGTATGACGACGATCGCTCTCATGCGAGTCTGCCTTCCAACTTATGCGACGCTTCGCCGCAATGACGCATCAATGTCGGCGGGTAATGTCGCGCCGGTCCTCACGGGGGGCATCCCGGGCTCAGTGCCCATCATTGCCGCCATTCCCTTCCGAGAACCTTGAGCGGCGCAAGCCCCCTGCAATGCGGAGCGTGACCTTATGGATTCCTGGGAGTGGAACAAGATCGTCGGTGCAATTCTCGGCACCTGTCTGTTCGTTTTGATCGTCAAGCTCGCATCGGAATCGCTCTTCGAAGTGCCACCGCCCGCCAAGCCCGGTTATGTGGTCGAAGGCGTCCAGGAAGCTTCCACGTCAACCGGCGCGGCCGCAGCGCCGGTTGAAGAGGCATTGCCGGATTTCGGAACGGTTCTTCCGACCGCGAGCGTCTCGGACGGCCAGCAGGTCGCCGTGCGTTGTCAGCAATGTCACAATCTGCAAAAGGACGGCCCGAACGAGATCGGTCCCAATTTGTGGGGCATCGTAGGCCGCGCGCGCGCGACTCATCCCGGCTTCGATTATTCCACCGCGATGATGTCGAGCCACGAACCATGGACCTATGAACTTCTGTTTCGCTATCTGAAATCTCCTGCCACCATGGTGCCGGGTACGAAGATGAGCTTTGCAGGTCTGCGCAGCGCAACCGATCGCATCAATCTGCTGGCTTATTTGCGCACGCTTGGAGATTCGCCCGCGCCGATTCCGCCGCCCTCGCCCGCAAAGGCTGCCGCGCCTGCGACCGCTACGGCTGCAGCGCCGAGCACTGCGAAGTCGACGGCAGCGCCGACACCCTCAAACGGTGCACCGGCTCCCGCGGCTGCAGGAACAAAGCCCACGCCTGCTGCACCCAACACATCGACGGGCGGCGCGACGGCGAACCCGGCCACCACGCCTGCAAAACCGCACTGACGCCCTTGCGAAGGGTTTGGAAAGCGGCGAGCGTGCGGCCATGACCGCNNACCGCACGCGACCACACTCTGCTGCTTGCAGTGCCGTTGAATTATGCCGGACTGTGGACTGTGCCTTTGGCCAAACTCGCGCCGGATTTGAAAGCGCCGGTGCATGGCCGCGACAAATATGCGCCCGAAGACATCGACTATGCGCTGAGCTTTCGCCCCGAGCCCGGGCTATTGAAATCGCTGCCCAATCTCAAGGTGGTGTTTTCGCTGGGCGCGGGGGTCGACGGATTCCTGACAGATCCGACCTATCCGAGAAATGTGCCGCTCGTCCGCTTCGTCGATCACGGTCTGTCGCGCGAGATGACGCAATATGTCGTCATGCATGCGCTGATGTTTCATCGCCAGCAGCGTTACTTCGATCACGCCCAAACAGAGCGAAAGTGGCGCCAGACTTTTCCGCCGCGCCCTACCGAAGACACGCGCATCGGCATTCTCGGATTGGGCGAGATCGGCACCATGGCGGGCGCGTATCTGCGCGATCTCGATTTCCAGGTGGCGGGCTGGAGCCGCACGCGGAAAAACGTCGCGGGAATCGAAAGTTTCGCGGGCACGGGCGAACTTCACGCGTTTCTCGCGCGCTCGGATATTCTTGTCTGTCTGCTGCCGCTCACGCCCGACACACGCAACATCCTCAATCGCGAGACATTTGCAGCGCTCCCGAAAGGAGCGTTCGTGATCAATGCCGCACGGGGCGGCCATCTCGTGGAGGACGATCTCATCGCCGCGATCGACTCCGGACATCTGGCCGGAGCCGCACTCGATGTTTTCCAAACGGAACCCTTGCCGGAATCGAGCCCGCTCTGGGCACATCCCAAGATCGCCGTCACACCGCATGTGGCCGGAATGAGCGATCCGTGGGCGGCAACGCGTTGGGTGCTCGACGCCATGGCGCGACATGCGCGCGGCGAGAAACTCGCCAACATCGTCGATATGGCTTTGGGGTATTAGGATCGTATCCCGTCTCTCAACAGGCTTCGTTACGACTTCTGTTCGTGCGCGACCGCTTCGCTCGCCAGATGGAACAATTCCTCCATCTTGCGGTGAATGGCGTGCTGCGAATGTGGGGATTTGTGCGCCGTAAAGTCCGAATGGACTTTCTCGAAGACCGGGTCCGGACCCTTTCCGATCAGTCCGGCCTGGATGGTCGCCTTGACGTAATCGTCTGCCGCCAAGCCCGAGAGGCCTATTTCACCGGCGGCCCACTGGCCTAAAAGCTTGTTGCGCCGGGCCAGAACTTTGAAATGAAGCTCTTCGTCATGAGCCCATTTTGCTTCATAGGCCTTTTCGCGCTCCTCGAACGACCCTGTCATCTCCTAACCTCTTGAATATAAACGTGAAAATTTGCCGGAAGGCCCCGATCCAGCCATTTTAGCCGATGCATGGCTGCGGCGCGACTGCGCGGACCGCTGCTGCGCGCTCGAGCGTTGCCGCGGGGCCAACCCATCCGCTAAGTTCGCGCTTCGACGGGGACTCGGAAAGTCGAGTCCCCGTTCGCGTTTCGGGCACGGCCGCATGGCACCCGCGGAAGGAAATACCCCATGAAACGCCGGCGCATGATCTACGAGGGCAAGGGCAAGATTCTCTATGAGGGTCCCGAGCCCGGCACGCTGATTCAGTATTTCAAGGACGACGCCACCGCATTCGACGCCACCAAAAAGGCGACCATCGAAGGCAAGGGCGTGCTCAACAACCGCATTTCCGAATATCTGATGACGCAGCTGAATGCGATCGGCGTGCCGACGCATTTCGTGCGCCGGCTCAACATGCGCGAGCAACTGGTCAAGGAAGTGGAGATCATTCCGCTCGAGGTTGTGGTGAGAAATGTCGCGGCCGGCTCGCTCGCCAAGCGCCTCGGCATCGAGGAAGGCACCGTGCTGCCGCGTTCGATCATCGAATATTATTACAAATCCGATCAGCTCCACGATCCCTGGGTGTCCGAAGAGCACATCACAGCCTTTGGTTGGGCCAATCCGCAGGATCTCGACGACATCGTGAACCTGACCATTCGGGTCAATGATTTTCTGTCCGGCCTTTTCCTGGGCGTCGGCATCAAGCTCGTCGACTTCAAAGCGGAGTTTGGAAGGCTGTGGGAGAATGACTATATGCGGATCGTGCTGGCCGACGAGATCAGCCCCGATTCGTGCCGCCTGTGGGACGTGACGTCGAACGAGAAGCTCGACAAGGACCGTTTCCGCCGCGATATGGGCGGCGTCGTCGAAGCCTATTCGGAAGTCGCGCGCCGCTTGGGAATCATGCCCGAATCGGTGCAAGGGGAAACGAAGGGACCGATGTTGGTAAAGTGAAGTAACGTTGTGCGTCCTTCGGGGCTGCTTCGCAGCACCTCAGGATGACGGTGGTTGTAAATGTATTCGAGAACAGCCTGGGTTCGCGTCATGCTGAGGTGCGAGCCCGGACGGGCGAGCCCCGAAGCACAAAACGGTGGAAAATGAAAGCGCGTGTGTTCGTGACGTTGAAAAATGGCGTGCTTGATCCCCAGGGCAAGGCGATCGGCAATGCGTTGCACGGATTGGGTTTCGGCCAGGTCGGCGCCGTGCGCCAGGGCAAGGTGATCGACATCGAGCTCGAGGAACGCGACCACGCGAAAGCACAAGCGAGCCTCAAGGACATGTGCGAGAAACTCCTCGCCAACACCGTGATCGAAAAATACGAAATCGAATTGAAGTCGTAGCGCCATGAAATCTGCCGTTGTCGTGTTTCCCGCTTCCAACTGCGACCGCGATGCGGCGGTGGCGCTTGAGCATCTCACGGGCGAGAAGCCGCATATGGCATGGCACGCCGACACCGATCTGCCGGATGTCGATTTGATCGTGTTGCCCGGCGGCTTTGCCTATGGCGACTATCTGCGTTGCGGCGCCATGGCGGCACAATCGCGCATCATGCGGGACGTTAAGAAAAAAGCCGATCAGGGCGTGACCGTGCTCGGCATCTGCAACGGTTTCCAGGTGCTGACGGAGACCGGCCTTCTGCCCGGCGCCCTGATGCGCAACGCGCAACTCAAATTCGTCTGCAAACCTGTCGGCCTCGAAGTCGAGGAAACCCAATCGGTGTTCACGCGCAAATACGACAAGGGTCAGAAGCTTTCGTTTCCAGTCGCGCATGGCGACGGCAATTATTTCGCAGACGATGAAACGCTGGATCGCCTTGAAGGCGAGGGCCGTGTGGTGTTCCGTTATGCGCAAGGCGAAAATCCGAACGGATCGGCGCGCAACATCGCAGGCATATTGAGTGAAAAAAGAAACGTGCTGGGCCTGATGCCTCATCCCGAGCGCGTCTGCGATCCGATGTTGGGGGGCACGGACGGCGTCGGCCTGTTTCAGAGCCTGATCGAAGCGCTGTCATGACGGACATCACGCCGCAAACGGTCCGCGAGCACGGTCTCTCGGTCGAGGAATATGGCCGCATCAAGCAGCTCCTGAACCGCGATCCCAATCTTGTGGAGTTGGGCGTATTCTCCGTGATGTGGAGCGAGCACTGCTCCTACAAATCCACCCGCGCGCATCTGCGCCGGTTGCCGACCAAGGCGCCCTGGGTGCTGCAGGGCCCCGGCGAGAATGCCGGCGTGATCGATATCGGCGACGGCGACGTGGCCGTCTTCAAGATGGAGAGCCACAACCATCCCTCCTTCATCGAGCCCTATCAGGGTGCGGCGACCGGTGTCGGCGGCATCATGCGTGATGTGTTCACCATGGGCGCGCGTCCGGTTGCGATGATGAATGCGCTGCGCTTTGGCGCGCCCGATCATCCCAAGACGCGTCATCTCGTGTCCGGCGTCGTATCGGGCATCGGCGGTTACGGCAATTGCATGGGTGTGCCGACGGTTGGCGGCGAAGTGAATTTTCACCGCTCCTACAACGGCAACATTCTCGTCAATGCGATGTGCGTGGGGCTCGCGCGCGGCGACAAGATCTTCAAATCGGCCGCGGAAGGCGCGGGCAATCCCGTCGTCTATATCGGCTCCAAGACCGGCCGCGACGGCATTCACGGCGCGACCATGGCGTCGGCGGAATTCAACGAGGATTCCGAAGAGAAGCGGCCGACAGTCCAAGTGGGCGATCCATTCACGGAGAAGTTGCTGCTCGAAGCGTGTCTCGAATTGATGGCGACGGATGCGATCATCGCGATCCAGGACATGGGCGCGGCCGGTCTCACATCGTCGTCGGCGGAGATGGGATCGAAAGGCGGCTCGGGCATCGAGCTCGATCTCGATCGGGTGCCGCAGCGCGAAGAAAACATGACGGCCTACGACATGATGCTCTCCGAATCCCAGGAGCGCATGCTGGCCGTGCTCAAGCCCGGCCGCGAAGGCGAGGCCGAGCGCATCTTCAAAAAATGGCAACTCGATTTTGCCGTCATCGGCCGCACGACGGATTCGGGCCGCCTGATCGTGAAGCACAAAGGCGCAGTCGTTGCAGACATGCCGGTGCATGCGCTGTCCGAAGAAGCGCCGGTTTACAACCGCCCGTTCGAGCGTCGTACGCCTGCAAGCGGGTCGCCTCCCTATGATCGTGCGCGCCCCGTGATGGACTCGCTCGTGCGCCTGATGGCGTCACCCGATATCGCGTCGCGCCGCTGGGTGTGGGAGCAATACGACAACACCGTCATGGCCGATACCGTGCAGCGCCCAGGTGGCGACGCGGCCGTCGTGCGCGTGCACAACACGGACAAGGCGCTCGCAATCACGACGGACGTGACGCCGCGCTATTGCAAGGCCGATCCGTTCGAAGGCGCCAAGCAGGCCGTTGCGGAAGCGTGGCGCAATTTGACCGCGGTGGGCGCGACGCCGCTTGCCGTCACCGACAATCTCAATTTCGGCAATCCCGAGAAACCGGAAATCATGGGCGAGATCGCAAGCGCGGTTGACGGAATCGCCGAAGCGTGTCGCGCGCTGGATTTCCCGGTCGTGTCGGGCAATTGCTCGCTCTACAACGAGACCAACGGCGAAGCGATATTGCCGACGCCGGCCATCGGCGCGGTGGGGTTGCTCAAGAATGTGAATCGCATGGCGACCATCGCGTTCAAGCGCGAGAACGATGCCATTCTGCTGATCGGCGATACGAAGGGCCATCTGGGCCAGTCGATCTATCTGCGCGAGATCGAAGGCAAGGAAGAGGGCGCAGCACCTCCGGTCGATCTCTCAGCTGAAAGGAAAAACGGCGATTTCGTCCGCTCGCTGATCGAGGCGGGTAAGGTCGATACGGTGCATGATCTCTCCGACGGCGGTTTGATCGTCGCGCTTGCCGAGATGGCGCTGCCGACACGTATCGGGGCGAAGATCGCTCTGCCCGCAACAGGCGACGCGATTGCCTTCCTCTATGGCGAAGATCAGGCGCGCTATCTGGTGGCGGCTGCGGATGCAGAGCGCATCCTGGCCGACGCGAAAGCGGCCGGTGTCTCGGCGGTTTTGCTTGGGCGTACAGGCGGCGATAAGATCGCGGTCGAAGGCGCAGGCGAGATTGCGATTGCGGCTCTCGCGCGCGCCCATGAAGGCTGGTTCCCGAGTTACATGGGTGGAACCGAGCTTTCGCCTTCGAACTGACGAGGCCTTACATGGCGATGTCCGCTGCCGAGATCGAGAAACTGATCCATGAGGCGTTTCCCGACGCTGAGGTGACCATCACCGATCTGGCAGGCGACAACGACCATTATGCCGCCATGGTCACGAGCAAGGCCTTCAAGGGCAAAACCCGCGTGCAGCAGCACCAGATGGTTTACGACGCGCTCAAGGGCCGGATGGGCGGCGTGCTCCACGCGCTGTCGCTGCAGACGGCCGCGAAGGACTGACTGCTCTGTCCTTGACGCTTCAGCGAACCGCTCTTAAGTGTGCTACAAGCGGAATTCGCGAAAACCACCGAGGAAACCATGTCCAATCCCGTCCATGAGCGCATCCGGAGCGATATCGGCGCCAACGACGTGGTGCTCTACATGAAGGGCACGCCCGTGTTCCCGCAATGCGGGTTCTCGGCCGCTGTGGTGCAGATTCTCTCGAATGTGGGCGTGAAATTCAAAGCGGTCGACGTACTCAAGGACCCGGAAATCCGCCAGGGCATCAAGGAATTCTCAAACTGGCCCACGGTCCCGCAGCTCTATGTGAAGGGCGAATTCGTGGGCGGGGCAGACATCCTACGCGAGATGTATGAGGCCGAAGAACTTACGCCCTTCTTTGCTGAACGCGGCGTGGCGCTCGAAAAAGTCTAACTTGCTCCGAAATGCTTCTGCCACACCGGTGCGATGCGCGGCCGGGCCGCGAGATTTTCCACGAGTGCGTTGAGCTTGGGCAGATGTTTCTCGCGCCAATCCTTGCCAATCGACCAGCGGCTGAACATTGCGGCATAGATATCGGCCGCGCAAAATTCGTGGGCGAGTAGCCACGGCCCTGCGATGGCCGCTTCCACCAGCAGCATGCGTTCGCGGATGCGCGCGATGGCGCGCGCTTTCAACGCTTCGGCCTCCGCGCCCGCGGGCGCGAAACGGTCGGGATAGTCGGCGATTTCCACCATCGGATAGATTTCCGACGCCATGAACGCGATCCAGCGATAGGCCTCGGCGCGTGCGAACGTGGCATGCGGCGGAATAAGGCCGGCCTGCGGAAAGCGGTCCGCGATGGTGAGCAGGATCGCGGCGGACTCGGTCACGATCTCCCCGCTCGGCAATTTGAGGGCGGGCATCTTGCCGGAGGGATTGAGCGCGAGAAATGAAGGCAATTTCTGCTCGTTCTTCTCGAGCGAGACGACATGAAATTCGTAATTGACGCCCGCTTCGGCGAGCGCGGCCTCCACCGCGAATGCACCCGACCGTCTGTCTCCGAACACGACATAGGACATACCGATCTCCGAGGATTGCGCGCGGGCAGGTTACCAAACGAAAAGGCCGGCGTCTCCGCCGGCCTTGTTCACGCTTGCGTTGTTTATCCGCCGATCAGCGCGAATAGAACTCGACGATCAGATGCGGCTGCATCTGCGAGGCATAGGGCACATCCGAAAGCTTCGGCGTGCGGAGCAGCTTCGCGGTCATCTTGCTGTGGTCGGCGTTGACGTAATCCGGCACGTCGCGCTCGCCGCTTTTCGACGCTTCGATCACGAGCGCCATGTCGCGCGCCTTGGCGGTCAATTCGATCGCATCGGTTTCCTTGACCTGGAAGCTCGGGATCGTCACGCGGCGCCCGTTGACCTTCACATGGCCATGGTTGACCAGCTGGCGCGCTGCAAACGGCGTGGGCACGAACTTCGCGCGATAGACGACCGCATCGAGCCGGCATTCCAGCAGGCCGATCATGTTCTCGCCCGTGTCGCCCTGCCTGCGCGCGGCTTCGTGGTAATACTTGCGGAACTGCCGCTCGGTGATGTTGCCGTAATAGCCCTTGAGCTTCTGCTTGGCCTGAAGCTGCGTGCCGTAGTCCGACAGCTTGCGCGCGCGGCGCTGGCCATGCTGGCCCGGCCCATAGGAGCGCTTGTTCACGGGGCTCTTGGGACGGCCCCAGATATTCTCGCCCATGCGGCGGTCGAGCTTGTATTTCGAGGTCAGGCGCTTCGTCATGAATGATCCGGGTTTTGGCGGAAACGGAATCCGCAGGCGGTTAAGGGTCCCCCCGCGGAAGGCGCGCAATATAGTCAGGGGACTTCCCAAGTCAAACCGGCATTTGGGAGAGCCCCGTGCGGGGCCGCCCGAGGCGGCACACCGCTCGAACCGTGCCGGATTTCCTAGCGATTCCGCCGGAAAGCCACCCATTGGAGGCCCAAGGTCGCCACAGCAACCACCAGCCCCACAATCGCGACGATGCCGTGCATGGAGCATCCCCCAAAGCTAAAGCCCATCTAGGCGCAAAGATTAAGAGCCAAAATGGACGGCGGCAAGGCAGAGGTCGGTACGGCCTCCAGCCGACACACGGTCCCTCTTTTCTCCATGGCCGCCCCTGAGGCGGCCACCCAGTCGCCGCGCGTCCGCGCGGCAAATGACTCTTTTTGCGATCAGCTGCACGCAATTCAGCTCGCAGACGCTCGCCGGCCGGGTGGCCGGGTCAAGCCCGGCCATGGTGAGATGTGGGATCGAGATCGCAAACGCCCACCAACGCCCTTAAAACTCCGGACTCCGCCCGCTATACAGGCTGCTCACGCGAAGCGGGCGTGGCGGAATGGTAGACGCACCGGACTTAAAAATCGTATACAGAACAAAAATATCAATTGAAACAACGACATAAATTCTGTATACCTAGCACAAGGCTAGCACAAACGGCCTATTTTTAGCACAGGCGGTTTCATTGGAAGCAGCGCGGCATTCGTTGTTGGACAACAAGGTTCAGGTCTACCAGAGGCCGGGAAGCCCACACTGGCAGTGCTCATGCTCGATTGGCGGGAAGCAGCGGCGCACGACCACGAATGAAGAGAGCCTTGCGCAGGCCAAGGACGTGGCGCGCGACTGGTATCTCGGTTTGTTAGGCAAATACCGGGCGGGCGCTTTGCGGGACGGCAAGACCTTCCGGGAGACGGCCGACCGGTTCATGGATGAGTACGAAACGCTCAACCAAGATCAGCGCAGCGCGATCTACATCAGAGACCACAAGTTCAGGATCAAGAATCACCTCAACCCGTTTTTCGGCGATATGGTTCTTTCGGAGATCAGCGCCGGCAAGGTTCAGGACTACCGCATCCACCGGGTGAAGACCGGGGTGTCCCGGATCGATCAGTTCAAAAAGGTAAAGCTGGAAAAAGAAAGAGCGGAAGCTCTTAGGCTCGCGAAGGCCCGAGGCGACCGGCTGCCAGTTGATACTACAGCCCAAGACGAAAAATATCGTCCGCCTTCGCGTAGCGCCCTTCATCAGGAAATCGTCTGCCTTCGGCAAATTCTGAAATTCGCCAACCGTCACGGCTGGCTACAGCATCTACCCAACCTCTCCTCGCCCTATCAGACCTCAAGCAAAATCTCGCACCGCGCGTGGTTCTCGCCGGAGGAATACACGACGCTCTATAACACCACGCGCGAGCTCGCGGCCGAGCAGAGCAGCAAGCGCGTGCGCTGGGCATATCAACAACTGCACGATTTCGTGCTCTTCATGGCGAATACGGGCCTACGCCCCGACGAAGCCCTCCGCCTCGAATTTCGCGATGTGGAGATTGTGGAAGACGAAGCCACCGACGAAACCATTCTCGTCATTAAGGTTCGCGGAAAGCGGGGCGTTGGCTACTGCAAGAGCATGCCGGGAGCAGTAGAGCCCTTTAGGCGATTGAAGGATCGCCTGCGTCCAACGCGGGTTCCGGTACTGTCGGAGGCGAAGGCCGACGATAAGGCGAACGCCAAACCGGAAACCGTTCTAACCCCGCCTCGACCGAATGACTTGGTCTTCCTCAAGACACATAGCAGCCTTCTCCGGGAAATCCTGCTCAAGCTTGATCTCGCGACTGATCGTGAGGGTAATCCCCGCACGGCTTACAGCCTTCGCCACACCTACATCAGCATGCGCCTGAACGAAGGCGCGGACATCTACCAGATCGCCAAGAATTGCCGCACCAGCGTCGAGATGATCGAAAAATACTACGCCTCCCACATCAAAGACCGCCTGGACACGTTGGCTATCAACGTCATGAAGCCGAAACCCTCAAAGCGCAAAGCGAAAGCCAAACCCAAAGGCGACGGGGCCGGAGCCGAGGCATAGCCTCGTGCCTAGTTTGTTCTTGGCGACTCATCGGCCGAACGCTATAGAATTGCGCATTCGCGGGCGTGGCGGAATTGGTAGACGCACCGGACTTGATTCGACCTTGAGTGCTCCGCGGGAAACCGCGGATGCAGAACTGCTCAAATTCGGGGAACCCTGAAATGGCAATCCCGAGCCAAGCCCCCGAAGGGGGAAGGTGTAGAGACTAGACGGGCAGCACCTAAAGCGGCGACGCCACGGTGAAGGGATAGTCCAGACCACAAACGCCTTAAGTAGGGCGGCGGCGAAAGTCGAAGTGGTACGAAAATCCGTTGGGCCGAAAGGCCTGTGCCGGTTCGACTCCGGCCGCCCGCACCATATTGGCTCCGTGGGGCAGCACTATGTCCATCGATGATTCATTCGCCTGCGCAAAACGGCTTTGTTCGGAGCTTTCGCCTCGGCTCACAGAAATAGAGACGGAGCAAGATGCACGTTTTCAAATAATAAATCGATTTCTGACCGAAGTGCTCGGGTGGGATTTTGCAGATACAAAAACGGAGCCACACGGTCCGTCGGGATACACGGATTATCTTCTGTCGTCAGCAGGGCAGCGACGCTTTGTTATTGAAGCGAAGCGCAACGGCCCACTTCTGATAGATACGCTCAACCCCGAAATGCGAACCTACAAAATCGGCGGCCCGGCATTGGCCTCCGCGATGGCAGGAATTCAACAAGCAGCGACGTATTGTATGGATCACGGGGTGAACTATGCAGTCCTGACGACTGGCGTAGTGTGGATTGCATTTATTCCGTTCTCTAGTGCAGGCGTGCCTTTTCGAGAGGGGCTCGCTTTTGTATTTCCGAATTTTGATGCGATTTTGAAAAACTACGCCGTCTTTTACGACTTGTTCGCCAAGGAACGGATCGTCACAAGAGACTATAATCTCCAATTCGCCAAAGCGGGCGGGCTGTCCGTCACCGAATTCGAACCTCTTGTTGCGGTCAATCAGAGCGAAACAATTCGAATGCTGGTGCCAAGCCAGCTCGCAATCGATCTTGACCCTTTGTTTCGGGAATTTTTCGGCTCTCTTTCGGGAGATACAGATCGAGAAATGCTGATCGAATGCTTTGTCGAAACACGCGAAAGCAAGTTCGCCGATGCTAGCCTAGAAAAAATGGTTCGCAACGTGTCAGCGACTATATCGGAACTCACCGTTAACTCGGACAATCAACTCGCTCAAGAGATTCAAGCCACCATCGAAACCGGGCATGGCGAAACAGTCGTGCTGGTGGGAAATAACGGCGCCGGCAAATCGACCTTCATAGAACGATTCTTTGATTCCATTCTCGATGAGGCCGTCCGCAATCGATGTTCGGTCGTCAGAATCGATCTTCTCGAATCGACCGGCGATGCATCCTCGATAGGCGCTTGGTTGACAACCCAGGTAAAGTCCAAGCTAGAGCATCTCGTCTATGAAAACGGTAATCCAACTTTTGACGAGTTGCAGGGCTTATATTGGAACGAATATCAGCGATGGATGAAGGGGCAATACAAGCCTCTATACGACGCGGACAAAGCTGCGTTCAAGATGAAGTTTGGTGACTTCCTAGATACGCAAATTGACCAAGACCCCTATAGTTACGTGCTGCGGCTTCTTGCCGATATCGTCAAAAATCGAAAATTGCTGCCGTGCTTGATTTTCGATAATGGGGATCACTTCGAGGCCAAATTCCAGGAGATGGTATTTCAGTATTCCCAAGCGATCCACAAGAGCATTCCATTTACATTTATAGTGATGCCCATCACAGACCGCAGCTTATGGCGCCTGTCGAAGGCAGGACCATTCCAGACATATCCCAGCAAGATGTTCTACCTTCCGGTTCCCCCTACAAAGGAAGTCTTGGAAAAAAGGGTTCTGTTTCTCAAAAGAAAGCTCGAAGAGGGAAAGGATCAGCACACCTACTTTTTCTCAAAGGGAATCAGACTGAACCTCGACAACATTCGCGGCTTTGCGGCCTGCGTCGAAGAGGTATTTCTTCGAGAAGATTTTGTTTCTCGGCGGATCAGTTGGCTCGCCAATAACAACATACGCAAGTGCTTGGAGCTTGCGCAAAAGCTTATTACCTCGCCGTTTTTCAGCGTAGAGGATTTAGTGGCCGCCTACATCGCTTACAGCGCTACCGTGCCGCTAAAATTGGACTACAGGAAATTCATGCAAGCATTGCTTCATGGAAACTACAACGCGTTTCAGCAGGAACACAATTTGTTCGTGATGAACATATTCGCCATATCGCCCTACCTTCCGACGACGCCGCTCTTAAACCTAAGTGTTTTAAAGGTTCTCATTGATCGGACGGGCGACCCAGGAGGCGTGGGTGGCTACATGTCGGTCGAGCAGGCGAGGCAATACTTTATTTCGATGGGTATCTCAGAACCCGCTATCGACTACTCGCTTTCTGTGCTGCTCAATTTTCGTCTTATAGAGCCCTATGATGCGTCCGATGAAAGCTTGGATTCGTCTCAGAGGGTAGCGATCACACATTCAGGCCGGATGCACTATGAAATGGCAACCATGGAACAGTTCTTCGTTGGTGACATGGCATTCGCGACGCCGCTTAGAAGCACGTCTGTTGTTGACGCGCTGCGCGGCATCAAGTCACAGAAAATGGCGGCTACGGAGTGGCGCGCAGTGCAAAAGATATTTATTGCGTACTGTCTGGAGCAGGACGAACTTTATGTGCGACTTCCCAAGGATGTGATTTACGAGGGGCAACGCCAGTTGCGCAATGACCTCAAAGCACGTTGGATTGGGTACAATTTGTCGGATGCGCCCGCCAGCGCGGAAGAAGCTGTTTCCTCAGTAGTTACGACGAAGCCCGAACCCGGCTATAGCCACCTTCCCGCCATTGTTAAATGGTACAACGTAGACAAAGGATATGGCTTCGCAGAAGCTGGTCTGGGCGAAGATATGTTTGTTCATCGCAATGTACTTCAACAAGCAGAAATCCAATCGATAGAGGCGGGCGATACAATCGTTTGCGACGTCGCGCCCGGCTCCAAAGGCAAACTTCAGGTTATTGCGATTCACTCGTATCAGAAGCGCCAAGTTGAGGCGGACACGGCCGGTGTTCGAGCGCAATCTGTGGATGGAATTGTGGAATTTTATGACCCTGTTAAAGGCTACGGATTTATTCGTACGGCGACTCTGTCAGACGATGTTTATCTTTCAGCGAAAGTGCTCGAACAGAGTGGATTGAAGGGCCTAAAATCGGGAACAAAGGTAAGAGCAGGGATCGAGCCGAGCCGGTTCGGCAAAGGCTTCATGGCAGCATCAGTTGAGATGCTCGCCACCTCATAGCACCCGGAATTGTCACTGCGCCACGACCCGGCGTGACAGGCGTAGGGGGCTGACGAGTGCACTGCCGCGCCTCACCTTTGAATGCACGGTTCACGGCGGCAACCGAATCGCGGTGACGAGTTGCGCAAGAGCAGCGATCAACTGCGCGACAGCGGCCAACAGGAATGTGACCTTTACGGTATTCATGACTGCCTCCGCTCTAGCGTGACCGGAAGGTCCGCTGCGAAAGCTCGCGGCGTACCTTCTCGCGGTTGACGAAGCCGGTTGAGTGCTCGTTCGCATCGCGCGGATGCGTCCAGAGTTCGGCTTCGATCGTGCAGAACAGGCTTGCAAGCTCAAGCCAGGTGCAGGTTCCAAGTTCAATTGTCGTCAACGGTTCCATAAGTCCTCCTTCGTTTCTGACCGCGACCATCGCGGCCATGCGCGGAAGACCTCGCGCCGAAGAAGGCGGCTGCATCGCTTGCGACCGCAACGAAGAGGAGGAGTGCTTGCACTTGCTGCCCCAGCCGACCAAGGCGCTACGACCGAGCCAAGGCCCTCGATGATGCGTGGAAACGTCGGGACGCTATGACCGTTGCATTGAACTGATGCCGGAACCTGACGGTGTGTGCGAGTTGCCTAGCCTGTGCCTGCTCGAATGGCCTCTGGCAAACGTCACGCTCCTTGCGGCGAGCCGACCCATCAATGGCCTCGTAAGAGCGCGCAACCTGGAGCCTTGCGCGTCCGGTTCAACGAGTATTTTCCCCTGAGCAAGCTCATTCCTCGCGACCGCTACGCTGCAAAATTCCCGTACATCCTGCGGAATGATCCGGCCGCGCCGGGCGGCTCCTTTCGGTGCGCATACGAGGCCGCAATGGGTGGCTTCAGAACGCAAGGAGACGACTATGACTACCATCGGCACATTCACTCGCGACGGCGACGGCTTCACCGGCAACATCGCAACACTTGCTATCAAGGCCAAGGTCGCCATCAGGCCCAACACCAAGATGGTCGAGCAAGCGCCCGACTATCGCATCTACGCCTCGGGCGCCGAGATCGGCGCAGCGTGGTCGAAGAAGAGCGACGCCGACAAGCCCTACCTCTCTATCAAGTTGGACGATCCGAGCTTCGCAGGCACCATCTTCTGCCGCCTCGTCTCCCGCGACGACGGCAGCCACCTGCTGGTGTGGAGTCGCTGAAACGAAGGGGGCGGCTTCGGCCGCCCCTTTTCGCTCATTTTCAATTTCAATCATTGGAGGTTTTTATGCGTACCATTGGATTTTTTACTGATGATGACGAGCATTTTGTCGGCAGAATCGAAACACTGACTTTTCAGCACAAAGCGGCGATTCTTTGCAACCACAGCAAACGCGGGAAGCGCGCCGCGGACTATTCGGTGGTTGCCAACGGTGTGCAGCTCGGTGAAGCCTGGAAGGCAACGGCCGATAACGGCGAGGCATGTTTATTGCTGAAGCTGGACGATCCTAGTTTCGCGCGGCCGTTTACCTGTCAGCTGTTAAGTGAAGGCTATGGGCACTATCGGCTCGTATGGAGTCGCTAAAACGAAAAGGGGCGGCCTTGCGCCGCCCCTCTTTCGACTAAGCGCCTGAATTTCAACAAAGCCGCTACCACAACCCACAGGCGAAATTCCCTACAAAGAATCTCGCATTTGAGATATAATAGGCGGTACTAAGAAAACTTAGAGGAGATGTTATCCAGCGCGACGGCAACGCAGATTCAGGACGCGATGCAGCCACCACTCCTGCGCGGGTAACACCGGAGATAGAAGAAGCGATCCGTTCGGAATCTCTCCGCCAGATCGAAACAGCCCAGCAGGAGTTGAGCGCGCAGTTGGATGCATTGCGGCGCGCCGACACTTCTCACCTTCGTGAGGACGTTCTCAGTTCGGGGAGTGCCAAGCTCCAACGGTTAAGCGCATTGCGCGACCAATTGGTCGGCGGCGCGAAGGACGGTCACNNCCGGTCACGTCCTTCGCGCCAGCATCGCGTCGGCTGTCGCCGACATACGCGCTTATACGTCGGACGTGCGCAGCACCGTTGCCACGGCAGATCAGAATACTTCCTCGCGAACCATGTCCATCGCCTTGCAGCAGGCGAGCAGCGCAGCGCGAGCAACGACCACCAGCTTTGTGCGTGACTACTACGACAACCACATCTTCGATTCCTACCTGCACTTCGCCTCGACGGAGGATGAGGAGGAATATCACCGCCGTGAGGAGCAGCATAAGAAAGACATTGAGAAGGCGCAGGCAGAGCATACACCTCAGGGCGATCTCAAGGCCTTGGACGCCTCTATCGAGCAAATGAAAGATGCGGGCGCGCATGGTGCGGGCAAGAGCGCCGAGTTTCAGTCCCGGCTTAAATTCATGGTGGAGAAGAGAAACAGCCTCAGCGGTCAGTTGAGCAAACAGGAGCCGACGAAGGAAACACCGCCGGCCGACCCTCTCGCTGCCGTCAAGCCGGACGCTTCCGTTCCGTCCGATCTCATTGCCGGACTCCGCGCCGCTGGCGTCGCGATCCCTAATCAAAACGGCACTGGCCATGGCGTGACGGCCGCTTGCGCCACTCCCGCAACGTCGCAGTGTCGCAGCTAACGATCCGCGGCTACATCAGCCCCACAGCTTTGCAGGTCGCGGCGGTGCTTGTGAAGTAGGATTTATCGCGCAGCATTCGCGTCAGTTCGGTGTCCTGGGCGAAGTCTAAGTCGCGGGCGACCTGCCGGTCAGTCATCCCAAGCTTTGCGCCCGCCGTATAGGCAACATTGAACGATTGCCGCGCTTTGGCACGATAGGCGGACGCACCCGTCTCGTCGCCTGCATCGTGTCGGTTGTCGCTGGCAAGTCCGCCCGCGACGAAGCATTTGATGGCCGTATCATAGGCCAAGCGAATGGCGTGGGCGGCGGCATCATCGCTGGCAGAAGCCGGGATGCCGAACAAAATGACCGAGGCGCAGATTATCACGCTCGCGCAGCGCAGCAGCGCTCTATGTGGATTTGCAAAATTGGACATTGGCCTTAGCACCCGAAAGAAGGGCTAAGAGTTTTGTAACACTATGGGGAATTCTGTTGCACGAAGCGCAAGTCTCTTCCAATGGTGGAGGCATGTTTCAATTCCATAGTGAGGAAAGACGGGCGCACTTCCAAATATGCGGCAGTCGCAGCACGGGCGCGGAAATATCCGGTCGGGACTCTTGCAACACTATTCCCCATAGTGTTTCACGCCCCGGCGAGTGCCGCTGATGCACGCACCGACTCAGTTGACCCTGTTCGACGAAAACGGCGCGCGAAAGTATCTTTGCGACAGCGAGACGGTTCGCTTTCTCTCGGCCGCCCGTCGCGCCGATTCAGCGACTTGCTCTTTCTGCTGCCTCCTCGTCTTCACCGGCTGTCGCGTCAGCGAAGCTCTGGCGACTACGCCTGCCCGGCTCGACGTGGAAACGGGACGAGTGATATTTCGCACGTTGAAACGCCGGAAAACGGTGTTTCGCGCGGTTCCCGTGCCGCCAGACCTAATGGGTGCGTTGCGCCACATCGCCAAGAACCGTCCAGAGGATGCGTCTCTCTGGCGATGGCGCCGTCCGACGGCATGGCGCCACGTCAAGGAGGTTATGGAGGCGGCTGGAATCTCCGGCGCGCACGCGACGCCCAAAGGACTGCGGCATGGCTTCGGAATGGCCAATGCCGAGAAGAACGTGCCGATGACTACGACGCAGAAATGGCTGGGCCACGCCAAACTTGAAACGACCGCGATTTATCAGCAGGCCGTGGGTCGCGAGGAACAAGCCTTTGCCGAACGGCTTTGGCGCGGTTGGCAGAAGGAAGTTCGACCCTGATCCTATCGGGACGGGCCTAGATCGACTGCGCTTTGGCGCTCAGCTTGAATGCGCCCGGTCCAAGTGTCGGCCGTTTTTTCCTTCTTTCGCGTAAGTGCATAGAGCGCGCCGCCTGCGACCGCCACGCCTGCTACGATTGCTGCAACCTTTCCGCCACTAATGCCTTTGGGCAGTGTTTTCGGAAGGTGCTCGGGCCTCATCTTGTCCATAGCCGGGGAGAGCAGCGGGATATTCGCCTGCGAAAATGCTGAAGACCGGGTAGGCAAGGACGCCGATGGCAAGCACAAGGCCGATGATGCCGCCGATCAGCAGCGCCAATTGGCTTAGATCGGTCGAGGTATGCAGCTTATCATTGGCCAGCGAGAGATCGCCGGGCAGGATGAAATCCAACTGGTCCCATGAATAATCGATCACTGCGCCGTCCGGGTCCTTGAAGGACAGTCCCTTATCGGAGAAGACAAATGTTTGATTGCCGGAACCATAGACTGCAAGCGGCTCTCCCGGCACGCCCGCGCCGATGCGCGCATCATCGGCCGCTGTCGCGCTCTTAGCGCGACAGGCCTTGACGAACACCGATGCGAAGGAAGCCTCGCTCACTTGCGCAGCAGGCCGTCTATCAGTTCGTCAAGCTCATCGGAGCGGTCTTGCAGATGTTGCTGCGCCAGATCGACACGAATACCGAGGCTGCGCAGAAATATGCCGGGCAGTGCCGGCAGTAGCTTGCGCACGATTTGCAAGAGGTGCCCCAGCGTTTGCAGGATTTCTTCCCAGAATGTCGGTTTGCGGGCGACGATCTCGGCACGCAGGCTGCTTAGCTTCTGCTCTACCAGAATGCGGTTGTCGTAATAATACTGCACGGTCGGCGGGTCCGCGGTGCCGCTTTGCTGCCAGGACTGCACGACGTTGTCGATCTGGCCGCAGAGCGCGCGGATGGCTTCCAGCGTGGGATTGTTCAGCAAGTCGTCCGTCGAGTGGGTGTGCGTCTTGAACAGCAGCCACCCCGACGTGGCAAAAATCGCCGCGTGTACTTCGTCGATTTTGCCATAGACCTGCGCAAACCAGATTTTAATGGCTCCCGGATCGACCGGAGCGGCAGGCGTGGTATTCATGCGGATGGGCTCCTGTCCAAGCGGAATTGCCGGAGTGGTTCAGCGGTCAAGATCGATACCGGAATGTTCTTGCCCGAGCGGTTGCGCAGGGCGCTCTACTGGAGCCCATTGCTCCTCGAATGAAGGCCGAAGCTCAATTGAAGTTTCGGGGCCGGTTTTAGATGGCTGATGATCGTCGCCGTAGAGGCTGTCGCGCTCTTGCGAGAGCGCGTGATCCACCTCAACGACCGGCGCGGCCGTCACCACGCGGCCGAACCAGCCTTCTTCGATCACTTTCTGGCGCACGTCTTGGAAGGCTTGGCGCAACTCCGCCCACAGATATTCCCCAATACTTGGCGGCCTTGTGCGCTTTTCCGCGTCACCGCTCATCGCATCCCCCTCGATTGCGGCCAGAATCGAATCCAATATTACGCATGACTCGGATTTACTTACTAGCCCCCCATGGAAGCCTTGTATTCGAGGAATTCCTATACTTAAGTTGTTTTTGGGGGATCGGTGCTTCGTCAGCCATGAGCTTTGTCAGCGACCTCGACGCGCCGCTCCTGCAACTCTCGGCGCAGGACCGGTTCACGCTTCGCGACGCCTGTCAGGGCGTTCACGTCTTTGGCGGCATCGGCAGCGGTAAGACTTCGGGCTCAGGGAAAGCCCTCGCCGCCGCTTACCTGCGGGCCGGATTCGGCGGCTTGATTTTGGCCGCGAAGCCGGAGGAAATTGAGAATTGGTGCGCCTACGCCAAGGCGAACGGCCGCGCCAACTCGCTGATCCTGTTCGGCGAGCGTGGCGGCGGCGGATTCAACTTCATCACCTATGAGCTTGCACGTCAGGGCGCTGATGGCATCGGCAGCGTCATCGAATGCCTGATGCGCATCTTGGAAGCCGCCCGCCTCTCCCATGCGAACGCCGGCCAGGGCGGCCAGCAGTTTTGGGATGATGCGACGCGCCAGCTCTTGCGCAACACGATCCCCATTCTCTATGCCGCGACCGGCACGGTGCGCATCCCGGATATCATCCACTTCGTCTCCTCAGCGCCGACCAGCTTGCAACAGGCGCGCGATGCGCAGTGGCAGGAACAGTCCTTCATGTTCCGCACCGTGCTGGCGGCACGCCAGAACCCGGTGCGCCCGCTCGATGCGGGGGACTTCGACAAGACGGCCAGCTACTGGCGGGACGAGTTCGCCCAGCTCGATACGAAAACGCGCAGCAACATCGCGATTTCACTATCGACGGCGCTGGACAGGTTCAACCGGGGGCGGCTTCACAAAGCTTTTTGCACCGAAACCACGCTCGTTCCGGAGCTGACATTCCATGGCGCGATCATCGTCATGGATATGTCGGCGCTCACCTGGAACGAGGATGGCGTGATCGCCCAGCAGCTATTCAAATATATGTGGCAGCGCGCCGTGCTCTCGCGCAACGCGCTGGAGCCGAGGCACCGCGACCGGCCCGTGTTCCTTTGGGCCGACGAGTCGCAGTATTTTGTGAACTCCTTCGATACGGACTTCCAATCGACCTGTCGCGGCAGCCGGGCCTGTACGGTCTACCTCACCCAATCGCTGCCGACCTACTACGCCAAGATGGGTGGCGAACACGCCAAGCACAAAGCCGACATGCTGCTGGCAAATTTTGTTACTAGAATCTTCCACAATAATGCATGCGCGGAGACCAACCGCTGGGCGGCGGACACTATCGGCCGCATCATCCAACGGCGCGGCACCTACAACGAGGGCGGTTCGACGGGCCGTTCCATGGGGATGAACGAAGGCGAGAACAGCAATTGGGGCACCAGCACGAGCGCCGGTTCATCTCGCGATGGGCACGGCGGCTCGTCCTCGAATTCGAGTTTCGGCAGCACGCGCGGCGAAGGCGAAAGCACCGGCCGCAATCGCGGCCGCAGTAGCGGCAGCAATTACAGCGGTGGTTACAGCGAGCAAATGGATTTTGAGATCGAGCCTGCAGATTTCGGGCGCTCGCTCAAGACCGGCGGCCCGGCCAACGGCGGCAACGTCACCGCCGTGTGGTTTCAGGCGGGGAAGAAGTTTGTCGATAGCCGTCGCAACTATCTTCTCACGCGGTTTGTGCAATGAAGCGGCCGAGCATTCCCGTTCGCCTGTTCGGCAATCCGTTGAGCGCGATCGCGCTGCTGCTGGCAGCTTGCTACTTCATTTACGAATGGTGGACGGGCCAAGGTTCGCCTGCGGCGGCGTTCATCGCTTTCTTTGCCGCCGGGTATGGGATGAGCGCAAGCGAGCGGCTTCAAAAATATTACGACTGGAAACGAGAATGGGAGGCGATGGAGGGAAAGCGCCCCGGCCGCAATGCGGCGCGGTATTTTCCGGCGCTTCGCGCGGTCACGGCTTTGGCTGTGTGGGGGTTCTTCGCTTACATCGTAATCACGCAGGGCGATCAGCCGGAAATGCGGGTGGGTGCGGCTCTCTTTTGGCTGGCGACGCTGGTTGTTTTTGGAGCTGGGGTTGTGACGTTGATTCAGCGATGGCGGCGGAGAGTACGCCCGCGTATTATGCGGGATGTTCCGGTGACTTTGTGCGTTCCGATTCCGCATCGATCGCCGGCATCTACGCAGGCGATGGCGGCGCTGCCGGAGTATTGCCGAATTTTATTTGATAATTGTTAGGGCCGTAGAATCGATGTGCTCCGATTCCGCCGTTGTCTGTTTCAATTGCGACGCGCATTGAAGTGCAACGCTTTACATTGTCTGCCATAAAACCCTTTTGTCTGCCACAAAGCGGTCTTTCTCCTCCCTTTCGATTAGTTGGACAAAGTCCGCCGTTCGAGCTTGGACAAGCACCATCGGCTGCTAACTACTGCAAACCAGCCGTAGCTACAGTGCACGGGTCCATCCGTGCTCAATAAATAATGGAAACTGTATCGTGGCTTATTGACGGCCGGGGTCGGGAGTACTACGTCGAGTCAGAGTATTTTACATATGGCGAGCGTGCGGCCATGAGGGACGAGATCGACAACAATATTGCTGACGAGAAGTCGAATGTTGCTCTGCTGAGCGGCGTAGCGGGGGGCGCCGCGGCGGTCTGCGCCGACGAGATAGTAAAACACACGCCCGCAGCGCCTTTGGCTGGGTGGATAGCAGCTACGGTAGGCGGTGTCGTAGCTTATGCCCTGGATCAAGGCGGCGTATGGGAGAATATGCACCATTATATCGGGGATGGTAGCAGCTATATCAGTGACGCCTTCAGCCAATTACCCCTTCCGGATGTGTCAGCGGTGGGTTTCCAGAACGACGATGGCTTCGCGTCCTACAATTCCGATTCCACAGCTTCCTTCTCCGATGGCGGTTCAGTTTGCGCCGCGACTTTCGATTATGACACAGGGGCAGCTTCACCGACGGAGGATCTGAAATGAGTGATTCGTCTGATTTTATGAATCAATGCGACGCCTTGACACCATCAGCAAGCAACGTAGTTGGAGCCGCAGCGGGCGGTATGAGTGGTGTTGTCGGTGCCGGTCTTGGCGGAGTCTTGGCGGGTCCCGAGGCTGCACCAGTGGTGGGAGCTATCGCAGCGGAAGGAGCGTTCGACTACTTCCACGATGAAGTGCAGAATGGTGGCTGGAATGCGACATGCCAGGCGATTGATAGCGGCATCAACGCCATAGGTAGTAGCTTCGGCCCAACCCCAACTACAGACGTGCCCGTTCCGAGTGACGCGCCGTCCTACGATGCACCTGCTCCCAGCTACGACATGGGTAGTTCATCATCCGTTGGCAGCGATTACGTGTCCACTTTCTCCGATAACAACTCGTCTTTCGACACATCGAATTCGAGTTATGACGGCGGCGCGCCTTCCTCCTACTCCGACGACAGCTCATCGTCCTACTCCGGCGGTGACTCGTCTTCGAGTTCTGATGGCGGATCGTCAGGTTCGGACGGCGGGTCGTCGTCTGGTTCGGACGCCGGTTGAGGTCTTTTCCACGATAGATTTAGATAGGGTGCGATCATGTCTGTTCCATCTTCCCAATTTGTGCCCCTTCCGGATGGCAGTTCTGACTATCTCCCAGGCGGTCAACTTTCTAACTGCCCGGTCGATGCGCTTTCGACTGCAGCAAAGGACATCACGAGCTTCCTGCTGAATGGAACAACTAGCGCTGTTGGCGCTGCTGACATTGCTGCCGCTGATCCACTTGGGCAGGTCATTGACATGCCATCCCACAGATTGCCGGGTGAATTTATCGAGCGGGCAGAGCCGGAGGCCGGATGTGGTACTACAATGGACCCAGCCCGCGGGATCTATGAAACCGTGTTGCATGGAACGGATTCCGTTTCGAGCTGCATTCCTCACAATCCAGATTTTTACACTCCCGGTCCTGGCGAACCTAATTTCGGATGTGCGGATAGCAGTGCTGGACTCGGCGACAGCTGTGCTTTCCCTAGTAGCACGGACGGAAGCGACGGAATTTGATCAGTGACACGCGGGAAACTCAAGCATGAGTGTTTCATATCTTCGCGGACGGCGCGCGATCACTGACGGCCCGTCCTTCTTTTGACGAGCCATAGTAAGCCAAGATGGGAGTGGGTCCATGAATGCGAATCCCCCAACGAGCGCATTTTTGCCGGGTGGCGCCGGATATCTTCTATCAGGTGTTGCCACGCGATTGATGCAAATGTTCTTTCCCACCGCGCTGGAGAAAGCGCAGCTTCAGAGTGTCTTGGAGACTCTTGCACTCAATCGTCGTCGTCTTGCCTCGGACGAGCAGCGCTACGAAAATGATCGGCGCGACCGCCGAGAGAACTACTTACAAGAGCAAGAAGTTCGAGAACGAGCTCAGGCCAAAGCGATTGAAGCCAACAGGAATTTGGAGGAACACCGGCAAGCTCTTGCTCGATGGCCGCTCGATTCCTTGCCAACGGAAATCGTCCGGGCATCGAAGGCATTCACGAGTTCTGACACGACTGCCCAAGCTACTAGGCCGCCCTTGAACGTCATTGTGAAATTGACCAGCGGCGCACATCGTGGGGCTGCCGCTTCGCCGCTCGCCGAGGTCGAAGGCCAATTGCTCAGCCAAATCGCCACCGCTGTGACAAATGCAAGAGGACGCGTTAGTACCTACTTTGGCAACGACCTCCTGTTTTACGATACACACTTTGATCCCAGAAAAGGCATACATCGCGGCGACTCTCTGCTCGCAACGGTCTATAATGGATTGTGCACTGAGCCGTCCGCGCTAATCGAGATATTTGTTGCCCAGTTCAGCAGCGTGTCCGCGCCGGCGACCATCGGTTTCTGTCTTTTTAGCTGGAGTTGGGCTAGTGCGCCTGCGCCGAACAACGAACCGAATTTACGTCAGGTTGAGCGTGAGCCAATTCTCTATCTCGACGTCGATCCTAAGAGTGCCGACGCGTCGAAGACGATAGAGGCAGCGTTGCTCATGATTGTCACGGGGCTGCGCGATGGATATCGGACAATGAGATCGCTGCTGCGCCCCTCTCCAGTGCTTATGTTCCATTTGCTGAAGGACGTTCCCGCTATCACGTTCTGGAAGCGAACCAGCGCTTGGAATGATCGGGAGATGTTGTCAGGCGCTCGCTTGCTTCTGGAGTCCCACACGGGCCTGCTCGGCAGCATTGCGGATCGCGCACCAATGATCGCTGCTGAGGCAAGCGCTCAATCGGCACTGGACGCTTACGCGGTAGGCTTTGTTGAGCAAGCAGACAATCTACTTGGTCGCTCGCTGGAATATTATCACGCGGCAATCACGCCCGAGACTGATGAAGAGGGACTCTTGCGCTATTTGGCGGAGGCGCAAAGGGGCACATCAGAAATGGTTGTTTGGCGCGCACTGCAGGATTTGCGGGGTATTACTGTGCCGAGCCCTTCCAAAGAAATTCCTTCTCCGGATTTCGCCGTCATGCTCGAGTTGGCCCATCGGCACGCACTATAGTTATTAGAGGACGAAGCAATGCGAATCGGAATTCTTGCGCCAGAACAGAGCGGCAAGAGTAGCTATTTAGCTGCGCTCCATGCGGTTCTTACCGAGAAAGCGGCTACGAATGCCTATCCCATACGATTCAAACTTAACGATCCGAATCAACAAAAGAGGCTGGATGGATATGTCAGGAATCTAGTGCTGGAAAGAGGGCAGATGCGGTTTCCACCAAAGACGAATGCAATCACTGACTATAAGTATGCGGCATCTCTAACTGCAGATGGCTCGGTGGAGGAAGAGCTCGAAATAGTTGACTATCCCGGCGGATTTATCCGCGGTGCCGATGAGAAAGATATCGCCGAGCAACGGGATCTCATAGCGAGCTTGCAGCGGTGCGATGGCTTGATCATCTTGTTGGATGCTCAGCACTTGATTGAAGCGGCAGAAGACGGTGATGACTATACCCTTGGCTACCGCACAGCGGCGGGAGATGTTGCAGATCTGCTGCGCCGCTGTGCTCAGTCTCATTTGGTTAACAATACAAGGTCTGTCGCTTGGAGCATACCGATGGTTTTCTGCATCACTAAGTTCGATAAGTACGCAGATGTCGCGGTTTCTTTTAGCGTCGCACCAGCGATCAAAGAGACCGACGACGGTGCTAACCCACCGCTCTTATTGGCGGTGAAAAAAGTGCGGGAACTATTTTCCGCTTTTTTTGAGCCCGTGCCGAAAGGGAGTCTGGAAAAAAAAGACTACCTAACGATGATTACAGCTGTAAGCCTGGGTCACGGAATCGAAAACAATGGCCGGTTCAAACCATTCAACCTTCTGTCTTCGTTAGAATTTTGCATCGGTTTCGCTGCCGGGCAAAAACAGGCGATTTTTGGGGGTGAGGCCGACGAACACATGAGCGGCAAAAATCGAAATCGTCAAAAGGCGCAGGAGCGTCGAGAAATGGGGCCGCTCGATACCATATCGGATTTTCTCGACACCTTCGAATTCGTAAGTGAATATGATAGTCGCGCAGAAAGTTACGCGTCGCGTGAGAGCGACGCGAGGGAACGAGCCCGCCGCCAGGCTAAGATCGCGAATGAAGCCACTAGGAAGCTGTACGAACTTCAGAATATGACACGAAATCTCGCAGCGATATATATCGGTGGGAAAGGGAGAGTTATAAGCGACAGTGGAAACAGTTTCCAATTGTTGTGAAATGAAGTAATATATTTTCTGAAACGCGGGTAATGTAATGGCAGAGTGGGAATATCACTTAGTTGGGCAAGCATTACGACCGGAGTACGACACAGTCGTCTCATCCGGTCGGAGTAATCCTTTCCACCACTTCATAAGAGATATTGAATTTGGCGACGTTGCCAATTCCTGGATTGCTGGACAGGCGGACGGTCGCGTGTTCTTCGGTCGCTGGGGATGGGTGGACGAAGCAATCGGCACGATCCAAAAGCACTCGTCAGATCCGCGCAGAGGCGCCTATTTTCTGGGCTATTCGGCACCGGCTGGTACAGCCCTCCCACGTCACAGCGATTTACATTCATTAGAGCAGCGAGTGAAAGTTGATCTGCGTATGCTGTGGGATCGGGTAAGCGCGGTGGGCCGCTCGCTAGAATGTCCTCACGAGATACTACCAGCCAAGTTGTCCGATTATTCCGCAACGCCGCTTAGGAAGGACCAGTGGGATGAGGCCATCGCCAGCATTCAAAACTTGGAATCCAAGGCGCTGGCGATACTGAGTCCCAGTGGCGAGGTGTGGCGTAAAGATATTCTGATATCGGAATCACTGTTAACTGGTGAGTCAAAAAAAAAGTTCTTTTCGAACATGTATCACATGGACGGACTGAAGGGACTGACGCCGAAACACGGGACGACCATCGCGGTTCTCGCAGGGATCGGTTTTGTAGGTTTGTCCGGCGCAGCATTAATGCTCTGGTCCGATAGGGACAAGCGCCGCAATGAAGATCGCCCCGTCGCCCAACAGACACACTCCTTATAGTAGACGGCAGCAAGCGCCGACTGCTTGTGAGGTGTTTCAGGAATTTTGCCGATTTGGCTCGGTGACCTTTGGTCGTACCACTTCGATCTTCTCAATAATGGGCTCACCCTTGGCCGGCGCTACCGGCCATACGCGCGGATTGTATTGGGCAATGAACGTAATTTGCCGACGAGCCAGTTTCTTACGTAAATCGCGCAGATAGCGTCCCTCCAGTACGACGATACAGTCGGGAAGGTATAGCTTTAGCTGTTCTTCGCCGACGTACCCGACCTGCATAAGGAAGCGATATTGCACTTCGATACCTTGAGCGGTTTCGGTGTTTTCGAGCCAGCTTTGGATATCGCATGTCTCGCCGATATTGCCTGTCGGAAGGAAGCCGTACGGCTTGTACGCGCCGTCGCCGACGGTCTGTTCCTTGACCTCTCCGTTCGTCGGCTTGGGATCGGCACGGCCGAGCCGTTCCGTGAATGTCGCCTTTGTCGAATTCACGGTGCCGAACGCGGTCTCGAAATCGTTACCTGTCAAGAGGCACCTCCGGGATCTGTGTGGGGCGGCGATATTGCGCGGCCATGTCTTCCGCCATGTCGGAGAGACGCAGCACGAAGTCCGCGAGCTTCGCGGGGTCGCGTTTTTTGTAGTGCTCGACTTCGTGATAGAGCAGCGTGCGCTTCTTGACGGCCACCCATTGGGTGATCCGGTCTTTGAGATAGGCGTAGGCCTTCTCGATATGGCGGGCCAGGCCGATATGCGGCTGGGGCAAGCGGAAGATACCCTGGGCCTCCAAGGTGCGGTGGTCGATCCGCTCCGTTGAGCCGACCTCCTTGAGCGCGCGGTTGGCGTACTCCGCCCAACCGGCGCGCCATTTTTTCACGTTACGCTGGGATTCGGCCGCTTCGAGAGCCAGCTTGTCTTCGAGCAGACCCGTGTTGTTGTAGCGCTTGCGCGCTTTCGATACGGCCTTGGCTATTTCCGGGATTTCATTCCAATCGCGATTTTTCTTCCGGTAAAATCCTGTCTTGGAACTTGGATCGAGTTCCCTGAGAGCGAGCATTACGTGCGCGTGCGGCTGCTGCTTGCCGTCTGATGCCTGGGGGCAGTGAATGGCTATGTCAGCCACCATGCCCAATCGCACGTAGGTCTCGCGGACGAAGGAGCGGACCAGTTCGACCTGTTGGTCTTTGGTCAGCTCCCGAGGGAGGGTGATTTCGACCTCGCGGGCGAGTTGGGAGTCGCATCGCGTCTCCGCTCGCTCGACCCTATTCCATAGGGTCTGCCGATCGAACACCCAACCCGGTGCATTATCGGGGGCGAGTATTTCGGTGTGGACGACATCGGGCTTATCGAACTCAAACCATTTGTCTTGCGACGAATCGTATAATCTCTCGCCCGAGCGATACGCGGCTGCCGCCACGACCGAGCGCTGTGTAGCACCGCCCGGTCGGGCAGCTCTGCCGAGAGCACGTGAGATCAATTTGAGTCTCAGGTGATAGATCGCCAATCCAGTACCCCCTTGGACGCCTGCTAAGAGCGAATAACAAAAGAGAGTTCAGCCACTATGGGTGCACTTATACATTGCTGTGCAATGTGGCACTATTAAGGATTCGCTCGTAGGTTGGATTTCGTGTCAAGTAATCGCCTAATTGGTGTGTAGAGAACACACTTGGCGAGGGGGGTGGATTGGAGGGGTGGCGCCACCCCTGTGACCCGGCGATCCGCCTGCGCGCTGTTGCGCTGCGGCGGACGCGGGACACCCCTTTCCCGCGACCCTTGGGCTTGGGTTCGGGCCACCCAAGACCCTGCTATGGAATTCTCCAAAGGAGAATTTGGCGCGGTAGCATTGACTTCGCGCGCAAAAAACTAAGGGGTCGGCGTACGATCCGACCCCTTGTGCTGGTACCAGACTGGGTGTTTGCGTCAGTGAGCTTCGTGAACTGGGTCCGTCGCCGACCCGCCGTGCGCCTCGTGGATTGCGACGTTGGTTCCACTCTGAGGCTTTCTCTCACCCGTCCTCACATTTGGAGGATTCGGGTCCTAAACGAAACCGATGCCGACCTAGAATTCTAGATCGATTTTGAGCTTGATCGGTCGCGAACCGTTCAAGCCGAGTAGTCGGGAAGCGATTGCGATTAACATAGCCGCTCCCACACCTGTGACACAGACTTTAGCGAGGGCTATGCTCAGTTCCGCAAGATCGCTAAGCATGGCCGCAACGACGTTTCAGGGGGTTGGTCATGATGACCTCCCTAGTTTGTCATTGGGCCGACTCCGCGGCTGCTTGATTTCGCCTCCTCTCGCCTTGGTGTTGAGGTTTCAAACGCCGGATCTGTCGGCAGCTCGCCGCCATCGGCGAGTTACCCCTTAACTAGAAGTCGTTGTAGTCACTTTCAAGGCAATATGCTGGCCAAACTGTGTGGCCGATTCAAAAGGGACAGGCCCGTCGCCGTTGGTGGCGATGACCAGTCAGGCGCACTCGGTCCCGCCGCTGCGCGGCTCCTGCGGGTGCGCCACTGCGTGCGCCTGACGGCGCTGACTGGCCTGCGACCCGGCATGTTCCGCCCACGCTGTTGCGTGGGCTCCTTATAGCCTCCGGTCACTTAAGGGAGAGCAGCGTCGCCGTCCGGCCCGGCCCAGGGCACGACGTGCCACCGCGCCCTGGGCCGGGCCGGAGCGTCAGCCGGTAGGCTTGCGGCTTCTATGTACGGAGGAGTCCCGGAGCGGGTACGGAGCAGGTCGGAAGTGTTTGCGGCGATGGTAGGCCCAAATATTCCCTATCGGGAACATTTTGGCCGATACAGCCGATTTCTCATAGAAACTTCCCGCTCGGGAATATCCCCAGCTCGGCAAGGCACTGGCTGTGTTGAGCGCACGCGGTTTCGGCACTGGACGCGACATGTCATCGGTCGCTGACATTTTGTATTGTCAACGAACACTGACATTAAGCTAGCCTCGCACCCGGATATCGACGCCATCGTCGCCGCCGCCAAGAAGGCACTGCGATGACCAAAGAACTCATCGTTCTACTCGGTGGTCAGCAAGTCGGTCGGGTACGCCGCACAAATAGTTCATCGGATTGCGCAATTCAGGCTTCCACAGAAATGTCAGCCAGATCGTATAATTTGCCGATGAATTCCCTCACCAACTTATCCTGACTACCCACTCCAATGTCAGTTAGAATCTGCCTCAGCTTTACTGTGTTTTCGTAGATGGGCTGGGAAACTTCTTGGTACACATTTGGAGGCGGCAGACTCACGCACACTTGACTCAAGCCAACCGCGCCTAACTCGATAGTGTAAGGAGGCTGGACGCCAATTTCGTCTTTCGCGACGGCAATATAATCGGCAAGCACGCGTGCATAGATGTTTTGCACGTTGGCTATCGGGATAACGAGTTGACCCGCGTGATGAACAATAAATCCATGGCTCACCCCCCAAATCTCGCCATTCCGAAAGAGTTGGGAAAAGCCGGTCGGGGTCGATGAAATTCCATGAGTGGAAAAATTTATCGCACCGAAACGGTTTCTTCCAGCGAAGCTACCGAATACGGTCCTTTCCAATACGAGTGGACGCCGTGTTTTCATAATTTGCGATAGCCGTGTTAGCGGCAGTTCTTTCGTCGGTGCCAACGTGGGAATTAGTCTCAGATAGAAGGTTCTTGATTCGTTGTAGAAGTAATCCATGCCGTCATCGTGCTCGCCGCCCTGGCGGCGAGTGGTGGCGATTATCTCAGTGGGATTCCAGAAATACGCTGCATTTATCGTCGTCGGTGTTTCGCTAAAAGGGGCAACAATCTCAGCTTTTGCCTTTAGATAAGGTTTGAGCGCCTCGACGAGGACAGCCGTAAGTTTCGTTCTTTCAGCGTCCATTTCTGGCTTTTTTGCTTCGGGAGATAGGTTGTATAGAATCGGACCGGCCTTGTGCTTGAGATCGAATGGCAAGCCTTCGCGATCGCCATAGTGGACGTTTTGCACCATGAGAATTGAAGCATCGCTCAACGAGCGCAGAGCGTAACCGTACTCGATTGCGACGTTCGAATTGATGAGCCGCTTGTGCGGTTTGGCGGTGCGCTTTGCCTGACCGGCTGTTCCTATCAGCGTAACGTCGGCAACAAATACCGCAGCTTGATCTATTTTTTTGAAGATGGTTGGCGCCAGATCTGGGCTGCCCGGCACGCCGCGTCGATCATGATCCAATTCGAGCGCGTCTTTCACCTCTCGCTCGGTCGGTTCTTCGATCTCGCTCGGCTGCTTAAGAATCTTAATGGCCTCAGCAAGCGCATCGCGCACAAAATGGCGGCCGATCTTGCCAGGTGTGTCGGATTGCCAGGACCAAAAAACCTTCATGACTTTTTCCAAATAGAACGGTTTGTGGGATGGCTGCGCTGCCTACGGCTACGCAAGAATGCGCGATTGCGGCACTATGCAGGCGATGAACGACCATCGGGTCCTACCCACATCGGCGTCATGTTGAGCACATCGGCCCTGAACTTCTCAGCGCTCGCGTCCAAATCTTCGAGCGTGATGTCCACGCGAGGCAGCGTCGAGCCGAACCGGGAGTAGGGACGATGTTCGCCGCGCTCATACTTCGCCGAGATGATCCGCGCGAAGGCTTCGAGATTGCTATCGACCAGCAAATTGGCTTGCTTACCGCTCAGGTGCCGGCGGCGGAAGTGGTCGTCAAGATGGACAGTTGGAATGAAGGCGAGCACCATTTGTTTTCCATGCCATCCGTTGAGAACGACAAAATCCGAGTCCGGCTGCGCATGTATGACTTGCAAGTTGGATAAGGCCATTTCAGTTTCCTTTACGAGTGATGTGGCCAGACGTGAAATTTCGCGCTCGTCGCGGTCGGCCACCGCGCGGCGAAGCTGCTGAACCAAAGGCGCGACCTTTTCCCAGTTCGCTGCAGCTTGCTGCTGACGCGCGCGCGCTTCACGGGCCCGCTCGGAACTCGTCAATGCCGATTGGTCGCCGCTGGTCGGCCTGCCTACGCCGCGACCACCGCCGAGGCTTTTCCATTCCCCGTATGCTTCGTCGTATGCCGCTTCGTTTGCCGCGTTCTTGTTTGCCTTCCAGCGCTGCCATGCTTGGTCGACAGCTTCTGTGACGCTTTCCAAATCGGTTAGCATGACCTATCTCCTATTCTGCTGGCAGCAGAATATCATATATCGCTGGCAGCGAAAATAGTTATATTTCCTTTCTTATGGCGAGAAAATTGTCTTTGTGCTATGCCTTAAGTCGAAAAAATTAGCTTTTTGGGGAATTCAAGCGGCTTATGGCCCGAAAATCACTCGACGACCTGCCCGAGACCTTTGTCTCGACGACGCAGACCAGCAGTCTGGCTTCCAAGGGGGTGCGTACAGGTAAGCTCCGCAAGCTTGCCTCTCGCCTTTACACAAAAGACTTGGCTTCCGCTCCTGAATCCATCGTCCGACGCAATCTCTGGCCGACTGTGGCGGCCTACTTTCCCGACGCACTCGTTGCCGATCGCACGGCACTCGAAGGCGTCCCGGCAAAGGACGGCTCCGTCTTTCTCGTCTCGCATGACGGGAAAAGCGATATCGTCCTGCCCGGAATCGTGCTGAAGCCGCGGCCGGGCGCGCCGAGGCAACCCTCCGATCTGCCATTCATGGGCGTCGTGCATTTTTCATCGCGGGCGCGCGCGGTGCTCGATAACTTTGCACCGAGCAGAAGCAAGAGTTCGATTTCGCGCACGCTGTCGCGCAAGGAGATCGAAATCTATCTCGACAATTTCCTTCGCCATTCCGGCGAGGACGAATTGAACCGGCTTCGTGATGAGGCACGAAATATCGCTCCCGCCCTTGGCAGGGAAAAAGAGTTCGCCGCGCTCAACCGCATGATCGGCGCGCTGCTCAATACACAGACCGACAATCTTCAAACCTCGGTTGCCCGGGCACGCAAGAAGGGCTTGCCCTTTGACCCAGCGCGCGTCGAATTGTTCGAGGCTTTGCGCGCCGAATTACATCGCCAGCCTCCGCAGACGCGGCCGGGAGCCCCAAGCGACGGCACCACATTGCCGTTTTTCGAGGCCTATTTTTCTAACTTCATCGAAGGCACCGAATTCGCGGTGGACGAAGCCGCAGCCATCGTCTTTGAAAACCGTATTCCCAATGCCCGTCCACAGGACGCCCACGATATTCTCGGCACCTACCGCATTGTCGCCGACGCCACCGGCATGACCCGCATTCCTCAGACATTCGCCGAATTCGAGCGGCTATTGAAACGCCGCCACGCCGAAATCATGCAGGCCCGCCCCGAGAAGACACCCGGCCAATATAAGGAAGCGCCCAACCGTGCCGGCGGGACCATGTTTGTTGCGCCCGATCTGGTGCGCGGGACGCTCGACCGGGGATTCAGGATTTATAGCTCCCTTGCTACGCCATTCCACCGCGCGGTCTTCATGATGTTCCTCGTCTCCGAAGTGCATCCGTTCGCTGACGGTAACGGTCGCGTCGCGCGCATCATGATGAATGCAGAACTGGTCGCCGCCAAAGAGCAGCGCATTGTGATCCCCACGATTTATCGCAACAACTATCTGAGTGCGCTTAAGGCGATCTCGAATCGGACAAGCCCAGAACCGCTCATCCGCACGCTGGATTTCGCGCAGCGTTTTTCCCTCTCGATAGATTGGACGGACTTTCGGCGCGCCGAAGACGAACTCAAGGCGGCGAACGCCTTCATGGACAGTGCCGAGGCGGATGACCGCGGAATCCGCCTCCGGCTACCCGAGGCTGGAAGATGAACCGAAATTGGGTGGAATTGGGTGTATTATTGGTGGCGCCACCTACATAACAGAAGCGCTAGACGTGCATTATTGCTATGCCAACAAATCCGATACCGGCAAAGGCTTTCAGGCATCGGACGAGCAAGTCGAACAGGTTCCAACATGATACCGCAAGAAGCCAAATTCAATTTTCAAGAGATTATCAATCACGAAATGTTTGAAATGGATCGCTCGCTTGCTGCGGTCATGGCAGCTACGCAAGCTGGCATGGCTGCGCGTGGTTTGAGCCAGTCGGGTCCTGCCATGCAGGCACTCAAGGACGATGTAACCAATTCGCTCAAGGCCAAAGGCCAATTCATCCTCGGTCAGCTACTGCGCTGCCTTGCGGCGCATCGCGTCGCTCTCGACTCGGATGTTGTCAATGAGGCAACGGCACTTCTGCGTGACACTATCCAAGCGCAAGCCCACCTAATGCAGTCTCGGCTTTTCCAATTTGGCGTGTTCAATACCGCAGGTCTTGGGCAAGCAAAGCAACAGCTTCAGGCGCAGTTCGCTCAGGAAGGGCCACGGTTGACCACAAGACTTACCACGGAACTAAGACTTGCCGCCGCCGCTTCCACGGCGCAAGCCGTGCCAGCCCAAGGCTCGACTACCCTCAATTTCAATGCGCCGGTCGGATTGGTTCAAACGGGTAATGGTAACCAAGCCACCGTCAACCAGCATATCGACGCCGGATTGAAGAATGAAATCGTGGCAGTACTCCAACAGTTTTTGGATCAACTCGATAGGCCCGAGAACAACTCCCTTGGATCTCGCGCGCAGCTACGAGAACTGGTCGTTGACGCGAAGGCGGAGGCGGAAAAACCAAATACCAATACACTTAAGCTCGGCTCAAGTTTGCGGACTATCGCCGAGACAACAAAGTTCGTTGGGTCTCTTGGGCCAGCCTACCAAGTGCTAAAGCCTCTCCTCAGTTTTTTCGGAATCCATCTGCCATGACGGATCATCTCCCGACGCAAGTTGATCACATAATCGGACGGCAACAATGACTGAAGGCAAAAATGGCGAAGCGGACCACGCAAAAACCTACGCAATTGTGGGCGAACTCGTTCTAATTGCTTCAGCCCTGGATTATCAATTAGCGGAAATTATGGTCGAAGTGCTCAACATGGGGCCATCACCGATGATTATGCCTGTTGTCCTCACGCTGGACGCGGCAAGGAAGGTAGAAATCCTAAAACGCCGCGCCGGGTTGATTACGTCAGATGACTGGAAAAAAGGACTCATACGGCATGTTGAGAAAGTTGAGCGTGTTTTCAAGCAGAGGAACATCGCTTGTCATATGCCGCCGATGCTTCAGGACGGCAAATGGACGCTTAGGCCCCTCGCGGCGGCGAAGCTTTTCAGAAGCATCGATCTAGACAAGAAAACACTGGAAGGTTTCAAAGTGGGCGACTTGGCAGAAGCCATAGCGCTGGGCGAAGTCGCTCTAGGCGAAGGTGCTAAGGTTCTGGAGAATTGTCAGCGAGCGAATGCCGAACTCGAAAAACGAAGCCAACCCAGCGCTGGGAAATAGCCTTTGGAGCTAAGACCCTTTGCCGGACGCCGGAACGAACTAGCCGCTCGGCAACGCGATCACGCTAGGCCCTTGCGCCGGTAAAAGCCAATTGGGATTCCACCGCCTTACTTCGACAGGTGGCGATGGCCAGTCAGGCGCACTCGGCCCCGCCGCAAGCGCAGCTCCTAGCCGCTTCGCTCCGGCCCGCGTCATTCATCTTTGGGCCTGAGCCAAGGATCCGCGTGACCGCTTGAGGAAGGGCAATTCTCAAAGCGCATCGTCGCCCAGGAGGAATTCCCCAGCAAATCGGCCGCCTTAATGACCAACTCGCAACAGGAAAGGGGCCGAGACCTGTTAGACAAGCGATAACTCGGAATTATC
>PLJH01000075.1 GCA_003139615.1 Alphaproteobacteria bacterium
TCATCGTCGACGGCGGCAAGTTCGATTGGGGCAAGGGGGGCAAATATCCGACGCTCTCAGAGCCCTGCCCGTCCTATCACGGCATGCGGCTGTGGGAGACCTTCGGCGACATGGCGTTTGCGATTGCGTGTCGCGTGCTGGGCTTGCGCGATCTCGGGCCCGCGCTCTCGCCGATGAATGCGTTCCTGGTGCTCACCGGCATCGAGACTTTGCCGCTGCGCATGCAGCGCCATTGCGACAACGCGCTGGCGGTTGCGCGCTGGCTCAGGAACGACCCGCGCATGGATTGGGTGAATTATGCCGGGCTCGAAGACAATCCCTGCTACAACCTCCACCGCACCTATTGCCCGAAAGGTGCGGGGTCGGTGTTCACCTTCGGTATTCGCGGCGGCTATGAGGCCGGCGTCAAACTCGTCAACGGCGTCAAGCTGATCAGCCATCTCGCCAATGTCGGCGACACGCGCAGCCTTGTGATCCATCCGGCCTCGACAACCCATCGCCAGTTGAGCGACGAGCAGAAGAAAGCCTCGGGCGCGGGACCGGATGTCGTACGGTTGTCGATTGGAATCGAGAACCCCGAAGATATTATATTCGATTTGGATCAGGCGCTCGCGGCAGCCTGAAGCGGTTCGCCGCGCGAAATTTCATAAGCGTGCCAGACGGCGGAGGCGAACAGTGCAACCGCCGTCGCCTGATGGAGCGCGGCCAATGACAGCGGGACCTGGCTGACCAACGTAAGTATGCCGAGAAATATCTGAAGCAGCATCACGCCCAGCAACGTGTTGCTGCTCGCGCGCGCGAGGCCTTCGAGTTTCGCGCGGCGGCCCGCGATCCAAAGCGCGATCACGGCGATCGCGATAATATATGCGCCGATGCGGTGATCGAACTGCGCGAGGCCCGGATTCTCGAAGAAATTGATCCACCACGGCATTGAGAAGAACGGGTTCTCCGGAAATGCGCGTCCGTCCATCGACGGCCAAGTGTTGTAGATCAGTCCCGCGTGCAAACCGGCGACAAGGGCGCCGAGGAGCATTTGGAGATAGACGAGAGCAACAAGGAAGAAGCCGGCGAACGTTAGCTTTCTTCCCCCGTTTACGGGGGAGGTGCCGAGCGGCAGCGAGGCGGAGGGGGCACCCTTCGACGCGCTTCGGGCGCCACTTCCCCCGTAAACGGGGGAAGAAAGATGTTCTGCTTTCAGGTACTCAAACGCCGTCCATAAAATCGCGCCCAACAAAATAATCGCAACACCAAGATGAATCGCCAACCGGTACTGGCTGACCGACACGCGCGTCTCCAGTCCGCTTTCGACCATCCACCAGCCGACGAAGCCTTGAAGCCCGCCGAGCGCGAAAAGCAACACCATGCGCGGCAGGCCCGCGCGCGGGATTGCGCCGGTGAAGGCGAAAAAGAGGAAGGGCACGAAGAACACGACACCGAGCAATCGCCCGAGCAGCCGATGCGACCATTCCCACCAATAGATCGCCTTGAAATCGCCAAGGCTCATGCCGCGGTTTTCGAACTGGTATTGCGGGATGCGTTGGTATTTTGCGAATTCCGCCTGCCACGCCCGATCGCTCAGCGGCGGCACGACGCCGGTCACGGGATGCCATTCGGTGATCGAAAGACCGGAGCCGGTGAGCCGCGTCAGCCCGCCCACGGTCACCATCGCGGCGATGAGAAGCGCCACCGCCAGCAACCACAAGCCGACGGCCTGCCGGCTGGGCTTGTAGCTTCGAAAGGACGAAATCGCGGTCGCCATGGGCGCCGTCATAGCGTCGGCAAAAGCCGGCGTCCACGCGGGCCCCGGTGACCGCGACCTCTTGCCGTCAGCGGCCTGTCAGCCGGAAGGTGACCAGCGCGTCCGTCGCGGTTGCAAAGGGCTTTCCATCTTTCGTGGCAGGCTCATAGCGCCAGTGCGCGATCACCCAGCCGACCGCTGCGTTGTCGAGCGAATCATAGCCGCTCGATTTCTCGACCGAGGCGGCCACCACCGCGCCGTGTTCGTCGATCGTCAGCTTGAGCAGAACGTTTCCGGTCTGATTGAGACGAACTGAGATCAGCGGATAGTCCGGGGTTGAATGCGTGCTCGCGATCCCGTGTGCAGCAACAATCACGGGTGGGTTGTCGCTCACCGGTGGATTTCCCGGCGGCAGATTGATGACGTGACCGTCGTCGTCTCGCGCAATATCGATACGCGGAACCGGGATTTCCGATCCCGAAGGCTTCACGAGAGTCACGTGACTCTGGTTTACAGGTGTCGGTGGCGGCGGTTTCGGGGTAGCGACGGGAATAATTTCGATGGGGCCATGCGGAACGAGTGTCGAAAACCCTTTCGTAAGCCCCTGGTACAATCCATAAATCACGACGACATGAAGCGCTCCAACAAGCGCAAGTGTCGTAAAACTCGGCCGCCGCGAAGTGCGCGCGGGCCGCATGGCCTGAGTCGTTGACATGGCTCTCCTCCCCGAGAACATAAAACCCGCCGGCGGGCCGAAGAGGACAACTCACGCGTCCCGGATTCGGGCAGTCGCGGATCGGTATGGCAATGCTGTGCGCGAATTCTGGCTCTATTGTGGCGCGCACAGACCCGCTATGCTGATTTTGCACTGACGAAAAGTCATCGATACGGAATCCCATGAGCCCCAATCTTCCATGAGTCCCAGCATCAAGAAACTGATCGGCACCGTCGTCACCCTTATCTGGCTACCGATCTATGCGCTCATCGCGATGGGCGTTGCATTTCACGTGCTGCCGCATGCGAATGCGTTCGTCGCATTTCTCTATTACGCGCTTGCCGGAACGCTGTGGACAATTCCCATCGGATTGATGTTTCCGTGGATGCAACGCGAGCCGATGAAACGGAGAACGCCATGACAGTCAACAAGCAGTGGATCTACGCGCGCAAGCCCAATGGCGAAGTGGGGCCGGAGCATTTCGAGCCGCATGACGCGCCGATGCCAGAGCCCGGACCCGGGGAAGCGCTTGTGCGCACGACGCTTCTCTCCATCGATCCCGCGAGCCGCGCCTGGATGGCAGGACGCACCTATCGCGCACAGCTCGAACCCGGCGAGATCATGGCGGGCTGGGGATTGGGCGAAGTCGTCAAATCCAATTCGGATCGCGTAGCCCCGGGAGACCTCGTGAGCGGCGAGTTCGGCTGGCAGCAATTTATCGCCCTGCCCGCCGGCAAACTCATCAAGGAGAACAAGGCGCACAAACCCGAGCACCTCCTGGGCGTGCTGGGCATTACGGGCCTCACCGCCTATTTCGGCATGCTCGATGTGGGGCGGCCTCAGCCGGGCGAGACCGTGCTCGTATCGGGGGCCGCGGGAGCGGTCGGCTGCATCGCGAGCCAGATTGCGAAGCTGGCGGGTTGCAAAGTGGTCGGCACAACGGGCGGCGCGGACAAATGCAACTGGCTCACCGGCGAACTCGGCTTCGACGCCGCCATCGACTACAAGGCCGGCGGCATTCACCGCCAGCTCAAGGCGATTTGCCCGGAAGGCGTCGACGTCTATTTCGACAATACGGGCGGCGAAGTTCTCGATGCGGCGCTTGCACGGATGAATCTGTTCGGCCGCGTCGTGTGCTGCGGAAACATCTCGCAATACAACGCCACGACTCCTGCCGGCGGGCCCGCAGGCGTTCCCGGCTTCCTCGTCACCAAGCGCATTCGCATGGAAGGCTTCGTCGTGATGGATTTCTACAATCGGCGCCACGTCGCCGAGGCGAGGCTGGCCAAATGGGTTGCGGAGGGCAAGCTGAAGCCGGCGGTCGATATCGTGGAAGGCTTCGAAAACATGCCGGAGGCGCTTGCCGGAATGTTCCAGGGCAAGAACCGCGGCAAGCTCGCCGTTCGTGTGTGAGCGGTCGCCTGGACACATAAATTTTTGCGGCTGGGAGAACCGGAGCCTTACCTCTCAGGTAATGGAATTCTTCCGGCAACATTCGTACCGTGGGCGAATGACCCTGCAACCCCGATCGGCAGGCGAGCATCTGCGCGAGTGGCGCCAGCGCCGCCACATGAGCGACGTCAAAGACCTGGTCCAGAGTTACGTCGCGCTATGGAACGAGTGGGACGATAATGCGCGCCGGCAGAAGATCGCGGCCTTATGGGCGGAAGACGGCACACATTTCACGAGCACACTGGAAGCGCGCGGCCACGACGCTATTGCGGTGCGCGTAGCGTCCGCTTATGCGCGCTTCGTGGGGACGGGAGAATATTTTTTCGCGCGATTGACAATGTCGTCAGCCATCACGACACCGTGCGGTTCAACTGGACGATGGTGCCCACCGACGGAGGCGATGTGGCGTCGGTCGGATTCGATTTTCTGATCCTGGCGCCCGACGGCCGCATACATGCGGACTATCAGTTTATCGAGCCCTGACGAGCGACGCGTGCTTCTCGAAGAAATTCGAGGCGATCAGCCCATGGTGCCGTATTTGGAAACCGGCACGTCGTGCTGGTCAACGTTAGCGGGCCGATGCAAATCGTTGCTGTCACCCTTCAACCAGGTTTCCGCATTGTCGGGAAGTATCGCCCACACTTCGCCGGCCTTTTCCTTCGGCTTGAAGAACAACGCGGTTTCCTGCGGACGTCCGCCATTCCGCGCGGGATCGGCATCGACGCAGAATTTGCGGAAAGCGCGCTCGACCTCATCCTCGAATTTCTGGGGGATCGGACGATTGGTGGTCTCGCGGTTCTTGCGGATCGCGCGCATCACCGACCAGCGGCGGAGACCGGCAGGCTGCGTGTGCAGCACCCTGATCAGATCGACCACATAGGGGATGTCGGAACGCGATCTCTCGGAGGCGCAATCGGCCTCACGTTCCTGCAGAAGGTTTTCGAATCGATCGCTGTACGTCATATCCGCCTCATCGCATGAGACCGTAAAATCGGTGAAAAGATGCGGCGGGAGTTTACGCCCCCGCCGCTGCAGTTTGGATAATTAATTCAGGCTGCGGCCAGATTGACGGCCTTCGAGCCACGCGCATCCGGCTGGATGTCGAACGTGACGCGCTGACCTTCGGAAAGGCTCCGCATTCCGGCCTGCTCGACGGCTGTCGCATGCACGAACACGTCCTTGCCGCCACCTTCCGGCGAAATAAAGCCAAAGCCCTTGGTCGTATTGAAGAATTTCACTGTTCCCGTAGCCATGATTGCTCCTGATTGCATCGGGTTTCGCCTGGACGAGTGTCCAGACGCATGCTGCGGACTCAACCATCAATTCAGGAAGTTAGGCTGTCTCGTCCAGGCGCGCACAATGCGAGTCGGGTTTAGAACAGTGCGCTTCAACTGACGGAACGCCGTCGCTGGTGTTCATATAGTCTTGAAAGTTTCAAAATGCAACCCGCATCGAAATCGCCAACAAATCCGCGGAAATTCCGACGCGATCGAAAATCACGCGACCATGCTTTTTTTCATAAAGGCTGAAAAGCCTTCGCTCCATTTCGCGCGTTCGGGATCGTCGGGATAGGGATTGAGCGCCGCCATCTTCTGAAGGTCGAAGTTGCTGCTCTCTTCCGACGACAATTTGTTGGCCACGTTCCAGCCCTCGGCATAGAGACGGCTCAACTGAAATGCAGTGGCGCTCATGGCAACTGAACCTCGCTGTCAAGCAATTCCTTCACGGTTTCGCTCGGGCGGCACAACCGCACGGCCCGCTCCGTGACGACGATCGGCCAGTTGATCAGAACGGGATGCGCCATCATGGCATCCAGAAACTCCTCGTCTCCGACCTCCAGCTCATCGAGCCCGAGCTCACGAAAGAGCGACTCTTTGGATCGCACGACAGTCCGCACCGGAACGCCCATTCGCGCGATCAGGGATTTGAGTTCGTCGCGCGTCGGCGGCGTCTTCAGGTATTCGATAACGACAGGCTCGTGTCCGGCCGCGCGAATCGCGGCGAGCGCATTGCGCGACGTCCCGCAACCGGGATTGTGATAGATCGTGATGTTCATGGAGTCAGCTCCGTTTTCCCAGCGCGCGATCGACATCGCGGACGTCGCGCTTGGACTTGCGGCGTGTGGCCGTGTCCAGGCCGATTTCGGGTTGAGCGCCGTCGCGCAACAACGCCCTGCTCAATTCCTCGGGATCAATGGGTACGAACTCCGTCGCGCCCGCGCGGTGCAGATGCAGTGTCGTCCCGGTTCGCCGCCAAACAGGGCATGACAGCGCATCGATCATCTCTTCGTCCGTCTCGACGGTGTAGGTGCCGGCCACCTGCACGGCCTCGAATCCCGTCAGCACAAATGGCCGGCGGAATGTGACCTGTTTTGTCGTTGTGCGCGTCGTCATGCGTCAAGTCCTACACGGGATGCTGTCCGCGTTCCAGATTTGGCGGCCGGATTCGGCGGGCGGCAACGAAACCCACGAAAGAAAGCATCGCCGCTCCATCACCGCCCCACCCCGACGCAAGTTCAGGTCCCGTCACGCATTCGCATGAGCGCTGTGTGCGCCACGCTGCGCGAGAACGCTTAACTGCGCCAGAACGTCGTCGCCCGTGCCCGGTGCCCGAAGTGCGGGACGAGGAGGCATCGACCTGGAGCCATCGAGGCACTTTGTCATCGCCGCGCGACCTCGCGCCACCCGGCTCTTCGCCGTTCCGACCGGCGTGCCGCAGATACCGGCAGCCTCTTCGTATGAGAGACCGCCTGCGGATACCAGAATCAAAGGTTCGCGCTGGCAATCCGGCAACGCGTTCATGGCGCGCACCGTATCCGAGAGATCCATCGCCCATTCCTGTTCGCGCGGGGCGGCAGGAATATTGCCGCCCAGATCTTCGTCCCAATGCGTTTCGCGCCAGGCCCGACGTGCATGCGAATAAAATTCATTGCGCAGAATGGTGAAGAGCCACGCTTTCAAGTTGGTCCCGAGCTCAAAACGCCCCCGCGCACGCCAGGCCTTCGCGAGCGCCTCTTGCGCCAGATCTTCGGCAATGGCGCGTCTGCCGCACAGGACGCGCGAAAACGCCCGCAAATGCGGGATAAGCGCGATGAGTTCACGTTGGAATTGTGCGGCCGATTGAGCAGGCGACAACGGCAACGAAGGGTTCGTTTGAGTGTCGGGGATCACGAGCGCACCTCTATTCAGGACCCCGCAGCGACCGCGGACTGATGGGCGGGAAGGAAGAAATCTCCCTTCCCGCGTCATCGTCGGCGCAAATTCTGCGCCGGGTTCGTAATTACGACTGCAACGGTCTGGAACGATTAACGCTGCCAGCCCATGTCGTGATCGCGGTCGTGATTCCAGTCGTGATAGTTGCTGCCCTGATGATCACGATAGCTCCGGTATTCGCCGTCATTGTGCCAGCGATGCCATTGATGGCCGTTGTCCCAGTAGCCGTCACGATATCCGAACGCGACCGTACCAAAACCGATCTGGACGACGCCCGGACCACCGCCATAACCGCCCTGGATACCGACTGCAGGCTGGATCCAACCGTCGCCGCCGTCACGATCGTGGTTCCAGTCGTTGTAGATTGCGCCTTGCTGGCCTTGATAAAGGCGATAATCGTGACGATGGCGCCAGCGGTTCCAATGATGGTTTCTGTCCCAATAGCCGTCGCGATAGCCGACAGCGATATTGCCGGAATCGACCTGAACGCCAACGTGACCATTGTAACCTTGCGCAGTCGCGGTGCCCGCCGTCGCAAGCGCTGCGCCGGCAAGAGCCAGTGCAACGACAGTGCTTTTCAAGAGTGAACGCATAAGTAATTCCTTTCCTGTCGTCGCCTGACGCGCGAATGCGCGACATGGCGGCGAAGTTCGCTTCGAAATATTTGCTGACGATGCAGTGACAGGTGCGGGCAGTATCGCCGCTGCAGCGCTGTCGGGCCTTTCGTTAAATGGGAAGAAATCGTAAAAAATCAACCCCAGAACGGTCCTTTAGAACCACATGCTCAGACTCTTCGTATAAGTCTTAGAATCAGTAGCAACACGATCGCGCCGATCGTGGCGCTGATAACGACGCCGACGAGGCCAATGCCGAGATTTATGCCGAGGCGCGGCAACAGCCACCCGCCGATGAAAGCGCCTAGAATGCCCACGACGATATCGCCGATAAGGCCCATACCGCCGCCTCTGACGAGCAAACTGGCGAGCCAGCCCGCCACGGCGCCAACCACGAGCCAGATAAGAAGAATTTCACCTTGCATGACGCTCTCCTGAGAAACTGCACGGCAGCAAAGGCTTACCGCGTCGACTGACTTCGGCCGATTTGGATTGAATGAACGCCAGATACCTGCGCCCTGTTGATCTAACTCGCTCGCACAATATTCGATCCATTTTTGCCGCAATATGTTGAGGTTTCCGTCGTTGCCTGCCCCAACTAAGGGCCTAGGGTACCGTTCGGTGGGCGGAAAATGTGTCCGTGAAAGCCCCTTTCGACCGAATTGGAGACGCGCGTTCGCTCGCGCAAATCATCTTCAACATTGTCCGAGAACCTCTGCTCGTGATCGACGCGAATGCAACTGTTCTGTTTGCGATCGGCTCTTTTCATCGCTGGTTTCATTTCGATCCCGAAACAACGCGGCCCCGCCGGGTATTGCGTTCACCATCGAGAAAGGCGGATTGGGTACAAGCCTGGTCAACGCGCTGGCGCATCAACTTGATGCGCGCGTAGAATCGACCGGCAGCTTCGATGGCACGAGAGTCTCGATTATGCGCACAACCTTCACGTCGCGCTTTCCGGAAGCTGCGTGATCGCGTAAGGCGCATCAGGTCCGGCTGAAAACGTCCTTTCAATATGGCTTTTATATAAGAATGGCGTTCGATAACACGATTCGATACGTCAATCGACTGTGATCGGTTGCAGGCTCATCTCCTTTTTCCGCCCCGACCATATATGCTAGCGTGAGTCGTTTAGGCTGCTCAGCCGCCACGTAAATCAGACGAAAACCGACTGCTTCAACCCGCCCCGCGAGCGGGTGAAATCAACAGGGATGCCGGTGCCGTGGTTCCAGACTATTTGATCTTGCTGTCGATGTTCGTTTTCCAGCTCAAGCATTACCTATGCGATTTTCTTCTCCAGACCTACGATCAGATCCGCTTCAAGGGAAAGTATCTGCATCCCGCCGGCCTTCTGCACGCTGGTCTGCACATGCTGGGCTCGATTCCGGCGCTTCTCATATTGACCCGTGCACCGGTGACCATCGTTGTACTGATCGTAGCGGAATTTCTGATCCACTATCACACTGATTGGGCCAAAGCACGGCTCGACAGTACGCTGCGTCTCAACGACCAGAACAGCCTCTATTGGGCGATTTTCGGCGGCGACCAACTGGTCCACCAGCTGACATATGTCGGAATGATCTACGCTGCGATCTATCTGTTCTGACGTCAGCTGAGGCCGAACGCCTTCGAGAAGAAATTCCGCATCTTCGCGAGAATGTCTCCCTCGACCGCGCCCTTATCCAGCTTGCGCGCCGCGAGCGACTGATTTTCCAGTTGCCGCTGCGCCAGCACGCGGCTGAATCGCTGCAGCAATTCCGGCGTCGATTTTAGAAGATCTTCGATCGCCTGCTTGGTGATCTCGATCGCACGCACCCGCGTCAGTGCCGTCACCGTCGCGGTGCGTGGCGCGCCGGTCATAAGCGACATTTCGCCCACCACGTCGCCGGTGGCGCTGATCGCGACTTCCTGTTGATCGGCCGCTTCGGAGCCAATGGCGACGCTGACCGCGCCCTCCAGCACGATATACATCGCTTCGGCGGCGCCGCCCTGCGTCATCAGGGTTGCGCCGGCCGGGAATTCGACGGCCTTACAGCGCGCTGCCAGCGCCTCGCGCTGCGCCTGATCGAGCGCATTGCGGAACAAGTTTGCGCGGCTGAGTCCGTCGTGAATCTCCCGCAGCCCCAGCGTGAACTCCATGTTCGGAGGCTGCGTGATCTCGACCTGCTGCACGGGAGTGGGCAGGTCGTTCTGCAGAAGCACATCCTGCAACGCCAGCAGAACGATAGACTTGGCGGGCGCCTGGGTTATCTGGTCGGGGTAGTACCAGAAGCGGACGCAGTACACCCCGGCGTCGTTGGTCAGGGATTTCAGGAGCACTTCCGGTTCAGGCCTGCGTGCGAGACCGGGCTTGCGCACGGCCTTGAATGCTTCGCCCAACAGCATGTCCATCACGCGATCGGCGGGAACGCGCACATCGAGCGTGATATCGATATCCAGCATCTTCGCGCCGCGCGGCCGGCTGTGATTGACCACCGGATTGGATGTGAACAGGTGATTGGGGATGCTGACGCGGCATCCATCCTCCAGCGTGACGAAGGTGCTGCGCCAGCTGAGACCGCTGACCCGCCCGAAGACGGGTTCCTTCAGATCCTGCGAATGGACGGTGACCCAATCGCCGATGGCGCAGGTGTCCTCGTAGTTCATTGCAAGTCCGGAAAATACGTCCTGGATATCGGCTTGCAGCGCCACGCCGATGGCGGCAGCGACACCGATACTGGTCGCGGCAATGCCGGTCAGCGTGAGGTCTTCCTGCCACCACAGCCCGATCGCGAGTGCAATCGCGATGATGAAAACCGTAACGAGATCCTGGACGAGACGCGGCGTATCCCGCCCGCGCCGCTTCTTGATGTGACCTTCCCAGTAAAAACGTCGACCGAGGCGATCGATGATGACGGCCGCGCAGATGATCAGCGCGACGGTCAGGAGATGCATGACCGCTTCGACGTGTCCCGGCGAATAGGCCTTTATGAACGGCGCCCCGAACAGGCGCGCCGCCAGAAGCAGGAGCGTGATGATAATTGTGGCGATCATTATTTCTCCGTCATCACGAGGTCCATGCCGCGGAGGCCTTTGCGCAAATGGCGCACATGGTGCCGTATGCAAGGATCATCCGGCAACTCGGCCGACAGAGATTCGAGGAGATCGAGCGCGTCGCCGGTCGGCTCGTGCAGGCGCGAGAAAGCTTCGCGATAGCGCTCGAGTTGTTCCGGAGTCATGGCGCCGGGATGCAACGGCTCCCACACTTCGACAGATTGCGCCTTGCCTTTGAGGACGACCGAGCCGATGGGGCGAAAATCGATGCCCTCGCACTGCTCCTTGGTCGAGCCGCTGACGCAGATATGGGTGCCGAATTCTTTGTTGAGGCCTTCCAGGCGCGCAGCCGTATTCACGGCATCACCGTGGGCCGTGTAGTTGACGCGCGAGCTGGAGCCGAAATTGCCGATGACGGCCGTGCCCGTGTGGACACCGATGCGCGTATGCCCCATGTCGATGCCGGCCGCGATCTGCTCTTTGCGGAATTTCTCGCAGAATTCGTCGATCTCCATGGCGCAACGCACCGCGTGACCGGCATGGCCAGGCAGGTCAATGGGCGCATTGAAGATCGCGAACACGGCGTCACCGATGAATTTGTCCATCATCCCGTCATGCTTCTGCACGATGGATGTCGCGCCTTCGAAATAGGCGTTGAGGATGCGTGCAAGATCTTTCGAATCGATCTTCTCCGACATGGTCGTGAAGCCGGCGATGTCGGTGAACAGATAGGTCATCTCGCGCCGCTCGCCTTCCAGCGACATGCGCGAAGGATCCGCGATCAGCGCTTCGACCACCTTGGGCGAAACGTAACGCGAAAACGCACCCTGGATGAACTGCCGCTGCTTGCGCGCGTCGCGGCCCGTGAGCGAGTCCATGGCGGAGAAACTGGCGATCATGGCGACGCCCGGCGCCAGAAGACCGAAGAGCAAACCTCCCCAGGCAAAGATGTAAACGCATGACACCCAATAGGCGGCGAGAATCAGGACGAGCGCAGCCAGTCGCGGCAGCAGGTGAAAGTTGAGGATACCCAAAACGGCGCCGATCAAAGCGAGTCCGAACGCGATGAAGAAATTTATGCGCCACGTTGCATAGGGGGACTTGGCGCCATCCAACAATGTCGAGAGACCGTAGGCATGAATAATGACCCCAGGCATGTTCCCGGCGGTCGAAACCGCCGTAAGCGGCGTGCGATGCAGATCGACCAGACTGAGATCGGAACCGACAAGAACAATCTTGTTGCCAAATAGAGCCGAGAGGACGAGCGGCGACGTCTCCATCACTTTCAAGGCGGACATTTCAAAATAATTGTATTTGGGCGCGATACCGTTTTCGTCCCTGGCCGGTACGCCCCAGACAATCGGAACCTGATAAGGAGGCGACTGAATATGCGCCGTCGCGGCAAGCGCACGCTCGAAACTCAACAGGTAGCGCCCGCTTCCTTCCTTCATTCCCGGATGGATAAACCGGACCGTGCCGTATTGATCGGTGGGTTCGTCCGGCGTGGCGCGCATCAGGTCAGGAACATAGGAACGCAAATAGTTGAGTTGGTCCGGAGTGACGTCGACGGGGTGTTCAGTATAAGCGATCACCAGCGGCGATTTTGCGCTTCGCAATTCACGCTCCAGCGCGGTGTCCTTTTCGACTTGGGTTTTCTGGTCGAATAATAAATCTATCCCAATCGAGCGCGGGTGTGCCGCGTCCAGGCGCGCAACCAGGTCCGCGAGCAATCCCCTGTCGATCGGCGAACGATAAGGATATTTGGAAAGCGTCGCTTCGTCGATCGCCACAACTCGAATGCGATCGTCACCGGCCGTGGCCGGTGTTTCCTTCGCGATTTCGAGATCCTGCGCAAAATTATCGGCGCTTTTCAGGACGAGGAAATTGTCCACCACGGCAACTGAAACAAGCGCAGAAAGTAGAGAAATAACGAAAAGCGCCAGAAACGATGTAAATCGCTTGTCGCGAAGCAATTTTCGCGCGCGAGACTTGGCCGGTGCGTTCATTTTGCGGCGCTGAGCAATGCCTGGGCCTGCCGGTCGCACCCCTTTTGGATCATCCAGGCCGCGCGCATCTGATCGGTCGAAAGAACCGTCGGCACCGACGAGATCGTAATCGCGGATTCAGAGCCGTTCAGGGAAATGAAATAGGATGCATCGCCATGTACGCCGAGATCGCTTGCGAGCTTGAGCCGGTCTGCGCCCGGCGACCATTTGGTCTGCGCGCGCCAGCTGCGGTCGGACGGCGTGATGATCACATCCACCGGAGAGGCCGCCGCAGGCCGCCACAATACCGGCGCCTGACCTTGAAGCAGGCAGGCGCTGCCCGAACTTGTCGCATCGATCAGCCACGGATTGGGAAGCGGCGCTTTGGGCGTCGCACCGCGCGTGGTTCCGATTTCGCCCATGCGCGCATTGCGCTCCGTGACGAGGCCAGTGAACGCCGCCGCAAGCTGCACGCCCTGCTGCGTCACAGGAGCCTTCTCGTAAGGGCCATCGAGTTTGATGGTCTGGCCGCTATCCGAAACAAGCGTCACGTGTTGACCCTGCTTGAGCACGAGCGGCTTGGTGGGATCGACGATGCTACCCACCGCGATCGCGACGCCCCGCGCCTCCACGACGACATATTGCGCAGCGCTCGCCGCTGACAGCGATATCAGAAGAAACAAAACCCCAAGCAATATTCTTCGCATGGTCGTCAATGCCCCGCCGTGGTCAATTGCGCGGTGCGCGCGGTGCCGCTTTCGCTGTTCCCGATGATCGTGAACGCGGCCCAATAGAAGGGATGCGCCGTCGCGGCCCGGCCGATCAGCGCGAGCTGCGACTGGCGCAGGCCTTGCGCGAGACCTCTTGCGCGATTGGCGGGATCGAACACGCCGATCATCAAGGTTTCTGTGGCGCTGGATGGGACTTCCCAATGGCTCGCGAGAACCGCACGCGCGCCCGCCGCAAAGAACGAATCCGACAAGCCCTGCAGCGCGCCACCGCCGAGACCATCCGGCGATTCGGCCGTGTTGCAGGCTGAAAGCACGACGAGGTCTGCATTGAGCTTCAGCTGTGCAATCTCGCTCGCCTGCAGCATGCCGTCGGTTGCTGTGCTGGTGGCCGGCGTGGCAGGCGGCGACAGCGCCAGAGCCGGTTCGCCCTCGCAGTGAAGCTCGCCCGGCAAGATGCCATGCGTCGCGAAATAGACGATGGCGAACTGATCGAGCGGTTGCGACCGGAAATTGGCTTCGGTCGCCTGGCCGCCCAGAAGAATCTCTGCACGGCTGCCGCCGACGCGTGCGCCAATGGTCTGCACTTCATGCGCCGAGCCGGGTAACGGCGGCAAGGCGCGCAACAGATCGGCAGAGACCGGCCCGGCCGCGCGGCACGACTCTGTGAGATCCGCCAAAGCCTTCGCACCGGCCGCCCCGTTGGCGCCTGTGAAGGACGGCGCGCCGAGGCCCAGGAACGGCCGCGGCGCGGGTGCGCGATGTGCGCTCTCGCTCGCCAACGCCACAAAAGCGCGCGCCGACGGCGCCTCGCTCAAGGCATATTTCCGGATGAGCCATGCCGCATGCTGGTAGTCGCGCGGCGCGGCAGGCTCCGTCACCAGCAACGACAACGGCAAGCTCGACAGCACAGGACCCGGCACCACAACCAGATGCGTCACGCCATCGAGATGCAGCGGCGCGATGAGGGACTGATAAAGCGCATAGGAATTCTTGAGATCGAACTCCGGCAACCGGCCAAGTGCAGGCACGAAGGCACGGCGCAAATCCGAGACGTCTGCGACAAGCGAGTCCGCGCCGATTGCAAGCGGCACCGCTTCAAAACCATGCGCACGCACGACAAGCGCGTAGCTGGACGATTGCCCGAACACGAAAGAAACGAGTGCCTCACCGGGCTCGAGTTGCGCCTGGGTTGCTGCAAGATCGGCCGGCCCCGGATCGGCGAGGCCCACATATTCCGGAAAGTCCTGCCGCACCTTGACCAGCAGACCGTCGGCATCGGCCGATGCGAGCTTCGCTTTGGTTTCCAGCGATTGCTCGACATCCTCATTGCGCTCCTGGTCCGATTTCGCATATTCGGCCGCAAGCTGCACGCGGGCGAGATCGCGATTGTGCTCCGCTGTCTGCTCCTGCGCGATCAGATCGGCCAGCGCGCCGTTGCCCGCCGCTTCGCGGGCCGCCACGTGGGCGATGGTCTGGTCCGCCATGCCGGACGTCATCAACTGACTGGCGTGGAAAATGTCTGCATCGCGGGTCGCCGGATCACCGGCTGCCGTCTCGGCAGCCGCGAAATCCACAACGTCTCCGGCGGCGATCTCGCGTCGCGCGATTGCATCGTTCCCCGCGATGGCAAATGCCGCCCGAAAAGCCGTCAACGATGCCGGATATACCTGCTGGCGCGCATAGAATGCACCGAGCTTCAGATCGGCCAGAGCCGTGGGCGCCGTCGCGCCGAACAGTTTCAAATTCAGGTCACGCGCATCAGTCAGATCGTGCTCGGCGGCGACAACCCTGCCCGCCCGCTCATTGATTTCGCCCACCAGCGCGATCGTATCGGCGCGCCACCACAGCGGCAGTCCCGGTTCGTCGGTGACGATCCAGAGCGCTTCTTCCGCAGCGGCCTTGGCGCCGGCAAGATCGTCCAGCCGCAGCGACATCTCGGCCTGGATACGCAGCGCGTGGGCAAGTTCGCCCTGGCTCACGGGAACGGCGTTTGCCGCGTCGCCCGATTGGGCATTGGCCTGCGTCGCAGCCGCGATCTGGGCCCGCCGCGCGGCCGTCGCCTGCTGCACGAATTTGAGCGCGTCCACATAATGGCGCTGATTGGCAGCATCGAGCGCAAGATAGGAATCGAGTCGCGCATGCGCACCCTCGTCTGCCGAGGCTTCGATGATCGGACTTGTGCGACGGAACAGTCCAGCAGCTTCCGCGAAGCGGCCCTGATTGCTGACCTGCAGCGCAAGATCGGCCAGGGTCTGGCCCACGATCATTGAGTCCGCACCGAACAGCCGCTCTTCGATTCCAAGCGCCTCGCGATAATGCGATTCCGCATCGGCGTAATTGTCGGCAGCTCCCGCCAGGCGGGCAGCTTCGATCACCTGTGCATAACCGGCGAAATCCGAAGCGGGCGCATGCAGAACGGACGCCGGAAGCTTTGCCTGAAGTGCCGAGAGTGCGCCGCTCGAATCGGATTGCTCCAGAGATTGATGCGCATCTTGTGCGATCGCTGCCTGCAGTGCCGGCAACGACGAGGGCGCACCCTCTCCGCGATAAAGCCGTCCACCGGCGTCCGCGCCGATCACGATGCGCGGCCAGCCATTGCTCTTGAGCGTGCAGATTTTGAGCGCACTCGCGCCGGTCCATTGCGTCTCGCCGCAATCGATGTCCTGGCTTTGGGACAGAACATATTGGGCGAGTGCTGTGTGCCGCGCGGTTTGATCCGGCGGCGCCGGCACATAGGATATCTGCCCCACGACGGCACCATCGCACATGATGTCCGTCGGCTGGTCGGGCGTGAGCGCCCCCGACGTCTGGCAGGATTCGCCCGCGAGATTTTTTCCCAAATCAGCGGCAAACGCGTTTGAATATGCGGCAAGCGCCGCAACGGAGAGCAGACCCGCGATGAGAAGATGCGATCGACTTACCATTGCCAAAGGGCCTCGTTGCCCCAGCTGGAGTAATCCTCGTCCGCAGGCGGCACGCCATGCGGACCATGCAGGTCTTTCGTCACGACTTCGGACAGCACTCCCGGAATGATCGATTTCACGACCGTGATCGGCGCATTGTGGGAATGCGGGTCGAGCGATTGTCCGAGCGACGAGGTGAGATTGTCGGACGGATCGGAGCCTTCGCTCGTGCCGTTGTCCGCCAGCTGATCGAGCGGTCCCGGCGGCTGATTGATCGGCGCAGGCGGCGGGGTGTTGCCGGACGGGTTGGTGTCGTTCGTGTCGGTCGCCACAGTGATCACATTGACGTCCGTGTCCGTCGGTGTGATCTGCGTCTGCGTTGTGGTCGCGACATCGCCGTTTCCGCCCGGCGTGGTGACGGGATTTATCGTCGTTCCCGGCGTGTAGCCGGTGATCGACCCGGTGACGGTTCCGAAGCCCGTGTCGTTACCGATCATCGAGTCTGTTCCGGGCGCCGTGCCGTTGTCGATCGTCACGTCGATGCCCGGGCCGATCGTGATGTTGCCGCTGATGTCGCCCGTGCCGGTCATCGACGCATCGCCGTTGCCGACCTGCGCGTAACCGTCCTGGCCCGTGTCGCTGCCCACGAGAGTCAAATCCGCGACGGTCACATTGCCGCTCACGTCGAACGTGACGGTCGCGCCTTGTGCCGGCGAATTCTCGCCGTTGCCGCCATTGCCGATTTGCGCATAGGAATCGGCGCCGCTCCCCGCCTTCGCGGTGACGGGATCCGGCGTCGTGTGCATCGATGCATCGGTGACCGACACATCGATATCGCCCGAGATCGTTCCCGTCGTATTGTTGCCCGCGCCCGTATTGACGAAGTCTCCGCCGTTGCCGATCTGCGCATAGGCATCTTCGCCATTGCCGGTGAGAGACACTGCTGTCGTGGCATTGATATTGATGTCGCCGCCCAGTGTCAGCGTGCCGGAGCTGTTCTGGCCGGACTGATATCCGCCATTGCCGATCTGGACGTAGCTGCCCTGCGACGAGCCCGCCGCAAGGGTCACGCTCGCGCCATCGACCGTGATGATCCCGGTGTCGTTATAGCCTTCAGAATTGGAGTTGCTGCCGGTGCCGCCATGGCCGATCTGCGCATAGGTTTCCAGCCCCGAGCCGCCGCCGAGCGCAACCGCGCCTGCGGCATCGACCGTGATGCTGCCGCTTTCGTTGCCGGACGTGTTCCATCCACCATTGCCGATCTGGGCGTATTCGGCATTTTGGGTTCCGGCCGTCAGCGTGACATTGCCGGACGCGACGACATCGATATTGCCGCTGCCCGCGCCGTTATAGCCGACCTGCACGAAACCATTAATGGCTGTGAGGCTGACATTGTCGGCTGCCAGCGTGATCGATCCCGATGCGCTGCCGACATCGACATTGCCGTCCTGGTTCGCGCCGCCGATGACGATGCTGCCGCCATTGTTGCCGTAAGCCGTTCCAGTGGTAAGCGCAGAAGGTGTGGTGGTCGTGCCGTCCCAACCTGCAACGGCGAGGACCGATCCGCCCGCGATTGCGGAATCCGTGAACGTCAGGTTGCCCTTGGTCAGCAGCGTGAGGTCGCCCCCGACATTGGCTCCGTTGATCGTGAGATCGGTCGAGTCGTACAGGGTCGCATCGTCGCTGCCCGAAGTCGACAAATTGGCCAGCGTGACGGCGTTGGACGCGTTGGTCAGCGTGATCGCGCCGGAAGTGGTCGACACATTCATCAAAGCTGCGTCTATCGCATTCGTCTGAGTCACGGCGCCGGCAGATGCGAGATCGAGACCGCCCGTACCAAGATTAATCCCACCCTCGCCGGCACCAAGCGAAATAGCCTGGGTCGAATAGACGAATGCGCTTCCGTTGTTGGTGGACAGCGCGAGATCGTTCACGGTGACACGCAACTCGCCATCGGCGCCGATGCTGTCGCCCGAGCCGGTCAGAGCAACATCGAGCGAGTTGCCGACAAAATCGACCGAGTCCGACGTCGACATCGAAGCCGCGTTCACGACGATGTTGCCGCCGCCGCTGGTGGCGTCGAACGCCGAACCGTTTCCGACTTGGATGTAGGAACCGGAATCGGCGGCGCTTCCGCCGACCGATAGCTGCACGCTTGTACCCGCCGTCAGCGACGTGTTGCCGGTCGCAGTTCCCGTGGAAGCGTTTCCGCCATTGCCGAGCTGGATAAATCCACCGTCGCCGTTGAGTGTGGCGGCGATTTCTCCCGTAGTTGCCGTGACGCTGACATTTCCGGAATCGTTGCCCTGTGTGCCGTCACCGCCATTGCCGATCTGAACGGCGGTATCTGCACCTGCAGCCTCGAGCGTCACATTGTCTTGCGCCGAAACCATAATGGTTCCGGAGGTATTGGCCGTCACGCCGTTCTGGATATTTCCGATCTGGATTGCCGAGCCGTCTTCGGCGGCGTCGAGATCAATCGAGCCGCCGGTTGACGTGACGGAAACGTTCCCGCCCGCGGCCCCACCGAGATTGCCGATCAGCACCGAGCCGGAACCGAATTCGCCGGGGTTTCCGGTCACCGACAAATCGATGTCGCCGGCTGCGGACACATCGACGGTGCTGTTCGAAGTTGCGCCGTCGCCGATGCGCGTCTCTCCGCCGTCGGTCGATGCGAGGGTGAGCGTGCCGCCAGATTGAACGGTCAGATTGCCGGAACTCGTCCCCGACCCGCCTTCGCCATTGCCGATCGCGGCGAGATTGGCGTCCGACGCAGACATTTGGATATTGCCCGTGGTGACGATGTCGTAAGTGCCGACAACGTTGCCCGAGCCGCGATTGGCGATGCGTGCTTCGCTCGTCTCGCTGTCGGATTCGTCGGCGACGATTTCGATCGTCGCGGCATTGACGTTGATATTGCCGCCCGTCGTGCCGGCGGAACTGAAGCGTATGCCATCACCGATAGCGGCATCCGTACCGTCGCCGCTGGCGTTAACGCTGACATCGCCGGACGTCACGCTGATATCGCCCGTGGCGCCGCCCGTCGACGCAGGGATCGAGCCATTGCCAACGAACGCATTCGCACCCGCGCCCACCGCATTGATGTCGAGCGCATTTGCACCGATCGTGATGCCGCCGCTTTCGGATGACGTCGCGCCGCCGATATTGCCGATGGCTGCATCGCTCTGCTGCGCGTCGCTTTCAACCAGGATCGTGCCGCCCGACGATACGGAAACCGCGCCGCCGACATTGCCCGACACATTGCCCCCGCCATTGCCGATTTGCGCATAGGGTCCATTGAGCGCATCGACAGTCACATTGCCGAGCGCCGCGACATTGATGCTGCCGGTGCCGGCGCCCGAATAACCAAGCTGCGCGATGCCGTTGTCGGACTCGATATCGAGCGTATCCGTCAGCACGGTCGTCGTGCCGCCTGCCGTTCCGATTGCAGCGTCGCCGGAGGCATTCGTGCCGCCGATCGTGACCGCCGCACCATTCGCGCCGTAAGCGTTCGCGCTTTCGAGCTGGGCTGTCGTGCCGAGCGTGTGCCCATCCCATCCCGCGACAAGCGTAATGTCGCCCGTGCCGCTGTTCTGAATCGTCGAACTAATGGCGATATTCGATACGGAAAGAACTTCCAGCGAATTGGAACTGGAGTAGCTGACATTGCTGTCGATGCTGAGCGAGTTTCCGGGATCGGTGAAGCCGACGGTGACATTGCCGCCGCTGCCGCCGCCTGCGCCGAGATCGGCAAAGATCATGTCTCCGAAATCGACAGGGCCGGAGTCATTTTCCGAGCCGGCAACCGCCGTAAGGTTGCCGGAGGCGAGACCGCCCGAGCCTGTACGATTTCCAAGCCATGCTTCCGAGCCTGCGCCGGTGCTGCTTGCAAAATTCAGCTGTCCCGCATCGTTGACGGTGATGGTCCCGCCGACCGTCTGCGCCACAGTCTGCGCGCCGTCGCCGTTTCCGATCATGCCGTAGGCATTCGGGATTTGTGGGTCGGATGGATTGCTGGTGTTGTTGTAGATGCCGCCGCCCGCGACCGCGATATTGCCGGTCGCCGTGATGTTGATATCGGATGACGCCGTGCCTGCGACGCCCAACCCCAGATCGCCGATCTGTGCATAGGTGGGATCGTTGTTCGCGTCGGTAGCGCCCTGCCGTCCGCCAATGACGCAGATATTCGCATCGCCGTCGAAGCAGGCGCTTACGCCCGTCAATCCACCGGTGCCCGGCGTTCCGTTGGCGATGACGTTGATCGCCCCCGTGCCGCCGCTGTTGTGATAGCCGATCTGCGCATAGCCCGAGAGTCCTTCGACATAGATCTGCGCCGCGCCGATGGTCGTTATGCCGCCTTTGCTGCCGATCGAAACGCCCAGACCGCTATCGACATAGGTCCCGCCATCGCTGTTCGGGTTGTAGTCGTCAAGCGTGCCGGTATCGGCGACCACCCAGACATCCTGTCCATTCTGGCCGTAAGCGCCGGCCGTCGTGAGGACATTCGCGGGCGCGACTGCTGAATTCCATCCGGCAAGTACTGTGAGATTACCAGTGCCGTCGTTCTGAATCGAATAGGGAAGCGTGATGTTGCCCGTCGACAGAAGCGTCAGATTATGCGGGCTGTTATATTCGATAGCGCCGTAATCGAGATCGGTATTGATGAAGTCTGTTATCGGCTTGGTCAACGCGAAGGTGACATTGCCCCCGCTGCCCGCGGCCGAAGTCGTGCCGAGAGCAGCAGACAGCATGGCGCCGATCGAGTCCGAGCCGCCGAACGAACCGCTGTTCCGCACTTCGCCCGTGATCAGCGAAAGATCGCCGGATTCGATCGAACCCTCGCCCGCGAAATTGCCGATCCAGCCCGTGCCGCCGCCTTCACCGATATTGATGACAGTATTGCCGGCAGCATTGATCGAGATATTTCCGGTGACGTTGCCGCTGACATCGCCGTTAAGAGAACCGTTGCCGAATTGCGCATAACCGCCGCCTTCGCCGCTGAACGCGGTCAGCGTGAGATTTCCCGTCAGATCTGCAACCAGATTGCCGCCCCCCGCGCCGTGATAGCCCGCTTGCGCGTAACCGTTGTCGGCCTCGATGGTCAGGTCCGCGGCCGCGAATGTCGTGGTGCCGCCGGCGCTTCCTACCGCAACATTGCCGTTGGCGTTGTCGCCACCGATCGTGATCGTGCCGCCATTATTTCCGTAGACGCCTGTATTGGTCAGCGACGCGAGATTGGTTGTCGTGCCATCCCAGCCCGCGACGATATTGATATTTCCGGAACCGTCGTTTTGAATCGAGCTGCCGAGGTTGATATTGTCGACGCTCATCAGTGTGAGATTGTGCGGGCTGTTAACGATGCCCCCGCCGTTGTTCACATTGAGAACGCTGTTCGTATATCCGAGCAGGAAATCGCCGCCACTTCCCGCCTGACTCGTGCTTCCGAGATCTGCGACGACGTTGACGCCAAATTGGCCCAAGTCTCCCGACCCCGTGATCAGGGCGACATTGCCGGATTCAATGGAGCCTTCGCTCGCGAAATTTCCGATCCAGCCGGTACCGCCGCCTTCTCCGACGTTGATGGTCGTCGTGCCTGCGGCATTGATCGAAATGTTGCCGGTGACATTGCCGCTGACATCGCCATTGGGAGAGCCGTTGCCGAACTGCGCATAACCGCCTTCGCCGCTATAAGCAGTAAGGGTCAGATTTCCCGTGAGGTCGGCGACCAGATTGCCGCCACTGGCGCCGTGAAAACCTGCTTGGGCGTAACCGTCGTCGGCTTCGATTGTGAGATTGGCCGCAGCGAAGGTCGTTGTGCCGCCGGCGCTGCCGATCGCGACATTGCCGCTCGCGCTTTCGCCGCCGATCGTGATCGTGCCGTTGTTGTTGCCGTAAACGCCAGGATTGGTCAGCTGGGAGAGATTGGTGGTCTCGCCGTCCCAGCCGGCGATCAGGTTGATGGCGCCTGAGCCGCCGTTCTGCACGCTTGCATTGGCGATGACGTCCTGGCTCGCCAGCAGGCTCAGCGTGTTCGAACTTGAATAGTCGACTGCGTCGCTGATCGTGATGTCGTTCGTGGCTTCAAGCGTGACATTCGTCGAGCCGAGCGCGTTTATGACCGTGGTGGGCGAAATGTTCGAGCCGCCGATGCCGTCCGTACCGCCCGTGACGATGTCGATATTGGTGGGATCGATCAGCCAGTCGCCCGTTGAGCCTTTGGCGGCGGACGTGACGACCTTGCCGGCCGCACCCACCTGTACATTGCCGCCTGACGTTTCGACCAGGCCGCCATTGCCGCCTTGCGATCCGCCAGTGGCGCTGACGGTGCCTGCAAAACTCGTCGTGCCGTTCGACCAGATGGCAACCGTGCCACCATTGCCCTTCGTGATCGCGTTGGCGCTGATCGTGGCATTGCCGATGTTCGTTGCGTTCGAATTGGCGATGGTGCCTTTGCCGTGCAGTCCGCCGCCGATCTGAATCGCGCCGCCGCCTGCGTCGCCCGACGCATTGATCGTGGCGCCGTTGTTGACGTTCACCGTACCGCCCGCGACGTTGATCGCTCCGCTGGTCTGCCCCGCACCCGTTCCCGACGCGTTGACGGTTCCCCCGACATCGACGGTTCCATCCGGACCCGCGTCGAAATCGATTTCGCCGTTATGCGACGAGACGCTGGTCGCCTCCACCTGGCCCGTATTGTTGATCACGTCGTCCTGGACATTCTTCGCCGCGCGCGCCGTCAACAGAATGCGTCCGCCCGCGGCCGCGATCGTTCCGGAATTCGAGACCAGCGCGGAACCCGAGGCTTGCGTGCTCTTTGGCGGCGCGGTCACGGGCGCAGTGATCTGATAGCGAAGCAGATTGTCGCCATCGAGATCGACGGTGAAGGCGTTCGACCCGCCAAGCACAACCGTGCCCAGATTGGCCTGGATGATTCCCTGGTTCGAAACCTGCGAGCCGGACAGGACCACCGAACCGCCGGATGCCGCCGTAATCGTGCCCTGATTTACGACCGACGCTCCGGGATTGCCCGGCTTGGTGAAACGATAGCGGCCGTTCCGGAAATCGTCGTCGCTGAGATCCGATGTCGTCGCGAGCAACGCGCCCACATCGACCTGCGATCCATGGCCGAACAGGATGCCGTTCGCATTGATCAGCCAGACATTGCCGTTCGCAAGCAGTTGTCCATCGATCGCCGAGGCGTTGGAACCGGTCACGCGATTGACGGTGAGCGAGGTGCTGTTCGGCTGATCGAACGTGATCGAAGATCCCGTCGGCACCGAGAAGCTGTTCCAGTTGATCAACGCCTTCTGGCTCGTCTGATCGACGACCGTCTGCGTGGAACTGGGGTTGGTGATTGTCGCGCTGCCTACGGCGACTTTTCCGCCGCTCGGCCCTCCCGCCAACGCGCCGCTCGATGTGAGCATGGTCGATGCCGCCAGCGCGCTCGTCGCCAGGAGCATCGTGTGCAGCAATTCCGATCCCGTTCGGTTCATCGTTTTGCCTTTGGCCTCAGAATGTGATCGCGATATCCACAAGAAGCTTGGTCGCCTGCTTGCCGCTATCGCTACCTGGAACGGCGTTCAAGGTTCGTGCTCCCTCCAGATCGAGATAGATGTTGTAGGGGAACCAGAACCGCAGCCCCGCGCCGGTCGATGCGATTGAGTAATCGTTCAGCGGAATGCCGGCTGCAGGCGGACGCGCCATGTTCCACACTTTCGCGGCATCGAAGAACGCATAGGGCTGCAGGTTTTGAATCCAGAACTGGTCGATCCTGGTGTCGTAACGCAACTCGAACGAACCGCCCGCACCGCTGTCACCCGTGATCGCGCCCGGATCGTAGCCGCGGCCGATCTGCGTTCCGCCGAACAGGATTTGTTCGCCCGTAATCATCGGTTCGAAGGCGTATTGTCCGGCGCCGGAGATTGCGAAACTGAATGGCGCATAGAGATTGTTCGTGTAATGCAGAAGCGCGGTCGCCTTGGTGAAGGTCGTGCGGCCATCCAGCGACAGTTCCGGCGAATGATTGGGCGTGGCACCGAGAATGGGGAGGCCTTGCGCGACGTCGAATGCGGAACTGAAGATGCCGGCGAGGAAATTGTTGCTCGCATAGCTGATGCTCATGTCGAGCACGCGCCACTGATCGTGATTGATGCCGACGCCGAGGATATCGACATTCGCATTCTGGACCGTGAACCCGCCGTCGAGCGTGACGGTGTCGGCGCGCGTGCGGATCAATGGATAAGTGAGGCGCGGACCTACGGCCCAGCTATCGGTGCGGATATCTGCGGCACCCAGCGAGCCTCCCGGCACACCATGCGTGACGGCGCCGAGCAATGTGCCCATCAATCCGTCGTCGCCGATTTCCGTGCGATAGCGCAATTGGCCGGAGTCCTGCTGACTCAGATTGCCCGGCGTTGTCGTAACAGTGGCGTCGAGTTCGTCGCCGCCGAAAATCCCCGCATAGGCCGCGGCGCCGGTGACGGTCCAGATGCCCGAGAAATGCGAGCCGCGATTGGTGGATGACAGGCTGCCGGTGATCGGCGGCGCTGTGATCGTGACTATCAGATCCGACGCGCCCGCAACGCTGGGCGACGGGCGAAGCACGCCGGTGGCGGCCACACCGGGAATGTCGTTGGACAGCAGCAGCGACCGCTCGATGGTTTTGAGACGCAGCGGACGATCGCGGAGAATCGGCTCGAGATAGGCCTTCACCTGCCGCTGCGTGGCCGGGTCGCCGCCTTGCACAGACGTGCTTTCGACAAATCCTTCAACGACCTTGATAGTGAAGATACCGTCTTTCACATGCTGGGGCGGCACATAAGCGCGCACGAGCAGATAGCCGGCCGCGCGATAGGCATTCTCGACGGCGTCCGCGACATCGTAGATGTTGGCGAGCGAGACGTCCTTTCCGATCAACCCCGCATAGAGCGGCCGAAAGCTGTCAGGGCTGAGCGTTGTTGCACCGACCAAGCGAATGTCGGCGAGCTTGAATTTGATCTCATCGACGGCGCGCGGCACCGGCGAACGGTGGGGCGCTTCGACGCTGAAATCGAATGTCGGCGGCGCTTCAGGTTGAGGCAGCGGCCGGTCATGGCCCGGTTGCACAGCGCCGGGCAGATCGATTGGCGGCGGACCGGCAAGCGCCGTTACAGGTGCGAGACAGCACACGGCCAGAATCGTGGCCGAGAGCGCCGTGCTGTTCCGAAATATAAAGTCGCGAAGAATTGAACCCTTAGCCACCCAGCTTCCCCAGCAAGCCCAGTTTGCGCGGAGGTATCCCCGAACACTAACGCCAACGTATCAGCGCGATATAATCCTAGGCAATCGGCTGGAGGCCCAAATTTGCCTCTTCCTATTGAATATGTTGAGGATTTTTGCCTCTGCAGGGAACTTTTGAGTCGAGCTCGAGTGCAAGCTTCCCGCCTAACTACATGATTTTTATATGGATATCCGGCGCGAAACCTAGGGCCAATGATTGCGGTGCAGCGCAACCGACATCAACCTGTCATCCCTGCCCAATAGCGTTGGGTGCGGTCGTATTCTCACGGGTAATCATGACTCTCGGGCTTCTGGTTGGACGGTTCGGCAATTTTGTGCGGGAAACCCACGTTCCGCAGGCGGATAGCACCCCGGTGCCCCCGTTTCCGGATAGCCTCAATCGTTTGCGCGACACTGTGGGCCACCATCTGATTCCCCTGGTACTGATCGCCCGGTCGGACGGCGAGTTCGAGCGACGCGAGCGCGACGCGATCATCACTCATTGCGTGACTTTTGCCCGCACCAGAGGCCTGGAACTCGACGGAACCGGCACGGTCGAATTTATCGAATATGTCGAAAGCTATCGGCCGAGCCTGATGCAGCTTGACCCCGCTCTGAAGCGGCTCGAGCACGGCAGCCACAACGAACTTGCGGCGCTGGTCGCGGCGGCCCGCGCCGTGGTCGAGGCGGACGGCGTGATTCGGCGGGAGGAATCCAGGTTCCTCGACCAGCTCAACGAAGAGCTTGAACGACTTGGCGTGACCTCATAAGCGCCTGCCTATTGCGCCCGGGGATTCACCTGCTGTCTAAAGTGAGCCGGATAGTATGTTGAATTTACTGGATTCTCAGGCGAGCTCAGATTCCGGATGAATGTGTATAAAAGGTTCGCGCGCCGCACGGTGCTGGGCGCGCTCGGTTCGGCGGGCGCGCTGGGCGTACTGCCGCCGAGGCTCGCTTCAGCAAAGTCCGGCTTCGACTGGCACAAGCTTGCTCTCGATGTACGCGGCGAGATGGCCTGGGCCTGGCGCAACTATGTCGAGCGCGCCTTCGGCCACGATCAGATCAAACCGGTCAGCGGCACGGCAGAGGAATTCCTTCTGTCCACCGGGCCAGGGCTCGGCCTCTCCATCGTCGAAGCGCTGGACACTTTATATGTGATGGGCCTCGACTCGGAACTCGAGGAAGGCGTCCGCTGGATCAAAAACAACCTGCATTTCGACATCGACGGCGAATTGCAGGTGTTCGAAGCGAATATCCGCATGGTGGGCGGACTGCTCTCGGGCTGGCTTGCCACCAAAAACAAGCACCTGCTCGAGCTCGCGCAGGATCTCGCGAATCGCCTGCTACCGGCTTTCGCCAAATCGCCGACGGGCATGCCCTATCGCTTCGTCAATTTGAAGACCGGCGCGGTCCGCGATCCCGCAAGTTATCCCGCGGAGATCGGCACATATATCTCCGAATTCGGGACGCTATCCCGCGCCGTGGGCGACAACCGCTATTACGATGCCGCGAAGAAAGCGGCCAAGGGATGTTTCGATCAGCGCTCGTCTATCGACCTCGTTGCCGACAACATCGACATCGAAACCGGCAAATGGCTGAGCCGGCGCGCGAGCATCGGGCCGCCGTCGGATTCCTACTTCGAATACCTCTATGGCGGCTGGCGGCTGTTCGGCGATGCGGATTTCAAGAACTGGTACGACGTGCATGCGAAAGCGATCGCTGCATATCAGATCGAGATTCTCGATGGCCGGCTTTGGTTCACGCAGGTGGATTTCGAAACCGGCGCGCGCCTCGACCGCCATCAGAGCGAGCTCGCCGCCTTTTATGCGGGCTTGCTCGGCAAGGCCGGCGACATGGAGCACGCGCGGGCCTATCTCAATTCCTGGGCGGATGTGCAGGCGCGCTTCGGCGTTTTGCCGGAGGGATTCGATTACGGCACCTTCGCGGCGACGCGCTCGACGAACGAATTGCGCCCCGAATTTGTCGATTCCTGTCTCGCATTATTCGTGCATAGCGGCGACGAACACTGGCAACAGCTCGCGCGCATCCATTACGAAAACATGAAGGCGACAAGCCGTGGGCCCTACGGCTACACCATCATCGACGACATCACGACGAAGCCCATGAAACAGGGCGATGCGTGCCCCGGCTATTGGTGGGCCGAGCAGATGAAATATTACTACTTGCTCTTTTCCGGCACCAACCGCTTCAACTACAAGCGCAATTATCTCTCGACAGAGGGGAAGATTTTGGACGGGCTGAGATAAAGCACATCGCGCATTGCGCTCCTCGTTTCCTCCCCCGTTTACGGGGGAGGTGGATCGCGCGCAATAGCGCGCGAGACGGAGGGGGCACCCATCGACGCGCTTCGCGCGCCACTTCCCCCGT
>PLJH01000046.1 GCA_003139615.1 Alphaproteobacteria bacterium
TCGAAATCCGCTACTACAACATCATCTACAATCTCGTGGATGACGTGAAAGCGGCTCTTTCGGGTTTGCTGGCGCCGGAAATGCGCGAGAAATTCCTCGGCAACGCGGAAGTGCTCGAAGTGTTTACAATCTCCAAGGTCGGCAAGGTTGCGGGCTGCCGCGTGACCGAAGGTGTCGTAAGGCGGGGCGCCAAGGTGCGGCTCATTCGCGACAACGTCGTCATTCACGAAGGCGAACTATCGACTCTCAAGCGGTTCAAGGATGAAGCGCGAGAGGTTCTTGCCGGACAGGAATGCGGCATGTCCTTCGCCAATTATCACGACCTCCAGAAGGGCGACGTGATCGAGTGCTACGAGGTCGAGACGATCAAGCGCGCGCTTTAACGCGCGCGATCGGTCGGTACTGCCGTCGCGTATCTCGGGAATCGTTTCTGGAAATGCCCAACACGTCCGCCTCAAATCGTTCGAACCAGTCCGCGCTGCTGCGGGAACATCTGCGCGGCGCGCGCTTCGATTGTGCGAAGGACGAGGAGTAAAGACATGCCCCGCCGTCCTTCGACCGCTTCTCGCGCCCCGGGACCGTCGCAGCGTCAATTGCGCGTGGGCGAGTTGTTGCGTCATGCGCTTTCCGAAATCCTCATTCGCGGCGAAGTGCGCGATCCCGATCTCGACGGAATTTCCGTGACGGTGACGCAGGTGAAGCCATCTCCCGACATGCGCCATGCGACGGTCTTCTGCGAACCCCTGGGCGGCGTGGATGCGCCGCGTGTGGTCGCGGCCCTCAATCGTCACAAGGGGTTTCTGCGCGGCCTGATGGGAAAGATGATCACGCTGCGGTTCACGCCCGAGTTGCGCTTCGTCGAGGACGACTCTTTCGCCGAAGCCAAGCGAATCGACGATCTGCTCCGGTCCGAGCGGGTTCGCCGCGATCTCGAGGCGGTCCAAAAAGACGAGGACGGCGATGGGCCGTAAGCGCAAAGGCGCGCTGGTCCATGGCTGGGTCGTCGTCGACAAGCCGCGCGGGATCACCTCGACCGATGTCGTGGGCCTCGTCCGGCGGGTGTTCGACGCCCAGAAAGCCGGGCACGCGGGCACCTTGGATCCCATGGCGACGGGCGTTCTGGCCGTGGCTTTGGGCGAAGCGACCAAGACCGTCCCCTATGCGATGGACGCCGAAAAGACCTACCGGTTCACCGCCTGTTGGGGTGAGGGCCGGGACAGCGACGACGCCGAGGGAAAGGTGATCGCCACTTCGGACGTTCGCCCGACCAAAGCCGAAATCGAGGCGGTTTTGCCCCGGTTTGTGGGCGAAATCTCGCAGGTTCCCCCGATTTATTCGGCCATCAAGGTCCAGGGCGAGCGGGCCTATGATCTGGCCCGTGAAGGCGAAACCGTGGTCCTGGAGGCCCGAACCATCCAGATTCACGAGGCCCGGCTGCTGGACCAGCCGGACGAAGACCACGCCGTGTTCGAAATCCTATGCGGCAAAGGGGCTTACATTCGGGGCTGGGTGCGCGACATAGCCCTCGCCTTGGACACCGTCGGCCATGTTTCGGAACTCCGCAGGCTGGCCGTGGGCGGCTTTTCGGTCGAGGACGCAATTTCGCTGGATAAGCTAAGGTCATTTATGCATAGTCCCGCCGCTTTTGAGCACTTGAGGCCTATTTCGACCGCGCTGGACGGCATCCCGGCATTGGCCGTTACAGGTCCGGATGCGGTTCGCCTGCGAAGCGGCAATCCAATTCTGATGCGTGCGAATCTTTTCGCCAGCATCGTGGAAGAGGCCGGCGCACTCGATGATCTTCAAGGGCTTACGGTCTATCTCTCCACTGCGGGAGGCGAGCCTGTTGCGCTGGCCGAACTCGTGGAAGGGGAGCTGAGGCCGTTTCGTGTTTTCAACTTTGGAACTGGATGACCGATGACGATTACGCCTGAACGCAAGCAGACTGTTATGTCCGAATACGCGACGAAGCCCGGTGACACGGGTTCGCCTGAAGTGCAGGTCGCTGTGCTCTCCGAGCGCATCACGAATCTGACCGAACACTTCAAGACGCATGGCAAGGACAACCATTCGCGCCGCGGCCTCATCAAGATGGTGTCGCAGCGCCGCCGGCTCCTCGACTACGTCAAGGCTTCGGATGCTCAGCGCTACGAAGCGCTGATCTCGCGCCTGGGCCTGAGGCGCTGAGCACGGCGATGGCGCCGGCCGGGTCCGGCCAGCTTCCGCGCGGCTCCGTATGCAATCTGTCCGGTTCGAAACTTATTCGCGCGGGTGTGCATATGCACGCCCGCGCTTCAACGCATTCCCTGGGATGGCTCAGGGAAGAGGGCCCTTCGGCGCACAGACGCCATGGCCAAAAATGACCTGCCGCAATCCGGTGGCAGGAAAGAAGGAATGCAAGAATGTTCAATATCATCCGTGAGGAATTCGACTGGGGCGGGCGCAAGCTGACGCTCGAAACCGGCAGAGTCGCGCGTCAGGCCGACGGCGCCGTGATCGCGACTTATGGCGAGACGGTGGTTCTCGCAACTGCTGTCGGCGCGCACTCCGCGAAACCCGGAATCGATTTCTTCCCACTGACTGTCAATTACCAGGAAAAATATTTCGCAGCGGGCAAGATTCCCGGCGGATATTTCAAGCGTGAAGGGCGTCCGACGGAACGCGAAACGCTGATCTCGCGTCTGATCGATCGTCCGATCCGTCCGTTGTTCGCCGAAGGCTATCGCAACGAAACGCAGGTCATCGTCACCGTTCTCAGCCATGACATGGAAAACGACTCCGACATCGTCGCCCTGGTTGCGGCGTCGGCCGCGCTGACGATTTCGGGCATTCCGTTCATGGGCCCAATCGGTGCGGCGCGCGTCGGCTTCATCGACGGCGCTTATGTTCTCAACACACCGATCGACGATAAGCCGAAATCGAAGCTCGATCTCGTTGTCGCCGGCACGGCGGACGCCGTGTTGATGGTCGAATCCGAAGCGCAGGAATTGTCCGAGCAGGAAATGCTGGGCGCCGTGATGTTCGGCCATCGCGAAATGCAGACCGTGATCAACGGCATCATTCGTCTGGCCGAGAAGGCGGCGAAAGAACCGCGCGATCTGCCTGTCGACGAGACAGCCCCGCTCGCCGCGAAGGTCAAGGCGTTTTCCGAGTCCGATCTGCGTGCCGCCTATCAAATCGCCGAAAAAGGCGCACGCCACGATCGGCTTTCCGGGATCAAGAAGAAAGTGATCGCGGAATTTGCCGGGGAAGGCAAAGCGCCGGAAGGCGTTGTCGGCAATCTGTTCAAGGACGCCGAAGCCGATGTCATGCGCTTCGCGGTTCTCGACACAGGCCGCCGCATCGACGGCCGCGATCTCAAAACCGTGCGTCAGATCAAGGCCGAAGTGGGCACGCTCCCGCGCACCCATGGTTCGGCGCTATTTACGCGCGGCGAAACCCAGGCGTTGGTCGTCACCACGCTCGGCACCGGCGAAGACGAGCAATATGTCGATTCGCTCGAGGGAACTTACAAGCAGCACTTCATGCTGCACTATAACTTCCCTCCGTATTCGGTCGGCGAAACAGGTCGTATGAACGCACCGGGCCGTCGTGAAATCGGTCACGGCAAGCTCGCCTGGCGCGCCGTTCATCCGGTCCTGCCGACGAAGGAGCAGTTCCCCTACACGATCCGCGTCGTCTCCGAGATCACGGAGTCGAACGGCTCTTCCTCGATGGCGACCGTGTGCGGCACTTCGCTTGCCCTGATGGACGCAGGCGTTCCGCTCGCGCGTCCGGTCGCGGGTATTGCGATGGGCCTGATCCTCGAAGGCACGCGTTTCGCGGTGCTCTCCGACATCCTGGGTGACGAAGATCATCTGGGCGACATGGACTTCAAGGTTGCCGGCACCGACGCTGGTGTCACATCGCTCCAGATGGACATCAAGATCGCCGGCATCACCGAGGAAATCATGAAGGTCGCGCTCGACCAGGCACGCGAAGGTCGTCTGCATATTCTGGGCGAGATGGGCAAGGCCATCGGCCATGCGCGCGAAGAACTGGGCGAACATGCGCCGCGCATCGAGCAGATCAAGATCCCGACCGACAAGATCCGCGAAGTGATCGGCACGGGCGGCAAGGTGATCCGCGAGATCGTGGAAAAGACCGGCGCCAAGATCAACGTCGAAGACGACGGCACGGTGAAGATCGCGTCCGCCGACGGCGAATCGATCAAGGCCGCGCTCAAATGGATTCGTGGCATTGTGGCCGAGCCGGAAATCGGCGAGATCTATGACGGCAAGGTCGTCAAGGTGATGGATTTCGGCGCGTTCGTGAATTTCTTCGGTCCCAAGGACGGCCTCGTCCACATCTCGGAACTGGCGGCGCAGCGCGTCGGCAAGACCTCCGACGTGGTCAAGGAAGGCGACACCGTGAAGGTGAAGCTGCTGGGCTTCGACGATCGCGGCAAGGTCCGGCTTTCGATGAAGCAGGTCGACCAGGCGACGGGCGAAGACTTGTCGAAGAAGAAACCTGCCGAGCAACCTGCGGAATAATTTTCGCGCGCTCGACGAATTCGGTTCTGCGAAATACCCTCGTCTACAGTGGACGGGGGTATTTTTGCTTCAAGAGAGGAGATCATCCGATGCCAAAGGTCGATGTCGCAGCCGTTCCGGAACGCAAAGGCTCGGGCTATCCGGCGCCATACGATAAAGCCGCGAAGGATCGCGTGCGCCAAAGATTGGGCGACGCGGGCGGCCTGACCGATTTCGGCGTCAATCGTTTGCAGCTACCGCCGGGCGCATGGTCGAGCCAACGTCATTGGCACAGCCATGAAGACGAGTTTGTTTATGTGCTATCGGGTGAAGTCGTGGTTGTCACCGATGCCGGCGAGCAAATTCTGCGTGCGGGCGATTGCGCGGCGTTTCCGAAAAACGAGCCCAACGGCCATCACCTGATCAACAAGAGTTCGAGCATTGCCGTCTGCCTTGAAGTAGGTACCCGGTTGCCGGCTTTGGACGCGACCATCTATCCCGACATCGACCTCTATTTTGATCCCAAGTCGGCCAGCTATACGCACAAGGACGGAACGCCCTACGCGACGGATTAGATCGTCTGCCGTAAAATGAACACCATTGCTGCCGGATTGGGTATCGACGCGCAGATTTAACCACTGCGAAGTGTCATGCTTTACCAATGGCGCATTATTGATGGTTAACCGGCATTTGCCATTCTTGTATGCGGTAAAGTCTGCCGTTAGCGTTGCTGCCGCATGCGCGCGAACCGGCGCGGCTGCGCTGGGGGCCTGATGCGATGTTTGTGGTGCTGCGGTTTATCAGTCTCATTCTGATCGTGCTGGCGCTTCTGCTGCTGGGGGCCGACATCGTCACGTCGCTGGAAAAAGGCGGCCAGATTACCGTGCGCAGCATCGAGCAAGTCTGGGGTCTGTTCAGCAAAAGTGGTGTCGTCAGCTTCAAGGCATGGCTTGAACACACATTACCGGTCCCGCTGCCGTCATGGATTGAAGCCGTTTTGCGCATTCCCGCATGGGGACTGAGCGGTGTGATCGGCGTGTTTCTCGCGTTCCTGTTCGGCCGGCGGACGGGCGGGGATTAGGCGTCCCGGTTGGCGCCCGGAGTCCACAGAACATCTTTTGCGCCTTTATCGTTCACGAAGCGGCTGGCCACAAAAAGATGATCCGATAGCCGGTTCACATATTTGACGGCGGCCGCTCCGAGCTTTTCCTTTTCCGACAATTCGACGATCAGGCGTTCCGCCCGCCGCACGATCGTGCGCGCGAGATGCAGATGTGCGGCTGCCGATGTTCCGCCCGGCAACACGAACGAGGTCAGCGGTTTCAAGTCCGCATTCATTGCATCGATCTCGCGCTCAAGACGATCGACCTGCGCATCGACAACGCGCAGCGCATTCCCGCCGCGCTTGCCGGATTCGGGCACGCACAAATCGGCGCCGAGATCGAACAGGTCGTTCTGTATGCGGGCCAGCATCGCATCGACTTCACCGTCGGTGTGGAGGCGTGCGAGCCCGATCGCGGCGTTGGCCTCGTCGACCGTCCCATAGGCCGAAATGCGCAGCGCGTGTTTGGGAAGCCGCGTTCCGTCGCCGAGCGCGGTTTCGCCCTTGTCGCCCGTGCGGGTATAAATGCGGTTCAGAACGACCATGTCGCAAACTAGCCCGGAGCCGCGGCCCAGGCCAAGCGCGCCCCTCGGCAGCAGGCAGTTGCGGGGATTTTGGCCGCCGCTATGATCCGCGCCGCACGAAATCAGCCTTGAATCAGGAAATTCCCATGCCCGTCGAAGCCCCCGAAATCATCGAAGTCGATACCACCCGCGTCGCCTGCGACGGTACCGGGGGCGCGCTCGGGCATCCGCGGGTTTATCTGGAAATGGGCGACGAGAACTTCGTCGAATGTCCCTATTGCGACCGGCGCTTTGTGCTGAAGCCGGGAGCGCACGCGCATTGACCGCGAGCCCGACCATGCGCCCGGTCAAAAAGGGCGATCACCTCTATCTGGTTGACGGCTCCGGCTATCTGTTCCGCGCCTATCACGCGCTGCCGCCGCTCTCCCGCAAGTCCGACGGATTACCGACGAACGCAGTCTCCGGCTTTTCCAACATGTTGTGGAAACTGCTTGAGGACATGAAGGCGGGCGACAAGCCCAGCCATCTGGCCGTCATCTTCGACGCGGGCAAGAAGACGTTCCGGAATGACATCTACCCGCTCTACAAAGCGAACCGCCCCGATCCGCCCGAAGANNGCCGACGATCTGATCGCGACCTATGCGCGGCTTGCGCGCGAAGCGGGCGCGCGTGTCACGATTGTCTCGTCCGACAAAGACCTGATGCAGCTCGTGATCGACGGTTCGGTCGAACTGCTCGACACGATGAAGAACAAGCACATCGCGTCAGCCGAAGTGATGGAGCGGTTCGGCGTTCCGCCATCCAAGGTCGTCGAAGTGCAGGCGCTCGCCGGCGATTCGACCGATAACGTACCGGGCGTACGCGGCATCGGCGTAAAAACGGCAGCGGAACTGATCAATGTCTATGGCGATCTGGAAACGCTGCTGAAGCGTGCCGGCGAAATCAAGCAGCCCAAGCGTCGCGAAGCGCTGATCGAGCACGCAGAGAATGCGCGCATCTCGCTCAGGCTCGTCACGCTGGATGATAAAGTGAAGCTCAAGGAAGGGATCGAATCCTTCCTCGCGCGCGAACCCGAGCCCGCCACTCTGATCGGCTTCCTCAAATCGATGGAATTCGCAACGCTCGCAAAGCGCGCCGCAGCGCATTTCGGCGTCGAGGACCTGGACGCGGTGCCCCCGGCCGTCGATCCCAAAGAACTGGCCCTCCCTGCTCTGGCAACGGCGCCGGCACCGCAGCAAAAGGCTCCTGCAAGCGCAGCCGCCAAGGGCGTGCCCGGTGCGGTGATGGACCGCGGCACGATCCTGAAGCCCATCGATCACGACAAATACGAGACCGTGACGACGCTTGCGCGCCTCGATCACTGGATTACGCGGGCGCGCGAAATAGGTAAAGCCTGTGTCGATACGGAAACGACGTCGCTCGATCCGATGCAGGCAGGGCTTTGCGGGGTGTCTCTCTCGGTCGCACCTGGAGAGGCTTGCTATATCCCCTGCGGTCACGGCCTGCGTGAAGGTCTCGATCTCGGCGACGGCAAGAAGATCGTTCAGCTTGCCGAGAAAGATGTATTGGCAAGGCTGAAACCGCTGCTCGAAGAGTCCGGCGTTCTCAAGATCGCGCAAAACCTCAAATACGATTATCTGATCTTCCTGCAGCGCGGCATCCGTATCGCGCCCTTCGACGACACGATGCTGATCTCCTATGTGCTCGATGCTGCGCTCCACGGTCACGGCATGGACGAACTCTCGGAACTCCATCTGAGTCACAAACCCATCGCATTTTCCGAGGTCGCCGGAACGGGCAAGGATCGCGTCACCTTCGATTGCGTACCGATCAAGGAGGCGACGCGATATTCTGCCGAAGATGCCGATGTCACGTTGAGGCTTCATGCGCTGATGAAGCCGCGCCTCATCGCCGATGGCAAAGTCACGGTCTACGAGACGCTTGAGCGACCGCTTGTGCCCGTGCTGGCCGATATGGAGCGGGCGGGCATCATGATCGATCCCGATCATCTGCGGCGGCTGTCCAACGATTTCGCCCGCGACATGGGCGCCATGGAAAAGGACATCCATAAACTCGCAGGCGGCACGTTCAATATCGGTTCGCCCAAGCAATTGGGCGACATCCTGTTCGGCACGTTCAAGCTCGAAGGCGGCCGCAAGACGAAGACGGGCGCCTGGTCGACAGATGCCGATGTACTCGAAGAGCTTGCGGCCCAAGGCCACGATATCGCAAAAAAAGTTCTGAATTGGCGGCAGCTTCAGAAGCTCCGCGGCACTTATACCGATGCGTTGCCGACCTACATCAATCCCAATACGGGGCGTGTGCACACCTCCTATGCGATGGCATCGACAACCACTGGCCGTCTCGCCTCAACCGATCCCAATCTGCAGAACATCCCGATCCGCACCGAAGAGGGCCGCCGGATTCGTGCGGCGTTCATCGCGCCCCCGGGCTCGAAACTGATCAGCGCCGATTACAGCCAGATCGAGCTTCGCCTGCTTGCCCATATCGCGGATATTCCTGCGCTCAAGAAGGCGTTCGCCGAAGGTCTCGACATTCACGCAATGACGGCGTCGGAGATATTCGGCGTGCCGGTCAAAGACATGCCGAGTGAAGTGCGCCGGCGGGCCAAGGCGATCAATTTCGGCATCGTCTACGGTATCTCGGCCTTCGGTCTCGCGAACCAGTTGGGAATTCCACGCGGCGAGGCCGACGATTACATCAAGAAATATTTTCAGCGCTTTCCGGGCATCCGAGATTACATGGAGCGCACCAAGGAATTCGCGCGCGAAAAAGGCTATGTCGAAACCCTGTTCGGCCGGCGCATCCATATCCGCGAGATCAATTCCAGGATTCCGGGGCTTCGCGGCGGCGCCGAACGCGCTGCGATCAATGCGCCGATTCAGGGCGCAGCGGCGGATATCATCCGGCGCGCGATGATCCGCGTGCCGCCTACGCTCGCGAAGGCCAAGCTCAAGGCAAAAATGCTGCTGCAGGTGCATGACGAGCTTGTGTTCGAAGCGCCCGACAAGGAAGCCGAGGCGACAAGCAAAACGGTCAAATCGGTGATGGAAACCGCGGCGATGCCTGCACTGGAACTATCGGTGCCGCTCGTCGTCGATTCGCGCGCTGCGCGGAATTGGGACGAAGCGCATTAGCGGCGGTTGGCCGAACTGACCGTTTTCAACCCGGGCTACGGAACAAATTGCACCCGCGAACGTTTGCGTGGTGGCGCGGGGACTCGCGTTGTCGGTTGTGGCGGGATTCTTCGGATGGCGTCAGATGTGGGAGAGCGCACGCGCGGCGGCCGGAACGATGCCGACGCAAGGCGCGCAAACGATCGCGGGCCAAAAGACGGCAAGAAAACCGACGGCAGTCGCGATGCCGAAGACGACGCCCCCGAGGATAAAGAGGATGGCAAACCCGGCATTTTTCAGAATCCGCTGGTCAAGATTGGCCTCGCCATATTCGTGGCTCTCCTGCTCGTGGGAGTTCTCATCTGGTGGCTGAACGCGCGTCAATATGAGGATACCGACGACGCGTTCATCGACACCCACATCGTCAACGTCGCACCCCAGATCGCGGGACTCGTGATCAAGGTCCCCATCAACGACAATCAACTCGTACACAAGGGCGATTTGCTGGTCGAGATCAGCTCTGCAGATGCCAATACGCGCCTCAACCAGGTGCAGGCACAGGAGGCGCAAGCCGAGACGCAATATCAACAGGCGGTCGCCACCGAGAGAGGGACTGCGGCGCAAGCGGAAAACGCCGAGCGAGACCTCGCGCGCTACAGACTCCTGCAGCGGACCTCGCCCGCCGCCGTCGCGCAGGAGCAGATCGATACAGCAGTCGCGACCGACAAGAATGCCATCGCGCAACGCGATGCCGCCAGGGCGCAAATCTCCGGCGCATTGGCGCTGATCAAGGTCGATAAGACGCAGATTGCGTCCGCGCAGCTCAATCTGGGATACACCCGCATCTTTGCACCCGTCGATGGCCACGTCACGCAGCGCACGGTCGCCACGGGAGACTATGTCTCGCCGGGACAGGCGATGATGGCCATCGTGCCTCTGAAATTGTGGGTCACGGCCAATTTCAAGGAAACCCAACTCGCGCTGATGCGGGTGGGTCAGAAGGTGACCGTCGAAGTCGATGCCTGCGGCGACGCCGACGTCGAAGGCCATGTCGATTCCATCCAACGCGGCGCGGGGCAGGCATTCGGGATTCTTCCGCCCGAAAACGCGACAGGCAATTACGTCAAGGTGGTACAGCGCGTGCCGGTGAAAATTCTTCTGGATCGCATACCACGCGACTGCACGCTGGGTCCCGGTATGAGTGTCGAGCCTTCCGTCAAGGTGCGCTGATGTCGGCGGCCGGAGCAAATGAGGGTTGGACAGCAGCGCGCTCCGTCGCCGGCAAGCGCAATCCGTGGACGATCATTGCGGTCATCTCGATCGCGACCTTCATGGTGGTGCTCGACACGTCCATCGCCAATGTCGCGTTGGCTCATATCGCCGGCAGCCTCTCCGCCAGCTACGACGAAGTGACGTGGGTCGTGACCAGCTTTCTGATCGCCAATGCGATCATCATTCCGATCAGCGGCTGGCTCGCCGACGTCATCGGCCGCAAGCGCTATTACATGATGTCGGTCGCGCTGTTCACATTCTCGTCCGTGCTGTGCGGGATGGCGCCCAATCTCACCGTTCTCGTTTTCGCCCGCGTCCTGCAAGGCATCGGCGGCGGTGGACTGGCGCCCGTCGAACAATCCATGATGGTCGACACGTTTCCGCCCCAAAAGCGCGGTCAGGCATTTGCAGCCTATGGCATGGTCGTGATCGGCGGACCGATATTGGGCCCGTCGCTGGGCGGCTGGATCACCGACAATTATTCCTGGCATTGGGTGTTTCTCATAAATCTGCCGATCGGGCTCTTGTCGCTCTTTCTCGTCAACATCTACGTGAACGAACCCCCGGAGCTCGTGAAGCGGACAAAAAAACTGCTCCGCGAAGGGTTGAGCATCGACATTGTCGGCTTTGCGCTCGTGGCCCTGTTCCTCGGTTGCCTGGAAGTGACCCTCGACCGCGGTCAGCGCGAGGATTGGTTCTCCAGCCCAATGATTACGGCCTTCGCGATTGTCAGTGCGGCCGCGCTCATCGTGTTCATTCCGTGGGAGTTATCGCGCAAGGATCCTATCGTGCGTATCCACCTTTTCGGTCAGCGCAATTTCCTCATCGCGAATATTTTCATGTTGCTGATGGGCGTGATCGTGTTCGGCACGACGCAATTCATTCCGCAGCTTCTGCAGGAGGTGCTGGGCTATACCGCGACGAATGCGGGCCTTGCGCTCACGCTCGGCGGGCTTGTCACGCTTCTTGCTATGCCCGTGAGCGGGTACCTCACCGGAAAACTCGATCCGCGCTATCTGATCGCATTCGCAATCCTCATCCAAGGCATCGCGCTGTGGAATATGAGCGGTCTCGATACATCGATGTCGTTCGACAATGCCGCCATGGCCCGCCTGATCCAGTCGATCGGATTGCCGTTCCTGTTCGTGCCGATTACCGCTGTTGCCTATGTCGGCATAAAGCCCGAGGAGAATAACCAGGCGTCCGCCCTGATGAACATGTCGCGTAATATGGGCGGCACCTTCGGGATTTCCTTCGTGCAGACCATGCTCGCCCGCCGTGCCCAGGTGCACCAGGCGCAATATGTCGAGACGCTAAACCCGCTCAATCCGAATTACGTATCCGGTCTGCAGCACGTTACGCATGCACTGATGAACCAGGGTCTGTCGCAATCGGCAGCCGCGAAGGCCGCAGTGGCTGAAGTCTATCTGTCGTTGCAGCAACAGGCGAGCATGCTCTCCTATGTCGATGTATTTCATGTGCTGACGGTCGTCGTTTTCGCATCCCTCCCGCTCGTTCTCCTCATGCGCAAAGCCAAGAAGGCTCCGGCAGGCGTGGCGCCATGAAGAAAAGCATTCTCCTTGCGGCGCTTCTTCTCGCGGGTTGTGCGGTCGGTCCGAATTATCGCAAGCCCGATTTGCCGGTTTCTCCCGCATATCAGGATATGCCCATGGTTAAGGCGCAGGCTCCGTTGAGTGTGCCCATGGCTGCCGAAGCGGATTTGTCGCAATGGTGGATGCAGTTCAACGACCTTGAATTGCAAAGCCTGATCTCTCGCGCGCTGCAATCCAATCTCGATCTGCTGACGGCCGAGTCGCGCTTGCGCGAAGCGCGCCAGCAAGTGATCGTCGCCGGTGCAGCCGGGTTGCCACACGTCAATGCCAACGGTGTTGGCGCTCACATCCATTCGAATTCCAATCTGTTGTCGGATTTGAGCGGCGGATCCGGCGGCTCGTCCGGCGGCAGCGCGGCCCCAAGCGGTCCTTTGGACGCCAAGCTCTATTCCCTGGGCTTTGACGCGACATGGGAGATCGATGTGTTCGGCGGCATTCGTCGCGGCATCGAGGCCGCCGATGCGAGCCGGGAAGCCGCCGTCTGGCAGATGCGCGACAGCGAAGTGACGCTGACCGGCGAGATTGCCACGGACTATCTGACCTTGCGCGCCACGCAGGCGCGTATCGCGATCCTGCAGGATGAAGCAAAGGAACAGCAGAATGTTCTGAACCTGACGGCCGCGCGCGCGCGAACCGGATTTGTCACTCAGCTCGATGTGAATCAGCAGAACGCGCTGGTCGCGTCGACTTTGGCGCAGATTCCGGAATTGCTGGCTCAGGCGGGCGCGATGGAGCATGCCATCGCCGTATTGCTTGCCGAACAACCCGAAGCGATGACGGTGGAGCTCGACCGCAGCGCCGCCATCCCGGCCATGCCGACGTCGCTGCCCGTCGGATTGCCGTCCGATCTGCTGCGACGCAGGCCGGATGTGCGCGCGGCCGAGCGCCGGCTCGCAGCAGCGAACGCCCAAATCGGCGTAGCCGAAGCCGACCTTTATCCGAAATTCGACTTGATCGCGGCGGCGTCCTTCACCGGTAGCCATCTGAGCAATCTGTTGTCGGGCAGCAATCTGGGCGGGGTCGGTCTCGGCTCCGTCATGTTCCCGATTTTTCACGGCGGACAAATCGAGGCCAACATTCGTGCGAAGAAGGAAGAGCAGAAGCAGGCCTATTATGCCTATTCGAAAGCGGTTCTGGGAGCGGTACAGGATGCCGAAGACGCGCTCGCGCGTTACACCACCGAGCAGCAGCGTCTGATCCAGCTCGATTGCGCCGTCGATGCATCCCGATCGTCATCGGCGATCGCGCTGCAGCAATATCGCGCAGGCCTCGTCACCTACGTGAATGTTCTGACGGCGCAGGCGAATGAGTTGTCGGCGCGCGATCAGCAGGAGCAGAGCCGGCAGGCGTTCGCGGCCGATCTTGTCTCTCTGTACAAAGCTTTGGGTGGCGGCTGGCTGGAATCCTTGCCCACAACGACGTCGGCAAGCGCTACGCCGTCCGGAATTTAAACGTCCGTTACGCCGCGATCGAGCGCAGGCCTGTCTCTGCGGTGATGCCGGCTTTTTCGAGGGTCTGCAGCAATTCGCCCATCGCGGCTTCGGCAGTCGTTTTCTGCGCCCCTCGAGAGACGTGATCGACATAGCCGGTGAGGAATCCAGGCTGTCCAAGAGAGGAAACCACAATCGCGCGCGCTTTCGTCGACAGGCGTCCCTCGGTCACCATGCCTTCGACGCACAGCCGCAACGCCGCGACGGTTCTTTCGACGGGATTGGCGATTTTTTCGATCGACGTCAGAATCTTCGATCGTGCCTCGACTTCGAAGGCAACTTTGTCGAGGAGTTCGCTGATGTCGTGGCGTTCCTTGTCCTGGAAGCCGCTTCGCCGCACGCGTGTCTGCAACTCCGCCAGGCGTTTCAGTCTTGCGAGCGGCGGAGTCTTCCCCGCAATGAAAAAAGTCTCGAACGCGGCGGATGTGAGGATCGGCATGGCAAAACAGGCAAGCTGCCGCTTGTTCTCCACGCCGATGATATTTTCCTCGATCAGCAGCAACCTTTCGAGCTTGTCGTCCGGACCGGCCGTCTCTGCCAAATGATCGGCAATCGATTCATTGGCCACCAGCCGCCGTGAGCGCAATGTGAATGACGCAATGATGTCGTCGTGGCTGAGATATCTTCCTTCGCCCAATACGAGTTTGTTTGCGATACGGCGCAAAATCTTGAGCTCTGAAACCAGCGAGGCGGGACTGAGCCGGCGTACGCTGCGGAGCTCAGCCGTGATGCGCCTGGCGACTGCGGAACGCGCGTCCGGCAGATCGTCGATCGCGAAATGGCGCGCCAGCAGCGTCAGGCCTTCATGCTTCGATGGGTCTTCAGGCGATTGTCCAAGAAAGAGATCGACCAGGACCAGGAGCGCTGCGCCGAGGTTTTCGGTCTCGCCGATCAACTCGTGAAGCGCCGCTGCCCCATTCAGCACTTCCGCCACGAGCGTGTTGATTGCGCCCATCAGCAATGTACGGCCGGGTCCTTCGGACGGCAGCTCGTCCATGAGCGCCAGCAGGCTCAGCAACTTTTCGTTCCAGTTTCCGGTCTCGCCGAGATAGTGCGCGAGCGCTCCATTGAGCAGATAAAGTCCGTCCGATTCCGTTGCGAGCTTTTCGGCGAGCGCGCCGAACTGTCCGGCCTGCGCGACCGGAAAATATTTCCTGCGCGTATCGCGATAGACGCGGGCGATGGCCTTCGCGGTCAGATCATTGAGATTCTTGATGATCTGCTGAACCGACGTGGTCGTGGTCGACGCCTGCGCCACTGCGATCTTTTGCACGCAATGCTGGAAGAGCGTACCCGTGGCTTCGAGCCGTTCGAGCGAATCGGAGCGGTGTATCAGTTCGGTGACGGTCAGTTTCTGGCGTGCGAGGAATTCGCACAGCAATCGCGCCATGGTCGCGCGCGCATGGTAGGAATAGAGATCGTCCGGCTTGAAGCACGGAAGTGCGTGCGGCACGTCTTCGGCCGCCGCATCCGTTTTCAGTTTGGTGTGGCCGTCCTCGAATATCTTGAGCGACAGATAGTCGCCCGTATCGGCATTGTAGGTCTCTTTGACGACCTTCACGCCCGTCGCGCGCTTGTCGGCCATCAATTCTTCGGCCGTTCGGATCGCACCTTCGCGATTGGCTGAGACGTCGTGGAGAAGCCAGCCGCCCTTGGAACCCTGGCGGCGATAAATCTCGAAATGAACTTCCTGGCCCACTCGGCGCTTCCCGCAAGGTCGAGGCGGCAATTATGAAGGCGGGTCGTTTAAGTCGTAGTTAAGTTCGTGACCTGGGATCAAACATGCAGGGAGAGATCCCGGATCGTGGGGTTTGGCCCGCACAGCCGGCACGCCGGGTCCGGCTTGACTTTCACATTGCGGAATCGTGCGGTAAGGGCCTCGTAGATCAGAAGCTTGCCGGCCAGGCTTTCGCCGATTCCCAGGATTTCTTTGAGAATTTCAAGCGCCTGGAGCGTTCCCATGACCCCTGCCGCGGCCCCCAGCACGCCGGTCTCGGAGCAGGAAGGCGCTGTCCCCGGCGGCGGCGGTTCGGGAAAAAGGCAGCGATAGCAGGGGTAGCTCCCGCTACGGTCGTGGGCCCTGAAGGTCGCCAACTGGCCGTCGAATTCCGTCACGGCCGCCGAAACCAGAGTTTTGCCGGCCAAATAGCAGGCGTCGTTGACCAGGAAGCGGGTGGCGAAATTGTCCGATCCGTCGGCCACGATGTCGTAGCGCCCGATGAGGTCGAGAGCATTTCGGGCGTCGAGGCGCACAGCATGCGGCTCGATCTTGACGTGGGGGTTGATGGCGCGCGCCGCGTCACCCGCGGAGGCCGTCTTTGCCCTCCCAATGTCTGCACTCCGGTGGGCAATTTGGCGCTGCAGGTTCGAGAGCGCGACATGATCGAAATCGACGATTCCGACGGTCCCGATGCCGGCCGCAGCCAGATAGAGGATAACCGGGCTTCCCAGGCCTCCCGCGCCCACGACCAGCACGCGCGCCGCAGTCAGCCTCGCCTGGCCGGGGCCTCCCACCTCGCGCAGCACGATATGGCGGGCATAACGTTCGAGTTCGTCGTCGGACAGGGCCATCCGAAGGCTCTTAGCCCACATGGGCCAAGGGCAGAAGGCCGAAGGGCTTGGTCCCAACTGTGGCGATTGGTCTTCACCCTAAGTCGCGGAAGAACTTGTGCATTTCCGTCAATGGATTAGGGATTTCTTGCGGGGGAGCACCCCGGCGGCCTATTCTGGTCCCCATAAGGCGGCAATGTCCGCCATCCATTAAACGCCGGCTATCAGACCGACGGCAGTGCGACAGCAGGAGCTATTATGTCCCAAGACGGGCGGCAGCCGAGCGCCTATGGCCTCGAAAATCAGGGTTTTCGCAATCTCAAAGCGGTGAATTGGAATCTGACCGCGCCTGCGCTTTATGAGCAGGCCGTCGCCCGTGGCGAAGGTCACGTCGCGAAGAACGGTCCGCTTGTTGTCCTGACGGGTCAGCACACGGGCCGTTCGGCTTCCGACAAATTCGTGGTGCGCGATGCCGCCAGCGAATCCCAGGTCTGGTGGGACAACAACAAGGCCATGTCCCCCGCCGCGTTCGATGTGCTCTACCATTCCATGATTGCCTATGCGCAGGGCCATGAGCTCTTCGTGCAGGATTTGTTTGGCGGCGCCGATCCGACGCACCGTTTGCCGGTTCGCGTCGTAACCGAATATGCGTGGCATTCGCTGTTCATCCAGCATCTGCTGATCGAGCCGAATGCCGGCCAGCGCGAGGGGTTCAATCCGGAATTCACGATCATCGATCTTCCGGGTTTCCAGGCCGATCCGAAAATTCACGGTTGCGAGACGGGAACGGTCGTCGCCGTCAATTTCACCCGCAAGCTCGTTCTGATCGGCGGCACCTCCTATGCCGGTGAGATGAAGAAGTCGGTGTTCACGATCCTGAATTATCTCCTGCCGCCCAAGCGCGTGATGCCGATGCATTGCTCGGCCAATGTGGGCGCCAATCGCGACGCCGCGATTTTCTTCGGCCTCTCGGGCACCGGCAAGACGACATTGTCCGCCGATGCCTCCCGCACGCTGGTGGGCGATGACGAGCATGGCTGGTCCGAGAACGGCGTGTTCAATTTCGAAGGCGGCTGCTACGCGAAGGTGATCAAGCTTTCCGCGGAAGCTGAACCCGAAATTTATGCGACGACACAGCGCTTCGGTACGGTGCTCGAAAACGTGGTGATGAATCCGGACACGCGCGAACTCGATCTCGACGACGGCCGCTATACGGAGAATACGCGCGCGGCCTATCCGATCGATTTCATTCCAAATGCGTCGAAGACAGGCGCGGCGTCGCATCCGAAGAACGTGATCATGCTGACTGCCGATGCGTTCGGTGTATTGCCGCCCATTTCGAAGCTCACGCCCAGCCAGGCCATGTACCACTTCCTGTCGGGCTTCACGGCGAAGGTGGCTGGTACCGAAAAAGGCCTCGGCAAGGAGCCGCAACCGACGTTCTCAACTTGTTTCGGCGCGCCTTTCATGCCGCGTCATCCGACCGAATACGGCAATCTGCTGCGCGAATTGATTGGCCAGCACCAGGCCGATTGCTGGCTCGTCAATACGGGCTGGACCGGTGGGGCTTTCGGCGTCGGGAGCCGCATGCCGATCAAGGCGACGCGCGCGTTGCTCGCGGCCGCGCTCGACGGCACGCTCGCCAATGTCGAGATGCGGATCGATCCGCATTTCCGCTTCCGCGTGCCGGTGTCGGTGCCGAATGTGGATGCGAAAATCCTGAACCCGCGCGACACCTGGGCTGATAAGGCCGCCTATGACGCGCAGGCGAAGAAGCTCGTGCAGATGTTCCGCGACAATTTCCGCAAATTCGAAGCCCAGGTGGGCGCCGATGTGCTGGAAGCCGCACCGCAACTCGCCGAAGCTGCCGAGTAATTTCCCGATCTCACTTCCGCCGGTACACCCACACGCGTGCCGGCGGAAGATTGAACAGCACCAGCGCCGCCCGCGTCACGCTGACGGTCGGCGATGGCTGTATCGGCGACTGCACTCCGTAAGAGAACTGCACGAAGGGTGCGCCGGGCGCGATCAGTTCGAACGCCGTTTCGATCAATTTGTTGCGCCGTTCCGGTGCTTCATTGAGAAGCGGCAGGCTTGAGACGATCGCACCAAAAGGCGCAAACGCATCTTCGCCGAGCGTGCCTTTCAGATCGTAGGCATCGCCGCGGACGACGCGCACGGCCGGAAATCGTTGCGCGACCAGTTTCGCAAAATCCGGATCATATTCGATCGAGACGATGCGCTTTGGCGCAATGCCGCGTGCAATCAGGGCCGCCGTCACCACGCCCGTGCCCGGCCCGAGCTCGAGGATTGGGCTGTTCCCGGAGGGATCGATCTGCGCCGCAATCGCGCGCGCGAGGCCGGGGCTGGAAGGCGCGACTGCCCCCACTTGCGACGGACGCGCGACCAGGCGGCCCAGGAATCGGATTTGGTCTGCGATCATGGTTTCACAACGCGGAACCGGCGAAGAGGCTGCTTCGGCACTATAGCGGGCGAAGGCCCATGTACCTATCGCGGGTTGACCTCTCCAACCGAAGCGACACATCGTTTGCCGGCTTAAGGATTTGACGATGGTGTCGCTGCGCAGACTGACCTTGGGAGTTGTGCTTGGGCTCTTATGTGCGAGCCCAGCGCTTGCGTTCGGCACCATCATCGGCATGGGGCAGAACGCGGAGCATGAGCGCATCACGCGCCATGCGCTCGCTTGCACGGACTCGACCACGGATTGCTTCCAGCCCGCGTCGCTCGATGCGCTGGCCGGCGGCAAGGGCAATTGGGGGGCGGTAGGCATTCCCGACCGCGGCGACCTGATCCCCGTCAACAAGATGCATTGCGACGGAGGAGATTGGCTCGATATCCATGGCTATCCGCAAACGCGCGAAGCGGCGCAAGCCGCGCTCGTGGCTTGCCGCACCTGGATGATCCGGAAGCTCAATGACGCCGTGCGCGATGCGGGCAAGCTTGTGAACGACGAAAACAATGTGCGCCAAAGCCAGATTTTGTTGCCCTGCACCTTCCAGCCGGAGGTGAAGGAAAACGCGAAATGCACGGTGCTTGCGGATTTCGGCATGCTTCTGCATGCGTCGCAGGATTTCTATGCGCACACGAACTGGGTCGATCATGCCGATCCGATGCAGCCGATTGGGCCTGCCAATGTTCCGGGTCTCGCGCAAAAGGGACGCGCGCCCTGGATCGATTTGCGCAAGGACACGCCCTTTCCGGGCGGACTCATTTCGGGATGTTTCGAGAACGCGCCCGAAGAGAAATATTGCAACTACGGCGCCGGTCTTTCGCGCGCCAAGCGCCTCACGCTGAACAAGGATATGGGAGCGATCGATCCTCAGATAGGCCGCGGCACCACGCCGCGCGGATTGATCGACGACAATTTCGCGCACGCCGTCGAAGCCGCCATCGATGATACGCGCGACAAATGGGCGACACTCGAAGAGCAGCTCGCCTCCACCTATGGCGATGGACCGGGCGCGCGCATGGCTTGTGTCCTGACCCATGACCGGCCGCTGAATGTCTGTCCGTAAGGCGAGTTCCCACGCAAATCGTGCAAATTGGCAGCGATCGCGCGCAGACTTGTCGCGATAAAGCGCTAAACTGCGCCCGCAATGAAATCCGGTGCCGACATGTCCCAGTCCCATTCGAATAAAGATCGCGCCGCGCGCTTCCGCGCGCTTCACAATGACGGTTCGATCCTCGTGCTGCCCAATGCGTGGGATGCGGGGAGCGCGCGTCTCGCGGAAGATTGCGGCGCGAGGGCGATTGCCACGTCGAGTGCGGCGGTCTGTTGGGCGCATGGCTATGCGGATGGTGAGACGATGCCGACCGCGATATTGCTCGCGGCAACGGCCGAGATCGTTCGCGCCGTGAACATTCCGGTCAGCGTCGACAGCGAGGCGGGGTTCTCGTCGGATCCCGAAGCGGTCGCGGATTTCGTCATCGCGCTCGCGCGTGCCGGCGCCGTGGGGATCAATCTGGAAGACGGCATCGCGCCGCCCGATCTCCTCGCCGCCAAGATCGCTGCGATCAAAAGCGCTTGCGAGCGCGAAGGCGTGGACGTCTTCGTCAATGCGCGCACGGATATCGTATTGAAGCGTCTGGTGCCGCCGGAAGATGTCGTTCGCGAGGCGATTGCGCGCGGGGAACGCTATCTCGATGCCGATGCGGATGGGTTGTTCGTGCCGGCGCTGACCGACCTTGCGGCGATGGACGCGATCGCACAAGCTGTCGATCTGCCGCTCAATATTCTGACCCGTCCCGGTTTGGCGCCGGTTTCCGAATTGAAGGCGGCCGGCGTGCGCCGCGTGAGTGCCGGCGCGGGGATCGGCATGGCGGCGCTTGGAGCGGCGTGCCGCGCCACGAAGGAGTTGCTGGAGAAGGGCCGCTACGACGCGATGTATACCGACGCGGACGGCATGCCGAATATGAATACGTTGCTGACGCATAAGTGAGCGCGGCTCACGGCATACCGTTGCGGTTCCAGAACTCCTTGACCTTGGCGAAGAAGCCTTCCGATTCCGGATTGGTGCCTTCTTCGCTTTCCTTTTCGAACGCGCGCAGCAATTCCTTCTGCTTCTTGTTGAGCTTCGCTGGGGTCTCGACAGAGACCTCGATATAGAGATCGCCCGTCATGCCGCCGCCCCGCATCACGGGCATGCCTTTGCCGCGCACGCGGAACTGCTTTCCCGATTGGGTTCCTTCCGGAATATTGATCTTGCTGCGGCCGCCGTCGCAGGTCGGCACTTCCATACCGCCTCCGAGTGCTGCGGTGACGAACGAAACGGGCGCGCGGCAATAAAGATCGTGTCCGTCGCGCTGGAAAATCTGGTGCGGCGAAATCGAGATGAAAATGTAGAGATCGCCGGGCGGCCCGCCATTCATGCCCGCCTGGCCTTCGCCCGCGAGACGGATGCGCGTGCCTTCCTCGACACCGGCCGGAACGCCGACGGACAGCGTGCGCTCTTTTTGAACATGGCCCGAACCGCGGCAGGCGCGGCAGGGATTGCGGATGGTGCGGCCCGTGCCCCGGCAATTGGGGCAGGTGCGTTCGATGGTGAAGAAGCCCTGTTGCGCGCGCACTTTGCCGCCGCCGGAACACGTCGCGCATTGCTCGGGCTTCGATCCCGGCTCGGCGCCTGTCCCCGCGCAGGATTCGCACGGCACGGCCGTGTTGACGCGGATTTCCTCGCTCTTGCCGCGATAGGCATCTTCCAATGAGATTTCGAGATTGTAGCGCAGGTCGCCGCCGCGGTTCTGCCGCCGCGCGCGCCGCCCACCCATGAATTCGCCGAACAGATCGTCGAACACATCGGTGAAGGACGACGAGAAATCGAAGCCGAAGCCGTTGGCGCCGTTGCCGCGCCCGTTCTCGAACGCAGCGTGACCGTAACGATCGTAAGCCGCGCGCTTCTGATCGTCCTTCAGGACTTCATAGGCTTCGCTGACTTCCTTGAACCGAATCTCGGCCCCGTCATCGCCGTGATTGCGGTCGGGATGATGTTCCTTCGCGAGCTTGCGATAGGCGCCCTTGATCTCTTCGATCGAGGCGCCTTTCGCACAGCCCAGGACTTCGTAGTAATCGCGCTTGCTCATGACCCGAAATCAGAACACGGAATGCGGGAATCGGAAAGCGGTTGAAAGTGATTTCATCGTTCTCCGAGCCCCGTATCCGTATTCGTCTTCTGATTACGCTGCGCCTTTTTTGTCGTCGTCGACTTCTTCGAACGTCGCGTCGACCACATTGTCGTCGGCTTTCGGCTGACCGCCGTCCGCGGCACCACCTGCGGCTTCACCGGCCGCCTGCTGTGCCTTGTACATAGCCTCGCCCAACTTCATCGAAGCCTGCGCCAGCGCATCCGTCTTCGGCTTGATCACGTCCGGATCGTCGGACTTGATCGCTTCCTTGAGGTCGGCAATGGCATTCTCGATGGCCGAGCGACCGTCCGCATCGATCTTGCTGCCATGCTCGCCCATCGCCTTTTCGGTGGAATGAATCAGCGCATCGGCGTTGTTCTTGGCTTCCGCCAGCGCGCGCTTCTTCTTGTCTTCGGTCGCGTGGCTTTCGGCTTCCTTGACCATCTTCTCGATGTCTTTGTCCGAGAGACCGCCCGAGGCCTGGATGCGAATCTGCTGCTCCTTGGCTGTGGCCTTGTCTTTCGCCGTCACCGAGACGATGCCGTTCGCGTCGATGTCGAACGTCACTTCCACCTGCGGCATGCCGCNNGGAACACGCGGATGGTCACCGCCGTCTGATTGTCTTCGGCGGTGGAGAACACCTGGCTCTTCTTGGTCGGGATTGTGGTGTTGCGTTCGATCAACCGCGTGAACACGCCGCCCAATGTCTCGATGCCCAGCGACAGCGGGGTCACGTCGAGAAGGAGCACGTCCTTCACTTCGCCTTTCAGAACGCCCGCCTGGATCGCTGCTCCCAGCGCCACAACTTCATCCGGGTTGACGCCCTTGTGCGNNGTCATGCCGCCGACGAGGATCACTTCGTCGATCTGGCTGGCGGACACGCCCGCGTCCTTCAACGCCTGCTTGACAGGCGCGACCGTGCGCTGGATCAAATCGTCGACCAGCGCTTCCAGTTTCGCGCGCGTGATCTTCATCGTCAGATGCTTCGGACCCGTCGCATCCGCGGTGATGAAGGGCAGGTTCACTTCCGTCTGCACGGCGGAGGAGAGTTCGATCTTCGCCTTTTCGGCGGCTTCCTTCAGCCGCTGAAGTGCCAGACGATCCGTCCGCAGATCGATGCCGTTTTCTTTCTTGAATTCGTCGGCCAGGTAATTGACGAGGCGCTGGTCGAAATCTTCGCCGCCCAGGAACGTGTCGCCGTTCGTGGACTTCACTTCGAACACGCCGTCGCCGATCTCGAGCACCGAGATGTCGAACGTGCCGCCGCCAAGGTCATAGACGGCGATCGTGCCGGAGCCCTTCTTGTCCATGCCGTACGCAAGCGCAGCCGCGGTCGGCTCGTTGATGANNTGATGCGCAGCACTTCGAGGCCCGCGATCTTGCCGGCGTCTTTGGTCGCCTGGCGCTGCGCGTCGTTGAAGTAAGCGGGAACGGTGATGACGGCCTGGGAGATCTTCTCGCCGAGATACGCCTCGGCCGTTTCCTTCATCTTCTGCAGAATGAAAGCGGAGACTTCCGACGGCGAGAAACGCTTGTTCTCGCGGCCCAGAATCCAGGCGTCGCCATTGTCGCCTTTGACGATCTTGTAGGGGACCATGCCCATGTCTTTCTGGGTCATGGGGTCTTCGAAGCGGCGGCCGATCAGCCGCTTGATCGCGAAATAGGTGAATTCGGGGTTGGTGACGGCCTGCCGTTTGGCGGCCTGTCCCACAAGCCTTTCGCCGTCCGTGGCGAAGGCGACGGTCGACGGCGTGGTGCGCGCGCCTTCCGCATTCTCGATGACCTTGGGGGCTGGTCCGTCCATGACCGCAACGCACGAATTGGTCGTGCCCAGGTCGATGCCGATAACTTTAGCCATTGTTCTGTCCTTCTCTCTTTGGCGGACGGGAAACCTGGCCTTCCTGAGAAGCGCCCTCCGGACCGTCCCCTAGCATGAAATGGCGGAAGAAGGCCGGTAAAAGCCCACGTCGCGCCAAGGGGGTATATAGGGGCCGAGTCTGGACCCCGCAAGGTTTGGAGCGCGGGCTTCCAGCCCGCCCTTCTTCCAAACTTCGCTGCCCCGGCGGGCAGGCTGCCCACGCTCCAACATCGACCATGGCCCGCAGTTTCCCCTGTTAAACAGGGGAAAATAACAGGCGAAACTTTGCCCCACTCTCGCTTCTCCTCTCCCACGCGTGGGGGAGGAGGATTGGCGGCGGAGCTCGACGATTCTAGCGCCGGCGGTCAATGCAGCGTGTCCTTGCGACCCATCTCCGGCGGCGGATTTTCTCTCGAAATATTTTCACCGCCTGAATCCTCTTTAGAATCAATCGCTTGGCTTTCCGGATCAGGGCTTTTGCGCCCTGCCGATTCCCCTGCGTTCGGGCCTGCAGACGCGATTGCGCGATCCTCCTTTTTGAGGTGCGGCGAGACATGCGGCCAGTCGGGATAGAGCAGCTGCTGCTCTTCCTCCCGCGACAGCGCGCGGCCCTCCGGCGACATCAATTGTCCCGTGCCCGGGTCGCGCCGAAACGTGGCCGCCGATGCGAGCGACATATGTCTCGGCGGCGAGACAGTTTTCGGGCCGGTTTTCGGGGAAGTGAAACTTGTCGCGCGGGGCGGCGCCGTCGGGCTCACGATATTGACCAGCTCGGTTTCGACCGCCGCGGACAACGGCTCGGGCGAAATCTCTTCGGCTTTCGCAGCCTCGAATTCGCGCAACTCGTCCGTCTTGGCTTTTTTGGCATTGCGCTGTGCGGTGATCTTGCGGCGGTCGCCGCCATCGATGGCCTTGAGCAGGAACATCCGGCATTTGTCATCGCCCGCATCGGCGCGCCGCACGATGTCGAGCATGTATTCCGCAAACCGCGTCTGCCGCTCTCCCGTGACGGAGCCGTGGACCGGCTGCTCCATCATGAGGCGCGCAAGCCCGGTGAGCGTATATCCCGCGGCCGGCAGGCGCCCTTTCGGATTGCCGGATTGTCCCTTCTTCCAGCGCGTCTTGATGTCGGCGCGAATTTCTTCCGGATGCGATGTGTCGTCCATGTGCAAACTCCCACGAAAACATCCAACATGGCGTCGCAAACGCGCACGCGCAATTGCAGAAAACGTCGATTCGACAAAGTTTTTGAACAAGATACGAACACTTGCCGCGAATTTCCGGCGAATGTTTTGGCGTGTCAGGAGGTTACGAAGGGAGGCGATTTTTCCAAACTTTTTTCAGCCGGTGCGCATCGAATTTCCGGCCCTGATTCTCGCGGACCAACCGGCATGGTTCGGCGATTGCGCGATCCGACGGTTGTTCCGGAGGTCAAAATGTACTCCATTTCCGGATAAGAAATGGATCGCGACCATGCGCATTACGTCCAGAGGACAAGTGACGATTCCCGCCCGCATCCGCGAGCAGGCCGGACTTCTGCCGAACACGGAAGTCGAATTCGTCTATGACGGGCGCGGCGAGGTTCGCCTGTTTCGCTCGCGTCGAAGGGCCAGGAAAAAATCCCGCGGCGAAGCGCTGGTCGAGCACATGCGGGGAAAGGGCGACATCAGGATGACGACCGAAGAAATCATGGCCCTGACCCGCGGCGTCTAAAATCGAATTGGAGTCTGACCCTATTTTTCGCAAGACGTTCAATGAGGGCGAGGAAGTCACGACCAGCGGCGGCAAGCCTAAGACGATCCAATGGACCATAGACCCGCAAGACGGCGTGCCGCGCGGCTTTGCGTTCCTGTGGAGGCGTTTCGAGTTGCCGGACCTTCCCCAGCCTATGCTCGCGTGCGTCATGGTGAAGGTCCCGGCGAGCGAATTGATCCGCGCCAAGATCGCCTACAATCAGGACGACCCGCGAATGCCGGCAATCTTGGAGGATGCGGATTGGAATACCTGGCTAGGCCAGAATGACGCCACGCCGGAACAGGCGAAGGCCGTGCTGCGAACTATGGAAGGCGTGAAGTGGAAGGTAGAACCGGAGAAAAAGGCGAAGCCTCAGAAACCGGCCAAACCATCGAAGTCTGAACCGCCGCCTACCTTGTTTTGATACACCGATAGGTCGCAGAATTGCCCGGGGAGGCGAAAATGAGCCGGGGCTGGAAAATCGCGTTGTGGATTCTCGGGGGCTTATGGGCCTTTTTTCTAGTCGCGATTACGATGACGCCGCACGATCTGTGGCAACACCTCGTCGCGTGGTGGGGCGTCGTCGTTGCGGGCGTCAGTTTTGTTGGCATCGCGTCGGTTTGGATCGCCAAATACCTCGGAATCGCGACAAGCGCTCAAGCGATCTATGACATATGGAAAAAGAGACGAGAGGGACGTAGACGCCGCCCGTAGCGCGACAATGTTGTCTAGGTGTGCTTGCTGCATAATGGCGCGTTAGACACCAGGCTGATTGTCCCAAAAGCTTGGTCTCGCGTTTACCCGTTGCATAGCAGAGCGAGCAGTCAGGAGCGCCTTTCCAAACGACATTTTCTTGTCGGCGCACCGTCATATGATTTCCCGAAAAAAGCAAATTTCTCAACAATTCTCCATACATGACCCACAGTAGAGGTGTCTGTCCTGTCTTGAATAGACACTTCCTTTACAACCGCTTAGCTTTGATGTTTACTGTTAGATATTTTACTGACGAACTTGACGACATCACATTGATTTCGAACGATCTGCACTTGAGAGATTTCGCAGTTCGCGTCGAGTACGAAGCCATAAGCGTTCCGCGTCTGTATCCCGCCGGTAACGTGGTCTTGGTTCGGCCGGCCTTCGAAGGAGATCGTCATGGCTGTGCATCGTTTCACCCGGAGCAAACTCGTCATTCTTGCCTGCGCGATGCTCGGCTTCGTCATGTTGCCGCTTGCGGGTGCTCAGGCGGGAGATACGATTTTTGGCACTGTGACCGCCGTGAAAAATGCGACCGACATGACGCTCGACTACGGCGGCGGCCGGTACGCAATTCACATCGTCGGCATTGACGTCGCCGACAAGCTGGCGAAGCCGAAAGCCGCGCGTGCATTCGTTGCCAAGCTCGTGCTGGGCAAGAGAGTGCGCCTGAAATTCTACGACCGCGAGCCCAATGGTGTGATGACGGGGCGGCTTTTGACCGACGATCGCGCCATCGCAATTCAGGATGTCGGTCTGGAACTGGTGCGCGCCGGTCTGGTGCGGCGGCAGGAGAATTTCGACTACATGTATGGCGAACTGTCGAGCGCAGAGCGGGAGGCCCAAGGGGCTCACCGCGGTCTCTGGTCGACGGCTCGTCCGAAGTGAAAATGGAGCTGAACATGCGCAAGAACAATCGCGTATCCTCGTTCCTTGCAGCCGCGGTCGCTGCGNNCGACCCTTGTTTTCGGCACGGCGTCCCATGCTCAGATCGCGGGTACCGGCAACCTTAACGTTTCCCAGCTTTCCAATTATCAAAACGAATGCGCGATCATCGGAAATCCGAACAACAATTCGGAGCTCTTCTCCCTGTGCAACAATGCGACGGGTGGTCTTTTCGCCGCGCGCAGCATCGACCTCGGCGCCACATGGACTTCGCCATGGGACGCGTCCAAAACGATTGCCAACGGTACTGTGGGCACCGCGGCGTGCTGCGATCCTTCGCTCGCCTGGGACAGCTTCGGGAATCTTTTCGTCACGTATGTCGACAGTACGCTGACCAACGTCGTGACGCTGCTCAGTGTCGACGACGGTCTCACATTTTCGGTTCTCTCCACGTTTGGTCCGGAGGGCGTCGATCAGCCTACGGTCACCGTTGGCCCCGGCGCGCCCGGCAGTCCGCCCGGTTCGAGCCAAGTGTGGATCGTTTTTAGTGTGAGCGGTAACATGGTCGCGCGGGGCGCGACCGTGACCGGATTGGGTACGGTCGGCGCCTTCTCCGCCCAGCAGAGCATTCCCGGAGCCAGTGGTTGCAGTTACGGCGATGTCTCCATTGCCCCCAACGGAACCGTGGTCCAGGTCTGCGAGGGCCCGTCCAACACGTCCGGCCCGGCCTCTCTTCTGGTGAACACGAACCCCACCGGCGTCGGTGGCAGTTTCGGCGCCGCCGTGAACGCCGTAAGCACCAATGTCGGCGGCTTTGATTTCATAACGCCGCAAAGCAGGCGCTCCGTCGATGCGGAAGCCGGTTTTGCTTTCGACCGTGATCCATCAAGCCCCAATTTCGGTCGTCTCTATCTTGTCTATACCGATAGTCCGTCAGTCGGGAGCAACGACACCAACATCAAGCTGCTTTATTCCACCGACAGCGGCGCGACATGGCCTTTCCCCGCGGTCCAGGTCAGCAGCGTCCCCGGGCACAGCCAGTTCCTGCCCAGAATCGCGAGCAACCCGCTTTCGGGCAATATTGGAGTCTGCTGGCACGACACGCGCAATTCAGCCGCCAACACATCCATGGAAGAGTTCTGCACGATCGCAGCGCCGACACCGTCCATGACGGGTGCGCCAAGTTTCCTGGCAGACGGCCAGATCGGCGCTGCGCTATCGGACGGCAACGGCAGCAACCCACCGGTGGCAGGGCAAGCGGATATTCAATTCGGCGACTATTCCGGCCTCGAATATAACTATACCCCGGGAGTTGGGCAGATTGGGGGCTTGCATCCGATCTGGGCCGATGACTCCAACAGCACCGGCAACAATCCCGACGGCACGTCGCGATACGACGCCTATACCGACAAGGTCACCGGCGGACCTGCCGTAAACGAAGGCGACCCGCACATCACCACGGTCGATGGAAACCACTACAACTTCCAGAGTGCGGGCGAGTTCGTCTCATTGTTCGATTATGCCGGCATGGAAATCCAAACGCGCCAGACGCCGGTGTCGACGGCTAGCCCCTGGTACGACAGCTACACAGGCCTGACGACGTGCGTAAGCGTGAATTCGGCCGTCGCGGCGCGCTTGGGCAAACACCGCGTTACGTACCAGCCCGGTTCTGGAGGCGGCCCCAATTCCAACCCCATGCAATTGCGCGTTGATGGCGTGGTGACGGCTCTGCCCGCGAACGGACTTACGCTCGGGACCGACGGTCGCGTCGTGAACGCTCCGGCAGGGGACGGCATCGAGATCGACTTCGCAGACGGGACGACCCTGACGGCGACGGGCGCGTGGTGGGGAGCGCCGCAGAACGTCTGGTATCTCAGCGTGCAAGTTTACCACTCGCCGGGATTGAACGGGATCATGGGCGCCATGGCGCGCGGAAGCTGGTTGCCGTCGCTCTCCAATGGCGCGTCGGTGGGCGCTATGCCGGCAGGCGTGACGCCGGCCGCCCTGCATCAAAAATTCCTGACGCTCAACCAGACTTATGCCAACTCGTGGCGCGTGACCGACAGGACAAGTCTCTTCGATTATGCGCGCGGCACTTCGACTGCGACATTCACGATCTCCGGTTGGCCTGCGGAGAGCGGAACGTGCACTCTCCCGAATATTCCGCCGGCCAAGCCGCTCGATCCGCAGCGCGCGATAGAGATATGCCAAGCGATCGAGGACAAGACGCGCAATGCCAATTGCATCTTCGATGCGACGGCGACCGGCCAGGAGGGTTTTGCGAAAGCCTATCTCGCCGCCCAGAAAATCCAGACCGGCGGGACCGTGACGGTGCTGACCTTGACGATCCCGCCGCTCAACAAGCTGAACAGGATTCCTGTACCCATCATCACTGTCAAAGTCTCACGATTGGCCGGTGCCGGCCGCGTTCCCACGGGCTCGGTGCAGATCTTGGTCGACGGCGAAAGAGTGGGCGATCCGATCAGGCTTGACGACAAAGGTAGCGCCACATGGAATCTGGATGCCGGGAAGCTTGGCGGGCGCATCGTGTCGGCGCGGTATGTCCCGGAGAAAGACGGCGTGTTCCTGCCGAGCACGAGCGCTGAAGTGCGTGTGGCTGTCGCAGGGCGGGATTGAGGTTCGAACGGCCGGCAGGTATCGCCCGGCTATCTTCGTCGGCGCACGGCTCACGTGGTCCGCGAAGCAGCATGGCGTGTATCATCCCGAACGCAAAGCTTGGAATGAATCGGGGGCGTTACCGGGGATCATTTCGCACGCGAACAATTGGGATTCTGTCTCATATCAACGGAATGCTGAGTCTGCGGGTCGTGATGGAAAGCGAGAGTTCGCGCTGGCTTGACCGAAGTTGACAAAGTGCCCGGGTCTACCGCCGAAATCCATCGACGACGCCGCGCCACGCAGGAGGACGAACAATCAATGAGCGGAGAACGCGTTATTCAGGCGTGCGAGGCTGAGTGGCCGAAGGACAAGACCGATTGCAGCGCCTTTGTGAGGGACGTCGCGGGGCGTCTCGGCGTTACACTCACCGGCAACGCTGACAGCATTGTCGACGAAATCTGTGGGGCCGGCTGGGAGCGGTTGCACGATGGGGTGGCGGCAAGCCACGCGGCGGATGCCGGGCGCCTTGTGATCGCGGGACTCAAAGGCGGCGATCAGGAGATTCCATCGGTTCATGGACATGTTGTAGTGGTGGTGAGCGGCTTGCTCGCGAATGGGAAATATCCATCGGCGTATTGGGGCCGACTTGGCGGTATCGGCGATAAGAACAAAACCATTAATTGGGCATGGCGCGCCGGCGATCGGGATCACGTGATCTATGCGGCTAGAGCCATTTTGGTTTGAGATTACGCATAGCCGGCATGGCTGAAAAAATTGCGGCAGTGATCGGCTGGGAAGTCGTCGAGGATGGCGCCGATACGGTCCCAGAGCGCGGGAATGGATCGCTCTGCGGCTCTTCGCAGATGGGCTTTGATCTTTGAGAACGCCAGCTCGATCGGATTGAGGTCGGG
>PLJH01000061.1 GCA_003139615.1 Alphaproteobacteria bacterium
CACGACGCCGCAGACGATCGTGGCGTTGGCGCCGATCGAAGCCCCTCGCTTCACGAGTGTCGGCTGGAACTCGTCCTTCCGTTCGACAAAGGCGCGTGGGGTACGAACATTCGTGAATACGGCACTCGGGCCGCAAAACACCTCGTCCTCAAGCGTCACGCCTTTGTAGACCGAAACGTTGTTCTGAATCTTGCAGCCGTTGCCGATTGTCACGTCCGGACCGGCGGACACATTCTGGCCGAGGACGCACTTTTCGCCGATGACGGTGCCTGTCATCACATGACAGAAATGCCAGATCTTCGTGCCGTCCCCAATCACGACGCCTTCGTCGATGACGGCACTTCGATGGGCGAAGAACGTCATCGTCATCCGTGCAGACCGCAAGCCGGCCAGCCAGCTGACTTTCGCTTGCGCCGCCTTAACTACAGGCAAATTGGCCTAGCCGCCACGGCAAAATGCCAGCAGGGTCGGGGTGCAATTTGAACGGGCGGCGAAAATTTAAGGACAAAACGCAATGACCGAAGATGTACTTTATTTCGCTGCCCTGGGCTGTTGTTCCCGCAACTGCCTCAGAATTTCTTCCTGCACTGGCCCCCAGACTTCATGTGCGAGCGACGCTTTCTCGAATGCCGTGTCGATGACCTTTATATCGTGAACACTGAGGTGAAGCGTGCATGTCGAAGCGTCGTCGCGCGGATCGCACACGGCATGCGATTGCGCAGCCACAGGAGTCGCGAGCAAAAGTATAGAGAACGGAAGAAATTTCACCATGTCGCCGTATCCACCGGAATATAATAGGTGGCTCCCGCAATGGAGACTGTGAGGTATTTCACCGCCGAGAAATTCGCCGGCACGCTCGCACTCGACACACTGTCGACACTGGATACAACACCGCTTCCATTGTTTACCAGCAGTCCAGCCGTCGAGAGCCCGCTGATCGTGAGTGCCGGCAAGCTAACGAGGCTAGCTGAAGTATTGACTTCAAAGTCGGTTACGCCGGCAGCATTTTCGACCTTAAACGCCGCAGTACTATCGGTCGTTGGCTGCACCAGAACGCTGCCACCGCCCTTGCCCCGGAGTAGAATATTGATATTGGGGTCGGAACCGATGGCGTTCAATGTAATCGGGTTGCCCGCACTTGAGCCATTCATCTCGAATCTGTTGGTATTGTCCCCAGTGGCCGCCTTCGGCCCGACCAGCAACGCTGGAATATCAAGCTGGGATGTCGAGAATAAGCCAGACATCACAATCCCGGTTACCGTCGTAAGCCCAGGTGCATTCAAAACTCCCTCACTCTCCGCCGGATTAACCGCACTATTCAGATTGATGGCATATTTCCATCCATTTGCCCCAGATTCAATGTAAATTGCACTCCCTGGCGGGTCCGTCGCGTTCGCACCCTTCCCCACCAGCAGAAGTCCTGTCAATACGGAGGTACTATCGCCGTTATTATTTGCTTGAACTTGAAGTACGGTGACATTACCGCCAGTCACTCCATCATTTATGTACCCTGTGAACTCTCCCGCCCACGTATTGCCGAAAGCGCCGCCCGAGGTTACATTCGTGGCAGCCGTTCCTTGAATTGCAAGTACGTTCGTATCGGCGTTGTTATTTGTAGCGAACCGAGAAAGCATGAATACGTTGCCGGTCGGCCATGTGTTGTCGAAAGTCTTGGCTTCAAGATCAAGCCCGTAGCCAGCTACTGTTGGTTGACCCGTGAGGTTGGTCAGTACGAGGCGGCCTGCATTTCCGGCGGTCCATAGAGCACCCGTGTCGATCCGCACACGCCCGTCGGTTGCGCTGGGCCATGTGATATTCGAAGTGAGTGTCCATGTACCCGGATAAAGTACCATCGGCTCGCCGAGGGCGGCAGCGGCCGTCATCGCATTCGAGGTCGCTGTCTGGTCGCTGGTCGACCCATTGGCGGAGGCACCAAGCGCGAGCGGGTTCACGACCGGATCGTTGAGCACCCAATATGTTCCGCCGGACGATGATGTGATATAGGCTGGCTGGGAAGGGAGTGCGGAGCCCGCCAATTCCCATGTCGCATAGGAATCGCCGGTTGTGCCGTTGTTCGAAAGGGTGCGGATGAACGAGACTCCGGCCGGAATCGTCGCCGAATTGACTGCCGAGACCGTGGGGAATTGCTGGCCGTTGTAGCCGCAATCCGAAAGGGCCGCGCCCGTCGTGCTGCTGAAACAGGGCAGATCGCCGACCGTGGAAGATGCCGGTCCCTCCACCGGCGGAAAGCCGCAATCCGAGATCAAGGTTCCGGAGGTGTTATTCCAACATGCGCCATGTCCGACGACGGACGATGATGGCCCGTACACTGGTGAACTTTGTGCAAGTGCAAACATCGGAGCACAAACCAGCAGAACTGCAGCGAATGCGAAGCGAATACCAGTCACTTGGACTTCCCCGGAACCGCCGACAAAAAGTGACGCACCAGCTTCGAATGGTCAAGTGGTTTGGTTGCGACGCACGGGCTGAACACGAATAAGTTGCGTCTTGACGGCCGGCGTGAGCGGACAAACGGCAAGCGGTGTCGGCACAGTCTGGCCCTTGATTCAACCGGCCGAGAGGTCACTTAAGGCGCCATGGAATTAAGGCGATGCAAGTGGTGGCACCGTTTGAAAGGCTTATTTCGCGACGCACTCGGCGTGAACGCCGTTCGCTTTGCATTCAGGGCTTTTGGGGTGATAATACCGCGTTGCCGTGCACGTGCCCGGACAGTGCGTATCCCAACCCATACAGGTTTTCCGCGATCCACCCGTCACTTGGCAGCGTTTCAAGTATCAAATGCGGTTTGCAGCGTCTGATCGTACCGATGGCCCCTTTGAGGGCCTGCAACTCAAACCCTTCGACGTCCAATTGTATGACAGAGATGTTTCGGTCAGGTGGAACGGCTTCGTCGAGGGAAACAACATCTATCGAAATCTTCGAGCGTATGTCTTCCGTTTTCACGACGCGGCTTGCACCGCCCAAGGCCCTTCCGCTTCCGTCGCTCACCGCCATGCTTAACTTTCCGGAATCCTCTCCCAGCGCGGCGTTGGTCAGCACGACATTGGCGAGATTGTTGATGCGCATTGTAACGTCGGCACAGAGATGATTTTCGGGATTGGGCTCGAACGCCCATACTCTTCTGCCGCCCCTGAGCGCCCGCGAAAACGCAGGCAGAAAATCACCGAAATATGTTCCGGCGTGGATGATATCGCCGTCGGCGCATTTGGCGCAAACCAATTCGATAGTATGAGGCTCCCACACGTTTTCCTTGAGGATGGCCTGCGCAGCCGGCCGATGGGCAGAAGATTGCGGGACGCAATAGGTGCCGTAGCGGTTGGACGCTATGCAACATTTTAGGCCGCCTAGTGGATATTTGTTGAAAGACATAATTTGCAATCCTTGCGAGCTGCAATCGCGATCGGTAAGTTCTAACACTATCGGCAGCCGCCGCGACGTCCGAATTCCACGGGACGTTTAGAAGGCTCGGGGCCTAGAACGGCCGCAGATGTCCGTTTTCCAAGACATATCGCTCGCCGGTGCGCGGACACACCAAATCTTTGCCAAGCCTCTCGCCGCTGCGACCGACCCAATCCATGAACCGCGCCGGGGCCCCCACCATAAGCGCGTGCGCCGGCACATCCGAAGTTACCACGGCGCCCGCCCCGATCATGGCGTATTCGCCGACCACGACGCCGCAGACGATCGTGGCGTTGGCGCCGATCGAAGCCCCTCGCTTCACGAGTGTCGGCTGGAACTCGTCCTTCCGTTCGACAAAGGCGCGTGGGGTACGAACATTCGTGAATACGGCACTCGGGCCGCAAAACACCTCGTCCTCAAGCGTCACGCCTTTGTAGACCGAAACGTTGTTCTGAATCTTGCAGCCGTTGCCGATCGTCACGTCCGGACCGGCGGACACATTCTGGCCGAGGACGCACTTTTCGCCGATCACAGTGCCTGTCATCACATGACAGAAATGCCAGATCTTCGTGCCGTCCCCAATCACGACGCCTTCGTCGATGACGGCACTTCGATGGGCGAAGAACGTCATCGTCATCCGCGCACACCTTTGATGTTTTGCATGGACAATTGTTTCTCGGCGATGGGTAACGCGGCAGCCGATGCGTCCGCCGAGGCAATTCCGGCAACGGGTCTGTCCGATGGCTTCAGGGAGTCATACAGTTGCGTCAACGGGGCCATATAGGCGGCCTCCCATGAATCTTCTTCGATAAATTTGCGACATCCTTCGCGTGCCGCACAAAATTGCGCGTCCGTCAGACCCCGGAGCATCTCCGCAAGCGTTTCGGGCGTGCACGTCTCCGGCAGAATCCAGCCGCATCCATATTTTTCAATGACTTTCCGAAGTTCGGGAAAGGGCTGCACGATCAGCGGAACGCCGGCGCTCGGAAATTCCCAAAGCTTGTTGGGCGTGCAGAACCAGTGGTTCAGGATGTCGCCTTCATAGGGGATGATCCCGACGGTCGCTCCTGCGGTCCAGAGCAGCACGTCGGCGCGCGGAGCACCGGGGATGAATATAACCTTCCGGGCGGCAGGCTGAGGTTTGCCGTCGCTGCCTGCCCCGGAGCGCTCCATCGATGCGATCTCGCGCAGTTCGTCTTCCAGCGGACCCCAACCCATCATGACCAGAGTCCAGCCGTCGGGCAGACGACTTGCCGATCGCAACAGCTCCGGCAGGCCCCTGCGCGCGGTGAAGCCGCCCTGATAGAGCAATATCTTCTCGGAACGCGGCAGACCTGCCGCTTCGTGAAGCCGCCCGTCATAGTCGCAATCGGGCATTCGTGTCGCCGCATTGCGAATGACGATGGCCGGACTTAATTCCGGATGAACCTGCCGGTAATATTGCGCGATGCTTTCGTTGACCGTGATGAAGCGGTCGACGATCGGAAGATAGCGGCGGTGCAGCAGGATGTAATAATCGACGACCCCGCGCCGCCTTGCAGCTACTTCCGCATAGATTTCATGCGCATCATACACGACGGGAATTCTCAGTGCTTTCTTGACCAGGGCCGCTATCGGAAGCGCCGTGCAATCATGTGCGTGTATGACGTCTGGTTTCAGTAGGATGCATAACGCCGCCATTTGGCGTGCGCGCTCCTGCGAGAGCGCAAATTGCCGGAAACGCGGGCCGAGGATGGCCAGCGGGATGGCCAATGCGTCGATCAGTGCAGGCGGCACCCACGATGGGATCCAGGAGTGTGGCGGGGGAAATGACTTCGAGCCGTTTTCGGCGGAGATCGCTCCGGTATTCCGCAACGCGACGTTGCGGGCCTCGCGGGCCGCGCTCGCGCGCGCCGTCATCGCTCGCCAAAGAATAAAGACGCTCCCCACAATCAGCGGAGCACAAGCAAGAATGAGGACCAGCTCGGGCGCTTTCGACCACGGATCGCGTGCGAGGACCTGCACGGCGAGCCAAACGCTGCCCCAGATTGCAAGTCCCGACAGAAGCAGGATGAGCGCGCCCCAGGGAATTGCGCGAATGCGGAGCCTTCGACGGGCCGTCGGACGCCAGTCAACGCGATAGAGTTTTTCGCCGTCCGACATGATTTCGGCAGGCTTCTCGGCGTCGCCGGCCGTGATGCCTACGACAGACACCTTGTGACCTGCCGCCTGTAGAGTTTGCGCCTCGCGAAGCACGCGATTGTCTCGTGTGAGATTGTTGCAAACGACCATGCAGATATTCATGTCGGCAAACGTCTCCGGCTTTCCAGCGGATCAGATGGGCCGCAAATCCAGGCTGACACCGCGGATTCCGACGACCCTCGCGGTCCGCGCATCGTCAAAAGGCCAAAACGGCCGAGCATGGCTCAGCCGATCCGATTACGCCGAAACCGGCGTATCCGTCAGACGGATTCCGCGTTGCCAGACTTGAGCGACCTTGTCGCGGCGTCAAGTACCGCGAGGACGCCCAGCGCCTCAATGGCGTCTGTCCTGGGCGTGACTCCCGTAAGGATGGAGTCCAGAAAATGGGAACATTCCTCACGCAACGGCTCCTGGCGGGTCACGAGGACACGCTCGCCGTCACTGCGCTTCTTCCAGGGACGGGCACCGCCCGGCTTGGTTTGGCGATCGTAAATCGTAAGCCGGTCGTCCCATTCGGCGCCGTCGTCGAACACAACCGAGGCCTTGCTGCCAAGAACGGTCAAACGCTGTTCCTTGTAAGGGTTCAGCCAGGACACGTTGATCTGGGTGGTAAGGCCGCTCGCGAAGTGCATATGGATGCTGGCGATGTCGGCAATATCAGGATCCAGGATATTGGTCGCCTTGACCGAGACCTGCTTCGGCAGTTCTCCCAGAATCGTCAGGATCACCGAGATGTCGTGCGGCGCCAGCGACCAGATCACATTTTCTTCCTTGCGAACCCGGCCCACATGGAGCCGGTTGCAGGAAATGTGCTTCACATCGCCCAAATGCCCGCCATGAACCAAGTCAAACAGCTTCCGGACGAGCGGGTGATACTGCAGAAGATGCCCCACCATGAGGATGCGGCGCTCGTTCTTCGCGAGATAGGCGAGCGCATGCCCGTCCGAAGCTGTCAATGCGAGCGGCTTTTCGACAAACACATGCTTACCCGCCCTGAGCGCAGCTCCGGCGTGCTTGACGTGCATTACAGCCGGCGACGCCACGGCGACGCCGTCGCAAGCCTGATCGTCGAGAATCTCGGCGAGTGTGCGCGCCGGAACGCTATATCGATGGGAAAATTCCGCTGCGACGTCCAGATTGATGTCGCAAACGGCGGAAAGCGCGCCGAGTTCGGCGAGATTACGGACGATATTCTGGCCCCACAACCCACAACCTACGGCTGCAACGCGCGGGACGTCGGCAAATCTTTCGACACTCGCCGCTCCCATCGACACTGCCCCCTATCTATTCAGCTTCGCTTTGCGACGTGTTATTGGGCACCTTAACAAACCGTTAGCTGGTTGTCCAAGTCAAGAATTGGAAAATTGCCCGGAATTTGAGTGGGTTGGCAGCGCAGGCAGGCAATCGATTGTTCCCAAAGCAGTCCCCGGCGCCCCTGTTTTCCGCCGCCATCCGGACTCGCGGATTCACACGATTCCGCACGCAATCATCACGAATCGCCACATCAAGAATGGCTGACAGGCACCGCTGCCCCGCGCGGCGCGGCGCGACTTTGGACCGGGCGTTTGCCGGATTGGTAGATTAACCAAATCCGCGATTCAACACGACAAAGTCCGACCGTGTTCTTTCAGCCACAGGGCTTGCATACACGATGGCGGATTGGGATCGCGCGAATTCGTCCGCGTTACTTTTCGGGCCGCAGGATTTCCAACGTCAACGGATCCATGTCGGGGCGGAAGTTCTGCACGCTCTTCCAAACATAACCGGTCGCGGCATCGCGCCAGTAATCATTGCTGAAGCGCCAACGCAACTGCTTGGCCTTGCAGTCCTCGACGATGTGCCGGGTGTCGTGGGGAATGCCGATGATCTCGATCTGTTCCGCGCCGACATCGTGCTGCGAACACACTGCGAAGACGCCGTATTTTCCCATGTCGACCATGTCGAACATGTAGTGGTACGGGCCTCCTCGGTCCGGCGGCGTCGATGCCGAATCCGCAATAGGTCCCTGGAGGCTGTCAAGGTTGTGCTCGAAGCCGGTCGTGAACGTCACGTGGCCATCGCGGGTGTTGATTACATATTGAGTTCCCGCCTGCCAGCGAAGATTCTCGCCCTGCGATGTCGCCAGAAGAAGCATCGCTTCCTGACTTGAACCCAGCCTCATGCCGATCGACGCATACGGAACCGAGGCCGCTTTTTCGCGGGTGACGCTGTCGTTCGCTCCGCCGAAGAGACCGGTTTGCTGGACGAGGAGACCTCCCATCTTCAAAAGATCCGAATCGTCCTCCACGCCGCCGCATGCCCCCACGCAAGACGCGAGCAGGACAACGGCTCCAACTGTTCGCACTCGATGCATCATTTGAACACACTCGGCCATTGCCGCTGCAGGTCGCCCTCGCTCGAGGTTTGGGTCATGTCGAACAGCGTGGTGTCATTTTCCAGACGCTGTCCGCCGTCACGCTCGACAGGTCTCAAATCCAGGTCTTCCGTCGTCGACGCACCGAACGGCAGCACCCACTCCATCGGGATCACGATACGAATGCCTTTATCGAAGCTGCCTTCGCCGAACTCGCTGAACGGAACATTTGTCAACGTGAACCACCCGCCGATCAGAATGCCCGTATCGAAGCGGCGGTAAATCTCGAAGGTTGCGCCATAATCGCCGGCCAGATAACGGCCGCCGCGCAAGACCGCAGTGACGTCGTACCAGGGCGTTTCCCAATAGAGCGACACATGGCCCGTGGCGATGTTGTAATTCTGGAAGCCGAACAGATCGTTGAAGTTGCGCTGCCAAACCTGCCACATGTCGACGCCGACCGCAAAACGCGATCCGAACGGGCGATACAGCACTTCGCCGCCGGCGCCGCCGAACATGCTCTCGATATAGCCGCCGCTCGCGCGCGCATACACATCCGGAGCGAGTTTCGAATAGTAGCTCAGTGTAACGTCGTCGATGCCGGTGGCGCCGTATTTCAGGTATAACGCCGCGTCGCTGCGCACATGCGGCAAGGCGCTGTTGCTCGTGCGCGTGATGCTGCCGAAATTGTTAAAAAAGTCGTAAGTCGCTTCGGCGTCGAATGTCAGCCCCGGCAACAGCTCCGTATGCGTGCTGCCCGAAATTCCCACGCCGATATAGACGGGGTTGTTTGGGTCGAAAAGTTCCTTCTGAAGCGACGGGAAAATCGACCAACCGAACCGCGGGAAGCCCCGCCCGTTGCCGTAATCGATCGAGGGACTCGCATCGCTAGGCACCGAGGCGGACCATATTTCCGCGGGCGTCGCGGACGAATCGGCCAGGGCATCGACCTCCCTGCGCGACATCGTAACCGTCGTCAGCGGCATTTGATCGATGCTTGTCGTGACGCGAAACGCCGTAATGTCGGCGGGCGCAACGGCAGACATCGCGCGCACGGTCCGGCTGATCGCCTCCGCATCGCGCAAATATCGCTCGTTCTCGATCTCGACCTCGATCACGGTACCGTTGATCGCAATTCCTTCGACGATCAATTTCTGCGCCTCGATCGCCGCGCGCAATTTGCGGATCAATTCGGGCTTCGAAACGGTCGTGGTAACTGTCATGAAAGAATTGACCACAGCCGCAGCGGCGATTGTCTGGGCGCGAGTGGGCGTGCTGTCGCAGAATTTGATCGGGTTCCAATCGGATCCGACGAGTGCGATTTCCTGAACCCCGGAGATCGATCGTCCCTGAGCGGTCAACGACTCGCAGATCGAACCGGTATCGCGCACGGGCCGATTGTCGATTTGCACGACCAGCGTGCGCCCATCGATCCAGTTGTCGGTGACGTGCAGTCCGGCATCGCGCAGGAGCCGGCCGACATTCTCGTCGCCGGCGGAGGCGCTCGACATGGCCGGATCTGGCGGACGAATGTCGGGCACCGGATCTGGCTCGGTAAGATCGACAAAATGGACGCGCCACGGTTCGTCTCCCGGCTCGGTCACTTGGGGCGAACCCTCGGCCTGATAGCCGGCCGATGCGACGACCGGCTTGGTAATCGGAGCGGTTGGCCGAGGAAGTGCCGCATCGGTTCGCATGGCCGGGACGGGTCCGCCGCCTGCGGCAATATCGATCTCCGTCTGAGCTGCGACGGCGTCGGCCTCGGACCGCGCCGTAAAGGGCGGCATATCGTCTATCCGAGACGGAAAATTCGGCTTCGAGGGATCCATAGCCATCGAGACGCTGAGCGCCAGTTCCCGGCCGCCCATATATTCCAATCCGACATCCACGTCCGACCAGAACCGGTACGATAACCCGACATTGACGGGGATTCGTTCGTAGTCGATGTGCTGCACCTCGCTTTCTTCGCGATACGCGTAGGTCGAGTACTCGATCTTGAACGTCAATTTGGGAATCGGCGTCTGATATTCGACGCCGTAGAACAAGCCGGTCTGTCGCCCGCGGAAATAATCCAGCGTCAGCGTGCCGCCCTGGCCCGTGAAGGCAGGACGATCGCAAAATCCCGTATAAGCGGCGCATAACGGATTCTCGAACGTATCCCGCTGGGCAAGCGCGCCCCAGCCGAGACCGGCCGTCAGATCGAAGGGCCCCACATATTTCGAAGCGACGAGGTATTCGGCGGAGTACTGGCCGGTACCGATGATGTCCTGGAGTCCCGCTGCAACCTGTGGCGTATATTCGGTTTCCTGGAACAGCCGGGCCTTGAGATCGAATTCGCGCGAGTACAACGCGCGTTGTTCGGGCGGCGGCAGCGCGTAGTCGATCGTGTATCGAATCGTTGCCTCGAGCCATGGCAGCGCCTGGAACGTCAGAGCGATTCGATCGTCCGGCGATTTCAGCACGCCCGTGAGCGACAAATATCCATCGGGCATGAAGCGCGCGTTGCGCATGTCGAGCAGACCGACGCCGCCATAGTTCGATGCCGTCGGCAGGAAGGGCTGATCGACATAGGTGTAGGTCTGGGCGTCGGCGCGGCCTTCCGTGAAGGTCGCTGCAGCCGCCGCCGCAAGCAGCAACGTCTTTAGTTTGCCTCTGGGCCGGCGAAACTGTGTCAAAAGCAAACACCCCGAGCATGGCGCGGTTGACGCGTCGCTGAACCGTCGGAAAGGCCGAGATTGCCCCGCAGCCCGAAACTGGATAGCACTAAACTATAGCTGCACGCGATTTGCACGCGCCCATTCGCCACTGCGTTGAGGCGGGCATAAAAGAGCGGCCCGCACCGCCGCCCATCGTTGGTTGTTTGATTCGATCCATCGTTTGTCCATGAAGTTGCGCGGCAAATCTTAAGGGCGGCGCCATCTCCCGGCGCCCGTCAACGCGGCCAAAATCGCCGTGCGTCCGGTATGGGAGGTTTTTAGAGCGTGTTTATACGGCTTTCAACTTGCGCGGCCCTAGACGACAAGCGTAAAAATGGGGCAAAGGGTCAGGTCGACAAAAAGGGGCTGCCCCATCGGGCGGAAGACATAGCTCATGCCATTTCACAGGATTTGGGCTTGCGTCGCCGTTGTGGTCGCATGCCTTCTTACTTGCACGCTGATGCTCCCGTTTGGCTCTGCGGACGCCCAGACGCTTCCGAGTTCGACAACAATTCAATCCGTTCTGAGCGGCATCAGCTCCACGCCGGCCGGCCCAACCCAGGTCGCCCCGGCGATACCTACCGCGGTGACACCCAACGTGATGCCGCTGTCGCAGACGTTTACGCCTGCCACCTCGAACTTTCCTCCGCCTTCCCGCCTGGAGTTGCTCTACTCGCAGCGCGCCGGTCAGCCGCTACAGCAATTCGGCTACGACACGTTTGGCGTCGGAACTCCTGTAACCGTCACCCAGGTCGGCAATGTTCAGGATTCCTACATTCTGGGACCGGGCGATCAAATTTCCATCGTGCTGCGTGGACACGACATGAGTTCCTATGTCGTGCCCGTCGACCGCGACGGCCGAATCATCATTCCCAATTATCAGCCAGTGATGGCCTCCGGTCGTACGTTCGGCCAGGTGCGCGCCGATCTCGCCGAAGAAGTCGCCCACGACGCTCTCTCCACGCGCGCGTATATTTCGCTCGCGGGCAGCCGCCAGATTTCCGTGTTGGTGACGGGCGAAGTCTATGCGCCCGGTCTGCGCACGTTGAGCGGATTCAACACGCCTCTCGACGCGATTCTGCTTTCGGGCGGCGTCCGCAAGACGGGCAGCTTGAGAAACATCATTCTCGAGCGCGGTGGTGTGCGGCGCCGTATCGATCTCTACACCGTCATCGGCCGCGGCAATACGGAAACACTCGGCAATTTGACGGAAGGCGATCACATCATCGTTCCTGCTCTCGGACCGACTGCTGCCGTGATCGGCCTCGTCAAGCGCTCCGGCATTTACGAGTTGCCGGCCGGAGCCGGCGAGATCGACGGCCTGGCGCTCGTTCGTCTGGCCGGTGGAGTTGAAATCGGCGGCGCCATGCGCCTGTCGAAGATCGGTTTGCAGGCGAGCGGCCGCACGGAACTCATTGCGCTGGGCCGCGACGGCCCCGTGCGCAACGGCGAAATTCTTTCGGCCGATCAGGTCGAGGCGGCCGCGATAGGCCGCGTGACGCTTGCGGGTGCGGTCCAGCTGCCTGGGACGCGCGCGCTCAACGACGTGCCGACGTTGTCGCGCCTGTTCCGTGATGCCGGCGAACTGACCAGCGACGCCTATACCCAGTTCGGCATCATCGTTCACCGCGATCCCCACTCGAACTTCCGTAAGCCGGAAGCTTTCTCCCTCAAGCGCGTATTCGACGGCGCTGAGGACAAGAAGCTTGGCAGCAACGACATCGTGTATGTGTTTACGACTGCCCAGGTGCAGTCGCTTGCGGCTGCGGCCTACGCGCAAATCCAGAGCGTGGGCCAGTACAGCAACGTTCCGCCATCCGAATTGACCGCGACGGCGCAAAGCCTGAGCGCCATCAATCTGAGCATGCCGGCGCAGGCGGGCGTCATTGCGAGCTTGACGACACCGACCACATCGTCGAGCACTTCGACAACTTCGCCTTCGTCGACATCGCAGTCGAGTTCGACGACTGCAGCGCCTGTGATAACTCCCCCCATCCTGAGCGGCGCTCAATTGGCTCAGATGGCAGCGTCGGGGCAGTCGCCGAACCAGATCGCAAGCCAGGTTCAATCCCAGATGACCAGTGCTCCGCTCGCGACTGTCGCCACAGGAACACTGCCGCAATCGAGCACCACGTCGAGCGGGACGGCTCCCGGCGCGAATTTTCCCGGTGCGGTGTCACAGCCCACGATTCCCACGCCGGGACAGGGTCCGCCCGCGCTGACGACTATCGATCCGCGGCTGCAGGCAGCCGTCAACGGCTCATCGCCGGCAATGAGCCCCATCCTGCAGGCGCAGAACACGACCGCGCAGGCGCAGTTCGCGACATCGGGTGCGCAGGTGCAAAGTAACGGCCTGACTGCGAATGTCGGTCTTGGAGCACCGCCGCAAGACACATCCCCGACCGACATTGCGGGCTTCCTCGACATCACGCCGGCAGCGCTGCTCAATCTCGACACCGAATATCTGGTTTACATCTCCGGGTCCGTGCGCGATCCGGGCCCCTATCTGGCCGAAGGCGGAACGTCGCTCGAAGCCATGCTGGATGCCGCCGGCGGCGTGCAACGCGGCGCCGATTTGTCTTGGATCGAAGTGACGTCGACCGATCTCGACGTGTCGAACGGCACCTCGAAAACCTTGCGGACAGCCTATAAGGGCAATGCCGACGATTTCGAAAAAGTGTCGTTGCGTCCTCTCGATTCCGTTCGCGTCAGGCAGGTCTTTTCGGATCGCGACAGCGGCTTCATCACGATCGCGGGCCAAGTCCGCTATCCGGGCACGTTCGACATCACGCGCGGCGAGCGTTTGTCTTCCATCCTCGAACGGGCCGGCGGCCTGACCAACGAGGCCTATGCCTATGGCGCCGTATACACCCGCGTGAGCGCGGCCGTCTCGGAAGCAGAAGGCAATGCGCGCGAGGCAACCGAACTTCAGGCCGGCATCGCGGCCCAGACGACGAATCCCAACGTCAACGCCACCGCAATGACATATCTGCAGACTTTGGTGCAGACACTTCAGAAACAGCCCGCTCTCGGGCGCGTCACGGTGACCGCCGACCCGGCGATCCTCAGCGTGAAGCCGAACCTCGACATGATGCTCGAGCCGGGAGATTTCCTCTACATTCCGAAGAGGCCGTCGACAGTGGCGGTGAGCGGCGAAGTCCTGAATCCCGGCGCATTCCAATACAAACCCGACATGAGCGTGGACGATTATCTCCAATTGGCAGGCGGCACGAACGACGCGGCCGAATCGAGCGAAACGTTCATCATCATGCCCGACGGGTCGGCGCGGCCCGCATCCGGCGGAATGTTCTCGTTCATGAGCAGCCAACCTATTCCGCCCGGAGCGACGATCGTCGTGCCGCCGGATCCGGCGCCGTTCAATGCCATGGTATTCCTGCAGAACGTTTCGCAGATCTTCAGCCAGCTTGCGCTCGCGGCCGCGTCACTCGCAGTCGTTTCGAAGGGGAGTTGATTTCAGGTGGTTGGGAGGGTGCCGGACGGGCATCACTCGAATAATTCTTGGGGCGATTACCTGCTTGCGGTGCAGTCCTTCAATTTGTCCGCGCGGCGGATCGCGCGCACTTCAGTCCAAGGCTGAGCAGGGAATATCGACCGTTTCAAATCGCATCGGGTAGCGCATTGGGACGAAAGCTTTTTATTCATATCGGGCCGATGAAACCCGGCACGACGGCGTTACAGAACTTTCTGCGCGATCACGACGGCTCGCGCGTTTTATGTCCGAAGACAGGCCAGTTCGGCAGCAGCGCGCATCACGACCTCGTTTACAATTTCTTCCGCGATTTCAGCAATTCGAGCACGGTCCGGGGAGGATTGCGAATCGCAGTTCGAACGAGTCGCCGCCGAAGCGCGCCAGTCGTCATCAGCTCGGAACTGCTGGTCCTGCAGAGGGCCGCCGGCAAATTCATCGAGACGCTGCGCGGCCATTTGGACGGCACTTTCGAGGTCGAAGTTCCGTATGCCGTCCGGGAATATTTCGCGCGCGCGGCATCCATTTACAGCCAGACGCTGAAGGATATTCGTTACCTTGAGCGCAGCAGCCCCGACGAATTCATTATCGCACGCGCACCCATGATAGCCTACGAACCCTCGCTGAGCTTGCTGGCAAAGACGGGGTTCAAGGCCCACGTCATCAAATACGACCCGGCCCTCGATTTGCGGCCCGTTTTCTGGGGCCTGGGGTTTCCGGCGGACCGCATTCCCGATATCCCGGCGCGAAACAGACCCTTGAGCAACAAGGGAATGATCGTGCGCCTTGCCATAAACCGCGCCGTTTCAACCATCGAGCAGCGCCAGGAATTCGCCGCCGTTGTGCAGCAGCTTCGTCCGCAATTCGGTCGCTCCCGCTTCATCTTCGGCCACGAGGCCCGCGATATCGGCGGAACAACGGTTTCGCTATGACCGGGTCCTGGTCCATCGGGACTTTGGCGCCGCAGTGCTCCTGCGCGACCTGGCAACCTCGGACAATGCATTCTGGATCACTGAAACCGACTTCGAAGAAATTATGGCGACTGCCGCGAATTTTGGAACCGCTCGCGATCGATTCCGCGAATGTCTGCGGGAATTCGTGCGTTCGCCGTCGACGCAATAGTCTTCTTCAAGCCGCCGCTTGCCGTGCACGAGTTGCGCCACGCGTTTAACGCGCCACCTCCCAACCACGGGATCTCATGCAATTGTCGAAGAGGCGTTGCCGTTTGATTTTGGCCTCGGCAGATTCGATGAGATCGCAGGCCGGGCACAATGTCGGTGGCTTTGGCGGGGTTGGACTGGGCAGAACGGTCTGACAGATTGCACCGTCGGCCTGCATGTCCTGGGTGGTCCGCCCGCGATTCGTTGCGTCTCGATAAGGTTGTTGTGCCGCGCATGCGGCCACGCAAAGGAAAAACAATACCGAAATCGATTTGCGCATTCGACGGCCGCTCCAGATGTCGGTCGAAGGCGAAGGAGGCCATAGCCTCTCGCCCATCGTCAACGTCGAACCGTATCGGACTTCGCATCCCGACGCGTCAAACTTCAGAATTGCAGTTCCGGACTTTTCGAATTTCGCCGAGCATGAGATCGGCCAGCCGCTCGCGGCTGAAATCGCGGGCAAGTTTTTTGCACCCCGCGCGCAGGCGCGATCTCAGATCGTCGTCGTCGCGCAATTGGAGTATGGCTGCGGCCAATTGGGCAGGATCGCCCGGCTCGACGACAATGCCCGCATCGTAATGCTGCACGACATCGGCCACATGTCCATGTGCGCTCACGATCATCGGCCGCCCCACGGCCGCCGTTTCGAACACTTTCGACGGCAACGCGGATTCAAATGTCGCAGTCCTTTTCAGGGGCACCACCACGACGTCGCTGAGCGCCAAATAGTCGATCGCGTCCGACGCGGACACCATGCCCAGAAATGTCGTGTTCACCAGTCCCTGGCGCTGCGCCAGCGCCTCGAGTTCGCGGCGGCGCACGCCTTCGCCGACAAACAGGAAATGAACATTCGTTTCGCGCAGAATTTCCGCTGCGGAAACGACGACCTCGAGCCCCTGCGCCATCCCATGGGTGCCGATATAGCCGACGACAAACCGTCCGAGCGGCTTCCATTGCGCGGCAAGCTGCTCGCGCTTTTCACCGCCCTGCAGGCGCGCGGGATCCGCGCCGTTCGACACGACGGCGATCTTTTCGGCCGGGACTCCCCTCGCGGCGATACGCTCACGCATCGGCTCGCTGATCGTCACTATGCGCGTGGCGCTGCCGTAAAGTCCGATTTCCAGTTTCTCCAGCAGACGGATGATCCTGCCCTGCTTCAGGACTCCGAGCGTGACAATCGATTCCGGCCAGAGATCGCGCACCTCGAAAATCCAGGGCTTCGCCTTGACGCGGGCCAGCAGACGGCCCGCGAGACCGGTCAGCAATTGTGGCGACGTCGCCAGTATCACGTCGGCTTTTTGAAACAGCCCCGCAAGAAAGGCGCCGATCGCGAAGCTCAGAAAATCCAGTCCGCGAAGGACGACATCCTTGTTGGGCGCGAGAAACGACCAGACGCGGATGACTTCGATGCCGTCGATCGTCTCGCACTGGCGGAGACGGTTGCGATACGGCGCCTGAATAATTCCGGTGGGAAAATTCGGTACCGTGGTGATGACGGTCACCGTGGCGCCTTGCTCTACCCAGCGGCGGCAATGCTCGAACGTGCGCAGTGCAGGCGCATTCTGTTCGGGTACGAAATTATCGCTGAGGACGAGTATGCGCATCGACGTTATTTGACCGGCTCAGTTCACGTACTTCACAAAAAGGTCGGAGTTCCAAAGACTGCACTGGCCGTCACGCGGCATGCGCGGCAATGCCTCTTTCACAACTCCTGCTTGAGAGAAGCAAAAATGCGGCCGCGGCGCGAGCCGTTATCGGCCAAATCGTGCGTGATAGGTTGCGCATATTCGACAGATGCCGAAAGACCTACCGACAGCCCAATCCGCAATCCACCACCGGCGGACTGCCCGATTTCGCTTTGCTTTTCCCCCGAGAGGAGTTCTCCGAGCTCCCAGACGATCCCTGCGTCATAAAATCCATAGAGCTGCAGAAGCGTCAAAAACTGCGGCTGGTGGCCCACAAGCGCAAAAGGCGCAAAACGCAACTCCGTCGACCCCATGACGCATTCGTCGCCCACGAGTTCGCTGTCGTCGAATGCCCTTCCATACGTCGCACCGCCATAACCGCATTGTTCCGAAGCAAGCAATCCGCGCGAAGCCCATTGTCCGTTGAAGGTCGTCAGCGTGTCGAAAGGCCCCCAGATGTCCTGCCGGCGTGCGAGATCGAGAATCATGCTGGTGTATACCCCGCTGCCGCTGGCACGGCTCCGGAGCGGCGATGTCGATGTGGTCGCGCCGAAAACAGGCAGTCCCTGATTGATCGTGAAATGCAGATAGGTCGTGCTGGTGTCTGCGTTGGCCATGTAGGTGGTGGCGACGTTCGCGACATAGATACGATCTTCCGAATCGGGAACGTCGAGAACGCTTCCGTCCAGGCTTTTGGCGGTGAAGCCGGCCGAAATCCACCAGCTGTTTGCCCGGGAGCGAACCAACGGATGCTCGATATTCCAGTTTGCGATGAGCGTCGTGCCGCGGAAATTTCCAGCGCCGAGCGCCGCAATCGTGGGAAGCGTGTTCGAATAGGATAGCGATTCCGTCGCGCGCGTGCCTTCCCCGTCGATCGGAAGCGAGAACAGGCCGGAATAATAGTTGAGCAGCCCGGGCTGGACCGATTGCAACGTGTGGAATTGAATCTCCTCGCCCCATCCGAATATCGAACGCAGCGATACGAACGCATCGCCCCGCGTAGATCCAAGCGTGCGCGAGCCGCGATTGTCCGCGGTGATGGTGGCGTCCGCGATCCGCCTCTCGATATGCAGGATTAATTCCGTCGCACCCGGCGCGGCATTGCGGTCGGGCAATCGGTCGAACACGGCCTTGGCCGTATAGCCCGGAATGTCGTTCGCGAGCAGCAGATAGCGTTCCAGATCGGCTGTCCGGAGGGGACGGGAATGGAGGAGCCTCCAGCCGTAGGCGGCCACCGTGGGCGGAACGGTCGGGTGCTTGTTGTCAAGCACGATGCGGGCGACGAATCCTTCGACAACCTGGATGCGCACGACGCCGTTCTTGATGGCTTGCGCCGGCACGAGTGCGAAGCTCAGGGCGTAACCGGCAGCGGCGTATTTCGCGGTGATCGCATTGGCGACGCCGTAGAGTTCGGAAAGACTGATCCGCGTGCCGACGAGATCGGCATAGGTGTCGGCGAGCTGCTCCGGGCTGAGAGCCGTAGCACCGACGATCTGGATCTCGTTGACCGTGAAGAGAATGCTTTCGGCGCCCGACGGAGCCTTGGTGGGTGGCGCGGCCGGTATCCGGAGGTCCTGGCCACTCGATTCCGGAACTTGCTGCAGGGGGATGCTGCGTTCTACGACTCCTGGCTCGGCCGTCGACGGGATCGGCACACGTTGCGCGACTGCCGACGTCAGAGGAACCAAAAGCAGACAGAGCCCTGCCGCCAGACCGCGCAGCCATGCGCCCGCAGGCCGCACAGATACAGCCCTCGAGGTCTGCGCCGCGAGATCAATGCCCCTTCGCACCACTGCTCCGCCCAATTTTGCCCGCACTTTAGGCAGTAAGTCCCTTGAATGACACTGTTTTTAAGAAAACCGGACCACGCCGCCTTAACTCGCGTTAAGAGTGCCCTGTCGCGACAATTTCGACATATTTACTCGCTCTCGATTTGATAATGAGCCAGAGGTAGTCCAAGCCTGCGCCGGGCGACCAGCCCCGTATGGGGGACTTTCCTTCCCAATTCGAGGGCAGCCGTGGCTTCTGCCGAACGAGAGACGACATGAGCGATCCGCACGTGGAAAAAAGCCCTGCAAGCGCGGCAGCTGCCGCCCTGGGGGACTATACCGACCGAGCCCGCCGGTGGAGTACCGCCCATGTGCCAGGCGGCCAGAAGACGGTGTGGTTCCTGCTGGGCCTGCTGCTGCTCGTACTCATCGTGTGGGCGATCCGTCCTGCGACCAACTCCCAGAGCAACGTCTCCCGGTTTGGCAATGGACCGATGCCCGTCGGCGTCGGCCGGGTGACGAGCGGCGACGTGAACATCATGCTCGACGCGCTCGGGACGGTGACGCCGCTTGCGACCGTGACGGTGCATCCGGAACTGACGGGCCAGTTGATGAAGATCGATTTCGTGGAAGGCCAGATGGTCAAGGCCGGCGACGAACTGGCGCTCATCGATCCCCGTCCCTATCAGGCAGCCCTCGATCAGGCCAAAGGCCAACTTGTGCGTGACGAGGCGACGCTCGAAAACGCGAAAGTCGATCTGGCGCGCTATGAGGCTCTCAACAAGGAGAATGCAATCGCGCAGCAGGTTTACGCGACGCAGGTCGCGACTGTGCGCACGGATGCCGGAACGGTCGAAGCGGACAAGGCGGCCGTCAAAGCGGCACAGGTCAATCTTACCTACTGCAGTATCGTTTCGCCGGTTGCCGGCCGTGTCGGCATCCGGCAAGTCGATATCGGCAATCTCGTACAGTCCGGCGGCGCATCTACGATCGTCGTGGTGACCGAGTTGCAGCCGATGTCCGTTCTCTTCAATGTTCCCGAGGATAGCATCGACCCGATCATGGCGCAGGTACGCAATGGCGCGACGCTTTCGGCGGAAGCATGGGACCGGGCGCAGACGACGAAGCTCGCGACGGGAACGGTTGCAGTCGTGGACAACGAGATCGATCCGACGACAGGCACCGTCAAATTGCGTGCGATGTTCGACAACAAGAACAACGAGCTTTTCCCCCAGCAGTTCGTCAATATCAAGCTGCTCGTCAGCACGCTGCACAACCAGACGACGGCTCCGGTCGCCGCCATCCAGCGCGGTGCGACGGGAAATTACGTGTACACGATCAATCACGACAGCACGGTCAGCATGCGCACCGTGACGCTGGGGCCGACCGACGGAAACAAGGTCGCGATCCTGAGCGGTCTCGATCCGGGCGAGAAAGTCGTCGTCGACGGCGCCGACCGCCTGCGCGACGGTTCGCCCGTGCTGCTGCCGGGCGCAAAGCCGCCCGTCATCGCTGCGGACGGAACCACGACGCAAAGCGGCGCACAGCACAAGTGGAACGGCAAGAACGGCCATCACCACCACCACGACGGAAGCCAGAGCGGAAGCAGTGGTTCCGGCGGTGGACCTTGATGTCCTTCACGGGCGCTTGAAATCGGCACGATGAACCCGTCACAACCCTTTATTCTTCGGCCGGTCGCGACATCGCTCCTGATGATCGCGATCATGCTCGTGGGCATTGTCGGCTTCGGCTATCTGCCGCTCTCCGCGCTGCCGGAAGTCGACTATCCCACCATACAAATCCAGACCTTCCTGCCGGGCGCCAGTCCGGATGTGATGGCAACATCGGTGACGGCGCCGCTCGAGCGCCAATTGGGCGAGATGCCGGGCCTGAAGGAAATGACCTCGATCAGCTCGGGCGGGGCGTCTGTGGTTACGCTGCAGTTCGATCTCAGCATCAGTCCCGACATCGCCGAACAGGAAGTTCAGGCTTCGATCAACGCGGCGCAAAGCCTGTTGCCGCAAACCCTTCCCGCGCCGCCTGTCTACGCCAAAGTGAATCCGGCGGATGCGCCGGTTCTCACATTGGCGATTTCCGGCAACACATTACCGTTGATTCAGATCGAAGATCTTGCCGAAACGCGCATTGCACAGAAGATTTCGCAGCTCGAGGGTGTGGGTCTCGTGTCGATCAATGGCGGACAGCGTCCCGCCGTGCGCATCCAGGCCAATCTGCAGGCCCTCGCGGCCTATGGCCTCAACATCGACGATTTGCGGACGACGATTTCCAACGCCAACACCGATGCGCCGAAAGGCAGCTTCGACGGGGCTGCGCGCAACTATACGATCAACGCCAACGACCAGATCCAGAGCCCCGACGACTACAAGAGAATTGTGGTCGCCTATAAGAACGGCAACCCGGTATTTCTCTCCGATGTGGCGAACGTCATCCAGGGCGCAGAAAACACGACACTTTCCAGCTGGATGAATACGACGCCGGCCATTCTGCTGAATATTCAGCGCCAACCGGGCGCCAACGTCATTGCCGTCGTCGACAGCATCAAGGC
>PLJH01000131.1 GCA_003139615.1 Alphaproteobacteria bacterium
GCGCGAGCCTGCTTTTCCTACCCCCTTATTCTCCCGACCTCAATCCGATCGAGCTGGCGTTCTCAAAGATCAAAGCCCATCTGCGAAGAGCCGCAGAGCGATCCATTCCCGCGCTCTGGGACCGTATCGGCGCCATCCTCGACGACTTCCCAGCCGATCACTGCCGCAATTTTTTCAGCCATGCCGGCTATGCGTAATCTCAAACCAAAATGGCTCTAGAATGTCCTTGTGATCTGCCGTCAACAACGGCGCTCCAACAACCTCCGCCAATGCGCCGATCAGAAAATCTGGGAGAACGTTAAGTTTTTGTCCCTTGTTGGCCCTGTAGTTTTTGTAGGCGACACCGGCCCGAAACAGCGCTTCATCGTTTCCGGGATACCTCTCCAACGCAAATTGTGAAAGCGCAGTATCCGCTTCGCTCTTTGTTGCCATACCCATTGAAAATTCGCAGTAGACAATATCGCTAATGATAACTGGACCAACTGCTTGGCATTCTTGAAATCGCTCAAGCGACCAAGAATGGAGATCTTCGTCTGGGTTCATAATGGAAATGAGTACATTCGTGTCGACGAAGGTTGTCATTTTTCCCTCGTGATTTTCATCAATTCATCCGCGCTCATTGTAGGCCGAATCTTTCTCTTACGCAGATTCGCTAAAGCTTCCCTCGTATGTCTTCGAACGAATTCTTCTGGGTTGAAGTTGGCCAATTCATCTGCATCTATAACTTCAAATCCCGCGTAACGCGCGAGCATAGCGCAGGCTCGCGGAATGCTCTTCAGAATACTTGGATTGGTTGGATGCACCGCCCCTTGAGGCCTTTGATCGTTCGCTAACAGCCATTCGACCTCAGGCAACAGAAGAGCTGTCCTATCTTTGACCAAGTCGTCCGAAAATCTGCCTCTTGCTCCACATGCAGTATATAGAGTCACAAGGTGTTTTGCTGCCAAATCCTTTTCGATACTGCGGTGCCCACTAATTTGTTGGAAATCAAATCTCGACAGCAGGGAAGGAAATTGAGTCTCAGGGGTGACCAGTCCATCAAGACCTCGATCTTCAACTAAGCGGTCCAAGGCGAGGAAGAGTGCATCGACCCACCAGCGTTCCACTCGGGGCGATGCGAATTCCGATAAACGTCCAATCGAATATAGGTAGTTCAGATTCGTCGATAACTTACGCGCAGTTTTGGCCTTGTAGCGAGAGTCCGAGGAGACAAAGATCTCTATATCGTTGGCACTAACCAAATTCGTATTCCAGCGAAACTGTCGCGCCACACGATCGTGGACATAGAAATATGACCACAACGCAGGCCTGCGTTGATCGGGGCTTGCACCGCTCCACTTGCCAACGAAACTAAAGTTGAACGCGAAAAGGGCAAGCTTGTCGAAGCGCGCCGAATGCTCCTCGGTTATGGCTTGGAAAACAAGCTCATCAGCGACGATGTGATCAACACCTTTGATGGATTTGTTGAACAGAAAAAAATTGATCGGAATGTAATCGGGACGCTTCAGAGCGGCGACCCGCTTCCGATAGACGCGACGAGGGACATCCTTTACTTCGCCGTTAAACCCGACGCGTATGCTCTCGTGAAGCTGCAATAGTCCCGCGGAGCGCTCACCCCAACTGTAATTCTTGGTGAAGCTGCCCGGTTTCCACTCGTCGAGATTTGTAGCCATTGAGATTTCAGGGAATCTTCCAACGCGTTATAGCACACAACTGGCAAGGAACCGGAGCGCAATCGATCAAGAGCAAAGACGGTCAAACTATCAAGAGAAGCTCGCGGAAATTCGCTCAATCCAGAACATCCAAAGCCGCAAGAGACCGCTCAGCCGCGGAGTTGTGGGCGTAGGTCTTCCATGTAGGCTCATAGCTCTCGACCGCCTGGTTGCCCCAACTGGTCCACCGAGATCGAGCTCCGCGCGCAAACATTTCAAGAAATGGTCCTGGGCTGCACCCTTCTATGATAGCATATTGTTCGTCTGGCTTTCGGCTGTGCTCTCGCTTGCGCGTGGCAATGTAATTTACCTGGGTACGACCAAGCTTATGCGTGCGCGCGTTCTTGCCGCGCGTGCCAAACAACAAGATCTCGGTGACGTTGCGGAAATAGAATCCTACGCCGCGTCCGTCGGGGCCTCCGTCCTTTCGAATCTTGTGCCAGACGATATTCGCCTTGTATTGGAACCCCCACTTTTTCATGACACAAAGGCCGTCAGGCAGGAGGGCATTCGGCACCCAGAGATAAAGATGCGCCGGGTCAGCCACAATTTCCGAAACCGGCAGCTCCTCAATATCTTTGAGCGTCATGGTGCCATAACGATTGAGCCGCTTGTGCTCGGGGGCAATTTTTCCCGTCTTGTTCTGGAATTGCCAAGGCGGATCGGCCAGAATCGTTCCAAACCGCCGCTTTCCCGCCACGGCCAGAAGGCTCTTTGCCGCATCCATTGTGTCGCCACCCAGAAACGATTCTAGGAGAGCAGTCTCACCTATTGAGAGCGGTTTGTCTGTCCTGTCGGTCACGGCCCCTCACAACGTCTCCACCGCCGCGACCCCCGGCAACGATTTGATCGCGTTGCGGATGGCGGCGGTCACCTGTTGGCGGTCGCGGAGTTTGATTTCGACCTCTTGGCCCGCTGTGCCGGGCACCACCAGAGTCACAAGGCCTTTGCCGGTTTGGCGCAGCTGGCCGGCGATGGCGTTGAGGGGGCGCGTGTCGTCGAGATAGATGCGCAGGCCCTCGCCCGCGTCGGCGGCGGCTTTGTCGAGGTCGGCGACCGACAGCGCGCGCAGCTTGAGTTCGTCGTCGACCCAATCGGCCACCACGGTCAAAAGGATCGACTTGCCCGCTTCGAGCAGCGGGCGCGACGCCACCAGCACTTCCGAAAACATCATCACTTCGAACATGCCCGTGGGATCGGACAGCGAGAGAAACCCGTAAGGCTGGTCGTTGCGGCCGCGGCGTTCCTGCTTGCGGATCAAGGTGCCCGCAAGCACTGCGCGGAAGCCGGAGCGGCGGCGGTCTTCCTGCAGCGCCGCATAGGTGACGGCGCCCAGGCGCTTGAGCGCGGATTCATAACCGTCCAGCGGATGGCCGGAAAGATAGAAGCCGATCGCGCCGAACTCTTCGCCCAGGCGCTCATGCGGCAGCCAATCCTCGATCGGCGCCAAGCGCAGTTCTTCGGCTGCGGGCGTGTCACCGAACAAGGTCGACTGGCCCGTCTCGCGCTCGCGCGTGTTGCGCGCGGCATCGTTGAGGATCGCGTCGGAGGATTCCACCAATTGCCTGCGGTTCGCGCTCAGCCCTTCGAAGGCGCCCGCGCGCACGAGACTTTCGAACGCACGCTTGTTGACGAGCTTCGAGTCCAGGCGGCGCGCGAAATCCGCGAGGCTGCGGAACGGGCCTTCCGCCTCGCGTTGCGCCACGACATGATCCATCGCCTGGCGGCCCACGCCCTTTACGGCGGCGAGCGCGTAATAAATGACCTTCTTTTCGGCATCGCAGGCGAAGACGGATTCCGAACGGTTGATATCGGGCGGCAACACGCGGATGCCGAGGCGCTGCGCTTCCTGGCGGAAAATATTGAGCCGGTCGGTCGAGCCCGCATCGAGCGTCATCGAGGCAGCGATGAATTCGACCGGGTAATTCGCTTTCAGATACGCCGTCTGGAATGCGACCTGTGCATAGGCCGCGGCATGGCCTTTGTTGAAACCGTAGCCTGCGAATTTCGCAGCCTGCTCGAAAATCTGATCGGCGATGGAGGGCAGAATGCCCTTCTCGCTCGCGCCCTTGATGAAAATCTCGCGATGCTTCGCCATCTCGGCGGGAATTTTCTTGCCCATCGCGCGGCGCAGGAGATCGGCCTGCCCCATCGTGTAGCCGCCGAGCTCGCGCGCGATGCGCATGACGTCTTCCTGATACGTCATCACGCCGAAGGTTTCGTTGAGGATCGGCTCCAGCGAGGCGTGGAGATATTCCGGCTTCTCCTTGCCGCGCTTGCAGGCGATGTATTTCGGGATCGAGTCCATGGGACCCGGGCGATAGAGCGCCACGAGCGCCACGAGATCGTTGATGTGGTCGGGCCGCATCTTGCGCAGGAGATCGCGCATGCCGGCGCCTTCCAGCTGGAACACGCCCACGCTCTCGCCGCGCGACAGCATCTCGAAAGTGGGCGGATCTTCGAAATCGATGGTCTGGGTTTCGAGGATCACGCCGCGGCGCTTCAACAGCTCTTCGGCCTTGGCGATGACAGTGAGAGTCTTGAGGCCCAGAAAGTCGAATTTGACGAGGCCGGCTTTTTCCGCGTCTTCGTAATCGAACTGCGTCACCGGCATTTCCGAGCGCGGATCGCGATAGAGCGGCACGATTTCGTCGAGCGGCCGATCGCCGATCACCACGCCGGCCGGATGGGTGGAGGCGTGGCGATAGAGCCCTTCGATCTTGCTCACGATGGAGAACAGTTTCTCCGCGAGCGGCTCCTGCTCGGCGATGGCCTCCAGCCGCGGCTCGCTCTCCATCGCCTCCTTCAGCGAGATCGACTTGCCGGGCGGATTGGGAATCAGCTTGGCGATACGGTCGACAAGACCGAGTGGAATCTGCAGCACGCGCCCCGCATCGCGCACGGCCGCGCGCGCCTGCAACGAGCCGAGCGCGATGATGTGCGCAACACGATCCTCGCCATATTTGTGCTGCACATAGCGCACGACTTCGTCGCGACGCTCCTGGCAGAAATCGATGTCGAAGTCCGGCATTGAGATACGTTCGGGATTGAGGAAGCGTTCGAACAGGAGCCCGAAGCGGATGGGATCGAGATTGGTGATGTCGAGCGCCCAGGCCACCAGCGACGTGGCGCCGGAGCCGCGCACGCCCACGGGAATGCCCTGCTGGCGCGTCCATTTCATGAAGTCGGACACGATGAGGAAGTAGCCCGGAAAATCCATGCGGATGATGACGCCCAGCTCGAACGCCAGCCTGTCGAGATAGACCTGCTCCTCGGCGAACAGCCCATGCTCTTTCAGCCGCCGCGCAAGGCCCGCTTCGGCCTGCGCCTGCAATTCCTCCGCCGTCGAGAGCCCGGACTCCGGCACGAATTTCGGCAGGATCGGATCGCGCTTCTTGGGAAGGAATGCACAGCGCCTGGCGATCTCGATCGTGTTTTCGATCGCTTCCGGCAGATCGGCGAATTGCGCGGCCATTTCCGCGGGCGATTTGAACCGGTGTTCGCGCGTGAGACGCCGGCGATCCTGCTGCGACACGAATGTGCTGTCGGCGATGCAGAGCAGCGCATCATGCGCTTCATACATATCGGCGCCGCCGAAATGGACGTCGTTGGTCGCGACCAGCGGGACGTCTTTCGCGTAGGCGAGATCGATCAGCTGTTCTTCCGCGGCGCGCTCTTCGGGCAGACCGTGACGCTGCAGCTCGACATAGAGCCGGTCGCCGAACATCGCCTTCAGCCGGTCGAGAAGTGCGGACGCCGCGTCCGGTTGGCCTTCGACGATCAGGCGGTTGAGCGGACCGCCCGGCCCACCCGTCAATGCGATCAATCCTTCGGCATGGGATGCGAGCGCTGCCGCTTTGACATGCGGCCAGTCGCCCGGCTCGGCGCCGAGATAGGCCGCACTTAGGAGCTTCGCGAGATTGCGGTAGCCGATCTCATTTTGGACAAGCACCGGCAGATAGGGCGGACGCGCGCGCGTCATCACTCCTGTGGTCGGGGTAGCCGCCTCATCGAGATCGACCGATATCAGGCAGCCGACGATGGGCTGCACACCTTTGGCCGCCAGCGCTTCGCTGATCTCATAGACGCCGAACAGGTTGTTGACGTCGGTGATGCCGACGGCCGGCATCGCGTTCTTGCGCGCGAGTTCCGCCAGCTCCTTCGGCCGGATCGCCCCTTCGAGCAGCGAATAGGCGCTCTTCACCCGAAGGTGGACGAATGCAGCCGGTTTGCGCGCCTCAGCCATGCAAGGCCGAATCCCTGTCGATATCCGCCGTCAGTATGGCTGCGGAGGACGGTGCGGCGAGCGCCGCGACCTCTCTGTCCACAGAAGCTTGGCCCTTCGCCGCGTCAGATCGCGGCGAAGGCGGCTTGCGCCACGTCGGCCAGGCCGAACGAACACACGATGAATGCCAGAAGTCCCGCCGTCGCCGCCGCGTCTTTCATCCAGGCCATTGCCGTCGTCTCCAGATTGGAAACGCAGCATATGTTCTTCTTCCGTTCTGTCAAGAACGTAAGAGGAACAAATTTGCAATTGGCCCAGGCAGCCTTCAGGCCGCTTTTTTGCGCCGGAGACCCAAGAATGCGATCCCGGCCAGCAGCAAGACGCTGCACATGACACTGCCTTCCGGGCCTTCGCTCCCTCCCGTCAGGTAATCCGCGCCCCTTGGCGTCATCTTCACCAGCAGCGCCGGCATGTGAGCATCCAATCCCGTCACCCGCATCTCGAACCCGGTTGCGAACAGCCAGTTCCATCCCGCATGCCAGCCCATGACGCCCCAGACATTACCGGTCCTGATCGCCCAGCAGCACGCGAACACCGCAAACAGAAAAACGTTGGTCACGAAAAGCCAGGTCGCGTGAGGGTCGTAATGCAGAACCGTGAAAACGGCCGACGAGACCAGGACTGCGATCGCGACTCCGAACTTGGCTGCGATGGCGGACAGCATCCAGCCGCGGAACAGAATTTCCTCGACGCCGGATTGCAGCGCGAAACACACCAACAGAATCGCAATCGCGCCCAGTGCGGGGGGCGAATGGAACGCGATTGCGAACGCGCCCGCAGAGAAGCCGCCCGCGATCCATCCTCCTGAGACGATCGCAATCGCCATCACAATGCCGGTCAGAACACCGAAGAGGAATGTCCGCGATCGATGTTCGCGCACCAGCCCGATCGACGGCAGAGGGCGTCGCTCGACGAAGCGCGTCCAGGCCAGAACGACGAGGCCGAGCGCCGCAAAAGGGAAAAGCAGAAACGCCATGAACCCCGGCAGCCCGACGGGATTTTCGTCGGCATCAACCAGATGAATGTGTTGCAGCGCCGCTGTTAAACTAATCACCGTCAATACAACGAAGGCGATGCCGAGAAACGGCACGAGCGCACCCCAGGGCCGCCAGCCCTTTGCCGGGTCTGCCCCAAAGATGTCGCGCGAAGCCATACGGCTAATGTGGGCGGGAGCGTTCCGCGCGTATAGAACGATCTTGCGCGCCCGTGGCGGCCCGCAGCCAGGCATTCGGCGTCAAACCGAATGTCTTCTTGAACGCCCGCCGGGTCACGTTTTCAAACGGCCCTCAGCCCTGAATCAGTCCGATGAGATAGCCAGCGGGGTCGTTGAACTGGGCGAGCGTCGGGCCGCCCGGCACATCCGCTTTTGCCATCGCGATCTTGCCGCCGGCCGCCACCACCTGTTTCAGCGCGTCATCGATGCTGGGCACCTGAATATAAATGGTCACGTGCCCGTTGCCGGTCGTTTCGCCGATGCCGCCATTGATGCCCGTCCCCGCGCCGGTATCCGTCATGCCGTATTTGAACGGATTGTTGGCGTCGATCTTCCAGCCGAACACCTTGCTGTAGAAGTCGTGCAGCCGCTCGATGTTCTTCGCGGTGATTTCAAAATGTACGACAGGATTTCCCATGGTTGCCTCCATCGAATTCCGTCATTCCAGCACGGATTTGTGACGGGTTGAAATCAAACCTTTCTCTTCATGTCGCGGCCGTCGATCAGCCGGCCCTCGTGGAGGATGAGCGTGCGGTCCATCTTTACGGCGAGCTCGAGATTGTGCGTGGCGACGAGGCCCGCCACGCCTTCGGAATGCACCAGCTCGATCAGCATTTCGAACACGCCCGCCGCCGTGCGCGGATCGAGATTGCCGGTCGGCTCGTCGGCCAGCAGCAATCGCGGCCTGTTCGCCAGCGCGCGCGCGACGGCCACGCGCTGTTGTTCGCCGCCTGAAAGTTGCGAGGGGCGATGCTCGAGTCTTTCTTTCAGGCCCACCAACGTCAGCAAACGCTCGGCCTGTTGCCGCGCCGTTGTACGGCTATTTCCGGCGATGAGTTGCGGCATCATCACATTCTCAAGCGCCGTGAATTCCGGCAGCAGATGATGCGCCTGATACACAAAGCCGATCGTGTCGCGGCGCAAACGCGTGCGTTCGCTGTCGGGCAGCGACGAGGCGGCAGCACCGTTGATGTAAATCTCGCCGGAAGTCGGCGCTTCGAGAAGACCCGCAATATGCAATAACGACGACTTGCCTGCGCCGGACGGTCCCACCAGTGCGACGAGCTCGCCCGGATTGAGCGTGACGGTCAGATTGGAAAAAACTTCAAGCACGCCTCCGCCCTGTTTGAAAGTGCGCGTGACTTTCTCAAGGCGCAACGCGCCGGCCGCGAAGGCATCACTCATAACGCAGCGCCTCGACGGGATCGAGGCGTGCGGCGCGCCAGGATGGGTAGAGCGTCGCAAGGAACGACAAGGTCAGCGACATCAGGAGTACCGCGATCACTTCGCCCGGGTCCATCAGCGCCGGCATGTGACTGAGGAAATAGATTTCCGGATTGAACAGCTGCGTGCCGGTGAGCGACGAGAGGCCTTGGCGGATCGATTCGATATTCAGGCAGAACAAAACGCCGACGAAGAAACCCACCAGCGTGCCGGTGACGCCGATGCTGGCGCCTGCTATCAGGAACACGCGCATCACGGCGCCCCGCGTGGCGCCCATCGTGCGCAGGATCGCGATGTCGCCGCTCTTGTCTTTCACCAGCATGATGAGGCCGGAGATGATGTTGAGAGCCGCAACCAGGATGATCAGCGTCAGGATCATGAACATCACATTGCGCTCGACCTGCACCGCATCGAAAAACGTGGAATCGAGTTCGTGCCAGGTGACGACGCGGCTATAGGGCCCGGCGGCCCGCATGATGGGCTCGGCCAAGGCATCGATATTGTCCGGATCGCGCACCATCACTTCCAGCGAACTGACGGCGTGATCGAGGTTGAAATAGAGCTGCGCTTCTTCCAGCGGCATGAACACAATCGTCTGGTCGTAGATCGACATGCCGATATTGAAGGTGCCCACGATCGTATAGCTCTTCACCCGCGGCGTGACGCCGAACGGCGTGACATTCCCTCGCGGCGCCACGAGCGTGATCTGCATGCCGGGCTCGACACGGAGCTTCTCCGCGAGCCGCGCGCCGATGATGACGGAATCGCCGCCGTGAAAATGTTCCAGCGCGCCTTCCGACAGCGATTTCGAAACGGTCGAGAGCGTTTCGAGGTCGTGCAAGCTCATGCCGCGCACGAGGACGAACTGCGCAAGCCCGCTCGACGTTCCCAGCACCTGCCCGTCAACAGTCGGCGCCGCGCGCACCACCCCGGGAACCGCGCGCACCCTCGCGGCGACCGCGTCATAATCCGTGAGTGGGCCTGACAGGCTTTGCACGGTGGCATGGCCGTTGACGCCCAGCATGCGCGACATCAGATCGTGCCGGAATCCGTTCATCACCGACATCACGATGATGAGCGTCGCCACACCGAGCGCCACGCCGACCAGCGAGATGATGGAAATGACGGAGACATAACCTTCGCGGCGCTTGGCGCGCAGATAGCGCGCTGCGATCATCCATTCGAAATAAGCGAAGGCGCGGGTCGGCGATGCCATGTCAGTCCTTCCCACCCGCCCCCTGAGGGAGGGTCGAAATTATCTTTGAGC
>PLJH01000071.1 GCA_003139615.1 Alphaproteobacteria bacterium
AAGTTCGAACGCGCGGAAGCGATTCTCGCCGCGATGAAAGAAGCGCAGGAAACGGGCATGGGCGCGGTCGCGCTTAAGGGTGTCTTGATCGACGCCGCCTCGATCCGGCAGGCCGACGGCATCGTCAAGCAGATGCGGATGATCCGGGAGCGGACGGGCGGCTGAGCGCGCGTTCGATCCGCGTGAGCTTGTCGGGATTGCGCATCAGATAGATCGCCGTGATGCGCGTGCCGTCGGTTTCGATCCCGAGTGTCGAATAGACGCTGTCATCGACCGTGAGGACGAGGCCCGGCCGTCCATTGATCTCCAGCGCCCGCATGTGGGGAACGGCAGCCGGATCGAATTTCGCCAATAGTCCGATGATCAGCCGTGTGACCTTGTCGGGGCCATAAATCGGATTGAGCGCCGCCGGCGCGCGTCCGCCGCCGTCGGTATAGAACACGATTTCCGGCGCGAAAAGTGCGATCAACGCATTCGAATCCTGCGCCATGGTGGCCTGCGCAAAGCGGCCGATGAGATCGCGATGCGCGGCCGGAGAAACCGAATAACGCGGGCGGTCGGCTTTCACCCTCTCACGGGCGCGCGAGACCAGCTTGCGGCAGGCGGGTTCGGATTTGTCCAGCGTCGCCGCAATCTCGGGATAATCGCAATCGAAGGCATCGTGCAGAATGAAGGCCGCGCGCTCTTCCGGCGAAAGTCTTTCGAGCACATGCAGGAGTGCCAGCGACAAATCGGACGCAAGCTCGGCATGCCCGGCCGGCGTATCGGCGGCGAAGGCGCGCATATCATCGGGCAGGATCGGCTCGGGCAGCCAAGGCCCGACATAGTTTTCACGCCGCGCCCGCAATTTGCGCAACGCATCGAGCGCCAGACGCACCGTGACGGCCGACAGCCACGCGCGCGCATCGCGAATTTCCGCGCGTTCGGTTTTGCTCCAGCGCAGCCACGCCTCCTGGACCACGTCTTCGGCGGCCGACATCTCGCCCAGCATGCGATAGGCGATGTTCGTCAGATGCGTGCGGTGTGCTTCGAAGGCTTCGATATCGTTCATGCCGCTTTGCGTGGCGCCTCCCGGATCGTGACCGTCTCATCCGACACCACAATGCTGGAACATGCTACACCGTGGCCAAGGCCGCGCTTGAGCGCGGGATAAACGCGGCTGCACGCAACGGCATAGGCGAGCGATACGAGGCCGCGCTTGCCATAACGCGCTTCTGCGTCCTCGCACAATCGCAACGCGTCGTCCGTGCCGTTCGCCACCGCGATGCCGTAGCGGAAGCCCAATTCTGCATCTGCTCCCGCCTGCTCCAGATCGCCCCGAAGCAGCGATGCGATTGCGCCGGACTTCATGCCGCTGCGCAGCGCCATATTGACGACGAGCTGGGTACAAGGCCCGCAATCCTCGGACAGCGCCGCCGCAATGCGCGCCGCGAACCACGCATCGCGCGGGATCCGATCGCGGTGCGACGACATCCACTGGAACGCCGTGAATTTCGCGAACGCCGATGTCGAAGCATTGGTGACATCGTGCAGATAGGTCGCGTCGTAACCGAATGCGCGCTCCAGCTTCGCGATCCGGCGGTGAATGAATCGCTTGAACATCGTCAGCCTCCCTGTTGGATGGATTGGAATCGGGCTCCTGCGAGCGCCGCGCCCAGCGCGCCGACCAACACCACACCAACGCTTTCCGAAACGGCGACGGTGGGGGTCGCTGGAAATCCCATCTGCAGCCACCCCCACAAATGCAGCAGCGCATGCAGGGCAGGCCAGGTTGCGCCGGCAACTGCAAATGCCCCAGCCGTGCGCATATTGCGCGCGCCCAGCAACAGCCCCACGCCGCTGGCGACGAAGGCCAGGCCAATATCGGCAATAAAGTGGTGGTTGATCGGGCCGGTCATGCTCACACCCGGCACGGCCGCATACCAGCCGTCGGGAGCCACAAGCATCCACAAGCCGTTACCCAGATGAATCAGTCCCAAAAGGATCAGGCCGGCACGTACAAACATGGTTCACCTTCACCGTTTTACCCTCTAAAGACGGCCGAGCCGGCCGGTTTGTGACATGCCGATGGCGATTTCGTTGACAGAGAGACCTCCGATTGCCATTTTCCGGACGCGTTTGAGGCCCAATACCGGCCCGATCCGTCGATAAAGAGAGACGATGCAAGCTTATCTCGAATTCGAACGCCCCATCGCAGAGCTCGAAGGCAAGATCGTGGAACTCCGCAAGTTGGCGGAGGAGGACCCCACGATGGACATCGAGGACGATGTCGCGCGCCTGCAGGGCAAGGCGCAGCAGCTCATCAACGACACCTATGTGAGGCTGACGCCCTGGCAGAAGGCGCTGGTGGCGCGCCATCCCGCCCGGCCGCATTTCTCCGATTACGTCGCGGGCCTCATCGACGAGTTTACGCCGCTCGCGGGTGACAGGCTGTTCGGCGAAGACCGCGCAGTGGTGGCGGGGCTCGGGCGTTTCCGCGGGCAACCGGTGGCCATTGTGGGCCACGAGAAGGGCAACGACACCAAGAGCCGCATCAAGCACAATTTCGGCATGGCGATGCCCGAGGGCTATCGCAAAGCGGTGCGCCTGTTCGATCTCGCGGATCGCTTCCAGCTTCCGGTGATCTCGTTCGCCGATACGCAGGGCGCCTATCCCGGCGTCGGCGCGGAAGAGCGCGGGCAGGCCGAAGCGATTGCGCGCTCGACGCAGGCGAGCCTTGCAGTCGGCGTGCCCTTCGTGGCGGTCATCATCGGTGAAGGCATGTCGGGCGGGGCGCTCGGCATCGCGGTCGCCAATCGCGTCTATATGCTGGAGCATTCCATCTATGCGGTGATCTCGCCGGAAGGTTGCGCCTCGATCCTGTGGCGCAGTTCCGACAAGGCGCAGGACGCAGCTGCCGCCATGCGCATCACGGCGGCCGACCTGCTCGATCTCAAAGTGATCGACGGCATCGTGCCGGAGCCCCTGGGCGGCGCGCACCGTGCCCCCGAAGAAACGATCCAGGCCGTGGGCGACACGATCGAACGCGCGCTGGGCGACATGGCCGGATTATCGCCGCAGGAGTTGCGCCGCCAGCGCCGCGAGAAATACCTCGCGATGGGGCGGAATTTGGTGGCGTGAAATGCTTTACCTCTCTCCTTCGGGAGTGGAGGTAGCGTCAGCGTACCGACCGTCGAGGATGCGCAGCATCCGAGGGTGAGTGGGTGCGCGTGCAGGGTCAAATCTTTCAGGAGCAGCGCACTGCACGAGCACCCACTCACCCTAACCCTCTCTCCCGAAGGAGAGAGGGAATCGCACGGGGTGAATTTCAAAGCTCGCGCGCAAAGGCGCGGATGTCCCCGATCAAGTCGTTCGGCCGTTCGAGCGCCGCGAAATGGCCGCCTTCCTTGAAGTCGGTCCATCGCACGATGTTGAGGCTCTTTTGCGCCTGGCTGCGGGGCGGAAACGGAATCAAGTCGATTGGGAAATTCGCGACGGCGACGGGTTTTTCGACCCGCGCTTTAGGCGGCACGGGTGCGCCGCTGAAATCTTCGAACAATCCGCGATAGAGCCACGTCGCGGTGTTGAAGCTGCGCGTCACGAGATAGATCATCACATTGGTGAGCAGCTGGTCACGCGTATAGATGTTTTCGAAGCCGCCGCGGATATCGGACCAGCCGTGGAATTTCTCCACGATCCAGGCGCAGGCGCCTACCGGCGAATCCATCATTGCGTAGGAAAGCGTCTGCGGCTTCGTGGATTGCTCGCGGAAATAGGCGCCTTCGGCGTCGAACAATTGGCGCGAGCTTTCGGCATGGCGGCGCTCTTCGTCCGTCTCCGGCACCACGCCCGGCGAGAGCCAGCCCATCATGTTCATGTGCACCGCGCGGCAGCCTTTGCCGTCATAACCGAGCCATCCGGAAATCGCCGAGCCCCAGTCTCCGCCCTGCGCGATGTAGCCGGGCAGATTCAGTTCATCGACCATCAGCCTGTCGAACAGCCGCGCAATGCTGCGCGGGCTGATCGGGCGCGTGGGCTTGCCGGAAAATCCGTAGCCGGGAAGCGACGGCACAATGACGGTGAAGCCGTCTTTCGCGTCGCCGCCGAAACGTTCGGGATGCGCCAGCGGCTCGATGATATCGAGGAATTCGAACACCGATCCCGGCCAGCCGTGACTGAGGATCAGGGGGCGCGGCGATGAACCGTCGACGCGATAGAAATGGATGTCGATGTCTTCGACCTTCGCAGTAAATTGCGGAAAGCGGTTCAACTCCGTTTCCCATTTCCGCCAATCGTAGCGGTCGACCCAATAGGCGCAGAGCTCGCGCATGAAATCGAGATTGGCTCCGTAAGCCCAACTCGCTTCGAGACCTGGGCCGCGCGGCATCTCGTGCCATTCATACGCGCGCACCTTTTCCTTGATCGCATCGAGCGTTGCCTGGGGGACTTCGATCTTGAAGGGCTTAGGTGTCACCAGCTTTCTCCCATCGATTTGGCGGCCAGTACCGATTTTTCGTCAAGCGTGACTCGCGGCGGTGGCACATTTAACGCAGAGGATGCGCGGAGGACGCAAAGGACTTTCTTGCGCACTTCGCGCGTTTTGTTTCCTCCGCGGCCACTGCGCATCCTTTGCGTCCCCTGCGTTGAGTCTTTTTAGGTGGCATTTGCCTGCCGAGCGCTATTATTGTTCACACGCAATGACTATCGCAATAGATAAGCCAATGCCGCTTCTTTCGCACCCCGGTCGCTTCCTCAAGCGCGAACTTGAGGCGCGCGGACTCAGTGCCAACCAGATCGCTTTGGATTTGGGCGTGCCGTCCGGTCGGATCACAGACATTTTGAATGGCCGGCGCGCGATCACGGCCGACACAGCCGTGCGCCTGGGCCGCTATTTCGGAAACGGCGCGCAGTTCTGGCTTGATCTTCAAAGCCAATACGAAATCGGCGTGGTCGAACGCGATCGCGGCGCGGATATCGCGCGACGGGTTCATCCGCTCGACGCGGCTGAGTAGCAGCCCGAATCCGTCTTAAACCAATGCCCCGTGGCAATGCTTGAACTTGCGGCCGGAACCGCAAGGGCAGAGTGCGTTGCGCTGGACTTTGCCCCAGGTCGTCGGGTCGTTGGTATCGACAGGCACATCGCGCAGCCGCGAAATCCTCTGACCGCCCGGCTCGGGAGGCGGCAGGCCTTCGTCTTCGCCCGTCAGCGGATTGATGTGATGCTCCTGCATCTGGATCGGCTTCGGCGGCTGGATGGGCGGCGGCTGGTCCATCGTAACCGTCAGGTTCATCAGCGGACGAATGACGTCCGTGCGCAGCTTGCTGAGCAACCCTTCGAACAGCGTGAACGCTTCGCTCTTGTATTCGTTGAGCGGATCGCGCTGGCCGTAGCCGCGCAGGCCCACATATTGGCGCAAATGATCGAGATGCACGATGTGCTCGCGCCAGTCGTGATCCAGCATCTGCAGCAGGATCGATTTCTCGATATAGCGCATCAGATCGGGGCCGGCATTGGCGGCGCGTTCGGCCGCGCGCGTTTCGACGGCTTTGAGGATGCGCTCGCGCACCTCCTCGTCCGCGATCCCTTCCTCTTTCGTCCAGTCGGGAATGGGAAGCTCGAGACCGAAGATGTCCTTGATCTCGGCTTCGAGACCCACCGCATCCCACTGCTCGGCATAGGCCTTTTCGGGGATGTGGCTGTTGACGAGTTCGCCCACGACCTGTTCGCGCATGTCCGCGATCTGGTCGCTCACGTCGTCGGAGGACATGATCTCCTTGCGCTGCTCGAAGATCACCTTGCGCTGGTCGTTGAGGACGTTGTCGTATTTGAGGATGTTCTTGCGCATCTCGAAGTTGCGCGCTTCCACCTTCTGCTGCGCCTTCTCAAGCGCCTTGTTCACCCAGGGATGCGCGATCGCTTCGCCCTTCTCGAGGCCGAGGCGCTGCAGCACGGCGTCCATGCGCTCCGAACCGAAGATGCGCATCAGGTCGTCCTGCAGGCTCAGGAAGAATTTCGATGCTCCCGGATCGCCCTGGCGACCGGACCGGCCGCGCAGCTGGTTGTCGATGCGTCGGCTTTCGTGGCGCTCGGTGCCGATGACGTAGAGCCCGCCGGCCGCCAGCGCGCGTTCCTTGTCGGCCGCGATTTCGGCCCGGATTTGTGCAATGCGTGCCGCGCGTTCGGCTTCATCGACGACGCCGCCCAGTTCGTTGCGGATGCGCATGTCCAAGTTGCCGCCGAGCTGGATGTCGGTGCCGCGGCCGGCCATGTTGGTGGCAATCGTGACGGTACCGGAGACGCCGGCTTGGGCTACGATGGCGGCTTCCTGCTCGTGATAACGCGCGTTGAGCACGTTGTGCCTGATCTTGCGTTGCTTGAGCAGGCTTGCGAGTTCTTCGGACTTCTCGATCGACGTCGTGCCGACGAGAATGGGCTGCCCGCGATCGTGGCAGTCCTTGATCAGGGTGATGATCGCTTCGTTTTTCTCTTCGATCGACCGGTAGACCTCGTCGTCATGGTCTTCGCGCTTGACCGGAAGATTGGTGGGCACGTCCATCACATCGAGCTTGTAGATGTCCATGAACTCGGCCGCTTCGGTCATGGCCGTGCCGGTCATGCCCGCGAGCTTTTCGTAGAGTCGGAAATAGTTCTGGAACGTGATGGAGGCGAGCGTCACGTTTTCCGGCTGGACGATCGCGCCTTCCTTCGCCTCGAGCGCCTGGTGCAGGCCCTCCGAATAGCGGCGGCCTTCCATCATGCGGCCGGTGAACTCGTCGATGATGACGACCTTGCTGTCCTTGACGATGTAGTCGCGGTCTTTCTGGAACAGCTTGTGGGCCTTCAACGCCTGGTTGACGTGATGGACCATCGTGATGTTTTCGATGTCGTAGAGGTCGCCGGTCGCGAGCAGGCCCGCTTCGCGCAGGAGCGCCACCATGTGTTCGTTGCCGGTTTCGGTCAGTGTGACGGATTTCTGTTTTTCGTCGAGTTCGAAATCGCCCGGTTCCAGCTTCGACATCAGCACGTCGACGGAGCGATAGACTTCCGACTGGTCTTCGGTCGGGCCGGAGATGATCAGCGGCGTGCGCGCTTCGTCGATCAGGATNNCGAATTCGTTGTTGGTGCCGTAGGTCACGTCGCAGGCATAGGCTTCGCGGCGCTGCTGCTCGGAAAGGCCGTGCACGATGCAGCCGACGGTGAGCCCCAGGAAGGTGTAGATCTGGCCCATCCATTCGGAGTCGCGCTTGGCGAGATAGTCGTTGACCGTCACGACATGCACGCCTTCGCCGGCAAGCGCATTCAGATAAACCGAGAGCGTGGCGACCAGCGTCTTGCCTTCGCCGGTTTTCATCTCCGCGATGTGGCCGGAATGGAGAACCATGCCGCCCACCAGCTGCACATCGAAATGGCGCTGGCCGAGCGTCCGCGTCGCTGCCTCGCGAACCGTCGCGAACGCTTCGGGCAGGATGTCGTCGAGGCTCTCGCCCTGCGCGAGCCGCTCCTTGAGCGCGGGCGTCATCGCCTTCACTTCGGCGTCGGATTTGAGCTTGAAGGTCGGCTCGAGCGCATTGATCTCGGCCACGCGCTTCCAGAACGGGCGCAATTTGCGCTCATTCGAGTTGCCGAAGAATCGTTGTGCAATCCCGCTTAAGCCGAGCATTTCGTTCCTCGTGAGGCCGGGCGGCCGGTTTAGCCCCGCGGGGTGACAACCCAGCGAACGCGCGCGAAACCCGGGACCGGGCAGTTCGACCGCGCGGGAGAGATAAGAACGGGCCTCCCCCTTGTCAATTCAAGCAAATCCGGCCTATTCCGCGCGGCCGCAAACCTGCGGCAGATCGGCACCGGGGTAACGACATGGCGAAGGGGGCAACTTCCGTGGCAGGGGGCCGCAAGAAGGCCCCCATGTCGGCACCGCGCGCAAAAAAGGTCGCGCCGGCCAAACCGGCCTCCGACCTGGCCAAATCACCGCTGGCGCCCAAGACGATAGCCGGTTTGCCGCCTTTGGCAGGCATTCGCCTGTCCACCGGCGCGGCCGGCGTCCGCTACAAGGACCGCACCGATGTCCTGCTGGCAGTCATGGCGCCGGAAACCCAGGTGGCTGGTGTCTTTACCAAGTCCAAGACGTCCTCTGCGCCGGTCGAATGGTGTCGGGCGCAACTGAAGCGCGGAACGGCGCGGGCGCTGGTCGTCAACAGCGGCAACGCCAACGCCTTCACGGGCAAGGCAGGCGAGGCGGGTGCACGCGACGTCGCCGAGTCGACGGGCGCCGTCGTCGGCTGCGACGCGCGCGAGGTTTTCATGGCTTCGACCGGGGTGATCGGCGAGCCGCTGCCCGCCTCGCGCATCACCCGGATTCTCGGCTCGCTTGCTCAAGCCGGTGCGGCCGGCGGCTGGCGCGCCGCCGCCGAAGCGATCATGACGACCGACACCTATCCCAAGCTCGCAACTGCTGCAGCACAGATCGACGGCCACAAGGTGACGATCAACGGCATCGCCAAAGGCTCCGGCATGATCGCACCCGATATGGCGACGATGCTGGCATTTGTTTTCACCGACGCTGCTCTGCCGGCGGCCGTGCTGCAGGATATGTTGTCGTCCGGCGTAAAGACCTCGTTCAACGCGATCACCGTCGACAGCGATACATCGACGAGCGACACGCTTCTGCTCTTCGCGACGGGCAAAGGCGCGCATCATCCGACAATCGCGAAATCGAACGACAAGCGCCTGAACGATTTTCGCCGCAAGCTCGACGAGGTGTTGCTCGATCTCGCGCTGCAGGTGGTGCGCGACGGCGAAGGCGCTCAGAAGCTGATCCAGGTCGACGTGACGGGCGCGGAGTCCGACGAGTCCGCGCGCCGCATCGCATTGTCGATCGCGAATTCACCGCTGGTGAAGACCGCGATCGCCGGCAGTGACGCCAATTGGGGACGCGTGGTCATGGCCGTCGGCAAAGCGGGCGAACCGGCGGATCGCGATAAACTTCGCATCTCGTTCGGCAATCAGGTCGTGGCGGAAAACGGCGAGCGCGCTGCGCGTTATGACGAGGCGGCCGCAACCCGTGCCGTTTCGGGACTCGAAGTCATGATCGGCGTCGATCTCGGACTCGGCCGCGGCAAGGCGCGGGTCTGGACCTGCGACCTCACCGAAGGTTACATCCGGATCAACGGTTCCTATCGAAGTTGAACGATTGTCTTAAAGAGACCTTTACGCGCCGGTTTCATGATGAGGATGCAAGCATGGCTGGGACAAAGCTGGTTCTTGTCGCGGCCTGCGCGCTGATCGATCCCGACGGACGCGTGCTCATAGCAGAGCGTCCTCCGGGCAAAAGCATGGCAGGCCTATGGGAATTTCCGGGCGGAAAGATCGAAGCGGGCGAGAGGCCGGAGGAAACGGTCATCCGCGAGCTCAAGGAAGAGCTCGGGATCGACGTGAAGGAGGCGTGNNATGCCGCTTTATGTGTGCCGGCGCTGGGAAGGAATCGCAGCGCCTCGGGAAGGACAGGCGATAAAATGGGTACGTCCGCGCGATCTCAATTCCTATGCGATGCCGGCGGCCGATCTGCCGCTCATACCGATGCTGCGCGATCTCTTATGACCGTCTTCTTCGCCGATACAAGCGGCGCGACGGCGATCGAATATGCGACGATCGCGGCCTTTCTCTCCGCCTTCATCGTCGGTGCCGTCGATCTGTTGGGCGCCAACGTCTACTCCGCATTTTTCAGCAAGATCGCCGCCGCGATGGCGAGCCCGTGAACCAGTCTCCTATTTCTTCGGCGGTCACGAATTTCCCAACGGTTCGCTGAGAGTGTCTTGAGGGACCGGCCTAGCCGAAACGAGCCCTGATCCAGTCAGTCATTGTTTCAAGCACCCGGGGCGACGTCACGAACGCCGGCAGAGAAATCCAGCCCGAGGGTAGGCCCAATGGATCGGGCAACAGGGAATGACTGACGCCCGGAATAATGCGCACCGTGACATCCGCGTTGCCGTTTCCGCGCATGGCGTAGGCCAGCTTCTCCGCCGATCGGATCGGAACTGTGACGTCCGCTCCGCCCTGAAGAATGAGCGCGGGACAGCGGACTTTCTCTGCATAGGCCAACGGATCGATGGTCAGGAATACGCGCTCGCGCGGCGTCAGCGGATCGGCGAGTTCTTTTTCGATCTCCTTTTCCCGGTCGGCCGGAGCGATATTCGGATCGCTATTCACCGCCGCCTCCGTCTGCTCTCGCGCCAATTGCGGACCCGGCACACCGGGGCCGGCAAGCGTAATGATTCCCGCAATGGCGCGATCCTGCGACGCGACCATCGGCGCGATGAGTCCGCCTTCGCTGTAACCCACCAGGAGGATCCGTTTCGGATCGATATTCGGCTGCGCGCGAAGCCAACCGATTTCAGCCCGCACGTCATCGGCTTCGTCGAAAGTGGTGGAAGGTGCGTGGTCGCCGGTCGATTGCCCGATCCCGATATCGTCAACCCGCAAGACGGCAACACCGGACCGTGTCAAGGCATCGGCAATGTCGCGGAACGGCATCCATGGCGGGGTTCCGTTGTTGCGCTCGGTGGGGCTGAGACCCGTGATCAGGATTGCGGCGGGCAGCTGCTTGTTTGAAGGAGGAAGAGTCAGGGTCCCTGCCAGCGTGTGTCCCGTGGTTGCGATTTTCACATCCTGCGCCGAATAGGCATGATCCGGAGGCGCGCCGTAGGCCGGCCATAACGGATATGCGCTGCGCGAAAAATCAAAGCGCCGTTCGATCGTAACGCCAAAGTCGGGAAGCGTGGCAGAAATCATGCACCCCTTCGCATCCGTGAGCACGAAGTAGCGCTTGTTGTGATAGGTCACTTTCCAATCGGTTGCATCGATGCGTTCGACGGGGATGTTGCCCCGCGCGTCGATGAAAAGCGACGCGGCCGGGATCTCCGCCCGATCCTCATTAAGGACAACGGCGCGCGCCACGGCCTGCATGACGGAACTCGCAATGAAATCGGACCAGTAGACGGCGCCGGCTCCCAGGTCTCTTTCCTTCGGCGGATCGGGCGGCTGTCCCGCGATCGACAACACAACAGAGCTGTGCGCCGCCGTCTGGTCGGGCCGAAGGTCTATGGTGGCATCGACGACGCGCGATTGGGTGAGAATCTGATACGTGTGAACCTTCCCAGGTCGGTATTCCACCCAGTCCGCGGCCACGATATTTCCGGCATCCAGCGTGACATACGCGGCATCGGGACACTGGCCCACATGGGCAACCGGGCCGGCAGCGGCCTCGCTTAGAGGCGCAACGATCGAGAGCAATGAAGCTGCGATGAGGAATCTCTTGAGGTTCATTTTGGCGCCTTTCGTTGCGTCGATTTTTTGCGTCCACGCGAAGTTGTTTTTAGCGGCGTAAACAGGATTGTGATGGCGTATAGGCGACCTGACTTGGGGGCGCCGGACATGTCTTGGTCCAGTTGCTCGATCGAATTGATCATTGCGCGCACTTGCGCCGGCTTGAGCCATGCGGTTTTCCGCCGGACCATGAGTTCGCGGCGCGGTCCAGCCAGTACGGTCTCATGGTGACCAAATGCGCGCCGATAGTCTCGTGCGCCAAGTCGCAGCATCGATCCGACAAGTGCGCACAACGCCTTGCTGCCGTCTCGTCTTGCCGCTTCGAGATCGATCGCCACGTCTCGCGCGATGGGGCGATAGACGAGTTCTGTTTTTCGGCCGGGCAACCGGCGACGCGCGCTCGTCACCAAGCCGGCCTTTTCGAGAATGCGAAGATGGTAATAGAGCGCATCGGGCGCCCTTCCGAGAATGGATGCGAGCTCCGCGACGGACGCTGCGCCGCTTTCGGCCAACACATCGCACAGTTCCTGCCGCAGGGACGACGACAGGGCCTCAAGCTGGGTCCTGGACCTTATCAGGAGGGGCTTCGAACGGCTCATTTTATGATCGTAGCACGTGTTGAAATAATCACAACTATTTCAACAAGCTGTTTGCGCAGATCGGCTATGCCGGAACGGAACCGGCAGTGGAATTGGTAAATTCGGCGCGGATTATTTCTTCGGCGGTCCGGAGATGCCCAGCGAGTCCCGCAGCGCCTGCGCGTTCATCATCTTGCCGTCGCGCATGACGAGCTCGACCTGACGCAGGTCGCCGATGTTCTTCGACGGATCGCCGTCGATCAGCGCCAGTTCCGCAAGCTTGCCTTTGGCGAGCGAGCCGGTCCGGCTCTTCAGCTTGAACACGGTTGCCGGATTGATCGTCGCCGTCGCGAGCGCTTCGGCCGGCGTCATGCCGGCCTGCACGTAAAGCTCCAGCTCGTGGATCAGCTCGAAGCCCGGGCCATCGGTTCCGGCAAGGATCGTGATGTGCCGCTTGTGCATTTCGCCCACGAGCTCCACGAGCTTGGCGAAGCTGGCCCGCATGCGGGCGCGCGGGACATCCGCGGTCGGAGCCTCCGCGCTCGCGAGAAACCCGCGCGAGAATTGCGACGGCAATGTATCGGCATAGGGCGCATCCGCAGGCGGAAAGGTTCCGTTGTCGGGCACCAGCGACGCTTCGATCACGACGAGCGTGGGATCGACGGCGATGTGGCGGCGCGCAAGTTCGTTCAGATAATCGGTCATCATCTTGGAATGCAGATCGACATCGGCCGCATATTTCGCCGTCCCCATGATGCGGGCATCGGTGTTGGATTTCTGCACGACGTCGTCGGGCATCGCCTGCATCATCACGAAATAGATATGCGTGATCTCGTCATAGCCGTCATGCACGGCGTCCAGCGGGCGCATGCCGTGCGGAATGTGGCCGTGCACATGCAGGCCGAGCTGGTGCGCAAGCGTGGCCATCGGCTTCACCCAGGCCGGATCGAGCGATCCGTAGAGCTTGATCGCAAAATAGCCTTCGTCTTTCGCGCGATGCACATCGGCAAGTGCTTCGTCCAAATTGTGCGCGACAACGCCCACCTGTGCCGCGAGGGGGCCGGCCCCGTCGATCAGCAAAGACGGCACGATACGGGGGCCGAGAAGTTCGCCCGCTTCGATGCGCTTGCGTCGTACCGTGGATTCCACGGGGAAATTTCCCGGATCGCGCACGCTGGTGATACCGGATGCCAGAAGCAACGGACCGGTGGAATCGTCGCCGTAATGCTGGTGATTGTCCCACAGGCCGGGGATCAGCGTCTTGCCGGCGCCGTCGATGATCTGTGCACCCGCGGGCGCTTTCACCTTCGCCGCAGGACCGACAGCAGCGATACGGCCGTCCTCCACGACGACGGTCTGTCCGTCGCGGAACATGCGGGCATCGGAATCGTAGAGCTTGACGTTCCTGAACACGACAGGCCCCGTCGGCGTCTTCGCGATCTTTGCAACGAGGGCCGGCGCGAGTTTTGCCAGCGCCTCATCCTGCGCCTTGCTCAGCGCAGCGCTGACATTCTCCCAACCGACGGGAACGATCTGCGGCGCCACGCCGAAGAATTTGTCGCCGTCCATCCAGATCGGAAACGGCGAGAGGCCGAAGCCCGTGATGGTGTAGGCGGTGAGTTTTTTCCTCTCGTTGCCGTTTGTGACTTCGAGCGTGGTGAGCAGGTCGATGCCGGCCTTGCCCGACGGCAGCAGATCGACGGAATGCGTCGGCGATTTCAGCATCGCGTCGACGATAAAGAGGAAGGAATCGAAGGAGCCGCCGAAGGCGACATAGTCGAGATCGGGCCTGGCCTGTCCCGTGCCGTGATCGACGGGGCTCGTGTAACTGTAAACGCCGTCCTTCACCGCGTAGGTTTCAGCGGCATCGCCCGACGGGGTGCTGCCGCGGATGATCATCGATTCAAGCGTGCCGTCCGGCGCGAAACGGTTCTGCTCGTCCATCTCGCTGACGAAGCCGCGGAAGTTCATGCTGATGCGCGACCAATGCGTGCCGCTCGTATCCGTCCAGAGCGCGATCTGCCCGTGATTCGTCCCGGCCGTGTCGGTGATCGACCACACCTTCGCGTCGGCCGGCGGCTTGGCGAGCTGATCCGTGGGCGTTTGCGCAAGGGCGGGCGTAGCAATGAACACGAGCAGAGCGAGAATTTTGCGGAGCATGGATGTTTCCCCTTCGACCGCACACCCTAGCATCGTTCGGCCGGGCGTCTATCACGGGCGAGCGCTTGGACCCATGCGCGATGTGCAACGCAAGTTCAAAGAGGAAACGGAGCGCGGGCTTCCAGCCCGCAATTTGCAGACATCGCCTGCCATGCGGGCTGGAAGCCCGCGCTCCAACTGATCGACAGCTACTGTCCCAGAAACCCATCCACCGCCGCGTCGAACTGCGCGGGCTGGTCGAGCATGATGAAATGCAGCGAGTTCGTGATGGGCACGAGCTTGACGCCGGGGGCCGCTGCGTAAGCCGCAGCATACATTTTGGCATTTGCGCCCGGAGGCGCGCCGAGCGGAACATAATCGGGCAACAGTAACGTAATCGGAGTGGATATCTGCGCGAGGCCGGGGCGCAGATCGAGCGTGAGATCGTCGGCCAACGCATTGACGACGACCGACGAGTCGCTCCCTTTGCCCCAGGCGCGGATCGTGTCCTTGTCGGCTTGGGCGGTAGCCATCGCGGCAAGCGTCTGCTCGTAACGGGGTCCGCTTGTTGCGCCTGCGGGGTTGGCGCGGATTTGTGCTGCGATAGGCTGCATGCTTTCGGTTGTCGCCGTCGGGCCACCCATCAAGGTTGCATAGAACGGCAATGAGTCGACCAGCAGTATTTTTCTGAGATCGGCGGGGTGCTGCTCGGCTAGATAAAGCGCGATCGTGCCGCCCATCGAATGGCCAATGATCATGGCCGGCGTCAGATGTTGTTCGACCAGATAGGCATCGATTGCTTCGGCCGTGGGGACGAGAACCGGGCCGCTCGCATTGGCGCGCGACGGCTCCCCTGCGAAACCTGCAATCTGGATCAGATGCAGGCGGTAATGATTTTCGAGCCGCGCCGTTTCCGCCTTCCACACGTCGCGCGAGGACGCAAGACCGGGAAGGAAGACGAGATCGCGACCTTGCCCCACAATCTCATCGCTGAAGCGATCGCGCGTCACGGTCTCGTCCGCTCCGGCATCGCTGAAGCAGGAAGCTGCGATCAATGCTCCGGCAAGCGCAAAAGCCTTGAGCATCATGGTCTGGTTGGCTCTCAGGTGATTCAACATACCGATCTCCTCCGCTATTCCGTGCGCGTCGCATCGATGATGGCGCGCAGGTCCGAGACATAATCTTCGAAGGCGCGTCGGCCTTCCTTCGTGAGCGCGACGCGCGTGCGCGGTCTCTTGCCGACGAAATCCTTTTCGACCGCGACGTAACCCGCCTCTTCGAGCGTCGTGATATGCGCGCCGAGATTGCCTTCCGTCGTGCCGACGATGGCCTTGAGACGCACGAATTCGAGTTGCTCTCCTTGAGGAAGCGCCCTCAGCGCCGCCATGATCTTCAGGCGCACGGGTTGGTGGATGATCGCGTTGGGCTGATCCATCACGCGTGCCTCAGCCAGAAGCCGCCCAGGATCAGCCCGCCGCCGCCGACAACCGCCATCCACAGCGCAAAATAAGGAGCAAGATTGAAAAAGCCGTAGAGCGTCAGCGCCCCCATCGCGAGACCGAGCACGATCATGCGTGAGCCGCCGGTCCAGACGCCGATGAGCAGATAGAAGAGAGCGACGAGGATCGGAAAGAAGGCGGCGACTTGCGCATCGGTGTGGGGCGGCATGATTGCGAACAGCGCACCGATGAAGAGGACGACGGACAAGAATGTCCCGCCGAAGCGCCAACCGAAGGCGTTTGCACGACCGGTCTTCATCCGCCAGCCGATCAGGAAACTCCCGATCGAGCCGGCGATGGCGAGTACCGGCCATACCAGCGTCCAGTGGGGCCGGTAGTAGCCGGCGCCATAGGCGACCATCCAGATGGCACCCCACAGGAACAAATGCGGGGCTCCGAACCGATAGCCGAACAGTTCCGAACTGCGGCGCTCCGTCTTGGAGATGTCGCGCAAAGTGCTGGCGGCTTCGTCGCGGGAGAGGGTCATGGCAATGGCTCCTTGGTTCATGCAGATAACTCTATATGACAGAGTTATCTATGTCAAGGGATCATTTCCCTCTTCCCGTCGGGGGAGAGAGCAGGGTGAGGGGGTGCCTATGCAGCGCAAGACGTTTGAGAAATTTGACCCTGCACGAGCACCCCCTCACCGCTTCGCGCAAAGACGCGCTCGCTGCCTCTCCCCCGAAGTGTGGGAGAGGCAAATGTCGGTCAGGGTTTTTGGGATTCCCGCGCAAGCTCTCCCGTGGACTTTTCCTCAGCACCCAGCGCCTCCGCGAGCCGTGTTTTCGCACTGCCGGGAGCAAGTGGCTTTGGCTGGCTCTCATGAGGCGCCCAGGCGGTCAGGTAGATCACGTCGAATGTCGCGCGTAGCCGCCCCGACTCGTCGGCGTCGTTTGCCGCGTAATGCGCGAGCGTCGCGGTGAGCGTGTCGCGACGAAGGAATTTTCGGCTGCGTTCGGCGAGTGCATTGGTTTCACCGAGCGCACGAAGATCATTCGCGAGAGTTGTGAATTCGCTGTAGGCCACGTCGATGCGTTCGACATCGGCCACGGGAAGCGCGAAGCCTGCCCGTTGGAGTAAGCCTCCGAGATCGCGCACATCGGCAAAAGGCGCCACGCGCGGCGTCACGCCGCCGATCGTTTCGCTTTCGCCGAAGGCAAAGGCGCGGCGCAATTCGCCCAGCGTGCCGCCGCCGAAAAGCGCGGCGAGGAAAAGCCCATCCGGCTTCAGCACGCGGCGGATTTCGCTGAGCATCCCCGGAAGGTCGTTCGCGGCATGCAGCGACAGCGCGCTCGTTGCGAGATCGAATGTCCCGCTTTCGAAGGGCAGCGGAATATCTTCGCGCGCAACGGAAGTTCGGGTCCAGTTCGTTGCGCGATCCTGCAGGACCCGAAATGCGCCGTCGCGCGAATGAAGATCGAGCGCAGTCGAGAACGTCCGCTTCACTGCACCCAATCGCTCGGAAAGATTTTCCGCGACGTCCGCTTCCAGGAAACTTTCACGTCCGCCGCGAGCAGCACGTGTCCGCCGCATCGCATAGGCGCGGGAATCGAAGATTCGCGGGACGGTCGCGGAAAAATTCGCCATGGCTTAGAGTAAGCGGGATGACGGCATTGTTCGAGAGCGGGCCAAAGACGAAAAGGCGCTTTGTGCGAGGGCTTCGCCGGGCAGGGGCAGGCGCGCTCAATCTGTTGTTCCCGCCGCTTTGCGTCGGCTGCCGCGCGCCTGTGTTCGAGCCCCATTCGTTATGTGCGGCCTGCTGGGGAAGCATCAGCTTTCTGGACGGCCCAGCTTGCGAATGTTGCGGCTATCCGTTCGATATCGATCCGGGGCCGGGCACGATCTGCAGCGCCTGCCATGCCCGCCCGCCGGCTTTCGCCGCGGCGCGCTCGGTCATGCGCTACGACGAGGGCAGCAAGAAGCTGATTCTCGCGCTCAAGCGGGCCGACCGGCTCGATCTCGCTCCCGCTTTCGGCCGCTGGCTGGATCGCTCGGGGAGGGCGCTGCTGGCGGAGGCCGAACTGATCGTCCCGGTGCCGCTGCATCCGCGCCGGCTCTGGCAGCGGCGCTATAACCAGTCGGCGATTCTGGCCCAACGTCTTGCCGGGTTGACGGGCAAGCAGGCCGATCTGCTGATCCTGCGCAAGATTCGGGAGACGCCCAGCCAGGGCGAGATGCCGTCGGCCAAGGCCAGGCGGCGCAATGTGCGCGGCGCGTTTCGCGTGCCGCCCGAGGCGGCGCCGGTTCTTCGGGGCAAATCCGTGTTGCTGATCGACGATGTGTTTACGACGGGTGCGACCATCGATGCCTGCGCGCGGGCGCTCAAGCGGGCAGGCGCCGCCAAAGTCCTGGTACTTACGCTCGCCCGCGTTGTCCGTCCGACGGCAAGCCTTGTATAAAAGGCGGTCAGTCAGGAACCCGGTGCCATGGCGCGCGTCAAAATCTACACCACCCCGATCTGCCCGTATTGCGTGCGGGCGAAATCGCTCCTGAAAAAGAAGGGCGCGGAGATCGACGAGATCGACGTGTTCATGGACGGCGATGCGCGTAGCGAAATGGAAGCGAAGTCGGGCGGGCGGCAGACGGTGCCGCAGATTTTCGTGGGTGACACCCATGTCGGCGGTTGCGACGATCTCTATGCGCTTGAGCAGGACGGCCAACTCGATTCACTGTTGAACGGATAGATCATGACCGCGTTCAAGGCCGCCTGCGTCCAGTTGCGTTCGACCGACGACGTCCAGGACAATATCAAGTGCGTCTCCGAACTGATCCGCGAAGCGAAGCGCGGCGGCGCAGATTTCATCCTCACGCCGGAGAACACGACCCTGATGGCGCCCGATGGCGGCGCCAAATTGGACCGCAGCTTCATCGAAGACCGTGATCCGGCATTGCCCGCGTTCCGCACACTCGCCGAGGAGCTCGGCATCTGGCTGCTGATCGGCTCGCTCGCGATCAAAGTGAGCGGCGACAAGACCGCGAACCGTTCGTTCCTGATCAATCCCCGCGGCGTGATCGCAGCGCGCTACGACAAGATCCATCTGTTCGATGTCGATCTGCCGTCCGGCGAGAAATATTGCGAATCCAACACGGTCGCCGGCGGCCACGAGGCGCGACTCGCGCAGACGCCGTGGGGCAAGATCGGAATGACGATCTGCTACGACGTTCGCTTCCCGCAACTCTATCGCGCGCTTGCGAAACAGGATGCCTTCGCGCTCACTGTGCCGTCCGCTTTCACCGAGACGACGGGCAAGGCGCATTGGCACGTGCTGTTGCGTGCCCGCGCCATTGAGAACGGCGCATATGTTCTGGCGCCGGCTCAGGGCGGTGTGCATGTCAATGGAAGGCACACTTACGGCCACAGCCTGATCGTCAATCCCTGGGGCGAGGTGATCGCGGAAGGCGGCACGGAGCCCCGCGTGATTTACGCCGACATCGATCCGGCGGAAGCGGTGGCGGCGCGCACGCGCATTCCCAACCTTCAACACGATCAGTCCTTCGAAGGGCCGTGATCTGTTGACGTTCCAATCGCAGCGTCTAGGGAACCTAATATGCCTGCAATGAAACTGGCGCGCGTGATTCTGTTTACCGCTCAGATCGACACGATGAGCAAATTTTACGGCGAAGTGCTGGGCCTCAAGCGCGTCACGAACGAATCGAAATGGCGCGAGTTTGCGGCGGGCAGCACGCGGATCGCGCTGCATTCGGGACCACCTTCGCCCGGCCGCAAGGGGCCGAAGATTGTGTTCTATGCGAAGGACGTTGCGGCCATGCGGGAGAAGCTCGTGGCGAAGGGCGCGAAATTCGGAAAGGTCCATGAAGGCGAGTTTTGCCTGTGCGACGGCAAGGACGCGGATGGCAACCCGATTCAATTGTCGAACCGGTGAAGGCCGAATAGGGACATTACACCTATTGGGCGGCTCGCTTGCAGAACGAACCATTTACCCCCATCTTGTATGTTGAATTCGTGACAACCCGGAGAAGCCACGCGTGATCGTTTACAGTCTTCATTGCCCGAAGGGGCATGCGTTCGAGGGCTGGTTCCGGGATAGCGCGGCGTTCGATTCGCAATCCGTGGACGGCAAGCTTGTGTGCCCCGTCTGCAATTCCCACAAAATCGAAAAAGCCCCCATGGCACCGGCGCTCGCGAATTCGGTCGGCGAGCGCAAATCCGCGCCGGACGAATTGCGCAAGGCGCGCCAGTTCGTGACGGGCTTGCGCAAATATGTCGAAGAGAACGCCGAATTCGTCGGCCCGAAATTTCCCGAAGAAGCCCGCAAGATTCACTACGGCGAATCCGAAGAACGCCACATCTACGGTGAGGCGACCATCGAGGAAGCGCGGGAACTGATCGAGGAAGGCGTCGACGTTGCACCGCTTCCGCCCGACCTCAACGAGGCGAATTAGAACTCCATTTGAGTGAGGGAGCGCCCGCCGAACACTTCTTGCGGACTACTCCTCACTACGGGTGCAACGCGATTGCAAATGCGCCGAGCGTCGCCGGACTTACGACTTCATGATCCTTGCCGTTGCCGTTCCAGGCCGTAATTACCAAGGTCGGGCTCATGCCTGAAATGCTTGGGAAGGATGCGGTCAGCATATTGCCCGCGCCCCCCCAATAGTCCACGGCGCCACCGCCGAAAATCTTATAGGCCATCGGTAGTGGGCCCGAGACCGTATTCGATGGATGAGAAACGGGTGAGTTGCCAAACGGCGACGAGAGAATCAGGACCGTGGGAAGCGGACCGCTGGCCGGTTTGATCCCTAGGACATACACCGTCATTGTGGAAGGGTCGGGATGGATGTGGTCCTTGGCTGCTCCGCGCCAGCTGTTGATTGTATCCGGATAGCTTGCGGTCAGGTAGCTTCCCGCGCCGGACCAGTTTGCGGATGCGCCGCCGCCTGTGAGCGCGCAACCTGCCGGTAATTGTACGCTCATCACCGGCCAGCTGGTCGCCGCACTCGTCGCCGAATTGCTGCAGACGGTCCAATTCGGATTCTTGATTGCGACGGCCCACACGGTGATTGTCGAAACGTCCGAGATATCGGCGTCCTTCGAGTCTCCTTCCCATCCATTGGGCGTTCCACCATTGGGCAGAGGAGAACCATTCAGCACCGGAAACGATTTCGTCAGGATGTTTCCGGCGCCGGTCCCGTAATTCACCTGGGCGCCGCCGCCGATCACCTGATAGCCGGTTGGCACATTCATCGTGGTAGACGGGTGGTGAGCAGGAGCCGAAGTATGGCTGAATACACTTAAGACCGGCAGGGGAATCGCCAAGGCAACACCTGGAACAAAACAGACAAGAAGGACTCCAGCAAGAATCTTTGACATGGGTTTCCTCCAAATAGCGTCTTGAGCAATGGCCAACTAAGTTCGAATACGATGCTATACTATTTTTCCGTGAAAATGGAAATAGTATCTATCGGATATTCTGGCATCGCAAAATCAAAGCTAAATGCTTGTTTAAGTTTGATTTTTATGTTCGAGGGTTTCCCATACTGCAGGCTTTTGATTGCAAAGCGAAAGTAGAAACGCGGCGAGCCGACGTTGCCTTGCGAATTTCAAGGGAGCCATTCGCTTCGCGGTCGCCTTCGCTAAAAAGCTACGGCGGGTCAGCACAATATCTGGGTCCGCCGACGCCTTGCCTGCCTGGCTGCGCGAAGCCGAAGCTTCGCTTCGGCGAAAGCAGGGCGTAGGCGGAACGCGCGGCTGCTGGGTGACCGGCTTCGGGGGCCGGTCGTGGAGAGGTTTGGTGATCGCGTCTAATCTTTAGGCATTAGAGGTCTCTCCGCCACAACCATGTAATTCACATCGGTATCGCCCGACAGCCGCCAATCCCAGCCCAGCGGGTCGAAGCTGACGCCTTGCGTCTTCAACACATCGAGCCCCGCATCGCGCAGCATCGCCTGAAGACGCTTCGGTTCGACGAAGCGGTTCCAGTCATGGGTGCCGCGCGGCAGCCAGCCGAGCACGTATTCCGCACCGAATTTCGCAAGCGCGAGCGCCTTCAGCGTCTTGTTCAATGTCGCGACGAACATCAATCCGCCAGGCCGAACCAGTTTTGCGCAGGCGTCGAGATACGATCTCAAATCCGCCACGTGCTCGATCACTTCCATATTCAGCACGACATCGAATGCTTCGCCGGCTTCGGCCAGCGCTTCGGCCGTCGTGCAGCGATAGTCGATGCCGATGCCCGATTTCTCCGCATGGCCCGAGGCGATGCGGATGTTGCGGTCCGCGGCATCGGCGCCCGTGACGGCAAATCCCAGCCGCGCCATCGGCTCCGAAAGCAGCCCGCCGCCGCAGCCGATATCGAGCAGCGAAAGTCCGTCGAAGGGCTTGAGGCTTCGCGCGTCGCGCCCAAAGTGCTTCGACACCGTATCGCGGATATAGCCGAGCCTGACCGGATTGAACTTGTGCAGCGGCGCGAATTTGCCTGTCGGGTCCCACCATTCCTCGGCGAGCGCTGCGAACTTCGCGATCTCCTCCGGGTCCACCGAAGGGTGCGCCAAAGTTTGGGATGTATTCTCGGTCATATGTCTCGTTTCGGCGTTGAGCGCGGGGCACCCGCCGTCTATGTATGCCACCAACAGTCCATTCTCGCGAGAGTCCGGGGCAGGGATGTCCAAGATCGTCATGAAATTCGGAGGGACCTCGGTTGCCGATCTCGATCGCATCCGGCACGTGGCGTCCCTCGTCAAACGTGAGGTCGACCGCGGCCATCAGGTCGCGGTGACGGTCTCGGCCATGGCGGGCGAGACCAACAAGCTCGTGGGCTGGACGCGCGAGCTGTCGCCGCTGCATGACGCGCGCGAATACGATGTCGTCGTGGCCGCGGGCGAGCAAATCACGGCCGGGCTCCTGGCGGTCGCGCTGTCGGCCATCGGCGTGAGCGCGCGCTCCTGGCTTGGCTGGCAGATTCCGGTACGGACCTCGGCCATGCACGGTTCGGCCCGAATCGAGTCGATCGATCCGACCCTGATGAACGAGCGGCTGGCGCAGGGGCAGGTCGCCGTGGTGGCGGGCTTCCAGGGCATTGCGTCCGACAACCGCATCTCTACCCTCGGTCGCGGCGGTTCGGATACGAGTGCGGTCGCCGTCGCCGCTGCCCTGCAGGCCGACCGCTGCGACATCTACACCGACGTCGATGGCGTCTATACGACCGACCCGCGCATCGTTCCCAAAGCGCGCAGGCTTGAGAAGATCGCTTTCGAGGAAATGCTCGAAATGGCGTCTCTCGGCGCCAAAGTGCTGCAGACGCGCTCCGTCGAGATCGCCATGCTTTATCGTGTGCCCGTTCGCGTGTTGTCGACATTCGACTCCGACGCGGGCGGCACACTTCTGTGCGACGAGGAAGATATCGTGGAAAAGAAACCGGTCACCGGCATCGCCTATTCCCGCGACGAAGCGAAGATCACGCTGCGCCGCATTCCCGATCAACCGGGCGTGGCCGCCACGATCTTCGGCCCGCTCGCGGATGCCGGCGTCAATGTCGACATGATCGTGCAGAACGTGTCGGAGGACGGCCGCAAGACCGACCTCACTTTCACGGTCAGCCGCAGCGAACTTGCCCGCGCGCTCGATGCGATCGAAAAGAACGCGTCGGCCATCGGCTACAAGGATGTGACCTCGGATGGGGATGTCGCGAAAGTGTCGATCATCGGCATCGGCATGCGCGCCCATCCCGGCGTGGCTCAAACCATGTTTCGCGTGCTCTCCGAAAAGGGCATCAACATTCAGGTGATCTCGACCTCGGAGATCAAGGTGAGCGTGCTCATCGCAGAAGAGTATGTGGAGCTCGCCGTGCGTGCGCTGCATTCCGCCTACGAGCTGGACGAAGCATGATCTCCGCATTGATCTATCCGCATTCTGGAGAAGTCTCGGAATCGACGGAATCATTCCCTCCCCCTTGTGGGGAGGGTCAGGGTGGGGGCGAATATAAAGAGTCTTTGGCGCGCGGACGCGCGCGTCCCCCCATCCCGGCGCGCACGTCGTGCGCGCTCCTTCCCCACGAGCGGGAAGGGGTAGACTGCGTCAACTCAATTCAAGAGTGGTCTGATCCTCTCCGGACGGAGACCTGCTGATGGCCCCGAGCGGCGCCGGCAGTCCCCGTACGCTGCTCCGCCGCTTGCGTGAAATCATGGCGGAGCAGACGAGCGCCCAGGCGCGCCTCGACCGGCTCGTGTCCGTGATCGCGTCCATCATGGTGGCGGAAGTGTGCTCGATCTATCTGCGGCGAGCCGGCGGCGCATTCGAACTCTTCGCGACCGAAGGCCTTAACCGCGAAGCCGTGCATCGCACGCGCATGAAGCAGGGCGAGGGTCTCGTCGGTCTCGTGGCCGAAACGGCCGAGCCCGTGAATCTCAGCGACGCATTCGGTCATCCGAGTTTTTCCTATCGCCCGGAAACCGGCGAAGACCCGTATCACTCGTTTCTCGGCGTCCCCATCGTGCGTGGCGGCCAGGTCTATGGCGTGCTCACCGTGCAAAACCGCGTTGCGCGCCAATATGAAGAGGAGGAAGTCGAGGCGGTCCAGACCGTGGCGATGGTGCTTGCCGAGGTCGTGGCGCATGGCGGGCTGTTCGACATTGCCGAACTCGACGAGCCGGAGTTGCGGCCCGATCGGCCGCTGACATTCCACGGCGACGGATTGTGCGAAGGTATCGCCATCGGAACGGTCGTCCTGCACGAACCGCGCGTGAAGGTGGAGCACCTGATCGCAGACGATCCCCAGGCCGAGCTGGCGCGTCTCGACATGGCGCTCGCCGGGCTTCGCAGCGCCGTCGACTCCATGCTCGATTCCGGAGAGCTGGATCTCACCGGCGAGAGCCGCGAAGTGATCGAGGCCTATCGGCTCTTCGCGCAGGATCAGGGCTGGCAACAGAAATTGCACGATGCCGTGCGCACGGGACTCACGGCCGAAGGGGCCGTCGAGCGCGTGCAGGATGAGTTGCGCCTGCGCGTGTCGCGTATCAGCGATCCGTTCCTCCGCGAAAGGCTGCACGATTTCGAGGACCTCGCGCGGCGCCTGCAACGCGAACTCGTCGGCAAAAGCACGTCGGACGGTACGCGCGATCTGCCGCAAAATGCCGTTCTCATCGCCCGCGCGATGGGGCCGGCGGAACTGCTCGATTACGGTCGCGACCGCCTTGTCGCGCTGCTCGTGGAAGACGCGACCGCCACGTCGCATGTCGCAATCGTCGCGCGCGCGATGGGTTTGGCGCTGGTCGGCGGGACGAAAGGAATTGCCGATACCGCCCGCGCCGGAGACCCGATCGTCGTCGATGGCGAGAGCGGAGAAGCGCAATTGCGGCCGCCGGCGGAGATCGTCTCCGTGTTCGAAGCGCGCCGCACCTTGCGCGAGCAGCGCGTCGCGCAATTCGCGGCCGTGCGCGATTTGCCCGCGGTCACGCGCGACGGCGTGGCGATCCAGTTGATGATGAATGCGGGACTTCTGATCGACATGCCGCATCTCGACGAGTCCGGCGCGGACGGGGTGGGACTATTCCGCACCGAACTGCAATTCATGATCGGCGAAACCATGCCGCGGCTTGCGGACCAGATTGCCTTCTATCGCCGGATCATCGATGCCGCCGGCGACAAGCCGGTCGTGTTCCGCACGCTCGATCTCGGCGGCGACAAAATTCTTCCCTATGGCCGCTGGGATCGCGAAGAAAATCCTGCGCTGGGTTGGCGGGCGATCCGCATCGCGCTCGATCGCCCCGCATTGCTGCGCTACCAGGTGCGTGCGTTGTTGATGGCGTCGGCCGACAAGGTGTTGCGCGTTTTGTTGCCGATGGTGAGCGATGTCTCGGAGTTCAATGCGGCGCGCGCACTGATCGATCGCGAGTTGGAGCGCGCCCGTCTTATGGGATTGCCCCAGCCGCGCCAGACCCTCGTCGGTGCGATGCTGGAAGTGCCGGCGCTGATGTTCATGCTGCCCCAGATTCTGCGCAGTGCGGATTTCGTCTCGATCGGGTCCAACGATCTCTTTCAGTTCATCTTTGCGGTCGACCGGACCAATCCGCGGGTTGCACGCCGTTATGACGCGTTAAGCCCGGCAGCGCTGACCGTCATTCGCCAGATCGTGCGCAGCGCCGGCGATGCGAATGGCGAGGTCTCGCTCTGCGGCGAAATGGCCGGGCGCCCCCTGGAAGCCATGGCCCTGATCGGGGCAGGGGTGCGCACATTGTCCATGCAGCCGGCCAATATTGGTGCGGTTAAGATCATGATCCGCAGCCTCGATACCCGCGAGATCGCGCATTTTGTGGACGGATTGTGCGGCCGCACCGATCACAGCCTGCGCACGCGCCTGGCGGCGTTCGCCGCCGAACGCGGAGTCATGATCAAATGACGTTGAACTATCGTTGAATATCTGCAACATTCAGTTGACAGAGGCCTTGCGATTGGGGCGGGCGTCCTCTCAACTTATCCATCTCCAGGGAAAGGGTACCCGATGCGTAGCTCAATCGTTCTTTTGGCGGGAATCGTTGGTTTGCTTGGTTCCGGTCTTGTCGCATTGGCTGATCCCGAAACACCCACATCGGCAGCTGCCGCGACGACGACTGCCAATCCTCCCGACACCGCTTCTGCCGCTTCTCAAAGCGATTGGAATGACATGGTCTGCAAGACGATGGCGCCGACAACCGGGACGCGCCTGGGGCCAAGGAGGGTGTGCCAGACGAAACACGAATGGGATATGCAGCAACAGGAATCGCGGCGCGAGCTTGAGCTCTACCAAAACGGGGCAGCAGCGGGTGTTCCTGGCGGCTGACGACCGGCTTCCTGCGTTTGAGTTTCGGGCGCGGATAGGTTCGATTGGTTGCCGGGAGCGAGCAGCTTCCGTTACGTCACCGCTGTTCTCGATTCGAGATTAATTTGACGTAGAAATGGCCAGTGCCGCTGGAGTACCGGGCGGCCAGGCTGTATTCGTTTTCCCGATGACTAAAGTTACCCACCTGACGCTCGACGAAAGCGGCGCGCTGAGCCGCAAGCGGATTCACCTGCGTGAAATCTCGGGTGACGCCGATGCGCCTCTCGAAACGGTAGGACAAGACCTCCGTGCCGCTCGCCTGCGCCGCGGAGACGACCTCGCGTCCGTTTCGCGTGTACTCAAGATCCGCAAGGATCATCTTGAGGCGCTGGAGGAAGACCGGCTCGAATCGCTGCCGGGGCGGACCTATGCCGTGGGCTTCGTGCGCTCTTATGCCGACTATCTCGGCCTCGACCCGGTTCAGTGCGTCGAGCGGTTTAAAGGCGAGATTGCTGGTCGCCAGGACAGTTCGCAGCCGATACCCATCGCGCCCGATTCAAGCGAATCGAGGCTCCCTCATGGCTGGGTGGTTATCGCTGTGGTCGTGCTGGGATTGGTGTTTTACGGGGCTTATCATTTGGCAATGTCGGCGGATTCCCTGCTGCGCCAGCCGGTTGCGCCCGTCCCGTCCAGGATGGAACCCGCGCCCGCCACGGCCGTCCGCGCCACGCCGCCCGTTCAGACGGCTGTCGTTGCGCCGCCGGCCGCAACAAATCCGGCTCCGGCGGCGGTGATGGCGCCGCAAACGGCTCCGGCCACCGCGCCGCCCGCGCCCGGTACCCAGACGGCCGCCCTTCCGCCCGGCAAGACCTATGGTCTGCAAAACGTCAATCCGAGGGTCATCCTGCGGGTTCGTACGGCGACCAACGTGCTGATCCAGGGTCCGGACGGAAAAGTGTTCCTCAACCGGGTGCTGCAGCCGGGCGACAGCTATAACGTTCCCAATCTGGTGGGCGTCACTTTGACCACCCAGGACGGCAGCGCAGTCGGGTTGGAGCTGGACGGCCAGCCGATGGGGAATGCCGGGCATGGCGGTAAGGTGACGGAGGCATTATCGTTAGACCCGCAGGCAATCGTCGACCGTTACAATAGCGGGAACTGAGCAAGGACAAGCCGATGAGCGTTCGAGCGTATCGCGACATCTCCAGGCGCAAATCGCGGAAGATTCGCGTCGGCAAGGTGGAAGTCGGCGGCGACGCCCCCATCACCGTGCAAAGCATGACCAACACGATCACGGCCGACGTGCGGGGCACGATCGCGCAGATTCGCGGTCTGGAAGATGCGGGTGCGGACATCGTCCGCGTGTCGTGTCCCGACGAGGACGCGACGAAGGCGCTGTCCGCGATCGTCAAGGGCTCGCGCGTGCCGATCGTGGCGGACATTCACTTTCACTATAAGCGCGCGATCGAGGCCGCGAAGGCGGGCGCCGCGTGCCTGCGAATCAATCCGGGCAATATCGGCTCGGCGCAACGCGTGAAGGATGTGGTCCAAGCGGCGAAGGATCATGGCTGCTCGATGCGCATCGGCGTCAATGCCGGTTCGCTGGAAAAGGAACTGCTGGAGCGTTACGGCGAGCCGTGTCCGGAAGCGATGGTGGAAAGCGCGCTCAATCACGCGCGCATCCTCGAAGACAATGATTTCCGGGAATTCAAGATCAGCGTGAAGGCGTCCGACATCTTCCTTGCGGTCGCGGCCTATAACGGCCTGGCCGAAGCCTGTGATTACCCTTTGCATCTTGGAATCACGGAAGCGGGTGGCCTGATGTCCGGCACCGTCAAATCCGCCATCGGCATCGGCTCGCTGCTGTGGGCCGGCATCGGCGATACGATTCGCGTTTCGCTGTCGGCGGAACCCGTCGAGGAGATTCGCGCGGGCTTCGACATCCTGAAATCGCTGGGTCTCCGGCATCGCGGCGTGAACATCATTTCGTGCCCGTCCTGTGCGCGTCAGGGCTACAACGTGATCGAGACCGTCGGTCTTCTGGAAGGGCGGCTCAAGCACATCTCGACGCCCATGACGCTCTCGATCATCGGTTGCGTGGTGAACGGCCCGGGCGAGGCGCGCGAAACCGATCTCGGTTTCACGGGCGGCGGCGCGGGCGGCAGCGCGGGCATGATCTATCTGAACGGCAAGCCGGCCTACAAACTCGAGAATACCAAGCTCGTCGATCACGTCGTCGAACTATGCGAGAAGAAGGCCGCCGAGATCGAAGCCGCAACCGCAAAAGCGATGGCACTTGAGCCGGCCGAGTAGAGCGCGGCATCTTTCCCTTTATGATTCCCGAGGCAAAGCTTTCCAGGCTGGTCGACCGCTTTGCGGCCGTTGAGGCGGAGCTTGCTTCCGGCGGTTCCGGCGGTGCCGCCTATGTGAAGCTGTCGAAAGAGCACGCCGAGCTCGCCCCCATCATCGAGGCCGTGCAGGCCTATCGCACGACCGAACGCGAATTGAAGGAAGCCGAAGCGCTGGCGAGCGATTCTGCGGCGGATGCGGATATGCGCGCGATGGCGGAAGAAGAACGCCAGACGCTGAAGCAGAACCATGCCGCGCTCGAACTTGCGCTCAAGCTGCAATTGCTTCCCAAGGATGCGGCCGACGACTCGTCTGCCATCGTCGAAATCCGCGCCGGCACGGGCGGTGATGAAGCGGCCCTGTTCGCGGCCGACTTGCTCGGAATGTATCGACGTTACGCGCAGCTTCAGGGCTGGAAAGTCGACATGCTCAGCATCAGCGACAGCGATCTCGGCGGCGTGCGTGAAGCGGTGATGGAAGTCGTGGGGCAGGGCGCTTACGCCAAACTCAAATTCGAAAGCGGCGTGCATCGCGTGCAGCGCGTGCCGGTGACGGAAGCGGGCGGACGCATCCACACCTCTGCCGCAACGGTAGCCGTTCTTCCGGAACCGGAAGAAGTCGATGTGCAGGTGGACGAAAAGGATCTGAAAATCGACGTCTATCGCTCGAGCGGCGCCGGCGGCCAGCACGTCAATA
>PLJH01000082.1:0-7114 GCA_003139615.1 Alphaproteobacteria bacterium
AGGAAATTGCGGCCGATGATCATCGGCTCGGATTCGGGGTGGTTGATGTTGACCGGAATGATCGCGCGGCCCCGCGCCACTTCGCTGCGGACGAATTCGGCGGTCACATGATCGGGGATCGCGGCGCCGAAGCTGTTGCCCTCGCGCACGGCCGAGCGGCCGAGATTTTCGCGCGTCGCGATATATTTCATTTCCTCAGTGATGAGGCCCGCGCGTGCGTAGGCGAGCTGCGTCACCCGCTTGCCCGGTAACCCTCGCAGAGGCGTGCGGTCGCCGCGATCGAATTGCGGCACGGAGAGCAATTCGCCGGGCTTCAGTCCGTCATCCTGCGGCCGGCGCACGCGGCCCGTATAGGTCTCGACATCGCCGCGCGAGAGAATCCATTCGTGCCGGCGGGGGCCAAGGCCTTTCCCGATGTCGATCTTCTGCGTATCGTCCGTATACGGACCGGATGTATCGTAGAGCCGGATGGGCGCTTCGCCGCCGGAGAGCGCCACTTCGCGGAACGGCACGCCTTCGATATAAACCTTGCGCGAACCGGGCAGCGCCCCGCGCGTGACCACATCGTTGGTGACGGATTTCGGATTCAGAATGGGTTTGTTCATTTTGCCTCTCCCTACGCCGGTACGAACCGGATCAGGTTCAAAGGGACTCGCCCGATTGCGATCTCAGCCCTCCAAAACCTTGGCCTGGGAGGGCGCCCCTGGGATGGGCGGATCATGGCCTGCACCCGCGACAAGTCAAGCCGACCGGTTATAGTTCCCTCGCATGGGAACGAACATTTCAATCCGCCGCGCCACCCCGACCGATGCTTTCGAAACCGCCACCGTTTTCAGCGCGGCGCTGAAAAGCATGGCATTCTTCCCGAACCTTCATACGGACCTTGAAGACCGCGATTTTGTGCGCGGCTTCATCGAATCGGCGGAAACGTGGGTCGCCCTGAGTGACGGACACGTCATCGGGCTCGCCTGCCTCGAAGGCGATTGGCTCTCGCATCTCTATGTCGATCCATTCCGACATGATCGCGGCGTGGGAACGGCGTTGCTCGAACGCGTGAAAACGCAACGTCCGAACGGCTTCCAGCTCTGGGCCTTCCAGGCCAATGTCGGAGCACGCCGCTTCTACGAACGCCATGGCTGCATCGCGGCCGAATTCACTGACGGCAGCCGCAATGAGGAGCAGCTGCCGGATATGAGATATGTGTGGCGCCAGCCCAGCCCGGCAATGTCAGCAAAGCTGTAGTCACCTCCGGCATGACGGGCTATGGGGTATCCGATACTTCGAAAGGGTTCAGCTTGCGAAACATAGTCCGGAGCCTGCTCGCGGCGCTCGCCGTGCTGGCGGGAATCCACGCATCGCCGGTTTTGGCGGAAAAACTTGCGGCCCCGACCGCCGCCAGGGTCGACGCAACGTTTTCGGATGTGGACGCCATGGCACCCGGCTATGCCATCGGTATTATGAAAAATGGTCGCTTGATCTACGCCAAGGGCTATGGCCTCGCGAATCTGGAAGACCGCGTGCCGAATACGCCCGACACCGTGTTCCACCTCGCATCGCTATCCAAGCAGTTCACGGCTTCGGCGGTGGCGCTGCTGATCCTCGATCATAAACTGTCGCTCGACGATCCGGTGTCGCGCTACATCCCGGAGACGGCCAAATACGGTCCGGCGCTGCGCCTCAAGCATCTCGTCTACATGACGCGCGGGCTTCATGAATACAGCGATGTCGCCCGCCCCGGCGCGCTGCCGTGGTATTCCGCCTATTATTTCACCCGCAACGACGCGATCGATGCATCGTTGAAGCAGCCGACTCTCGAATATGCGCCGGGAACCAAATGGACCTACTCCAATATCAACTACATGTTGCTGACACGAATTGTCGAAAAGGTCAGTGGCCAAACTTTCGCAACATTCATGCACGATCGCCTCTTCGCGCCGCTGGGCATGTCGGCGAGCCTGATCGATGACGACACGACATTCGTCATTCCGCATCGCGCCTTCGGCTATGCGCCCCGGTCGGGAAAAGTGCTCGGCCAATTGCGGCAGGTCGGTATTCGGGCAGACGATGGGGCGGGATATATCCGGCTGGACCGCAACTCTCCGCATTTCGGCGGCAGCGGCGTTTTCACTTCGATAAACGATTTGGCCAAATGGGACGCAAATTGGTATTCGCAACGCCTCGCGGGCCCTGCGTTCACAGCCCTGATGAACAAACGCATCAAGTTCCAGCACGACAAGGACAACGACGCGTTCGGTCTCGTTTTCGGCAATTATGACGGCCAGGAAACGATCTGGTATGCGGGCGACGATATCGACGCGTCGACCTACATGATCCGGTTTCCGAAACAGCAATTGACCGTGGTCTGCCTGTCCAACAATCCGCTGGGAGACGCGCAAGGCCGCGCCATGAAGATCGTCAAGCTACTTGAAGCAGACGGGATGCTGCGATGATCGGCGTTTCCCGCGAAGTGGCCTAGGTCGCCGATGACAGCTTTGACCGCAGCCCAACATACAGGCTCACTATTCGGAATATGCAATAGCGGCGCTCCATAGTTCCGCCACACTGGGATATTGTTGTTTCGTGCTGCGAATGGGATGGGTAAGCGTTATGCATAAAATTCTGAAGTGGGTCGGCATCGGCGTGGCCGCCATCGCAGGCCTCGCAGTGGTTGGGCTTGCGCTCACAATCCTTGTCTCCGGCGCGCTTTACGGCATGAAAAAACTTGAGCGCACGGCCGGCGGCCTACTGCGGCATTCATCGCAATATGTGCAGATGAGCGACGGCGTGCGCATTGCGGTCGATATCGATTTGCCGGCGAATATGGCGCCGGGAGCAAAGGTTCCCGTTCTCATCAAGGGCACGCCGTATTGGCGCGGTGCGAACCTTTCGTTTCTGGGCAAGGCAGCCGCCGAGTTCGGCCTCTTCCACCTGGGCGAACCGGATGTCGATATCCTGAACGATCGCGGCTACGCGGTGGTGACGGTGGACGCGCGCGGCACTGGTGCATCGTTCGGTCATGTCGCGATCATGATGGACAATCGCGAGATCGCCGATTTCGGCGAGATCGTGGATTGGGCCGCAGCCCAACCCTGGTCGAACGGTCGCGTCGGCGCTTATGGCTTCTCCTATCGCGGCATGCTTGCGACCAATATGGCCTCGCTCGGGCACAAGGCGCTCAAGGCCATCGCACCAAGCTTCGATTTCACCGACATCTACCTCACGTCGCATCCGGGCGGCATCCTGAGCGACGCGTTCCTTTACAACTGGGGCGCACAAACAAAAGAACTCAACAACGGCCAACTCCCCTGCGACCGAACTTGTCAGCTGTTTGTCGCCGGCCCCGAGCGGGTCGATGCGGACACCGATGGCACGCCGGCAAAAGAAGCCGTGGCCGCGCACGCCGCGAACTACGACATCTATGCCTGCGGGCGCGCCGCACCTGACCGCGACAGTCGCATCTGCGGGAGCGGCAAGTCGCTGAGCGACATCTCCGAACTTGCGCGCAAGAGCGCCATCGAGGCGAGCGGCGTTCCGATCTATTCCATCGCGGGCTGGTTCGACGCCAACTCGCCAGCCATGGCCTTGAACCGCTTCGAAACATTCTCCAATCCGCAGGAGTTGACGATCGGGGCACTCAGCCATGGCGGCTTCATGAGCACCGATCCTTTTGCAGCGGCCGGTGCAAATCCGGACCCGCGCTATTCAAAGCAAACGGCAGGGATTGCGGCGTTCTTCGACCGTTATCTGAAAGCGGGCGGCACGCCGATCGTCGGCAAGACGCTGCATTATTTCGTGCTCGATGGCGGCGGCTGGAAGACCGCAAATTCCTGGCCGCCTGCCGGCACGCGCGCTGTCGTTTGGCACTTCGGAAACAGGCATTCGCTCGTGGCATCCGCGGCCGGCGGCACAGACACTTATAAAGTCGATCTCAGCGCGAGCAGTGGTCCGTCGGCGCGTCATCTTTCGCCGGAAGCATTGTCGCGCACGGCATATCCCGATCGCGCCGAACAGGACAAAAAACTCCAGACCTATACGAGCGATCCGCTTCAAAGCGACGTCGAGCTGGCGGGCGACCCGCTGGCCAAACTCACCCTCTCGACGAGCGCCACAGACGGCGAAGTGATCGTCTATCTCGAAGACGTGTCGGCAAGCGGCAAGGTCACCTATCTCACGGAAGGCGAATTGCGGCTGGAGCATCGCAAGCTGAACACAGTCGCGTCCTCCGCCGATCCGCTGCACAGCTATCTGTCAGCCGACGCAGCCCCGATGGTTCCGGGCAAAGCGGAGGCGGTCGAGATCGGCTTGATGCCGATTGCCGTGCGTATCAAAAAGGGCGAGCGCATTCGCGTCGCTATTGCCGGTGCGGATAATGGAAATCTGGCGCGTATCCCTGCCACGGGCGATCCCACGCTCACAATCGATCTCAGCCAATCTGCGATCTCGCTGCCGGAGATCACTGCGCCGGAATAATCTAGGGCTCGATCAGGAAACTCATGACTCCGCGAAGTGGCGGAACTCGCTGATGACGGCCTTGACGGCGGCCTTCACGATCTTCTCGCCCGCTTCCACGCTCGCCTGGCTCGGGTCCGAGCCGATGCGCCCATCCGGAAATCGACGGCGGTAATCGGCGGCATCATAGATCGGCCCCAGCGGCGCGATCTTGGGGTGCATTTCCACTTTCTTCTGCGCTTCGGGATAGCCGTAATAGGTGACCGACACTTCCGACGGCGTCGCGTGATGCCCCTCGCCCACGGGGAAGAGCTGACGGCACACATCGTTGACGCCCGCGAGCTCCCACCAATTGCGCAGCATGCAGCGCAGCGGCTGATGATTGGCACCCGCTCCCTCGCCCTTTGAAAAGGTAATGCCGTGATACATCTCTGAGAACGCCGCGGTGATCGTCTGGATGTTGCCGCCATGGCCGTTCAGCCAATAGATGCGTTCGAAGCCATGATGGGTGAGCGACTGCGCCCAATCGAGCATGGCCGCAATCATGGTGGACGGCCGGTAGGTGATCGTGCCCGTGAACGCCATGTGATGTTGCGCCTGGCCGACATTGAATGTCGGTCCCACAAGAATGCCCGCCTCGTCGCCCGCCCGCTTGCCGATGATTTCGGGGCACAGCGCATCTGTCCCCAGAAGGCCGTTCGGCCCATGCTGCTCGGTCGAGCCGATGGGGATGAGGATCGCCCGGGATTTGGCGAGATAGGCCTCGACCTCGGGCCAGGTGGACAGATGAAGCTGCATATCGGTGCCTGTTGTTGTGCTGCCTGCATTTGAACGACGAAAAGGCCGGGTGTTCAAGCTGCCAGTTGGTGCATTGACTGTCGCAAGCACAAATGTGCGCTAATCTTCCTTGCTCCGAATCCGAAATCGCCGCCCGCACATGCCCACCCGAAAATCCGTCGCGCTCACACCTGCTCAGGCCTGCCGATTCTGGCTGCGCGCGCAGCGTCTCGACGAGAATGCGCCGTTCGGCGACGGGCCGGCAGCGACACAGGCGGCGATCGAACATCTGGGCTATGTGCAGATCGACACCATCAATGTGATCGAGCGCTGCCACCATCACATCCTGTTCACACGCATTCCCGGCTACCGGCGCGAACATCTGCATCGGGCGCAAAGCATCGACAAGACTGTGTTCGAATATCTCGCGCATGCGCTGGCCTATATTCCAACGGGAGACATGCGTTTCTATGCCGCCGAGATGAAAGAGCGTTGGAAGCGTGTGACTGACGGGCTGACATCGGTGAGCCCGAAAGAGGTTCGCAAAGTTATCGCACGTGTCAAAAAGCATGGCGCGCTTTCATTGCGGGATATCGACGATGGCGAACAGGTCGAGAAAGACCACGCCTGGGCGAGCCGCAAACCGGCGGAGCGCGCATTGCGGCTGGCGTTCTACGGCGGCGCGCTGGCCGTCAGCCGGCGCACCGGCATCCTGAAGACTTACGAACTGACGAACCGCCATTTCGGCTGGGACCGGCCGCCCAAACCCGCGCCGGAAAAGGAAACGCTGAACCATCTGCTGGACCGCGCGCTGCGGTCGCAAGGGTTGGTGAGTCTCGATTCGATTTGCCATCTCGACGCATCGCGCAAGCCCGGTATGCGACGGGCGATCGAAGCACGCATGCGTCGCAGCGAATTGGTGAAGGTGGCATTCGACGGGATGGGAAAGCACGAGCATTGGGCGCGGCCCGAGACCTTGGCCCAGGACCTCGCACCGCTCGAAGACCGCGTGCACATCCTCTCGCCCTTCGACCCGCTGATCATCCAGCGCAAGCGGCTTGCGACATTTTTCGGCTACAACCATGTCTTCGAAGCCTATTTACCGAAGCCGAAACGCAAATTCGGCTATTTCGCCCTGCCCGTCCTCATCGGCGACAGGATCGTGGCTGTGGTCGATCTCAAGACGGATCGCGCGCAGCAGAAGCTTTTGGTGCAACAATGGACGTGGATCGAAAAAGGCTCGCAGCGCGCACGTAAGAAGCAGATAGAGGAAGCGCTACACCGCTTCGAACAATTCCAGCTTGCACGATGACAGCCAAACGGAGGGTTAAATGTCAGACAACGGCTTGATCACGGTTCGAAGCAACTTCTCCGTGGACCAAACGGTCACGCGGCTCATCACGGGCGTGACCTCCAAGGGTATGACGATCTTTGCCGTCGTCGATCACGGCGACGGCGCTGCGATTGCCGACATGAGGCTGCGGCCGACCCAACTCGTGCTGTTCGGAAACGCCAAAGGCGGAACGCCGCTGATGCAGGAAAATCAAACCGCCGGCATCGATCTGCCGCTCAAGGCGCTCGCCTGGGAAGACGTGGACGGAAAAGTCTGGCTCACCTACAACGACCCCGCATGGATCGTGCAACGGCATAACCTCGGCGCGGCGAGTGCGGATGCGGTGAAAGCGATAATCGCGGGACTTTCCGTCATCGTCAAAGAAGCGGCAGGTGCCTAGGCAAAATTCGGCACTGTTACAGTTTGAAAAGTGACAAACGGAAGACTGCCGGGTCATTCGGCGGCCCTCGCTATGTTGGGTTGCTTCGCCCGGCTATTTCAGCGCCGGCGCGCAATTGTTGCCGCGTGACACGTAACCGGAATTGCACTCGCAAC
>PLJH01000082.1:7162-15577 GCA_003139615.1 Alphaproteobacteria bacterium
CAATGCTGAATGGGGAGAGCACGTCGGGGGAGCCACGCAATTGTTGCCGTCTGACACGTAACCGGCGGGACACGTCGTTGCGGACGGCGTCGTTTTGGCACCCGAGTTCGATTTGTTGGTGTTGTAGTCGACAGCCGTCGACGCGCCGTCCGCTACAAACGCAACCGCCGCCAGAGCGACGATGGACGCAAACACTATGGATGAGAGCTTCATTTTGACTTCCGGACATCGTGAAGCTGATCGAAGCCTATGAGGCCGAGCCGGTCAAACTGTAACAGTGCCCGAAATTCAGGCCCTTCTTCCTCCATCCTCCAAAATCGCTATGATCCCCGCCGCTTCAGGGGGATTTGGTGATGGGTGCTGTTCTACGCGCGTGGGCTCTTGGGCTGTTTGCGGTCGGGATTTGGCTTCTCAGCGGATATGTCGGCACGCCGCACCGCGCGGCTGATGCGTCTGCCCCCGCGACCGCATTCTCTTCGGTCCGCGCCGATGCCACGCTTGCCCGCGTGCTCGGGCCCGAAATTCCACACCAGGTTTCGAGCGCGGAAAATGCCGCCGTCCGCGCGCGCATTCTCAGGGAATTCGCCGCGATGGGCGTGCCAACGCATACCTATCAGGCATTCACCTGCAATCCGTGGCGCGGATTGAGCTTCGTCGCCTGCGCCACCGTCACAGACATCATCGCCGAAGTGATCCCCGGCCGGGGCAAGGCCATCGTGATGATGGCGCATTACGACTCCGTGCCCGCCGGCCCCGGCGCTTCGGACGACGAATCCGGCGTGGCGACCGTGCTCGAAACCACGCGCGCGCTGAAGGCCGCGGGTTCGAAATCCATCCATCCCGTCATCGCGCTGATCACCGACGGCGAGGAAGCGGGATTGCTGGGCGCGAATGTGTTTCTGCAGAACGCAGCACTCAAGGCGCGCGTCGGCGTGGTCGTGAATGTGGAGGCGCGCGGTACCAAGGGGCCGAGCCTGTTGTTCCAGACGAGCCCCGGCGACGGCAAGCTGATCGATCTCTATGCCGCGCATGTGCCGGTTTACGGCACCAGTTCGCTCTATGCGGAGATCTACAAATTCCTGCCCAACGACACGGACCTCACGCTCTTCATCCATGACGGGTTCCCGTCGTTCAATTTCGCCTTCGCCGACAATGTCCGCTACTACCATTCGCCCTTCGACCTGCGCCGGAATCTGAACAAGGCCACGCTCCAGATGCACGGCGAGAATCTGCTGGGCGTGGTGTCGGGGCTCGAACAGACGGATTACGCGGCACTCGAGGGCGGCAACGACGTCTATCTGAGCGTGCTGGGCAAATTCCTGCCGCGCGTTCCGGCGAGCTGGGCGCTTCCGCTTGCGATTGCCGTGTTCATCCTGCTCGCAATTGCCGCTTGGCTTGCGCGCGGCGAACCGGCCGGCTGGCGTTCGACGCTGGCCGCCGCGGCAATGCCGCTCGCGCTGCTGCTGGGTTGCGGGTTGATGGGATGGCTCGTGTCGTTCATCGCACAAACGATCTCCGGCGCGCCTGATCCGAGTTACGCCTATCCTCTGGCGCTGCGCGTAGCGCTCACCTTCGCGGTGTGGGCGATCGCACTCGATGTCTCGCGCATGACGAACGCGCATGGTGCGGCGGCGAGTGGCTGGTTGTGGATCGCGACATTCGGCATCGTCACCGCCGCACTGTTGCCCGGTATCAGCCCCTATTTCGTATTTCCCGGCGCTATCGCGGCCGTTCTGTTGCTCGCGACCGCGCGCGCGCCGGGAGGCTGGAATGGATTGGCGGGGCAAATCGCATTGCTCGTCTCCGCGATCGTTGCGCTCCTCATCTGGATCGCGCTGGTGGCCAGCGGCGAGACGCTGATAGGCTTGCGGCTTCATCCGCTGTTCACGATTCCGGCGGCATTCGGATTGTTGACCATCGTGCCCCTGCTTTCCGCGCGGCCCATGTCGCGTGCCGCCTGGGGCGCGAGTGCGGCTGCTGCCTTCGTGCTGTCACTCGGCTTCGCGGTCGCGGCCGGATTGCAGCCGCCTTACAAGCAAGCCTCGCCGCAACGGATCGATCTCGTCTATTTCGAGAACGCGAAGGGCGATGCACGCTGGATCGCGGATACGTCGTGGAAAGGCTTGGGCGCGGAACCGATCCCCACGGCGCTGATCAAGGCCGGCAATCTGAAACTGACCAAGGACGCCTATGCCGGGCTCTACCCGCACACGGCCTATGCCACGCCGGCCGGGGCGCCGCATTATCCGTTGCCGACCTCAACGATCGTGAGCGACATGTTGAAAGGCGCAAGCCGCGTCGTGACGCTCAATCTCAAAGGTTCCGACGACACCGACGAGATACTGCTGCGGATTCCGCAAGATGCGAAACTTCAGGCCGTCGATTTCCGCGGACAGCATGTCGTGCCGCCGGCCGGCTGGTCCGGCGACACGGAGTTCGCCTGTGTGAGCCTCGACTGCCGCGACGAAACGATCACGCTCACGCTCGCAGGCGACGCTACGGGCCTCACATTCGCCGAAGGCCGCTACGCCTTCCCACCCTTCGGCGCCTTCCTGAAGGCCGCGCGACCCAAAACCGCCATGGCCTCCCAAAGCGGCGACCAGATCATTCTCGCGAACGCGGTGAAGATGAAGTGAGATTTGAATTTTCCTCTACCCCGTAGGGGGAGAGGGTCAGGGTGAGGGGGTGCCTATGCAGCGCGCATCGCTCAAAAGATTAGACGCTGCATAAACGCCCCCTCACCGCTTCGCGCGAAATGCGCTCGCTGCCTCTCCCCCGATGGGGAGAGGCGAAATATTGCTCTACAAGCTCGGTCCTGGAATCTGTCCTTGCGGCGGATAGGCGGGCAGCGGTTGCGGGGCGGGCGGCAGACCGCTCTTCTGGTTCTGCAGCTTCTTCAGCAGGTAATTGACCGCCGTCTCGAGCTGCGCGTCATGGCCGGCAAGCAATTGGCCGGGATCGGTGTCGACATTGATGTCGGGATCGACGCCGTGATTCTCGATCACCCATTCCGATTGCAGCCCATATTGCGCGTCTTCCGGCACGGTGATGTAGCCGCCGTCAAGCATCGTCCACTCGCCGCGAATGCCGCGCACCCCGCCCCATGTCCGCGTCCCGATCAACGGACCCAGGCCGTATTTCTTGAAGAAGAACGGAAAGATGTCGCCGTCGGATGCGGAATAATTGTTGATCAGGCACACTTTCGGCCCGACCAGGATCTGCTGCGGAATCGATTGCGCCGCTTGCTCCCGATTGGTCGTGAGACCGGCAAGAATGCGCCGCAAACGCTCCAGTACGATCTGGTCGATGTTACCGCCGCCATTGTAGCGGTCGTCGACGATGAGCGCGGCCTTGTCCATCTGCGGATAGAACTGGCGGATGAATTGCTGCATGCCGAGTGCTTCCATATCGGACATATAGACATAGCCGATACGTCCGCCCGACAGCCTGTCGACGATGGCGCGATTGCTATCGATCCAGTCCTGTTCGCGCACCGAGAGTTCGTTCTTGATCGGCTTGACTGTCACGTCGCGGCGCGGGCCACTGGGGCCATTCGACACGGTCAACGTCACGGGCTGATCGTCGACGCCCACGAACAGGCTGTAAGGATCCATCGGCGCCTTCAGTTCGTGACCGTTCACCGCCAGCAGGAAATCGCCCTGATGCACATCGACACCCGGTTCGGTCAGCGGGCTGCGATAGGCGTCACGCGTGTTGTCGCCCGGATAGATGTGCGCGAATGAATAGCGTCCCGAAGCAGGCGCCAACGCGAAATCCGCCCCGAGCATCGCGGTGGGCATCGCATCGGTTGGATCGTCGACGTCGCCGTCTCCCACATAGGTGTGCGAATTGCCGAGTTCGCCCTGCATCTCGCCGATCAGGAAGGTCAGGTCCTGACGCGAACCCACAAACGGCAGCAGTTTCGCATAGGCATCGTGCACGGCCGGCCAGTTCACGCCGTTCATCTTCGGATTGACGAACAGGTCGCGTTCAAGCCGCCACGCATTGTTGAACATCTCCGCCCATTCGGCGGTCGGCTCGATGCGGGCCTTCATATGGTCGAGATCGAGCGCCTTGGGATCGGCTTTCTTGTCGTCGTCCTGCGGCTTCGCATCGACGATGGAAAAACCGCCGCCTTCGCCCGCACCGGTCTTCTTGAACAGGAGCGCCGAGCCGTCGGCCGAAAGGCTGTAGCCGTTCAGGTCCTCGACGATCGCGGTTTTCTTGCGCTTGCCGAGATCGTAGGCATAAAGCGTCGATTTTCCGCCGGGGAGAGGCCCGTCGATCATTTGCGGTTGTTGGGTCTGGTAATAAATCAGGTCGCCGCGCGCATCGAGCTGCGCGATATCCGCAGCCGGGATCGGCACCGGCACGGCACGCGCCATCAATCCATCGAAATCGATGTTGATTGCGGGCGAAGCGCCCGGCTTCCAGGGCTTGGCTTTATCGTCCTTGTCCGGCTCGACCGCGCCTTCGTCGGATCGCGGCGCGAAAGCGGACGGTTCGTTCTTGCGCAGGGTCGCGACATAGATGCCGTCCATCTCCAGCGTTGCGATGTTGAATTCGGTCTCGCTGGCCGTTGGATTCTCATGGCGCGTCGAGACAAAATAGAGATATTTGCCGTCGGGCGAGAACACGGGCGAATAATCGTTGGTGAGCGGACCCGACACGCGCGTCGATTTTCCGCTGCCGATATTGTCGATCCAAATGCCGCGCTGCTGATTTGCGCCGGTCACGCTATAGGCGAGCCAGCGCCCGTCCGGCGAGAACGCCTGATCGTGGATTTCATTATAGGTGTCCTGTGCCACCTGCACCGCACTGCCGCTGCCGGCATCAAGCAGCCACAGGCGATGATTGCCGTCCGCGAAGGCAAGCCGCTTGCCGTCCGGCGACCAGATAGGGCTGTAATAGAAACCGCTCGTGAAATGGGTGAGGATTTTCTCGGTCCCGCCTTCCGCAGGGCGGATCGCGATCTGGTGCTCGCCCGTCACGTCCGTCGTGTAGGCGATGGTTTTGCCGTCGGGCGACCAGGTCGGATGATCCTCGTCGGCATTGCTCGTTGCGGTCAGATCGCGCGTCGCGCCATGTTCGGCCGGCACAGTGAAAAGATCGCCCCGCGCCGAGAACACCGCGCGCTTGCCGTTCGGCGCCAACGCGTAATCGATATTGCCCGACGTATCCTGTTCGCGGATCGCCTTGCTCGCATCGCTATAGCGCGGGCCCGTGCGCGTGCCGTCGTCCGGAACGCCCACGCCGATATGATGGATCGCTTCGCTGGGCAGATCGATCACCCAAAGCGAGCCACCTTGCGCGAACACGATGGCGTCGTGTCCCGCAGCACCCGTGGCAAGGCTCGGGAAATCGATGTCGTAATTCGTGAAATGGGTGATCTCGCGATATTGCTTCGTGCCGAAATCATAGACCCAGATGTTCTCGCGGCGGTTCGAATCGCGATCCGACAGGAAATAGATGCGGTTGCCGTACCACATGGGCGCGGTATTGGTGCCGATCCAGTTCGTAATCTGCGTCAGCTTCTTGGTGGGGAAATTGTAAGTGTAGACATTCTGCGCGAGCCCGCCCTGATAGCGTTTCCAGGTGCGGAAATTGCGGAAGATGCGGTTATAGGCGATCGAGTTTCCGTCGGGGCTGTATGTGAACAGACCGCCGCGGTCGAGCGGCAGCGGCGTCGCCATTCCGCCCCCGACCGGCACCGAGAAATACCGCCCGAACCAGCTGTTCCACGCCATGCGGCGCGACAGGAACACGATGTTCTTCGAATCCGGCGTCCAGGTGATGACCATATTGTCGGGGCCCCAGCGGGTGGGCGCGGTGTCGACCACGTCGGAATGGTAGGTCAGCCGCTGAGCCTCGCCGCCGCGCGCCGGAATGACATAGACATCCTGGTTGCCCTGATAGGCGCCCGTGAACGCGATCCATTTGCCGTCGGGCGAAAAGCGGGGCATCAGGTCGTAGCCGGGATCGGCCGTCAGCCGGCTCGCCATGCCGCCCCAGCGCGGCACCTGCCAAAGATTGCCGTGCGCCTCGAACACGATCGTGTTGCGGTAAAGCGTGGGGAACCGCATGAGCGTGTGCTCGTCGGCGACACTCGATTGGGCGAACGCGGCGAGACCCGCCGCAAACAATGCGATGCGCCACCAAAGTTGAATTCTCATCTGGGAGACCCTGTCTGCGGACCGTTGAAGGTCGGGGATTATAGGCCGCGTAACAAACCCCGCCCCTGCCTGTCTGGCAAGCGAGCACCGCGTCCGGCTCATGGCTTGATTGTAGCGGCGCACCGCAGGCTATAAGAGTTCCATCCAACGCCTCGAATGGACCCCAATGGCGAAAACGGACACGGGTGCGGGCGCGCCGCTGGCCTCTGCCGCGAACGTCAAGCGGATTTTGCCGTGGCTCGTGGCCGTCGCGTTCTTCATGGAATCGCTCGACACCACGATCCTGAACACAGCCGTTCCGGTCGTGGCGAAAGCGCTCGGCGTGGCCCCCCTCAGCATGAAGTCGGTGCTGGCGAGTTACACGCTGAGCCTCGCCGTCTTCATTCCGATTAGTGGCTGGATGGCCGATCGCTTCGGCACGCGACGCGTGTTTGCCTCCGCCATCGGGGTCTTCACGCTGGGCTCCGCGCTGTGCGGACTGTCGAGCAACATCCATCTGCTGGTCGCCTGCCGCGTACTGCAGGGTTTCGGCGGCGCGATGATGGTTCCCGTGGGGCGGCTAACGCTCGTGCGGACATTCGCCAAATCCGAACTCGTCCGCGCCATGAGCTTTGTTGCGATCCCCGCTTTGATTGCGCCGATGTTGGGGCCGCTCGCGGGCGGATTGATCGTCGATTATCTTCACTGGCGATTCGTATTTTATCTGAACCTGCCGGTTGGCCTTGTCGGGCTTGTCCTCGTCTACACGCATCTGCCGGATTACCGCGAGCCGAATGTGAAGCCGCTCGATATCGAGGGGCTCATCCTGTTCGGCTCCGGTGTAGCGTTGCTGTCTTACGTGCTGGAGATCTTCGGCGATCACCTGCTCAGCACCGGCGAAGTCCTGGGGCTGCTGGCGATTTCGTTGGTGCTGATTGCGGGCTACGGCCTGCACGCAGCCCACACACAGTATCCGCTGCTGCAGCTGAGCCTGTTCCGCATCCGCACTTTCGCTGCTTCGGTCGTCGGCAGCTTCGTCACGCGGCTCGGCATCGGCGGCGTGCCGTTCCTGCTGCCGCTGCTCTATCAGGTGGGCCTCGGCTACACGCCCGTGCAATCGGGACTTTTGATCATGCCACAAGCGCTGGCGGCGATGAGCACAAAGATTTTCATCACCCAGATCTTACAGCGCGTCGGCTATCGCGGCATCCTGGTCTCGAACACGATCCTGCTGGGGGTACTGTTGATGGTCTTCGCAACCATCAGCCGCGAGACGCCCATGTGGTTGATCCTGCTGCAGGCCTTCGCCTATGGCGTGCTCACCTCGCTGCAATATACCAGCATGAACACACTCGTTTACGCCGACATCAAACCCCGCCAGGCCAGCAGCGCGAGTTCGATTGCCGGCACCGCGCAGCAGATGGCGATCAGTTTCGGCGTTGCCGTCGCCGGACTCACGACGGCATTTTTCATTCCCATGAGCGTGCATACCAATCCGGACGAGATGATCCGCGGGCTGCATGAAGCCTTTCTCGTGCTGGGCGTTTTCACGATTCTGTCGACGGCGGTCTTCTATCGCCTGAAAAGCGGCGACGGCCGCGACGTGAGCCAACAGAAGGACGTGCATCTCGGATGAGAGACGGCGGGTTATCAAATGCGTATGTCGACGAAGGTTAATTCTTCGGAACCTGTTTCCGGTGCAATCGTTTTCTGGGCGGTGCTTGCGATACGTTGGTTTCGGAAACGGGCTTGGGGTGTGACTTGGGAGAACACGATCATGCTTCATTCATCCGCCCGGCTTTTATTGGCGGCGAGCGCTTTCGGACTTGCGCTGGCTGTGTCTTCGGCGAACGCGCAGGACTACAATCCGAACTACGCGCCTCCGCCGAATTACGGACCGAACTACGCGCCGCCGCCAGGTTACGGCCCGGCTTCCGGCCCGCCCGAAGAAATCACCGTTTATGGCCCGCGCCGGCACGAGCAGCGCGGCGATTTGGGCGCGCCCATCCAGGATGTCGCGATCTCGCAGGCCGTTCGGTTTGACGATCTCGATTTACGTACGGATTGGGGCGCTCGCGAATTGCGGCACCGCATCGAATATACCGCGCGCATGATGTGCCAGCGCCTGGATGCAATGTATCCGATCAGCGCCGACGACAGCCCGCCCTGCTACAGGACGGCCGTCGATCAGGCGATGTACCAGGCCGATTCCGCGATCAGCCAGGCCCGTAGTTACGCCGACTAGAGCGGTTTTGGAATGAGT
>PLJH01000033.1 GCA_003139615.1 Alphaproteobacteria bacterium
TCTCAAACCAAAATGGCTCTAGTTACCGGAAAGCGACGAACGGGGCGGAAAATTCAAACTGAGACAGTGCCGACGAGCAGTCCCGAAATGGGAGAAAGCGGGACCGCAACGCCGGCCCCAAGGCTTAATAAAACAGGAAATCGTGCGTGGTGAGCTGGGTGAGCTTGGTCCCCAGGAGCACGATGTCGTCGGTAGCATCGAGCGTGATGACGACGTCGGCGCCGACCTGCGCCATGTGCGATTGAAGGGCCGTGTAATTCGCGAAATCGTCGCTGGCGAAATCTATGATGTCGAAAGTCGTTTTGTGGCCGACATAGCCCTCGAAGCCGGAAATCTGATATTCGCCGAAGGAACCCTTGAACTCGAACAGGTCGCTTGCCGCGGCGCCGATGGAACTCGTGACCGTGCCCGTGCCCATGTCGAGCTGGTCGCCCACGCCGGCGACGACAAACCCGTGGATCGCGCCGTCATTGGTGAAGCTGTCGCCTGCGCCCAGCGCGACCTCCCCGTGAATCGTGCCGGTGTTGGTGAAATAGTTGTCCGAAGCGCCGAACTGCACCTCGCCTGTGATCGTGCCGGAATTCACGAGCGTGCTTTGGTCGGCGAAATAAACCACGCCGTGCATCGTGCCGGAATTCGTCAGATAAGCCGATCCGCCCGAGAAATAGCCCATGAACTTGCCCATATTGTCGATCGTATCGCTGGTAGCGCTGAGTTCGAGCAATCCGCCGGTGATGGTGCCGGAGTTGGCGATCGTCTCTCCGCCGTCAGCCTGAATGCCGCCGCCGATCGTGCCGCTGTTGGTGAGAGTATCGCCCCCAACCATGATGACGCCGCCGCCGATGGTGCCGTCCGCATTGTCCAGCGTGTCCGTCAGACCCAGCGACACGCCGCCGCCGATCTTGCCGCCCGCATTCGAGATCGAGTCGCTGCTGCTCTCCGCGAAAACGACGCCGCCCAGAATCGTGCCGGTGTTGACGAGCTGGATCACAAACGACGTGTCGTCGTAGTTCGCAAGCACGCCTGTCGTGCCTTTGATGACGCCCGCATTGTCGATGTGATCGTTGTTGCCCGAGATGTTGAGACCATCGCCGCTCGCACCGCCCAGCGACCCCGTATTTCCGATAGTGATGGTGGAGTTCGACGCCATGAGGTCGACGCCGTCCTGGCTGCCGACAATGCTGCCGTCCACGGTCGCCGTCGCCACGCCCGCAAACACAACGCCGTCGAGACCCGTGATCACGCCATGCGGTCCCTCCACGAGCGATGTGCTTGTTCCGGCTGCGTAAATTCCGGCGCTGTTGCCGATGACGTCGCCATCCACCGTCAGCGTGGCGAACGTTCCCCCGCTCGCATAGATGCCATAGTAATAACTCGAATCGATCGTGCCCGTGTCGGTGACGATCGATGTGCCGTCCTGCTCGAGTTGCACTTGGCCGTCGATGGTGCCGGTGTTCGTGATGGTGGTGCTGGTATTGGCGCCGCCCGCGGCAATGGCCACATCGGGTCCGCTGATGAGCCCGTGATTTGTGATCACGGTGGTGCTGGTGTCGGCCAGGATTCCCTCCGCGCCGCCGCCGTTCACGCTCCCCGTCGAGCCGATTGTGACTGTGGCGCTTCCCGTATCGCCCTGTGCGTCGATCAGGTTCATGCCGATGGCATTTCCCTGCACCGTGCCGTCGATGAGGAACTGGGCACCATCGTCGAAGCCGGTGAAATCGATTCCGTTTCCATCGCCGAACACGAGCGCGCCGTTTTCGATGGTCACGGTTCCCACCGGCGACCGGGCCGTGGCTTCGATTGCCAACGCATCGCCGTTCGGGTCGATGAAGCCGCCCGTGCTCGTGACCAGCAGGCTGCCGCCCACGAAGGTCTGCTCGGCGCCCTGTTCGATGGTCGTGATAACGGTCGTTGTCATTCGATCCTCCGTGCGTGGTTCCTGCGCTGCAACGCGCTCCGTCGAGCGCCGTCGGACGAATTGAACCGGGAGGGTCTGGAAAGCGACTCAAACGTTCTCAAATCTTCTCAAAATCCGCAGAAATCGGGACTTTCGAAGGGCGCGAGATCAGGACGGCGAGAAGCGGGCGAATTCGCGGGTTGCGTCCTGGAGGGCCGGCAGATCCGCGTCGGCGTCTTTCCAGAGCTTGAGCACTTGCTGATAGGCGGCGCGGCTCTCGGTGATCCGACCCTCTATGTGAAGTGCGCGCGCCAATCCGAGCCACGCCAGCGGATAATGCGCCGAGACCGCCTCGACACCGCGATTGTCCACGATCTTTCGGAATTCGACCGCGGCACGGGCGCCGTCATGCGCCGCGAGATAGGCTTCTCCGCGCACATAAGGAATGTCCAATGTCCGCATTTCGATGGGCGCGGCCGGAACAAGCGCCTTGATGGCTTCGAGCGGCTGACCGCGCCGCAGCGCCAGCACAGCGCGATCCTCCGGCGCGAATACTTCGTTCAGCAACGTATCGGAAGGCGCCTTGGCGAGATTCGCATTCATAAGAGTCTCGCCCTGAGCCTCGTCGCCGAATTCCATCAGGTCGAAACGGTAGTCCTCCGAATCGAAACCAGCCGGAACCTGGCCGAGAGAAGCGAGCGCCAAATCCTTCGCACCCAGATCGTAGAGCAGCCTCGCATCAGGCGCGGCCACGTAATTCCCGAGTCCGGAACTCTTGCCGAGTTCGACAGCGCGGACAAAGAGATCAAGACCCTTATGAATCCGACCCTGGCTGAAGGCAGCTTGTCCGGCCTCGATCAGCATGAATCGCTCTGCTGGCTTTCCACTCGCCCAATCGAGTTCGCGCTGCGCAGCCGCCATGTCACCGCGCGCGAAGGCTATGTCAAACAAAATGCGGTGCGTGTCGAATCCGTCGAGATGCTTGGCGATTGCCTGATTGCAGCTCTCGGCGGCCAGATCGAATTTGCCCGAATGAAGATAGGCACGCGCGAGAACGACAAAGGCAGTCTCCACTATTGGACTCATGGCGACGGCCTGCTTGCCGTCGCGGATTGCGGACGCGTATTCGCCGATCCAATTCTCGCTGTTCGAGAGATTGTCCCACGCCGAGGCATCGTCCGGATACAGCTCCGTCCATGCCTTCAGAACGCGAATGGTTTCGTCGATATCGCCGAGGACGCTGTTGTCGTAGCGCATCAGGATATGCAGCTTCTCCAATTCGCTCGCATTGTTCCGCAATGCGTAAGCCTTGGTGATATTGGCGGCGGCCAGTTTGCCTTCATGCATGTTCGCATAAGCCGTCGAAAGGCCGTCATAAGCCGCCGCGAAATTGGGATCGATCTCGATGGCGCGCTGAAAGAGCGGTATCGACTCGATATATTTTCCGTGATTGAAATCGTAATGGGCCTCGGAATAGGCCACCAGCGCTTCGAACGAAGCGGTGCGCTGCTTGAGAATGGGCACATTGAATTTCTGGATCGAGTCCGCGGATTCGCCCAACCGCTGCCGCACGCCTTCGACAAGCCGGTCCAGCGCCGGCAGCAGTCCATCGAGCGAGTTCACCTCGGCCTTGTCCGTCGAGATTACCTGGCTGCTGACGCAGTCGGTCGCTGTCAGAGTGAGGAGATAGTCTGCGCCAACCTGCGCGATCGTTCCGCTCACAGCCGCTTGCCCATTGTTGCGCGCACAAACCTCTTGCGCCAGCCGTGGCGTGAGCCGTGCATCCTTCGCGCGCGTCATCAGATCGAGCGTGTCCGCGACGATACCATCCGAGAGGACTGCAAGATGCGGCGACTGTTGCAGGTCGGACTTCGTCGCCGTCGTGAATGTTCGGTCGAACAGCGGATTGTTGGACAGGTTCTGGAATTCTGAAACGACGACCACAAGCGGCTTTCCTGCGGCGGGCGCATTCCTGGGCCACAGGTAGAGCGCCGCACCGGCCGCAACGAGCGCAATCGCGCCGGCTAAATAAACGTAAGTCAGATTGCGTTTGCCGGGCAGCGCGACAGCCGGCGTGGCCCCGGCGGCGGGCGCTTCCCGGTTCGCATCCGTGCGAGGCGCCGCACCGATGTTTTCGACCGGCACGCTGAACGAGTATCCGCGGCCGGTCACCGTCGTGATGTAGCGGCCGTCTTCGCCGCCGTCGCCGAGCGCCTTGCGAAGTGAGAAAATAGCCTGTGTGAGGCTTCCTTCGTCGACGACGCGATCGGACCACACCGCGTCCATGAGATCGCTCTTGCTGAGAAGCTGTCCGGGGGTCCGGACGAAGGCGAGCAACAATTCGAACAATCTGGTGGTGAGGGCGACCGGCACGCTTTCGCGCGTCACAAGCCGCTCGGCCGGATCCAGCACGAAGGGCCCGAAACGATAGCGTCCTTCGATGGGCGAGCGTTGGTCCATCTGCGAGCCGGTTTGAGAAGTTTTGAGAGGTTTCTTGAGAAAGATACCGCGGAATCCCCCAAGTCCCTACACCCCCATCGTCCGCGACGTTATTCCGCGTCCGAACTACAAGGTGGATAGCCGCGGTTTGCGCCGCGCGCGGAGCGGAAAGAACGGAGCCGGAAGGCCGCCCGCCGCGGCTCAGGTCAGGATGGCGAGAAGCTTGCAAACTCGCGCCTTGCGTCCTGGAGGGCCGGCAGATCCTTGTCGGCATCTTTCCAGAGGGAAAAGAGCTTCTGATAGGCTGCGCGGCTCTCGTCGATCCGGCCCTCTTTATGAAGTGCGCGCGCCAGCCCGAGCCAGGCGAGAGGATAAAGCGGCGAAACCGGATCGAGCGCGGGATTGTCCGCGATCTTTCGGAACTCCAGTGCGGCGTTCGAGGCATCGCCCGCGGCGAGATAGGCCTCGCCGTGCACATAGGACGCATCGAAGGTGTGGGTTTCGATCAGGCCGGATGGCGGCGCCATCGCCTTGACCGCTTCGAGCGGTTGGTTGTGACGAAGCGCCGATATGGCGCGATCCTGGGGCACGAAGTCCCGGTTGAGGAGCGTATCCAACGGCGATTTGGCGAGAGCCGCATCCAACAGCGCTTTGCCTTTCGTTTCGTCGCCGAATTCCAGCAAATCGAAGCGGTAGTCGGGCGAATCGAATCCTGCGGGCGCCTGGCCCAAAGTTTCAAGCGCGCGATCCCTTTCGCCGAGATCGTTCAACGTGCGCGCGCTGGCGGCGGCCATATAGTTTCCGAGGCCGAGGCTTTTTCCCATATTGAGCGCATGCGCGAAAATATCGAGGCCCTTCTGAATCTGTCCCTGGCTGAAGGCAGTCTGACCGGCTTCGGTCAACATGAAACGTTCGGCCGGCTTGCCGCTGGCCCAGTCCATCTCGCGCTGCATGGGGGCGGTGTCCCGGTGCAGGAATGCGATCTCGTACAACGCCCGATGGGTGCCGAAGCCATCAAGGTGTCGCGCTACGGATTGCGCGCAGGTCGCAGCAGCGGGGCCCAGCCGGCCGGAATGAATATAGGCCGTGGCGAGCACGACATAAGCGCTTTCCATGCTGGGGTTCAGGCTGACGGCGCGTTGCCCGTCGCGAATTGCTGCCGCATTTTCGCCCAGCCACACTTCCTGGTTCGTCAGATTGGCCCAAGCTGCCGCGTCATCCGGATAAAGCTCCGTCCACGCCCTGAGGACGCGGATGGTCTCGTCGATATCGCCCAGGACGCTGGAATTGTAGCGCATGAGGATATGCAATTTCTCGAGTTCACTCGCATGATCGCGCAACTCGTAGGCCCTGGTGATATTGACGATGTCGAGCTTGTTCTCATGCGTGTTGGCGTATGCGGTCGAGAGGCCGTCATAGGCGGCCGCGAAATTGGGATCTATCTCAATGGCGCGCTGAAAGAGCGGTATCGACTCGATATATTTTCCACGATTGAAATCGTAATGGGCCTCGGAATAGGCCACCAGCGCTTCGAAGGAAGCAGTGCGCTGCTTTAAGATCGGCACGTTGAATTTTTCGATCGAGTCTGCGGATTCGCCCAGCCTCTGCCGCACGCCTTCGACCAGCCGGTCCAGCGCCGGAAGCAGCGCATCGAGCGAACTCACTTCCGCTTTGTCCGTCGAGATTACCTGGCTGTTGACGCAGTCGGTCGCGGTCAGGGTCAGAAGATAATTCGCGCCCACCTGCGCGATGGCGCCGCTGATCGCTGCTTGCCCGTTATTGCGCGCGCAAACTTCCTGCGCGAGTTGCGGTGTAAGCCGCGCGTCCTTCGAACGGGTCATCAGATCGAGCGTATCTGCGACGATGCCGTCCGACAGGACGGAGAGTCGCGGAGATTGTTGCAGCGCGGACTTCGCCGCCGTCGTGAAGGTCCTGTCGAATAGCGGATTGCTGGACAGGTTCTGGAAATCGGAGACCACGATAACCAGTGGCTTGCCGGGCGTGGGCGCAACCCTCGGCCAGAAGTAGAATGCTGCGCCGGCGAGAACGATCGCGAGCGCGCCGGCCAGATAAACGTAAGCCAGATTGCGTCCGCCGGAAGGAGCGACGATCGTTGTCGTTTCCTGCACAACGGCCGGTTCGGACGCCAACGCCTCCCGGCTCACACCGGCGCGCGGCGCGGCGACGACGACTTCCACAGGCGCGCTGAACGAATAGCCGCGTCCCGTCACTGTGGTGATGTAGCGGCCGTCCTCGCCGCCTTCGCCCAGTGCCTTGCGCAGGGAAAAGATCGCCTGGGTGAGGCTTCCCTCGTCGACAATGCGATCCGGCCATACGGCGTCCATCAGATCGCTTTTGGTCAGGAGAACCCCGGGGCTTCTGACAAAAGCCACCAGCAATTCGAACAACCGGGTGGTGAGAGGAACCGGTGTACCCTCGCGCGAGACGAGCCGCTCGGCCGGATCCAGCAGGAACGGCCCGAACCGATAGCGTCCTTCGATGGGTGAGCGTTGATCCATAGATCAGCCGGTTTTGAGAACTTTTGAGACGAATTTTGAGAAACGCACTGCCCGTATTTCCCCAAAACCTGCCGCGCGGACCATAGCCCGACCTGCAGGCGGGCGGTAGTGGTCGGGTTCAGCCGTTGTGACAGGCTGCAGGATTGGGACTAGATTTCCCGGCTTGGAGGAACCCATGGAAAAAGTCTTCGATCTTGTTGTCCGGGGCGGCGAGCTTGCCGATGGTCGCGGCGGGCCGCTCGTGGAAGCGGATGTGGCCGTGCGAGACGGCCGGATCGCGGCCGTGGGGACGTTTGGTGGCTCGGGTCGCGAAGAGATCGATGCCCGCGGTCTCCTCGTCACGCCGGGCTTCGTCGATATCCACACCCATTACGACGGTCAGTCGACATGGGATTCGCGTCTTGCGCCGTCGAGCTGGCATGGCGTGACGACGATCGTGATGGGCAATTGCGGCGTGGGCTTCGCGCCGGTGCGCAACCAGGACCACAACCGCCTGATCGAATTGATGGAAGGCGTGGAGGACAT
>PLJH01000108.1 GCA_003139615.1 Alphaproteobacteria bacterium
ATGGCGCAGGTCTGACCCCGGCATCAACAAGAAATCGGAGAAACAATATGAGCTATTCAATCGTAGGATTCGGCAAGATAGGCCAGGCTCTTGCCAAGGCGTTTGCCCGCAAGGGCATCGAAGTATCCGTTGCAACCACGCGCGACCCGAAAAGCTTTGCGTCGGATGCGGCCGCGATCGGACCCACGATCATTCCCAAGACACTGGCGGAAGCAGTCAAGGCGGACATCATCTTCTTGGCGGTCCGTTTCGAGTCGCACCCGAATGTCGCGAAGGCGCTGCCGACCTGGAAGGGAAAGACCATCATCGATGTGACCAATGCTTACGGCGTGTCCCCCGAGGAACTAGAAGAACTACCTTCGTCCAAGTTCGTCGCACAGGCCTTCTTTGGCGGAAGGCTGGTCAAGGGTTTCAACCATTTGGTCGCCGCCGTCCTTGACCAGGATCCGGCCGTACACGGTGGCAGGAGAGTCGTGTTCCTGGCGAGCGACGATGACGCCGCGGCAGCGGAGATCGGTGCGCTTGCGGAAAATCTCGGTTTCGCGCCGATCAAACTTGGCGGGCTGTCGGAAGGTGGACTGCTGGTCCAGGCGCGCGGAAATAGCTGGGGTCATTTGATCTTCAAGGATCTGGTCAAGTTCGACGGATGAACACGACGTGCCCACCGGCAGGGCCACGATGCAAGGATCGGATCAAGCGGGATCCGATCCAAACGAAATGGAGAAATTCCCATGAGTATTGAGAAGAACATCCAGACCGTGAAGGACTTCTTCGCCGCGATCGGCCGCGGCGACAGGGAGGCTCTGCTGGCGCTGGTCGCCGAAGACATCGAGTGGATCATTCCGGGCAAGGACTGGCCGCTGGCAGGAACGCGCCACGGACACGCCGGGCTGGCGGATTTGCTTGAGACGGCATCCAAGTCGATAGAGACGTCGACAGAGCCCCGGGAGTTCGTGGCGCAAGGAGACCGGGTCCTCGTCGTCGGCTTCGCGAGGGGAAAGATCAAAGCTACGAACAAGACGTTCGAGGACGACTGGATCTTCGCCATCACGGTCCGGGACGGTAGACTGACCAACATCCGGGAATACGTCGACACGCAAGCACTGGCGCGGGCCTCGCAGATGGATGCGTCCGGGCCGGCGTAGCGCTGGCCATCTGCGGCCATCGGTTCGGGCTAAACGGTAAACGAGCCGTGGATCGCCGCCCCGCGCGCCGCGTTCTCGTCGAATGACCAACCGTAACGGAGATCCCGATGTACGACCAATCCAAGCAATCCGAATTGATCCGGTTCGCACGAGTCGAAGCGGGCGCCACCGTCATCGACGTTTACCCAGGCGACGGCGACTGGACCCGTCTCTTCTCCGACATCGTGGGACCCGGAGGGCGGGTCTACAGCTTCGTGCCCGCCGAAGTCGCCGACTTCAAGAACGATCCGGTCGGCCGTATGCGGACGCTTGCGAAGGAGCCGGGCCGAGAGAACGTCGAAGCTGTCTCAGCGGACCTCGTCGCGATGCCGGAGGCCACGAAACCAGCGGATGTCCTGTGGATGCACCTGTTCTACCACGATCTCCACACCGCGCTGATCCAGAAGAAGGGCGCGACCGCGGCCGACTTCAATCGAGCCGTCTTCGAGCGGCTGAAGCCCGGTGGGTCCTACGTCATCGTCGACCACGCCGCCGCCGCAGGGTTGGGCACGAGTGACACCCAGTCGCTGCATCGGATCGATCCCGCGTCCGTTCGCGAGGAGGTAGTAGCGGCCGGCTTCGTACTGGACGCGGAAAGCACCATACTCGCGAACAAGGACGATCAGCACTCGATCAAGGTGTTCGATCCCTCGATCAAGGGCAAGACCGATCGCTTCGCCTATCGGTTCGTGAAGCGCTGACGGGTCCCGGCGCCGACTTTATGTCGACCCCCCATTGGCGCAAACAAGCCCATCGAAGACATCGAGGCAAACCCTGCCTGCCGCCACGAAGTGGGCTTTGGATGAGCTTGTCCGGCGGGCCCGCGCGACGGTGGCGGCGAAGGCCGCTTAAGCTTCATAGCGACGCGACCCGAATCGGCGCGTGGCATCGCGTCGCCGCTCTTCCGTTCGGTACGCCGCGGAGGGGAGCGGAAAGTCGCCTGCGGCCGCCATTCAGGAGGCAGCGCCTTATAGCCGTCGCGCAAATACCAGTCGGGGGATTTGCGCCTAGGCAACTTGGCTGGGCGTTCACGAGCGACAGAATCGTGTTTCGAATTGAAGGGTAGGCTTGTTCGCCAATCAGTAGGCTTTGATCCGTGGCAACGCGGCGGACGAATGGCGCATCAGCTGAGAAGAGCAGCCTGGAATGCGCCAGGTGTCACGCCCATCGTTCGCCTGAATGTGGCGACGAAGTGCGCAGGCGTCGCAAAGCCGGCCCCGTCAGCCACTTCCGCAACGGACTTCCCTGGCTTCTTCAGTAGCGTGATTCCTCGTTCAAGCCTGCGCAGAACGACGTGCCGATGCGGCGTAACACCCGTTTGCTGCTGGAACGCACGGATGAAATGGTTGACGCTCAAGCATGCGGCGCCGGCCAACTGGTCCAGTGTGGGCGACGAGGCCGTTGTGTCGTCCAATGCAGCAGCGATCATGTCGTCGACGCGACGATGAGCCGCGCGAGCAAGGCCCCCGCGCGCTGGATGCGCAGACCGGGGATCACCACGGTGCAACAGCCGGGCCGCGATGCGCCGGACACTGGATTCGAGTAGGAGTAAATCGTCCGGGTCTCCTCGTGTCGCTGCCACGAAAAGCTGTATCGCAGCCGCCTGTAGTTCGCTGTCATGCGAGTTAAATAATGGCAGACAGTCAAATGGCTCCTCGAGGGCAGCTTCGAGAAAGGATTCGCGGAGAAATAGCTGCAAGACGTCGGCTTGCCCTCGGACGGAGAGCTGGGTTCGCTGGTGCGCAGGCGTCACCGAAACACTCCCGACGGCAGCAACATGCGCGCTCGGCACCCAGCCCCCAATCTTGTGGCGGACGGGCACGCCGTCTTGCAGGTTTATGACGACGCTAACGATATCGGATGCGGCGATGTCGAAATCCCCGCCGCTGTGGCGCCATCGGGCGACCATTGCGTTCGGCGAAGCTTTTTCTCCCACGGAATGCAGAAACTCCGGTTCACCGACCAGAGCAATCGTTTCGGCGACGGCTTTCAATTGTCGTATCCAAATGTCGTTGAGCAGAAGCCCCCGGCTCAAGCAACGCTTGGAACAGCATAGAGTTCCCTTAGGGAACTCGCTGTTCCGCGCTATCCGTACTGCCGTTCCCGGCTTGGCAACGGCGACTTGGACGCGCGCGTGTAGTTGTCGGGCAAGCGCCTCGACAATACTTGTTCCCAAACCCGGAGTCGTGCTGACGGTCTCCGAGTGCATGCCAACTCCATCGTCGTTCACAGCGAGCGTCCAGTTGGGTCCGTGCGACTGGTAGTCGACTGAGATATCGGAAGCTCAAGTTCAGAGTGAGATCATCTGCTCCGTACTTCCAACGCTTGTCGTTTCTCAAATCAAAAGGCCGCCCGGATTTCTCCGGACGGCCTTTCGCACATTGCTTGTGAGCCGTCGTTACTCCGCGGCAGCCTGGGGCGGGCCCTCGATTTGGGCGGGGATCGCCTTTTGCTGCTCTTCCTGGATGACGCGATCGCGTTCCGTCGCGATGTGGCGCAGGCGCGCCATGGCGCCGCCCGTGCCGGCCGGGATCAGACGACCCACGATCACGTTCTCCTTCAAGCCTTCGAGCATGTCGACCTTGCCGTTGACCGCGGCGTCGGTGAGGACGCGCGTGGTTTCCTGGAACGAGGCGGCCGAGAACACCGAACGCGTCTGCAACGACGCCTTGGTGATGCCGAGCAGAACCGGACGACCCTGCGCGGGCTTGCCGCTCAGATCGGCCGACTTCTTGTTGGCCTCGTCCATCTCGATCAAGTCGACCTGCTCGCCGGCGAGCAGCGTGGTGTCGCCGCCGTCGGTGATTTCCATCTTCTGCATCATCTGGCGCACGATCACTTCGATGTGCTTGTCGTTGATCTTCACGCCCTGCAGCCGATAGACGTCCTGGATTTCCTTGACGAGATAGGTCGCAAGTTCCTCCACGCCTTTGATGCGCAGGATATCGTGCGGAGACGGATTGCCTTCGACGATGTAATCGCCCTTCTCCACATAATCGCCCTCGCGCACGCTGATATGCTTGCCCTTGGGGATCAGGTATTCGACGGGTTCCTGCTTGTCGCTCTTCGGCTTCACGATCACGCGGCGCTTGTTCTTGTAGTCCTTGCCGAATTCGACGAAGCCGTCGCATTCCGCGAGAACCGCGCATTCCTTCGGCTTGCGCGCTTCGAACAGCTCCGCCACGCGCGGCAGACCGCCCGTGATGTCGCGCGTCTTGGCGCCTTCCGTCGGGATACGTGCCAGCAAGTCGCCGGCCTTCACTTCCGCGCCGTCCTCGACCGAGATGATCGTGTCGACGGACAAGAGATAACGCGCCTCGCCCACCACCGGCAGAACGACGGGCTTGCCCTTCTTGTCGACGATCGCGAGCGTCGGCCGCAATTCCTGCGACTTGGAGCCCGTGCCGCGCGAGTCGATGACGACCTTGTTGGACACGCCGGTCTTTTCGTCGGCCACGTCCTTGAGCGAAATGCCCGACACCAGCTGCTCGTAGCGGATGATGCCGTCCGTCTCGGTCAGAACCGGAATCGTGTTCGGATTCCATTCCGCGAGGCGGTCGCCGCGCTTCACCATCTGGCCTTCGTCCACCTTCAGTCTTGCGCCATAGATGATGCGGTAAGCCGCACGATCCTGGCCCTTGGGGTCGACGATGGCGATCTGCATATTGCGGCCCATCGCGATCAGCTCGCCGTCGGAATTCTTGACGACGTTGCGGTTGACGATCTTGATCTTGCCGTCATAGCTGGCCTCGATCTTCGACTGGCCCGCCACCTGCGCCGCGCCACCGATATGGAAGGTGCGCATGGTGAGCTGCGTGCCCGGTTCGCCGATCGATTGCGCCGCGATGACACCGACAGCTTCGCCGATGTTGACGCTCGTGCCGCGGGCGAGATCGCGCCCATAGCACTTGCCGCAAACGCCGTCGGTGAGTTCGCACGACAGGACCGAACGCACGCGCACTTTCTGCACATGCGAGTTCTCGATCTTCTCGGCGAGATCTTCCGTCACCTCACGCCCGCGACGAAGCAGAATTTCGCCCGTCTCCGGATGCTTGATGTCTTCGGCCGTTGTGCGGCCGAGGATGCGTTCGCTCAGCGACGACACGACCTGACCGCCGTCGATTTCGGCCTGCACGGTGACGCCGTGCTTGGTGCCGCAATCTTCCGTCGTGATGATGCAGTCGTTCGCCACGTCCACGAGGCGGCGGGTGAGATAACCCGAATTCGCCGTCTTGAGCGCGGTATCCGCCAGACCCTTACGCGCGCCATGCGTGGAGTTGAAGTACTCCATCACGCTCAGCCCTTCCTTGAAGTTGGAAAGGATCGGCGTTTCGATGATTTCGCCCGACGGACGCGCCATCAGGCCGCGCATGCCGGCAAGCTGCTTCATCTGCTGCGGCGAGCCGCGGGCGCCCGAATGCGACATCATATAGATCGAGTTCATCTCCTCGACGCGGCCGGTCTTGGGATCGACGCGCGGCTCGGAGATTTCCTTCATCATTTCGGTCGCAACGAGATCGGTACACTTCGACCAGGCGTCGACGACAAGGTTGTACTTCTCCTTGTCGGTCGTCAGACCGTCCAGATATTGCTGCTCGTATTCGCGAACGCGATGGCGCGTCTCGTCGATCAGCTTCGTCTTGGAGGCCGGAACAACCATGTCGTCCTTGCCGAACGAGATGCCCGCCTTGCACGCTTCGCGGAAGCCAAGGGTCATGACGGCATCGCAGAACAGGACCGTCTCTTTCTGCCCGCAGTGACGATAGACCTCGTCGATGATGTGACTGACTTCCTGCTTGCGCAGCAGGCGGTTCACCAGCTCGAACGGAATCTTCGGGTTACGCGGCAGGATTTCCGCAACCATCATGCGGCCGGGCGTCGATTTCACGCGCTTGGTGATCGGCTTGCCGTCGGCATCGACCGTCTTGTAGCGCGCTTCGATCTTGGCATGCAGCGTCACCGCGTTTGCGAAGAGCGCATGCTCGATTTCACCGGCGTCGTTAAACACCATGCCCTGCCCGGGCTCGTTTTCGCGCTCCTGGGTCAGGTAATAGAGCCCGAGCACGATATCCTGCGTCGGCACGATGATCGGCTTGCCGTTCGCAGGGCTGAGGATGTTGTTGGTCGACATCATCAGCACGCGCGCTTCGAGCTGGGCTTCCAGCGACAGCGGCACGTGGACCGCCATCTGGTCGCCGTC
>PLJH01000116.1 GCA_003139615.1 Alphaproteobacteria bacterium
ACCGGCGATTGCGGCAGGTTGAGTTGCAGGGTCTGCCAATCGGCGCCGCGATCGAAAGAGACGTAAACCCCCGTCTCCGTCGCGGCGTAGAGAAGATCGCGATTAACGGTGTCTTCACGCACCGCATGCACAACCGCGCCTTCCGGAATTCCCGTGCCCAGGCGCGACCAAGTGTTGCCGCTATCGGTTGTTTTGAAGATATAGGGATGATTGTCGTCGAGCTTGTGCCGGTCGACCGCCGCGTAAGCTGTACCTTCATCGAAATGCGACGGCTCGATCATGCTGACCGTGCCCCATTCCGGCATGTCCGGCGGCGTCACATTCGCCCAATGGCCGCCGTCGTCGCTGCTGTATTGGACAAGTCCGTCATCGGTGCCGACCCAGAGATGTCCCTTCTCGAGCGGCGACTCGGCAATCGCAAAAATCGTGTCGTAATATTCGACGCTGGTGATGTCCTTGGTGATCGGGCCGCCGGACGCGATTTGCTTGGACTTGTCGTTGCGCGTGAGATCGCCGCTGACGGCCGTCCAGCTTTTGCCGTCGTCGGTCGTCTTGTACAGCCGCTCCGCGCCCCAATAGAGCGTGTCCGGATTGTGCGGCGACATCATCAGGGGCGACGTCCAGTTGAAGCGATGCTCGAGTTCCGACGCCGGGTGTCCTGACGCATCGACCGGCCACACGGAGATCGTCTCGGATTGCATCGTGTGCCGGTTGAAGCGGTTGATGCCGTTTTCGGAGTCGGAATAGATGATGTCCGGATCGCGGGGATCGGCGATCACAAAGCCGCATTCTCCGCCGCCCGCGATATACCAATCTTTTTCGTCGATCGCGCCGAAATCGTCATAGCTCGCGACGCCGACATTGGAATTGTCCTGCTGCGCGCCGTAAACATTGTAGGGGAACTGGTTGTCGACCGAGACGTGATAAAACTGCGCCGTGGGCTGGTTTTCGGCTTCCGTCCAGTGTTTGCCGCCGTCGACCGATACGATCGCGCCGCCATCGCTGCCGTTGATCAGACGGTCGGGATTGTTCGGATCGATCCAAAGTCCGTGATGATCGCCGTGGCGCGCCGAGACGAGCTCGAACGTCTTACCACCATCCGTCGACTTGAACATGCCCGTGTTGAGCGCATAGACCGTGTCGGCGTGTTTGGGGTCGGCATAGATTTTCGAGAAATACCACGCGCGCTGGCGAAGCCTTCCGTCGTCGTTGATCAGCTTCCAGTGATCGCCGCCATCTTCGGAACGATAAAGCCCGCCATCCTTTGCCTCGACCATCGCGTAGACGCGTTTCGAATTGGCGCCCGAAACGGAAATATCAATGCGTCCGAGAATTCCCGCCGGCAGTCCATTGCCGGTCAGGTGCTTCCAGGTCGCGCCTCCGTCCGTCGAACGATAAAGCCCGCTGCCCGGGCCGCCGCTCGAGAAATTCCACGGCAGGCGACGCGCCTGCCACAACGATGCATAAACGATCTTAGAATTGTTCGGATCGAGTGTGACGTCGATCGCGCCCGTGTTGTCGTCCTTCGACAACACCTTGGTCCAGCTTTTGCCGCCGTCTGTCGTGCGATAGACGCCGCGCTCGGAATTGGGCCCGAACGCGTGGCCGAGAGCCGCGACCAGAACGATGTCGGGGTTCTTCGGATCGATGACCAGCGCGCCGATCTGGCGCGTGTCGGACAGTCCCAGGCTCTGCCAAGTCTTTCCGGCATCGATGGATTTGAAGACGCCGTTGCCATAGGTCATGTCGCCGCGCGGCGCAGCCTCGCCCGTGCCGATATAGATGATGTTGTGGTTCGAGGGTGCGACCGCGATCGCGCCGATGGAAGAGATGTTCGTGTGATCGGTGAGCGGCGTCCAGGAAACGCCGCCATCCGTCGTTTTCCACACTCCGCCCGCGACCGCGCCGAAATAATAGACGGTCGGTTCCCCAGGTACGCCCGTTACCGCCAGCACGCGCCCGCCGCGATAGGGGCCTATGCCGCGCCAATGCAATGCCTGGAACCGGGTCTGATCGATGGCGGTACCCGCGGTTGTTTGAGCCGTAGAAGAAACCGTCGCGGACGCAAGCAGGCACAGCGCCATGGCGCAAACACTCGTGAGGAAGCGCAGACGCGGAAGGGATCGCATGGGAATACTCCGGCAATGGGCTGCAGGAATTCGTCGAGCGACCGACCGGCCTGCCCCAGAATCCCCGCTTCGCGCGGGATAATTGGCCAATCGTCCCGTCCGCACAAGGAGGGGCGAGAAGCCGCATCGGAAGGCCGTCTGGGCCGTTGAAGCCCATGCCGGCTCCACATTGCGTAATGTGGGTGTAAGGATAACGCGCGCCGCTCGGACCCTCGAATTCGGGTAAAAGCCTCATAGACCGTTGCCGCGGCGTAGCGCATTTTGGCGCCGGGATGCTTGTCGGACATGATTTGTAAAATGGGATCGGAAGCTCGGCGTATTGAGCCCGCGTTTTGCTTGGCGCTGCCACGCGCAAGCCTGGCCGGTTGGTTGCGCCGCTTCCGGAACAGCAAACGGAAACTTCGTCGATCTGCTCTCGTTCTGGTGCCGGCGCAGCTTGCGTTGCTCGTTGCGCAACGGGCCGGCGCGCAAGTCGCGAACCCCTCCGCGCAACAACCCATCGAGACGGTAACGGTGATCGGGACGACGCCGCTTCCCGGCACCGGTATCGATATCGACAAGATCGCGGGCAACGTTCAGACCGTCACGGCAGCCGATCTCACGCGCGAAGGTTCGGCCAGCGCGAGCTCGGCGCTCAACGATCAACTCGGCAGCGTCAATATCAATGACAATCTGGACGACCCGTTCCAGCCGGACATCCTGTTCCGCGGCTTCGAAGCCTCGCCGGTCCTGGGCACTCCCGAAGGACTAGCGGTTTACCAGAACGGCGTCCGCATCAACGAGGCGTTCGGCGATTCGCTAAATTGGGATCTGATTACCGACATGGCCGTCGATCGGATCACCGTCGTCAGCGCCAATCCGGTCTTTGGGCTGAACGCGCTGGGGGGCGCGGTCATCGTCAGCATGAAAAACGGCTTCACCGCCGACGGCAGCGAGATCGAAGCATCGGGCGGCTCGTGGGGCCAGCGCAGCGTCTCGGCGGAATATGGCGGCAGTGACGGCCCGTTCGGATTCTACATCGCCGGGCGATTGTTGCAGGAAACCGGCTGGCGGGAGTTCTCGCCCGACACGCTCGAGCAGCTCTATGCGGATATGAGCTATCGCCAACACGGGCTTTCGCTCGATCTGAGCTTTTCGGGCGCGAACAATCTGTTGTCCGGCGAATCGGCTACGCCTGTGCAGGAGCTGGCCGTCAGCAGATCGCTGATCTTCACCAGCCCCCAGACCAACGCCGACAAACTAGCTTTCGTCACGCTCGATGCCGGTTATGCGGTGAACGACAATCTGTCGATCCAGAGCACGGCCTATATGCGCGAGTTCCAGCAGAACGTCGTCAACGGCAACACCACCGACTACACGGCGTGCACGGTTGCCCCCTATATCGGGGATATGTGCCAGTCCGACGGCGCCACGCCGCTCACCAATTCATCGGGCGGATATCTGCCGGATATTTCGCAAGGCGGCGCCGTCACCATCGGCGAGAACGATTTCGAGAGCATCCGGACCCTCGGTGTCGGCGGCTCGCTGCAGGCAACGGAGAGCGTGGCGATCTTCGGCCACGACAATCAGCTTTCCGTTGGCGGCAGCATCGATCGCGCCTCGACCAATTTCCAGTCGAGTGCGGAGTTGGGAACGATCAATGCGGCGCTGCAGGTTTCGTTCTCGGGATTGTTCGTGGACACGCCGGAAGGCACGCCATGGACGGCCACACCCGTCAATCTCAACGCCACGAACAGCTATTACGGGATTTTCGCGACCGACACGTTCAACATCACCGGCGATCTCGCGCTGACGGCCAGCGGCCGCTACAATCTCGCCGAAATCGATCTGACGGATATGCGCGGTACGGCATTGAGCGGCGACAACCGCTATAGCCGTTTCGATCCTGCGCTTGGCCTGACTGAAAAGCTGACGAGCAACTTCACCGCCTATGCCGGATATTCGGAAGGCAATCGCGCGCCGACGCCCGGGGAGATCGAATGCTCGAATCCGACGGCCCCGTGCCTTCTGCCGTCCAGCCTGTCGAGCGATCCGCCGACTTTGCGCCAGGTCGTGTCCCACACATGGGAAGCCGGATTGCGCGGACATTTTTCGATTCCGGAAATTGCGGCGGGGCTGATCACGTGGAACGCGAGCCTGTTCCGCACCAATGTCGACGACGACATTTACGGCGTGGCAACGTCTCTCAGCGCCGGGTATTTTCAGAACATCGGGGGCACGCGTCGCCAGGGGGCAGAGCTTGGTCTCAAATATGAGGACGAACGATTGTCCATGTTCTTCAATTACAGCTATGTCGATGCGACGTTCGAATCAGCGTTTCTGCTGAACTCGGCACAGAACACCTTTGCCGATGCGAACGGCAACATCCAGGTCGAGCCGGGCGACGTGTTGCCCGGCATTCCCAAAAACCGGATCAAGGCCGGCGCCGATTATCGTGTGTTGCCGTCCTGGAGCGTGGGGGGCGATGTCGTCTACGAAAGCTCGCAGTTCTTCCGCGGTGATGAATCCAACCAGATGGGGCCGCTGTCCGGTTACGCGGTCGTCAATCTGCATTCGAAATACGACGTGACCGACAATGTCGAGTTGTTCGTCAATATCGTGAACGCGCTCAATGCGAAATACGCGACCTTCGGCGTGCTCGGCGATCCGACAGGCGTCGGCGCGCCGGGGATACCGCCAGGCGCAGTCACGAACGGGCCCGGCGTCGACAACCGCTTCGAAAGCCCGGCACCACCGCTCAGCGCGTTCGGAGGCGTGCGCATCCGGTTCTGACGCTCATGTGAGATCGGTGAACGGATTCCACGCCACTTCCCACAAATGCCCGTCGGGATCGGCGAAATATCCGGAATACCCGCCCCAGAAAACATCTTGCGGCATTTTAATGGGCGTGGCGCCGGCGACAACTGCCTCCTGAAACACGCGGTCCACTCCGAGCTTCGAACTCACATTGTGCGAAAGCGTGACACTGCGGGATCCGGAGCCCTCGCGTGGAACCGTCGTGTCCTCCGCCAGCTTGTCGCGCGGATACAGGCCCAACCAACTTCCGTACAAACGGAACATGACGTTGTCGTCGCCGGGCTTATAGTTGTGCGTGGGAAAGCCGAGACCATCGCGATAAAAGGCGAGCGATTTCGCAATGTCGCTCACGCCAAGCGTAATCATCGAGATTCTTGGCATCATGCCGGTTGCTCCACAGACACCGTATTCGCGCGGCTTGCGATGATCCAGGCGCACAGCAACCCCAGCGGAATCCAACTCAAGACGCCGCCGTAATTGACAAGCAAGCTCCTGGAGTGATCTGCGAACCAAAGCGTCGTCAACGAGCCGCCGATCACGTTGGTCGCGGAATGTGCGAGAGAGGTGACCCAGATGCTGCCGCTTTTCTCTCGCAGCCAGCCGAAAATGATCGAGATCAGCACTGTAATGACGCAGAATGCGGCTATCGCCGTCATGGGGTCGCCGGCAAATTCGTAGCCGCCCAGAATGATCGGCACGTGCCAGAGTCCCCAGATGATGCCCGTCGAGACGGCGGCCAGAGTGGGCGAATGCGGGAACAGGCGAAGCTGCAGATACCCGCGCCAACCGAATTCCTCGCCGAACAGAATAGGCGTGGCAAGCAGCGCGGCAAAAAGCAGTTCGATCGGAATTACAGCACCAACGTGCCCGGCCAGCACGGCAGGGATTCCGGCATGAGGCGCGACATGCGCAAGACCTTGCGCCATCGAGAAATCAGGCTGCTCGATTCCCAGAGCGACAGCCGCAACAACGACAAACGCAAGCACGGGAATAGGCAAAAACCACCCAACCAGGTAATAGCGCCAATTGCGCAAATGCAGCCCCAAACCTGCATCGCCAAAGCCTTCCCGCGTCACCCATTTGCGGACGACGAATGTGGCGAAGGCCGGTGCAAAAGCGCCCGGCAACACATAGAGCGTGATCAAGGTCGGATGGGCCGCGCTCGCGTGAGGAATAAAGGCCCAGGATATCCAGGCAATGCCGAAGGCAAGGATCAAATAGGCGACGACACCCTTCGCGGAACCCGATTGCGCGCTGCTACTCATGACCGGAATCCCCGTCGCTGCGATGCGTGTCGTGCTTCCAGTAGAAGTAGGAGGCGATGCCGCCGACAGTAGCGCTGAGTAACGCGCCGATCGCGATCACCAGAATCCCGGCAATTGTCCCGACGAACAACACGGTCGCCAGTGCGGCAGCGCCGGTGGCAACAAATCCACGTCCCGCAATACGGCTGCTTTTCTCCCAGGCCATTTCGCTCGTCAGCATCCACGGCAGTCGCATGCCGACGAAAAATGTCGAGCGCGACTTGCCCATGAAGTTGCCGAGCACGAGAAACAGCAGAGAGAGCGCGATGACGATCCAACGCGGTGTGTCGACCCGCAATCCCGCCCCGTTCATCACCGTGAGAAGATGCGCAATTGCGAGCATGGCGATACCGCCATACCAGCCGGCAAAATAGAGTTTGCGGCTGGAGAACAGATTGGCGCGCCGTGGTTCGATCCTGGGAAGCAATAAGAACAATCCGGTCAGCGCGATGGCGATGCAGGGCAGCATCAGAAGCCCGGTCGTCTTCGACATGAATCCGTTTGGCCGACCATCGACGGCCCAATGAACGGCCATCTGGGCATGCGCCGGCACGGCGACCCAGCCCCACGCGCTGATGGCCACCATGGCCACAATCAATACCAAACTGACGATCAGCGGCGTGCGAAAACTCATGTCATTTCTCTCCCGGTTTCGCGCCGCGCAGGCCCGCGATATCCAGCATCGCGGCCAACGCCTCTTCGAGCACGCTCATGTTGAGGCGATAGATGATCGTCGTTCCCTGGCGTTCGGTGCCAACAAGATCGGCGGCTTTCAGAACGGCGAAATGGCCCGACAAAGTGGGCTTCGGGATGTCGATCTTGTCCGCAAGCTCGCCCGCACTCATCGCGCGTCTGCGCAACAGCTTGAGGATTTTGCGGCGGACCGGATGCGCCAGGGCGTCGAACACATCGCTCATATTTCGGTATTTACCGAAATACCAAACAAGAGTCAAACCGGACGATGCTTCCTCGTAAAAATCAAGGCATCACTTGCCCAGCGCACCGAGAATGTCGGGCCGGTCCGTGCACAGTGCATCGAGACCGCGCGCGATCAGGGCAGACATGTCTGCCGTCTCGTCGACCGTCCAGGCGCCCACCTTGAGGCCCAGCGCGCGCGCTTCGGCGACGGCGGCATCAGTCGCGTCTGGAAAATAGGGAAACCAGCCATCGCCGCCCGCGGCCTTGATCGCCTTGAGGATGGAGCCGCCATAATTCACGGCATCGAAACCGCCGGCCCAGGGCGATTGGCCGGTGCGGGCGAGATAACGCAGCATTTTGAGGGCCGGTTCTGCAGGCGGATCGTCTTCGGGCGGCGGGGCCGCATCGCGAAACCAGCTTTGCGCCAGTGTGGTGAACCAGCACCGCGCTTTGGGTTCGATCTTCATCGCGTGCAGCAGACCCGGCCAATCGAAGCCGACAAAAATCGCCCGCTCGAGATAATCCTGCGCTTCCAGCACTTTGACCGTCGCTTCCGCAAGCGCCTCGGGCGGCGCGGACAGGCTGCGATCGGCAAAAGAGGTCTTCAGTTCTACGAACAGATAGAACGGCTTGGCTGCGCGTTTGGCGATTTCGACCACATCCGACAACAGCGGAATACGCTCGCCATCGACAGGCGAAAGGTCCGGGTGTGCGGCTGCATATTTGCTTCCCGGTTTCGCGCGCCCGACATCGTAGCTCCTCAATTCCGCGAGGGTGAGATCCACAATCTTCGGCGTCGGTGGCGAGAGCCATTCGCCCTTGCCGTCGCGACAGATATCGGGCTTGAGGCGGTTGTCATGAAAGACGACGACCTCGCCGTCGCGCGTGAGCTGCACATCGAGTTCCGCGCCGTCCGCGCCGCGCGCGACGGCATCCGCGAAGGCCGCCGGCGTGTTTTCCGGCTTCAGCGCCGCGCCGCCGCGATGCGCGATGTTCCAGGGTCGCATGTGTTGTCTCCCATCCGCCTTCATGGCGGCGGGCACGTTCTAGCGCGCTCCTACGGCCCGCTCCAAGTATGCGGCCTATTCGACGAGAGATTTAATCGTAATAGAATAAACCGCTCAAAACCCATGTGGCGGTTCGATCCGCGGATTGGACGGGCAGCCGCAACGCTTCGGCATGCAGGAAAGTTTTCCGGCCGCGTTGCATCTTCACATCGAACGCCTGCGGCGTGCCGGACCGGACGACCAAAGTCATGTTGGCGCGATGGCGCTCGAGGCCGGGTTCGCGGAAAATCTCCGAGAGCCTGAGGCCGGTGATGTCTCGCCCGAAGCGCCGGAGGAAGGCCATGCCGGCCAGCCGTGCGCGAAAATCGCGGCACTCGTCGATCGGTTCATAAACCGCCAGATTGCGCAAGATTCCGCCCAATTGCCGCGCCGGCACATCGCGCCCCAGGATAAAACCGTCGCCGCCCTGCAGTTCCCGCCAACGTTCGAACAACAGCCGCGCGCCGAAATGGACGGGGTCCGGAATCTGCGTGGCCGTTTCACTGAGATCGGCGGTCAGGGGATCGACGGCGTCCCACACCAGTCCAAGCGCTTGCATGCGCGGTCCTGTTTTTATTGAGCGAGCTTCCAAATCCGAACCCGCTGAATGGCGAGCGGTTCCTACACGAGCGCGCATTGCGCGGAAATTAAATCAAGCACCGTCATTTTAGGAAAGGTTGAATAAAATTGCGGGCATCGGCGATAACCGATGCCCGCAACCTCATACAATCGATTGGAATGCGCGCTTTACTGCCTCGGCCGGTTCTTGCCGATGTAGCCGAACATGTGTCCCGCGACATTGCGCATCTGGATTTCTTCGGAACCTTCGGTGATGCGGTAACGCCGGTGATGGCGATAAATGTGCTCGAACGGCTTGTGGCGCGAATAGCCCATGCCGCCATGCACCTGCATCGCCTGATCGGCTGCATCGCAGACGAGCCGGTTGCCGCGGTAATTGCACATCGACACCTTATCGGAGAGATAGAGCTGGATTTCGGGACCCGTCATACGGTCCATTTCCCACGCCGTGCGATAGATCAGCCAGCGCACCATCTCGCACTCGGTCTGCAGCTCGACGAGCGGCCACTGGATCGCCTGGTTGCGCGAGAGCGGCTTGCCGAAAGGCTTGCGCGTGTTGGCATAGTCGATGCTCTCGTTGATGCAGTATTGCGCCGCGCCCACGCCGGAGGCCGCTTGGCGGATACGATTCTCGTGCACGAAGTGCCGCGCGAGCACGAGGCCGTTGTCGACAGGGCCGAACACCGCGCCGTCCGGCACCCACACATTGGTGAACGACACGCGCGCGTGATCCGTCGGCATGTTGAAGGTCCACATATATTCTTCGATCTTCACGCCTTCCGCATCCATCGGCACGATCAGGCAGGTGAGACCGCGCGCGTCGCCGTCCGGGCCGCTGGTGCGGACGAACACCATGTCGTGCGTGGCGGTATGCACGCCCGTGTTCCACATCTTCTCGCCATTGATGCGCCAGCCATTGCCGTCCTTCACCGCGCGCGTTTCCATCCAGGTCGCGTCTGAGCCGTGCTTGGGCTCGGTGAGGCCGAAGGCAATGCGCGCTTTGCCTTCGAGCATTTTTTCGAGATAGATTTTCTTCTGCTCCTCCGTGCCGAAATCGCGGAACATCAGCACCTGCGGAAAATTGCCCACGACGGAGGTTTCGTTCTGCAGGTCGTTGTGCAGGCCCAGGCCTTTGGCGGCCAGGTGCTCGCGGATGATCGCCATCGCGAGATTGCCGATATTCTTGCCGCCGAATTCTTCCGGCAACGCGAGTCGCAGGAACCCCGCCTTGTCGGCGCGGCGGCGCATTTCGCCCAGAAGCGCTTCCCAATCCTTGCGCGGCAATCCGCCATGCTCGAAATCGGTGCGCGCCCATTCGCGGCGATGGTCGAAAAAGCGGATGTTGTCGTCCTGCTGCTCCAGCGGCTTGATCTCGCGCTCGATGAAGTCGTCGATGCGCACGAGAAGGTCGGTGATCTCTTTGGGGATCGCGAAGTCCATGGGTGCTTCCTCGTCAATGGCGGGGCCGGGATTTTAACGCCCGTTTGCGCCAGAGCGAAACACCTCACCTACGACCGCATTGCGCTCGGATTCCCTCAGGGCCGACGATCCTCCCGTCCAGGCGGGCATATCCCGGTCCGGCAGGTCGGCAAGCCGGATGAGGCAAAATTGGACAGACTGAAATGCGAAAGGTTTGTCGCATTCGTCAGTTCGATGACGACGTCCGCTCCGGCCTGGTATCCCGCAACTCCGTTTTCATCGACGATCAGGAACGCGTGCCCGGCAAGGTTTCCTGTTGTCGGCGTGAACAGAACTGCGTCCGGTGCGGGAATGCCCAAGGATACTTGGGTTGGAACGCCATATTTGACCAAAAGCGACAGCACTCCTTGACGAACACGCAACCGCAACGATTTATTGGGTAGTGTTAGGTCGCTCGTCGCGATATGGAGTAGCCGGGGCCATGGACGGACCGCCTGACGATTTCGGGATGCTGACCATTACGGAGCGTGCGCTCCATCCCGGCGCCCGGTTCGATACCTGGCGAAAGATGCTGTCCCGGAAGCTGCTGGAAGTCGGCGGCGAGAGCCTGGGAAACGAGCCGTATTGGGCCAATGCCAAATTGCGCATTCTGCCCGGACTGCGGACCGGTACCGGGTCATTCGCGGCTTCGCGATTCGTCCGCACGAAGCAGATCGTTGCCGCGAGCGACGACGATTTCGTTCTGGTCGTCAACCTGAAGGGCAAGTTTTCCGCCATGCAACGCGGACGCGAACTCGAGCTCGATGAAGGCGACGCGTATCTGATGGCGTGTTCCGAGCCCGGCAGTTTCATCCGGCGGACGGACGGCGAACTGTCCTGCGTGCGCGTTCCGGCACGCGCGCTCGCATCGCGCGTACCCGGACTTTACGATCGCGTCGCCCATCGCATTCCCAGGCAATGCGAGATACTGAATCTGGTGCTCGCCTATATCCGCACCACGGACCAATTATCTCTCTCGGACCCGCAGCTTCGCGGCACGGCCGTCTCGCACGTTTACGACCTCGTCACGCTCGCGCTCAACCCAACGCGTGAGAATGCTCACGAAATCGAAGACGCGGGCCTTCGAAGCGGCCGATTGAGCGCTATCAAGGCCTATGTGGATCGCAATCTCTGTCGGCACAGCCTTTCCGTGCGCGATGTGAGCGACAGGCATGGGTTGTCGTCGCGCCAGGTGCAGCGCCTGTTCGAAAGCGAAGGACAGACTTTTTCGCGCTATGTGCTTTACCGGCGGCTGGATAAAATCCGTCGCGCGCTCATGGATGCACGATTCCGCAAGAAGAACATTGGCGAACTCGCGCTTGAACATGGCTTCGGCGATTTGTCGACATTCACGCGCGCGTTCCGCGCCCATTTCGGCGAGTCGCCGCGCGATGTCCGCAATCGCGGCTTTGTTGCAACGCAAGACGGATAGACTGTCGACATGGTCGCCAAGGCGACCACGGGCATCGAGTGCCGCAAGGATGTGGACGTCGGCAGCGAAAGCTTCCGGCGCCTTTTTCTTTTGTGTTGCGCGCGCCACGCGGGTCTGAAATGAGGCGCAGATTACCGTCCCCACGTTGACTTTCCGCCGCCTCCGGCGTAGCAAGCTCCCCATCTCGCGGGCAAGGGGTCCGCGCGATTCGAGCGAGCCCAAGAATGCAAATCACGATCTGCCCGGATTTCACGGCCGTGCCGTCCGCCCTTATGGGCGGCGATCGTGCCGCATCGGCTCGCGAGGGGAACGCCGCATAACTATGCGTCCGTTCTGATGGTTTCACCCCTCCCGAGCCCGACAGGCGCTTCGGAGGGGTTTTTTGTGTCTCCCAAAGCATCTGTCGGGCTCGGGCAATTAAGAAAAGCCCGTGTCATGACTGACATTGTCGATATCGATCTTTCCCAGGCCGGCGCGCGCGTCGTCGGACATGGCCTGGATGCATGGTTCGCCGAAGCCGGGCAATTGCTGCGGCTTGCGATCCCGCTGGCGCTCACCCAGCTGTTCCAGATGGCGATCATGAGCACCGACACGTTCATGCTGGGCCATCTGGGCAAGACGGCGCTCGCCTCGGCTGCGCTGGGCAACACCGTGTTCTTCTTCACCTGGCTGATTGGTTGCGGGCCCGTATCCGCAATCGCGCCGATGATCGCGCACATATTGGGCGCACGCGCGACCAACCGCGCAGGCGTACGTGCCGTCGTGCGGATGGGCATCTGGTCGGTGCTGATGATGTCCGTGCCGCTGCTGATCTTCCTGCTGTTCACGAAAAACATCCTGTTGCTTCTCGGGCAGCAGCCGACATTGGCGGAAGGTGCGGGGCGTTTTGTCGGCATGTTGTGCTGGGGCCTGCCCTTCTCTCTGGGCTTTCAGGTGCTGCGCAATTTCTCCACCGCGCTGTCGCGGCCGACGGCGTCGCTGATCGTGATGGGACTGGCCGTGTTCTTCAACGCTGTCGGCGATTACGCGCTGATCTTCGGCCATTTCGGTGCGCCGCGGCTGGAACTTGTCGGCTCGGGCATCGCGAGCGCGTCGTCCTATGCGTTCACGTTCCTCGCGATGCTGGTCGTGATCCGCCTGACGCCGAAATTGCACGAGATCCGCATCTTCCATCGGCTCCGCTTTCCCCATTGGGAAAAGCTGATCGAAGTATACCGGCTGGGAATGCCCATCGGGCTGACCATGATCTTCGAGGCGATGCTGTTCAATTCGGCAACCCTCATCATGGGCACGTTCGGCACGGCATCGGTGGCGGCCCACCAGATCGCCATGATCATTCCCTCGATCACTTTCATGGTGCCCTTGGGAATTGGCATGGCTGCCACCGTGCGCGTGGGGCTCGGCGCGGGCGCGCGCGATCCAGAAGCCGCCCAACGCTCGGGTTATGTGGCGATGATCATCGGCGCAGGCTTCATGAGCGTGACGGGAATCTTCATCTGGATATTCCCCACGCAGATCGCGAGCGTCTGGTTCTCGGATCCTGCGGCGAATCAGGATGTGATTGCGCTCGCCGCATTGTTCCTGCACGTCGCTGCGGCGTTCCAGATCGTGGATGGATTGCAGGTGGTGGCCGCACTCAGCCTGCGCGGATTGAAAGATGCGCGCGCGCCGATGTGGATCGCGGCCGGCAGCTATTGGCTTGCGGGTTTCCCGGTCTGCATCGCGCTGGCTTTCGGCCTGCACATGAAAGGCTTCGGCATCTGGATCGGCCTCGCCTTCGGCCTNNAGTCCGCGCGACCCGGACCAAACGTGTTTCACGCGCTGCGCGCGATACCCGGTTCTTGCGGCGGCCAAAAACGCTGGTGCAGCGCGGCCGTGCGCCGGTAAAAATCTCTCTCGATGCCGCGCAGGCGGCCGTCCCGGCATTCCGCGATGTTCTTCAGCAGCTTCTTCAGTGTGGCTTGGGGAAAATCCGGTAACTCGCGTGTAAAGAACGCGCTCTGCCAGGCATCGTCCGCCAGGCGTCCATAGGAGCGCTGAACACTCGGCATGGCGGCGCCGGGCTTCGTCCCCTCGCGCCACTTGTCGATGTAGTCATAGGGCGGCGCATTCTTGAGGCTGTCCGGATTCGACCAATCGGCGTTCGGATTGACGTTGTTCGCGTAGAACGAAATGTCCCCCCGCCCGCCGGCATCGACGTGGAACTGGCTGTGCAGGATCCAGGCATGTGCGATCAGGACATGCCAGAAAAAACCATCGTTCAGGAGATGCGGCACGATCTCGCGGCGATAGTCGAAATCGTTGGCGAAATAGCGATAGTTTCGCAGATAGTCCGCGAACAGCGGGTATCGAGGAACGAATATCCGGGCATAGCGGACGACATGGGCGAACTGGCCGCACAAGGGATCGCCCAATATCTCCATGTCCTCGCGCGTCAGCGGCGTCACCAGCTTGCGCAAATCTTTCTTCCTGCCAAGGAACATGGCATCTTCGCAGAAAAACGGCTGGTTGGAATCCGCCCAGGGTATCCAGATTTTGTGTTGCAAAGCAGGCTTCGGCATTTTCACGCCCAACGCCGATTGGCTTTCGTCAACCGCGCATAGCGTATCGAAATTCGCGATCTTGTCGCGCAGAAAATGCGCGTTCACGACGAGGTCGGGCCGCAGCTTGAGAACGAGCGGGTCTTCGCCGGCGACCCGCGACAAAGCCACGTCGAGATTTCGCACCTGGTAGGCGACGCCGCGCTGGTTGCCCGCGCCCTGAACCGCGGGCTGAGGAACACGCACCAGCGAAACTTCGGAAATATCGGCGAGCGGCGCGACATAGGGATAGATCTCGGCGCAATCCCAGGTGACGCAGGTGATGCTGCGCAGCACGCCTTCCTGCTTCAATTGCAAGAGCGGCGCGAGGCTTCGCCTTAACAACACGGGGGATTTCACGAAACCCGTCACGATTGCGTCGGCACATTGCGGCATCGCGATTATCCCAGAATACGCGCGATGCGCGCGCAGAGAAATCGCGGCAGGTTCTCCTCGCGCGCATAGGGCAGCACGCGGAAAAGATTGAGGGCCGCGAGCTGCGGCAACCGCGCCGGCAGCGCGGGGTCGGCCTCGGCTGCGAGCGTGCGAAACTCGCCTGCGAGCCGGTCCAGCTTCAGGATCGCGTTGGTACGGCGGACAGGCTGGGCTTCGGATTCGTAGAGGCCGCGGATGCACCAATGGCCGTCCACATCCTGGAAGAGTTTACCCATGTCGAGCCAGAAAGACGAAACCCAGGGGTCATCGCAGTCGATAAACACGATGCCACGCTCTTTCGCGACGAGGATGTTTTCGAGCGTAAGGTCGCCGTGGCAAGGCGACTCCGGAATATCGCTCCAATCGCAGGCGTGCAGGCGCGCAGCGCATCGACGAACTTCGTTCAAATCCGGCGTGCGCGTGTTCCGCTTCTCGAGTGCGCCGACCACCTCGTCGATCTTGCCGTGAAATCGCGCTGCGGCCAGCGCAGCGCCGCGGCATTCGCGAAACAGCCACATCATGCGCGCGACAGCCTGCGCGAGCGCGCGACGGTCGAAAGGTGCTGCTTCCAGAACGGCGTCGGCCACGGTGCGACCCGGCAGATATTCCATGTCGAATGTTGCGCGGCCGGACGCGTCCACTCCTTGCGCCAGCACACGCGGAAACGACATTCCCAGCATCCACAAAGAGTGCTGCTTGTCGGCCTGCATCCTCAGCCGCGCACTCACGGCCGCGCTGGCAGCCGTCTTGCGGACGAAACTGTCGAGGCCCTGATTGTGCAGCACAACGCTGGCACCCGAATGACCGACAAGGATGCGTTGCGAAGGCGATTCCGGCGGGATTGCCGCGACTGTATGTGCGCGCAGATGGGCGGCTGCGCTCACAGCCAGTCTTTCATATAGTCGGCCAGGGCGGGACTGTTGCGCTCCGTGCTGATGGCGACGGCCGAAGGATAGGGATTGGACGGCGCGTGATCGTTGATCAGGAAGCGCCGGCCGTGGCGGCAATCCATGATCAGGGCATGCGGCACGAGACCCAGCATCCGCAACGTGCGCTCCGTTTTCTCGCGGTGGCACTCGGGGCGCGCGGTCATGAAGACGATCTGTGCGCCCTGTTCCTGCCAGAGCAGAAGTGCCGCGACATTGTCCGCGATGGGGATATCGTCGTCGTCCCAGAACGGCGGGAAGTAGCGGCTGTGATTTTCGAACACAACGCCGTCGAGGTCGGTCACGATGGTGCCGCGGGCGCGCACATGCCGCCGCCAGTCTTCCAACGTTCCCACATCGATCAGCCCGGACACGAGCAACGGCGCGACCATCATGCCGCCGGCGATGGCGCGGTTCATCACATGGGAGACAAACAATTCGCCCATGCCGGGATCGGCGCAGAGGCGGTCGAACAGGTGCAGATAGGTGTCCGCATCTTCGAAGCCATAGAGTCCGACGCTCACATAATTCGAGATCAGGCTTTTCTCAACCATCTCGACGATGAGATTGTTTTCGTTGACGACGGCGAAGCTTTTTGCGCCGACATTGGTCATGTGCGGCGCGGTCCGCACATCGCTCAACGCCACAAAACTTCCCGATGGCAGAGGCGCGGAATCGAAGAAGCTGTCGGCGTCCTTGACGGCAAATGCGCCCGTGACGGCGGCACGGCGGATCATTTCTGCGACGGTGTCGGCCGGGCCTCGCGTGTCGCGCGGCAGCACGAGCACTTCCACTTCGGGACCGAAGACCCGTCGCAACAGCGCGGTTGCCTGATATTTGGTTTCGTGCTCGGCCCGCACGGCGATGACAATGCGGCTATAGGAGTCGGGCAACACGCTCGCTGCGGCGCGTGCAAGCGCAAGCTCGCCGTCGGGCAGCGTCAGCATCCATTTGGGACGCACGCCCGGATAGCGGGACGATTTTCCCGCGCAGGGAAGCAGCAATGTCCTATGCATGAGAGCAACCGGTGCCAAGACGCTGCGAGTTTGTTTACCGGGATATAGTTAATCTCGCGTTAGCCATAGGCACGGGATTTGCTCCGTCAGTTCTACCATGAGCACGACCGAACGAATTGTCCGCCTTCAGGCCAATATCGACTCGCGCAAACGCGCGGCTGGATCGAATTGGTACGTTTTGCGCCGCCTTCTCCAGAAGGAAAAACTCGCGAAGGTGTTCGTCGAGCGCCTCACCGAGCCGCTGCACCTGAACGCCCTGTCCGCGCTGGTCGCGGCGTTCGGCAGCTACCGCATGAAAGTCGCGTTCGACTTGGTGGTCCGCCAGCAATATGCGTTTCCGGTTCTCTATGCCGCGGATACCGCGAAACGTTACGGCTATGATTGCGTCACTCTGGTCGAGTTGGGAGTGGCGAGCGGTTCCGGCCTGCTCAATATGTGCCGGATCGCCCACGGCACCACGCGCGCGACGGGAATCAAATTTCGCATTGTGGGTTTCGACGGCGGCAAAGGCATGCCGCCCGCGATCGACTATCGCGACCTGCCGGAGCATTTCCAGGTCGGCGATTTTCCCATGACGGATTTCGCGGGGCTCAAGCGGGCTCTGCCGTCAAACGCCGAACTCATCATCGGCGATGTCGCGGAGACCGCGCCGGCGTTTGCGAAATCGCTGACGAAAGACGCGCCGCTCGGTTTCGTGGCCGTCGATGTCGATTATTACTCCGCGGCCAAGGCGGCGATGCCCATCCTTGAGGGTGCGCCGGAGAATTATCTGCCGCTCGTTCCCGTCTATCTGGACGATATCGGCGTTGTCGGGTCGAATCCCTGGAACGGCGAGTTGCTCGCGGTTTCGGAATTCAATGCGGAAAATCCGCTGAGGAAGATTGCGCCGTTCACGCTGCTGCGCTCGCGCCGCATCTTCAAAAATACCCAATGGATCGACCGCATGTATGCGGCTCACATCCATGATCACCCCTATCGCTCGCCCGAACACAAGCGTGCGACGAAGCGGGTGATCGCGAACGAGTATCTGGGCTGACACTTGGCCCGCTGGCCTTCCCACCGCCTACACGATAGCCTCGTTCGCTGTTGCGAAAGGTGGAGCAGCCATGTGGAAAATTGCGATCTTCGCTGCCGTAGCCGCGGCGGCGACACCGCAGACGCCGGTCGCTCGGGATTCCACACCGAGATGGCACGTTGAAGATCAGCATTCGCAGCTCGACGATGCGCAGACATTCACCGCCGATCTCGATTCCACCAACATGCTGCGCGACAGTGTCGGCTCGGCGGAAGCCGCGACGCTTTTTGTGCAATGCGCGGCCGGAGAGCTGAACGTCTATGTTGCCTGGCCGCCCTACATGGGCAGCGAAAAACGCAAGGTGCGATGGAAGTTCGATGCCGGACCCGTCACGGGACAAACATGGACGGGATCGGAGTTGGGGACTGCCACGTTCACTCCGAAGCCCTATGAATTCCTGGCCGGACTCACCGGCGCCAGGCGCTTCGTGATCGACGTGCCCGTATTGCAGCAGGATGACGTCGAGGCCGTGTTCGACACGACCGGCGCAGATAAAATTGTTGCGGCCGCGTTGACCGCTTGCCCGAAACCTCAGCACACGGAATAAATTACTGCCCATGCGATTGGCGCCGATGCGCGCTGCAGTCCTATATTCCTTATTTCAATAATTCTTCTCTTTGCTTCTGCAGCGATGCGAGCAACCTTTCCTGCCTCGAGATGCGTTCGGCTGCGAGTTCTTCGTCGGCGGCACCGGATTGGGCTGCGGCCTGTTCCGTCAGTTCGAGAAGGTTGGCGCGGACGGCCGCGATCTCCTCGTCGAGTTCGGCGATTCTGGCTTTGTCGGGCATGGCGTTCTCCGGGATTGGTGTATCGGCCTACAGACTATCAGAAGCGCGCGCTCGCCGGTCGACTACATCTTGCCGAGAATCTGCCTTGCAGCCTGGATGAGCGCCGCCTTGAGGCCGGGATTCTTCGAGTCGGTCGCTCCGACAACGAGTATCTTGGCGTGATAAAGGATGGCGATGCTGCTGTCCGTGGGGGACGCGAGAAAAAGGCTGGTCTCGCCGAGGCCGGAGATCGATTCGGAACTCTGCCCCGGGCTCGGCTGAACGGCGATCTTGAAGACGGCGGCTGGGCTGAGCCCATAGGTTTTTGTGTCGATCAGGCCAACGGATACTGTGCTCGTTGAGCCGTTGAAATCGCAAATGTCGCCTCCGCCGGTATCAGCCCCGATTCCCGGAGCGACCGGGCCTCCGGAGATCGCAGCCGCCGCCTGCTGAGTCAGGAGATTACACGCCGTCGCCGGGGCCGCGAGGGCGACGCCGGAGGTTTCGAGAACGACGAACAAAACGGCAGCGATGTAGAGAGCGGATTTGCAGCGCATATATTCGTATCCCCGTTCAACGAGATTGAATAAAGACGTCATCGAAAATTGAAGCGACAGGAATGCCACTACCACGCCGGACTCCTCCCGCAAAGAGCTGTCGATTTATCGATCCGACGGTGCGCAGAATTAAGCCAACCCACGCATACCCATTTGCCTTCCCCGGTTGTCCTCTTTGGCGGAGCCGCTAGAGTGCCCGCAAAAGAACACCCGGGAGCACGTTCATGCTGGACTTTTCGCGGCTGAAATCCGTGGCCGATATTTCGCGCATCCATGCCGTCGACCGGCCGGGCGCGGTGGCGCTCGATTTCAAGGGCCGCACAACCAGTTTCGGCGAGATCGACGCGCATGCGAGCCGCGTGGCGCAAGGGCTGCTCGAACTGGGGCTCAAGCCGGGCGGGCGTATCGGATATCTGGGCAAGAATATCGACCGCTATTTCGAAGTGCTTCTGGGCAGCTTCAAGGCGCGTGGCGTGGTTGTCGGCGTGAACTGGCGCCTGGCAGTGCCCGAGATCGCCTATGTGCTCAACGATGCCGGTTGCGAAATCGCTTTCGTGGGCCAGGATTATTACGCCGCGATGGAGAAAGTCCTGCCCGACTGTCCGAAGCTCAAGACCGTGATCGCGATGGATGGCGGCCACCCAACCTGGCCGTCCTATGAATCCTGGCGCGATGCGCAGCCGGCGAAAGATCCGATGCTGCCCGTCGCGCCCGACGACGACGTCATCCAACTCTACACCTCCGGCACCACCGGCCATCCCAAAGGCGTGCAACTGACGAGCAAAAATTATCTCACGCTTTTCGAGTCGTTCGAAAAAATCAAAGTGGCCGACTACAGCCCCGAAGACGTGATCCTGATCGCGATGCCGTTCTTCCATGTGGCGGGCGTCAATATCGGTCTCCTGAGTCTTGCCGCGGGCTCCCGCGGAATCGTGCTGGGCGATATCGATCCCCAGGAAATCCTGCGCCTCATCGAAACAAAAAAGGTCACGCAGGGATTCCTCGTTCCGGCGGTCATACTGTTCCTCACCCAGCAACCGAATGCGAAGGAGATCGATTTTGCGAGCCTCAAGGCCATCAGCTACGGCGCGTCACCCATCTCCGACGAAGTATTGCTGACGGCGAAGAATTTGATGGGCTGCGATTTCCTGCAGCTTTATGGGTTGACCGAAACGACGGGCGGAGGAACTTGCCTCACACCCGAAGACCACGATCCTTCGCGCGGAAAACTTCGTTCCTGCGGCAAGCCGCTGCCGGGACATGAGGTGCGCGTCGTCGACGGCGAAGGACGCACACTTCCGCCGGGCGAAGTCGGCGAAATCCAGATCAAGGCGGCGAATGTGATGAAGGGCTATTGGAACAAAGAAGAGGCGACGAAAAAGGCGATCGTCGAAGAGTGGTTCTTTACGGGCGACGCCGGGTACTTCGACAATGACGGCTATCTTTATATTCACGATCGCGTGAAAGACATGATCGTTTCCGGTGGCGAAAATATCTATCCCGCCGAAGTGGAGAACGCGATTTTCGGTCATCCGGCCGTGGCCGATGTGGCGGTCATCGGGGTCCCGGACGAGCGCTGGGGCGAGGCGGTCAAGGCCTGCGTGGTCAAAAAGCCGGGTGCCGCGGCCACCCCGGCCGAGATCATCGGCTGGGCCCGGGAGCGGATTGCGGGCTATAAACTGCCCAAAACCGTGGATTTCGTGGACGCCCTGCCCCGAAACCCGACCGGTAAGGTTTTACGAAGAGAATTGCGCAAACCCTATTGGGAAGGGCGCGATAGGCAGGTAAACTAGAGTCGGCTCTGAGGAACCCGCTGCGGTGGGAGGGGAGCGAAAATGATGCGCATATTGCTTGTCGGTTTAGCCGGTCTGGCCGCGCTCGCGGTTGCCGGTCCTGCGTTTGCAAACGGTTCGAGTGCCGTGCCGCTGAGTCAGACGGCGCCGTCCGCTGCTGCGTCTGCGACCGATTCCGATTCCACGCTTCCGCCCGACGCGGTTGTCGAAGTCGTCCCGCAGGTCACGCCTGGCGATCGCATTTCCATCGCCTGCGATGCGCTCACCAAGAGCAATCCCGATTCCGACGTGCGCGTGGTGCTGACGATTTCCGCCATCCCCGGCGAAACGCCGCCCGGTTACAAGAAGGTTCTCGCGACCGACGAGCATGTCGCCTACGGCGCCGTGCGCGTGCGCATTCCGACTGTGCCGGAGATTGAAGACCACACGGTCAACCTCGACGTGTATGTCGTGGATCAGCAGGGCTCGAAATCCTGCAATGCGGGCCATGTGAAGATCACGGACTCCGCGATCGCCAAATCACAACAGGGCAACGGCAAGCACGCCTAAGGCGCCCGCTGCTATCCAGATCGCTATTCTGACATGGCGCGTGCGCGCGAGTTGCGCCTCTGCGATTTGACGCGCCGTATCGGGATGCAGCCGCAATCCGCCTTCCGCCAGCATTGCGGAAACCAGTTCGGCATTGCGCAGCATGGTCGGTAATTCGCGCGCGAGCCTGCCGATCGCATTCATGCCGTCGGCGGCATCGCGCAGCCGCGCTTCGGGGCCCATATTCTCGATCATCCAGCTTTCGACCACGGGGCGCGACGCCTCCCAGATGTCGAACTCCGGATCCAGGCTGCGCGCCACACCTTCCACCACCACCATCGTCTTCTGCAGGAGAACAAGCTGCGGCTGCAGCTCCATGTCGAAGCGGCGCGTGGTGTCGAACAATTGCTGCAGCAGTTTCGACATCGAGACATCGGGCGCGGCGCGGCCGAAGATGGGTTCACCGATCGCGCGCAAAGCCTGCGCGAAGGTCTCGATTGCATGCGTGCGCGGCACGAAACCCGCATCGTAGTGCACCTTGGCCACGCGCATGTAATCGCGCGCAAGAAAGCCGCCAAGCGTCTCCGCCATGAAGCGGCGCATCGCGGGGTCGACCCGTCCCATGATCCCGAAATCGACGGCGACGAGCCTGCCCTCCGCATCCACGAACAGATTTCCCTGATGCATATCGGCATGGAAGAAGCCGTCGCGCAACGCCTGGGTGAGGAAGCTGCGGATCACCAGCACCGCAATACGCTTGGGATCGTGGCCGGCTTCCACGAGCGCCGCCGGATTGCGGACGGGCGTGCCGTCGATCCATTCCGTCGCGAGGACGCGACCGGCCGTGCGCGGCCAATCGACGGCAGGTACGCGGAAATCGCGATCGTTGACGGTGAGTTCGGCCAGTTCGGAGGCAGCAGCGGCCTCCATTCGCAGATCGAGTTCGAGCGCGACGGAGGCAGCCAACGTATCGACCAGCGCGATCATGCGAAGTCGGCGCGCTTCGGCGGAGACGCGTTCGGCCATGCGCGCGGCAAATGCGAAGGCAGACAGGTCGCGCGCGAAATCCAATTCAATGCCGGGGCGCAGCACTTTGACGGCCACGCTGCGCGGCTCCTCGTCCGCGGTCATCGCCCGATGCACCTGCGCAATCGATGCGGCGGCGACGGCTTCCCCGAAAATCGAAAACATTTCGTCCAACGGGCGGCCGAGTTCCGTTTCGACGGCCGCCCTTGCAACATCTTCGGGGAACGGCGGCAGGCGATCCTGCAGGCATTCAAGCGCACCCGCGATCTCGTCGCCGATCAGATCGGGACGCGTGGCCAGCATTTGACCGAGCTTGATATAGGCGGGCCCAAGACTCTCCAGCGCAAGGGCGAGCCGGACGCCGGGCGGCACATTGATATCGGCCTTGCGAGGACCACCGAAGAAAAACTGCGCGACCTTGAGCGGGAACGGCGCGCGCTCGGCATATTCGCGCGGCACCAGCGCATCGTGACGCGCGAGCACGCGCGCCGCATGCAGAAGACGTCTTGTGTCGCGGAAGGACCGGAACATCGCTATATCCGCCACGCCGAATGCATTGCGGCAATCCCGCCGGTCAGGTTGCGGACTTTCACGCGCGAGAGTCCTGCCCGTTCGATCATCTTCGCGAAGGCTGCCTGGGGCGGAAACTTCTTGATGCTTTCCGCCAGATAGCGATAGGCCTCGCCGTCTTTCGCCACCATCTCGCCAAGGCGAGGCAGCACGCTGAACGAATAACGCTCATAGAGCACATCGAGACCGGGCGCCTCGACCCGCGAAAATTCCAGGCACAGGAAACGTCCGCCGGGCTTCAGCACGCGCCGCGCCTCGCGCAACGCCGCATCGAGCGGGGAGGCATCCGTCGCGTCGATCTTGCCGCCCGGAAAGGAAATCTGCCCGGCGTGGTCGTTGAGATGGGCGGAGCGCTGAGTCAACAGCACGGTCGGCTGCGGACGATCGATG
>PLJH01000132.1 GCA_003139615.1 Alphaproteobacteria bacterium
TTCTGCGCGTGCAGGCGGTTCTCGGCCTGGTCGAAGACGACGCTGCGCGCGCCGTCGATGACGTCGGTCGTCACTTCTTCACCGCGATGCGCCGGCAGGCAATGCATGAAGATCGCATCCTTGGAAGCGCGCGCCATCAACGCCGCATTCGCCTGATAGGGCTTGAGCAGATTGTGGCGCTTGACGGCGTCTTCATCGCCCATCGAAACCCAGGTGTCCGCGATCACGCATTCCGCGTTCGCAACGGCCCGGATGGGATCCTCGCCGAACTCGACCGCGGCGCCCGCGCCCATCGCCCATTCGCGCACGCTTTCGGCGACGCCAAGTTCGCGGGGCGTTGCGATCTTCAGCTTGAAATCGAGACGCGCGGCGGCGTGAATCCACGAGGTGAGGACGTTGTTTGAAGCCCCCACCCACGCGATCGTGCGGCCTTTGATAGGCCCGAGCTTTTCCTCGAACGTCATGACATCGGCCATCACCTGGCAAGGATGCGAAAGCTTGGTGAGACCGTTGATGACGGGAATCGTTGCGTTGTTCGCAAGCTCGCGCACCATCTCGTGGTCGAGCAGGCGGATCATCACCGCATCGACATAGCGCGAAATCACGCGCGCGGTATCGGAGATCGTTTCCTCGCGCGCGAGCTGCATTTCCGCGGATGTCAGCATGATCGTCGTGCCGCCCAGCTGGCGCATGCCGACATCGAACGAAATGCGCGTGCGGGTGGATTGCTTGTCGAAGATGAGCGCGAGCACGCGGCCTTCCAGCGGCTTGTCCGCATCGGGCGCGCCATGGGGCATGCTTCCGCGCGCGTCCTTGCGCCGGCGTGCTTCGCCGATCAGGGACCGCAGCGTCGCGGAATCGAGATCGGCGAGATCGATGAAATGCCGCGGTCTATCGACGGTTTTGAGGGGCGCGTTCATGCCGCCACCCCCGTCTTCGTATCATCACTTTTTGCGGAATCGAATTCCGCTCCAGTTTCCGAAAGCAGCCGCATCGCCTCGCGCACATGCTCCTCTTCGATGATGAGCGGCGGCAACAGGCGCATGACATTGTCGCCAGCCGGAATGGCCAACATGCCGTGGGCGCGCAGCTTCGCGACGAAATCGGCCACCGGCACTTTCAGCTTGAGGCCGAGCATCAGGCCCGCCCCGCGCAATTCCTCGAACACGCCGGGATGTTCCGCGATCAGGCCCGCAAGCTGCTGGCGGAAATAATTCGCGATCTTTTCGACATGTTCGAGAAAACCCGGCGCCAGCACGACATCGAGCACCGCGTTGCCCACCGCCATGCCGAGCGGATTGCCGCCGAAGGTCGAGCCATGCGTGCCGGCGGTCATGCCTTTCGCCGCTTCCGCGGTCGCGAGACACGCGCCCATCGGAAAACCGCCGCCTATTCCCTTGGCCACCGCCATGATGTCGGGCGTGACGCCCACCCATTCATGCGCGAAGAATTTGCCCGTGCGGCCGACGCCCGATTGAATCTCGTCGAAGATCAAGAGTATGCCGCGCTCGTCGCAGAGGCGGCGCAGCGCGCGGAGGAATTCGCGATCCGCCACGCGGATGCCGCCTTCGCCCTGGATCGGCTCGATCAGCAATGCGGCGGTCTGGGGCGTGATGGCGGCTTCCAGCGCCGCAAGATCGTTCATCGGAACCTGGTCGAAGCCCTCAACCTTGGGCCCGAAACCTTCGAGATATTTGGCCTGCCCGCCCGCCGCGATGGCGGCCATCGTGCGGCCGTGAAAGGCGCCTTCGAAAGTGACGATGTGGAAACGCTCGGCCTCGCCATTCACATAATGATAGCGGCGCGCCATCTTGATCGCGCATTCGATCGCCTCGGCGCCGGAATTTCCGAAGAACACGGTGTCCGCAAAAGTGGATTCCACCAGCCGCTTCGACAGCGTTTCCTGCCCGGCCACGCGATAATAGTTGGAGGTATGCCAGAGGCGCTGCGCCTGCTCGGTCAGGGCTGCGACGAGCTTGGGATGCGCATGGCCCAGCGCGTTGACGGCGACACCAGCCCCGAAATCGAGATATCGCGAGCCATCCTCGGCGAAGATATAGGGTCCTTCGCCCCGGACGAATGCGACATCCGCCCGATTGTAGGTTGGCAGCAGCGACGGGAACACGGGCGTCTCCAATGGCAAAACCCGCTGGGCGCCCGATGCGACCGCGGGCCGGCTTTATCCGCCGGGAGCCCTTGGGGGTCAAGGAAAAGGGACCCCTGCAAGAAAGGCGAAAGCCCCAGCTTTGCGGCCGGGGCTTTCGGTCATTCGGTGCGCACCAATGCTAATGCTGCGCCGGCGTTTGCAGATGCATCACTGTCCCTTGCGGCAAAGCAGGCGCGTCGGGCCCGGTGCCGCTGAAGGTCGCCGAATAGGCCTGCAGAGGAGACTCGCAGAAATCGGCCTTGTTGGGCGGCGTTTTGCCCGGATCCAGATAGGGAGCGCGGGTCGTGATCGTCCCGGTTACATTGGATCCCACAAACCTCAGACTTGCCGTGATGTAGAAAAACGGATCGGGGGCGACCAGCGAGGCTCTTTTGTTTGTGATGACGGCGTCCGTCCCAAAACCCCAGCCGGAGAAGAGTGTGGGAGCCGTGCCGCCTTTGCACGGGGCTTCGAATGAAATGCTGGCGCCGGTCACGGCGAGCACGCTGTCGCCGTCGAGTCCAACCGTGAAGCTGATGGGCTGTCCGTCGGCGGAAGTGCCGGAGTAGGTGCCGGCCTGCTGCGCCGAGCCGGGCGTGCTCAAAGCCATGGCGCAAAGCACGGAGAACGCGAGCGTCGGGTAGCGAAACTTGGACATGACTTCCCTCATTTTTTTGTGGGTGGTGCCGATCGGCATGGCGGGAATTTAATGAAATTCCGTGCGTTTGAACAGGATCGGACGAGATTTGGTGTGACCGTTTGTAGGCGCGCCGATCTTGAAAATGCGGCGACGGAACATGCTGCAATCGCGTGTTCCGGGCTTGAATTTCCGGAAAACCATGGCGATTCGTTTCTGTGGACAAGGGCTGGGGATAGCCCCTCAGGCCTTGTGCGCGTTGTCTCCCTTGATACGATATCTTGTACCCAAGGAGGACACCTTCATGTGGACTGACGAGAGGGTCGAACAGCTCAAATCGCTCTGGACCGAGGGCCTGTCGGCCAGCCAGATCGCCCGCGTTCTGGGCGGCGTCACCCGCAATGCCGTGATCGGCAAGGTTCACCGCCTGGGCCTGGCCGGGCGCGCGAGCCCATCGCGCAGCGAACGCCCGCGCCTGCCGCTGACGCCGAAGGTGTCCATCCGGGTGCACGCGCCCGAGCCGCCGGTGGTGGATGAAGATCCCGTGCTCCTCGACGACGGCAATTTCGCGACCGTGCTCACGATCAACGACCGCATGTGCCGCTGGCCCATCGGCGACCCCGCGGAAAACGAATTCCATTTCTGCGGCCGCAAGCCGAAGAACGGTTCGCCCTATTGCGAAGCGCATGCGCGCAAGGCCTATCAGCCGCAACAGCTCCGCCGCGACCGCGGACGGATGCACGGGTGAGAGTGAAGAAAAGTTCTTAACGCAGTGGACGCTGGGGGTTCGCAGGGGACGCAGAGGAAGTGAATCGCGCGCGTAGCGCGCAAGCAGATTGAGCGCGCGCTCTTCAGTAGACTCATTTCCCCTGCGTCCTCCGCGCATCCTCTGCGGCCTCCGCGTTAAATCTTTTTCCTTTGCGGAAAGCGACACGCAATGACAGCGATCTTCGATTATTCGGCGAAAACTCTCGACGGCAAGGACACCTCGCTCGCGGAATATCGCGGGCAGGTTCTCCTGATCGTCAACACCGCGAGCAAATGCGGATTCACGCCGCAATATGCGGGCCTCGAAACGCTGTACGAAAAACTTCATTCGAGCGGCCTGACGGTGCTGGGCTTTCCGTGCAACCAGTTCGGCAAGCAGGAACCGGGCAGCGAAAGCGAGATCGGAAGCTTCTGCACGAAGAATTACGGCGTGAGCTTTCCGATGTTCGCGAAGATCGACGTGAACGGAGACGCAGCGCATCCGCTGTGGCGTTTTCTCAAGGCCGCGAAGAAAGGCGTTCTCGGCACGCCGGCGATCAAATGGAATTTCACGAAATTCCTCATCGATCGCAAAGGCGATGTCGTCGCGCGCTACGCGCCGCTGACAAAACCCGAGACGCTCGAAGCCCCGATTGAGAAGTTGCTGTAATCCTCTCGCACCGCTCACACGCGATCTCGCCTCTCCTCCGTTGGAGGAGAGGTCGGCGCCGCAAAGCGGCGACGGGTGAGGGGGACTTTCCAGAGCGCTCAATCGTCGACACCCCCTCACCCTGCCCTCTCCCCCGACGGGGAGAGGAGAAATAAAGAGTGGCGTTCTTTCCGGAACGGTTGAGGTTTCTCACCAATTCCCAAACAAAGTTTTTCGTCTCGCTCCATCCCGCGAAAAAACCCAACGACTTCAAGCCCTTCGCGGCGCGAACAGACGAAATCGCCGCCTGATATCCGCCTGTTCTTTCGCCTGTTATTTCGCCTGTTCCCGCGTGATCTTTCGCAAGCGTCGGCACATCCATTCCGAAGCGCTGCGGTCGTTCGCCGCCCGCAGGTCGCATGCGACGGCACATCCGGCACGGTTTGGAAATCCGCCATTCGGTCCATTGGGAAGAAAACAGGTCCTGTAAATCCTCCGAATCTCCAATCTTTCCGCGTCGTTTCGCGCGACGCACCGGCGGAAACAAGCGCCTGATCATCGCCCTGCTTGCGCCTGTTAAGTGCGTGCGCATGCGCGCCATTGCGAACCGCCGCGGTCATTCTTCGCGCGGCTTTATGGAGTCCGGATCGATGCCCCATTCCCGACACAGCTTCTCGTAATACGCCCGGCCCTCGGCTTTCGCGCGTTCGATGGCGCCGTCGGCCTCCGCGGCGAGTTTTCGCTGCATGCGCTGCTCGGCCGTCATCGGCAGTTTGACTTCGCGCGGCGGACGGGCCGCAACAGCCACGGCGCGATCCCAGCGCGACATCTGCTCGAGCAAAAAGCGCATGCAGGCGAGATCGCCTTCATCCGCCCGTTTGATGATTTCCAGCAAGGTGCGCTCGAGGCGCGACACGACATAGACCTGGCCGTTCGCTTCGTAGCGCATCGGCTGGTCCATCATCCGGCGCGCGGCATAAGGGAGCGTGACGCCCTTGCGGGGCCGGCCGTGCGGATTGCCGGACTGACCCTTTTTCCAGCGGGTTTTGACGCCTTTGTCGGACATGGCTGTGCCTTTCAACCTGAAACGGGATAATTTAATACCCATTTGGATTGACAGTCAACTCATTCGGGTTTATCTCGGGCTGGAAGCTGCCGGCCCGGGAAAATCGCCATGACCTCGACGAATGCGAAGAGATCGCCGATCTCTGGCTTTTCATGAAAGACGACGGCGTGGAGGACCGCATCGATGCCTATGTGCGGCGCGGGCGGCGGTTCGCGTATGAGCCCGTCGAAGGACTGCGCATTCTCTACAAGCAATCCGAACTCAACTGGGCGCTCGGCCGCACGGCACCCTCAATGTCCGCCGACGGCGAAGACGCCGAATCCGAACTGACATTGCGCGGCGCCCTCGCGCCACAAGAAGAACTGATCCACGCGAACGAGCTGAAGCGGAACTGGATCAACGCGTGGATTGCGCGGGTGGCGTGGGAGGAGGAAAAAGAGAACGAAGCGTTCGTGTCCACGCGAGCACAGATGAATTGATGGACCCTTCTGCTGCGAAGAAAATTTTCAGCGCTTAGGAACTTTCCGTAAATCCCTTTAGACGTAAGACATTGGACGATGAATGCGCCCATAAAATTGGCCCCGCCGCCCTTCGAAAATGACGCTGGACGGCCCGTCGACCCCGGCATCGCCGTGGCCGTGCAAATCCTCTGGGAAAACGGGATTGAGACCTTTGAATCCTGCGAGGGCGGTCCCGGCCACTCGTTTTATGAGCCCACAGTTCGATTTCACGGAGGGAGAAGTGAGGGCTTCCGGGCACTGGCGATTGCTCACCAACATGGCCTGAAAGTTTCTGGGCTTCGCCGGTATTGGGACTTGATCGATGGCGAACCCGTTGGCCCTCACTGGGAGTTAACTTTCACCTCTAGAGCAGGCGTTTAGCTCCCTTTTACTTACCCTCGCGATCAAGCTTCGCGCAGTCTTGGCATAGCGGCTTTCCACCCGTGCCAGACTGGCGATTGTGCGTCGGGATTTCACTCCCCGGGCCGCATTTGGTGTTGTCGTGATGGTGGTTCTCCTTCACGGAGTTCCAAGGACTTGTCTTCATTGTACGCACTCCTACTTGCCCCCATTATTGAGGGTGAAGCGGCATAAGCTGATTCTACAGAGTCCAGCGAGTCCAAAATAATTCCTGGAGAATCCACAGAAAATGACGATATTATATTTCAACAATTCAACAACCAACACTTGACGCTGCATTTCCTCAAGGCCGCTTGATGGTTCCGCTACGTTTGCATCTCGACACGTCCGACTACGCGGCCATGTATTCTGCTAGGTCAGAGTCGGCTGAAGGGGCCGTACGTGCTAATCCAGAGAAATTTGGAGAAATAGCGAAAGACGAATGGCCGTTGTTGTTCGGCCGCGACTTCGCGGAACGTGGCGATCTTCGGCGGTATATACTGGGAGACGTGTCACGAGATGACGCGAACAAAGCGTTGCGCTTTTTCATAAGCGATCCCGAAAATGTTTACGAAATTTGGTTCGAGAAATACTGCTGGGACAATCCTGTGCCAGATCGTCGGGACAAGATGGCCGACAAGTTGGGCGAAACGCTAGAGACTCTCAAAAACATGCTCGACGGTCAAACGGCATTAAAGGCAGATATAGGGAAGGCGCTAGCTTTATCCGGTGGTAGTGCGCTGCTTGAAGCGGACCGCGACAGGTTGCGGAAGCTGAAGCACGATGCGCGAGTATTTCGTTCGGAAATTTCGTCACCGGAGGAACTAGGGAAGCATCCAGCATGGATAAAATTGGTCGGCAAGGAGGGAGCTTTAGGAATTGGGGTCAGAGTGGAAATAAGGATGTTTCATGAGCCACAAACCCATTCCTGTCGAAAAGAGCTTCGCCAAATGGCGAAAGAATCCGGCCTATCGTGCGGCCTATGCGGCACTGGACGAGGAGTTCACTTTGGCGGCCGCGTTGATCGAGGCACGGACAAGCGCGGACATCTCCCAGGAGGAAATCGCCAGGCGCATGCGTACATCGCAACCCGCCGTCTCGCGCCTGGAAGGCGGATAAGGCAATCCTTCCGTCAACACCCTTCGAAGGTACGCCCGCGCGACGGGGACGCGGCTGAAAATTACCTTCGAGTCCAAGGGCACACACTGAAAGATTCAGGTGACATGAAAGATTCAGGTGACAGGACCAGCGTTCACCCGCCCGCTGGAAAGAGGCTTTGCGTGACGGTGAGCGCTGGTCCTGTCACCTGAATTCGCTTCTAATTTGAAATCCGCGCCCACCACGGCATGAAGAAAATTGCCGCGTTAACGGCGAAGCCCAGGTTCCAAAGCAAGGTCCGAGTCGTCGGCCAGTTGCCCAGATATGCAGCAACGAATAGCAGCCGGACCCCAACAAACGCGACCGCCAATACGTCTATCCAGTACTGGGGAGCGTGGCGAAATTCGGCCAGCAGGATCGCCACGGCAAAGAACGGGAACGTTTCAATGCCGTTGATGTGTGCCCCCAAGGCCCGCGAAGGGACGCCGGGCTTATAGAACGCTGGATCGCGTGGATTGGAATTGTCGAAGGCCGGGCGTCCTACCACCTTAACCGGCGCAACGGTCAGCAAGTACAGGATCACCGCCGCGAAGATCATCCATTCCGCTACGGTCATCTGCGCCCCATTATATTGAAGTCTGTTCCACCAATTCCTCTAGCGACCACAACCTATCAGAAAAACCCGCCGCCATGGCAGGGGTAACCTGCAGGCTCTTGAGATTCAGGTGACAGGACCATGGACTGTCACTGAATTCGGTCACTGAATTCGTACTCCTACTCCTTCATCGCAGTGGATTCTCACCACCTACTCCTTGCCGGTCTCCCCGCGCACCTGACCCCGAACTTTCTGAGCCAGATTGGATTAGCGCGCGCAGAGGCGGATGATGCCGCGCGCAAGAGAGATCGAATTGCTGTCGGAAGGTTTTGATCCCGGATCTCGCAATATGAATATCAATCGGCTTTCGACAACCCTAAAGCCGCATTCTTGCCGGGCACGCCTGACTCTGCGGCCTTGGGTGGATTTGCTGCCCAGGCAAACACGCCGATTGAGAGCGCGATCAGAGGAACCAGGACGAATACGCGGTTTCTGAGTCTCTTGAAGAGCAGAAGCAGATGTTCGTACTTTGCGCTCGCAACGATAAATCTTTCAATCACGCCATAATCTGCCGCCAATTGTTTTTCTTCCTGCGTCGCGTCGCCTTTCGCCGCGGCAACATAAGCGGCTGTCGCGTCAGTCACCAATTGGTGTAAGCCACGAACACCGGCGGGATAAAGGTCTCGCACTCGCTTCTCGACGATTTTCCAATCACTCTTGGTGATGTCCACGTGGGCCGCGATATCCTTGAGGCTGTAGCTGCGTGGCGTAATCACACCGAGCGCGAACCACATGAGAAGCCCGAGCAATACGAAACCCGTTACGGCCGCGCCCACCGCCAGCTGAAGACGCCACTCCCAACCGAGACTCCCCATTGACGTGAGCGACGCTCCGGCAATGACGCCGCCTGCCGTTGCCATCACGCCGCCAACGATCCATTTGGCGACATTCCGGATATCATCCATCCCTTTTTCGGTGCTGGTCCGATAGTAGGTCAGTTCCTTAGCGTATTCGCTTTCAACCGCTTGCTCGGTCATTTGCTTGCAGCACCATTCATGTCTCGGGTGTGGGATCCATGATGATCGTGGCGCGGACTCCGTTCCGGCGCAGTTCGCTTTGAAGTGCCGCAACATGATCGGAATCGACGTCAGCGAAGCGTCGGACCACAACAACGAAGTGGGGATCGCCTCGTTGGGGAGATCGCACTCGTTTGGCCAATTCGTTGATCTCCGGAACCGCTTCGTGAGCCTTATCGAGAGTCTCGAACTCGCCTCTAACGACAACTGCGTCGGGATTCGTCTCGCGTGCGTAGTGGATTATGCCAGGGTTGAACGGAAAGCGGATACGACCCGGAACTGCAACTGCGTAATGAATTTTCCCTGGATCGAAGATCACGGGTCCTGACGCCAAATCCTGCACACGAACGGTCCAGGGGCTGACGCCTAATGTCGTTGCGCTCAGGCCAATATTGAGATCGACATTGTCCGAGTCGGGAACTGCCTCCAGTTCTTTACGCGAAATCGTGTCGAACGCCCCGATATCGCGATCGTGGCGAAATATTGCGACGCGGTCTTTGTCTAATTTTGGCACGATGGCACTTCCATCATTGCACCATGACTGAATTAAGTGTTCCAACACTTGCGAGCGTACTGCGAGTGCAAATAGAAGTCCAGTCGCGATTTGGTTTTCCGACCTGGGAGACCTTAAGCTTGCCCGGCTGCTCTTATGCGACATTCCCCATATGAACCTGGGTAAGAGCAGACGGTAAGGAAATGGGGTCGGAGTGCAATTTCGCACGTTGCAAACGGACACGTCTCTTGGAGGAAAAGCACCATGCGCACGCTTGAAATCGTTGTAGCCCTAGTCCTCGCGGCAATCGTGTTTGTTGCGGTGAAGCTCATCGGCTTTGTTTTGCATATTGCGCTGATCGGGGCGGCCGTCGGTCTCGTTGTCGGGTTCGTGATTGCGCGCGCGTTTCGAAGCGGATCCTGAATCGGTATAGTCCGCCTGACCAGTCACGGAGGAATATGCCATGGAAGCCGCGAAGATCGTCAGTCACGATGAATGGCTTGAGGCGCGACGCGCGCTTCTCGTCAAGGAAAAGGCGCATATGCGGGCGGGTGACGCGCTCGCCGAGGCGCGGCGTGCTCTTCCCCGGGTGAAGATCGAGAAGAGCTACGCCTTCGATACCGAGCAGGGGCGGAAGACGCTGGCCGAGTTGTTCGGGGATCGCTCCCAGCTCATCGTGCATCATTTCATGTTCGCGCCGGAGTGGGACGCTGCCTGCCCCGGTTGTTCGTTCCAGGCCGAGCATGTCGATGGGCCCGCGCGCCACCTCATCCATCACAATGCGAGTATCGTCGCCGTGTCCCGCGCGCCGCTCGCCAAGATCCTGGCCTACAGGAAGCGCATGGGTTGGGATTTCCCGTGGGTGTCTTCGTTCGGCAGCGACTTCAATTACGACTTCCACGTCTCCTTCCGGAAGGAGCAGGTCGCGCAAGGCAAGGTCGATTATAATTTCGGAACGATCACTGTCGATCCGCGCTACATCGACGAGGAACTGCCCGGGCTGAGCGTGTTCGCGAAAAACGAGGCCGGTGAGATTTTCCTTACCTATTCCACCTACGCCCGCGGTCTCGATGCGCTTCTCGATACCAATCATTATCTCGACGTGACGCCGGAGGGCCGCAACAAAGGCGCCTACCCGAACTGGCCGCGGCGCCACGACGAATATGCGGTCGACAATTCCGGCAAATGCTGCGAGTCCTGAACGCGCGATTGGAGTGACTTCGCATTGAACGGAATCACCCGCCCCCTTGTGGGGCGGGATGGGGTGGGGGCAAATAAAAGAGTCTTCCGCGCGCTATCGCGCGTCCCCACCCTAGCCCTCCCCACGCTCCGCTGTCGCTTCGCGGGGGAGGGGATTGCTTGCATCGACACAATCCGAAACCGCTTACAGCGTCACCACGATCTTCCCGAAATGTGCGCCGGCTTTCATGCATTCGAAGGCGTCGCGCATTTCGGCCAGCGGGAAGCGCTTGTCGATCACGGGCTCGATGCCGGTTGCCTCGATGGCGCGGGTCATGCTTTCGAATTGCTCGCGACTGCCCACGGTGATCCCGTGGATGAAAACGTTGGCGGAAAAGATCGCCGCCACGTTCAGGTCTTTCACGAAGCCGCCCAGGATGCCGATCACCGCGATCTTGCCGCCCAGCCTGACGGCGCGCAGCGACTGTTCGAAAGTGCCTGCCCCGCCCACTTCGATGATGTGATCTGCGCCGCGGTTGCCGGTGAGCTTGCGCACTTCCTTCGCCCAATCGGGCGTGGATTTGTAATTGATGAAATGATCGGCCCCGAGCCGCTTCGCGCGTTCCAGCTTCTCGTCGGATGAGGACGTGACGATCACGGTGGCGCCGGCGCTCTTCGCGAATTGCAGCGCGAAGATCGAAACGCCGCCTGTCCCCTGAACCAACACGACGTCGCCGGCTTTCACATTGCCTTGCAGCACCAGGCCGCGCCACGCGGTGAGAGCCGCGCAGGGCAAGGTGGCTGCGTCCTCGTCGGTGTAACCAGCCGGGACGCGCGTGACGCCCTGTTCGCTCAGGAGGATTTTCTCCTGCAGCACGCCGTCCAGCGTGCCGCCCAATGCGCCGCCAAGCGCGCCTGGCGTGGGCTCGCCTGCGAACCAGTTCTGGAAAAAGAGTGGGGCGACGTGATCGCCCGTTTTCACGCGGGTCACGCCCTCGCCGATCGCCGAAACGACGCCTGCCCCATCCGAGCAGGGCACGAAGGGCAAGCGGCCGGAGGGGGCCGTGACAGTCGCCAGATCGCGATAGTTCAGCGAGGCGGCCTTGATGTCGACGACGATCCGGCCCGGGCCGGGCACAGGATCCGGCCTTTCGACGAGCTTGAGGTTCTCGATCCCGTAAGCCTGCTCCAGGACAACGACGCGCATGTTGTTTCTCCGCCATCTCGCCGCCGCGAGTCCATCCGAAACTATGGCTCGTGCCGCCGAATTTCCCGGCATACAATGGAATCGATAGGCCACAAACAACAAGGATATTCCATGAAATACCGCAAACTCGGCGCCGGCGATCTCAGCGTCTCGGAAATCTCGCTGGGATCGTGGCTCACCTATGGCGTGGGCGTGGAGCACGACCGCGCGGCGGCCTGCGTGAACCGGGCCTTCGATCTCGGCATCAACTTCATCGATACCTCCAACATCTATGGAAGGGGCGCCGCGGAGAGTTTCCTGGGCGGGGTCCTCGCAGGCCGCAAGCGCGAGTCCTATGTGCTGGCGACGAAGGTTTTCTTCCCCATGACCGACACCGACAAGGGCCTGTCGCGGGCGCAGATCGTCAAGCAGATGGACGCGTCGCTGAAGCGCCTGCGTGTCGATCATGTCGATCTCTATCAATGCCATCGTTACGACGCCGAGACGCCGCTCGAAGAAACGATGCAGGCTTTGAGCGATGTCGTGCGCCAGGGCAAGGCGCGTTATATCGGCTTCAGCGAATGGTCGCCGAAACAGATCGAAGCGGCCTTCGCCATTCCGGGCGTGGAAAAATTCGTATCCAGCCAGCCGCAATATTCGCTGCTGTGGCGCAAGCCCGAAGAGAAAGTCATTCCGCTGTGCGCCGCGAACGGCGTCTCGCAGATCGTGTGGTCGCCGCTGGCACAGGGCGTTCTCTCCGGAAAATATCTGCCCGGCGCAAAAATCCCCGACGACTCGCGCGCGAGCAGCGACAGCATGGGCAATTTCATCAAGTCGTGGCTGCAGCCGCCCGTGCTGGAAGCCGTGCAGAAACTCAAACCGCTGGCGCAGGAGGCCGGTTGCACGCTCTCGCAATTTGCGCTGGCCTGGGTGTTGCGCGAACCGAATGTCGCCTCGGCCATCGTCGGCGCGAGCAGGCCGGAGCAGCTTGACGAGAACGCCGCGGCGTCGGGCCTGACGATTGACCCGGCCCTCTTCCGGAAAGCCGAGGCGATTGTCGCCGGTGTGGAGCGCAGCGCATAAACCTCCGGCTGAAATTGCGTGACGGGACGCTATCCGCCCTTGTCACTATCGCGCCGGTTCAGATTCACGAGCACATGATAGGCGACGCCGTCCCAGGCGTTGTGGATACCGATGAAGAGCAACAGCAGCGTCGCGCCCGCCATGGCGAACATCGCCTCATGCGCGTGCGAGAGAGCGGCAAACGCGGATGCGGCAAGTGCCGCATAGGCTACAAACGGCAAGCCTGCGTGAAACAACCAATCCTCGGAGTCGGGTTTGTATGTGGACTGCGCCTGCATGCGCCGCGCCGTGACGAGTGCGTAAACCACCCCGCCAAGCCCCGTGACGCCGCAGACGAGTGCGGCCGGCATGATCGCGTCCCAAGGCGCACGCAGAAGGGCCGCGAGAAACAGCACGACGCTGAAATGCACGATGGTGGGCGTGGCAAACGCGGCGCCGGCTGCCGCCCCGCGCGCCGGAGGGCGGTTGGCGATCAATGTCATCACGACGAACTGCAATCCGATCAGCGCGCCTGCCGCCGAACCGACGATGACGTAGAAACTGTCCCACCGCGCCAATTCGTTCATCGCGTTTCCTTTATCGCCCGACCATTTGCTGCAGATGTTCCGGATAGCGCGCACCCTGCACCGGAATTTCGGAAACCGCGCGGTCGATGTTGCGAATGTCGTCCGCCGTCAAAGCGAGATTGGCCGCACCGATATTCTCTTCGAGACGATGCATCTTCGTGGTGCCGGGGATCGGCACGATCCACGGCTTCTGCGCCAGCAGCCAGGCGAGCGCGATCTGCGCTTGTGTCGCCTTCTTCTCCGCCGCGATCCGGCCAAGCAGTTCGACCACCGCCTGGTTCGCCTTGCGGGCTTCCGGCGTGAAGCGCGGAATGCCGTTGCGGAAGTCCTTGTCGTCGAACTTCGTGATCTCGTCGATCGCGCCGGTGAGGAAGCCCCGGCCGAGCGGGCTGAACGGCACGAACCCGATCCCCAGTTCTTCCAGCGCCGGAATCACCTCCTGCTCCGGCTCGCGCCACCACAGCGAATATTCGCTTTGCAGCGCCGTGACCGGCTGCACTTTATGGGCGCGCCGGATTGTCTGCACGCCCGCCTCCGACAGTCCGAAATGTCTGACCTTGCCGTCGCGAATGAGGTCCTTCACCGCGCCGGCGACATCTTCGATGGGTACATTCGGATCGACACGATGCTGGTAGAACAGATCGATCACATCCGTCTTCAGCCGCTTGAGCGACGCGTCTGCCACGGCCTTGATATGTTCGGGCCGGCTGTCGAGGCCGCCGCGCTCTTTGCTTTCGGGCCCGATGCCGAAACCGAACTTGGTCGCGATCACGACCCGGTCGCGAAGCGGCGCCAGCGCTTCGCCGACCAGTTCCTCATTCACGAAGGGGCCGTAGACTTCGGCGGTGTCGAAGAACGTGACACCGCGTTCGACGGCGCCGCGGATCAGCGCGATGGCAGTCTGCTTGTCCGTGGCCGGGCCATAGCCGGCGCTCAGCCCCATGCAGCCGAGGCCGAGGGCCGAAACTTCCATGTTTCCGAGTTTGCGCTTTTGCATTGTTTTTCTCCCGGGAGTTCCATCTCGTCGATCGGGCGCGCGAAGGAATTGGCGGCAGAGTGGAATAACGCGCGGCCTCACAGAGTTATGCCAAATGCACTGTGCCTCCCTTTTCCGGGTGCCGCAAATTCCCCCGAGATTTGCTATTCCGGTCGCTCTCGTCTCGGCGTAAAGTCCACGTCCTATTCAACAGGGGCGGAAACATGATTTCGAATATCGCGGCGACGGCTTTGGCATGCGCAATGCTCGCGAGCACGGCGGCATATGCGTCACCCGATGCGAGCGCGGTCAAGGACACCATTCGCGCGGCGCTCACGGCGGCGAACAAGGACGACGGCGCAGCATTCATGGCCAAGATGACTCCACAAGCCTCGGTCATCGACGAGTTCGCTCCCTTCCGCTGGGACAGTTTTTCGGATTGGGGCGCAGCTTACGCGGCCTATAATTCCCAGAACAGCGTCGCGCACCCGAAGACGACGCAAATCAAATTCCTGCACGTCAATGTCGAAGGCGATCGCGCCTATGCGGTGGCAAGCGTGGCATACACCTATACGGAAGGCGGCAAGGCCCGGAAGGAAAAAGGAATCGAGACTTACGCGCTGGAGAAACAGGCGGGCGGCTGGCGCATCGCCTCCTTCGCGTGGATGAGCAAGGCGGGTGTCGATCAGGGCGCGGACGCGACGGCCGTCAGCGATACCGTTCACGCCTTCACGTCGATGACAGGGCCGCTATCGATACCGCCCACCGCAGTCGTCGACGAATTCGCCCCCTATCACTGGACCGGCGCGAGCGCGAATGCCGACTGGTTCGCGGGTCTGCAGAAGAGCATGGCGCAAGAGCATTCAACCGATATCGCGCTCAAGCTCGCGGCACCCGATCAGTTGAGCGTCAACGGCGACAAAGCCTATGCCGTGTTTCCCACCATCATCACCAGCAAGGTGCATGGCAAGACGATGAGCGAGCACGGGGCACTCGCCTTCGCACTCGATAAAGCCGGCGGCGCCTGGCACATCGCATCCTGGGCTTGGGCAACGAAATAGAAAGACGGTCTCTAATCCGGCATGCCGGAATCGATCCAGTCCGCAATCGTTTGAATGTCGGGCGCGGACAGATACGGGCCGCCATAGGGCATGCGCGGATAGCTGCCCTGATCGACCTTCTTCTGGAAGCCGCCGCTGAGCGCTTTGATGAGATAGGTGTCTTTGGCCTTTTTCCCGCCGGAAACGTCGATCAGCGGATAGGGAACCGCTTGCGCGTCTGGCCCCTCATATCGCCACACGACAACCTGCTGCAACTGCGCCTTGGTCTGCCAGTCGAGCGGGTTTTCCATATGATCCCCATTCGCCGAATGAATGATCTCGACGTCATCCCAGTTGGGATGGTGCGTCTTGATCGTGTCGAGGATCGCTTTCACAGCGGCGAAACCGGGCATGGCAGTCTCCTTTGCAGTTCAGCTTTGCAGTTCAGCGTTGAGACGTCGCGGCATCGATCGTGGCTTCGACGTTGGCGACGACCTCCCTGGGGAGGCCTTCGTCGCCCAGCGCGGCAACCTCGCTGCGAAGACTTGCAAGATCGGCCGTGGAAATCCGGTCGTGATTTTGCAATATGTAAGCGTTGATCTCGGCGACTGCGCGACGGCGCAAGGCGGGCGCCTCGCTTGCATCGGAGGCCACGGCGCGCACGAGTTCCGGCAGCGCAGAATTGTTCGGCACCAGGCTGTCCAGCGCCGCTTCGCGCAAATCGAGAGACGCCTTGCGGTCGGCCAGAACGGCCCGGCGGTCGCCGCTGCTGCCGGGATCGCCTGCGAGCGCTTCGACGGCCGCGAGTTGCTCGGCGGCGTTTTTCGAATGCAGATACGGCCTGACCGCACCGGCATGCGCGAAATTGTCGACCGGGCCCACCGCGCGGATTGCTTCCGGGCGGGAGAAGCCGGCGAGCCCCGGCTTGGCCACCGCGGCGAGAAGAACTTTCACCGTGTTGTCGTGGTCCATCGCGAGCGCCAGGTACAAATCGGCGATTCGCGTGGCATGATCGGGACTCTTAAGCGCGCTGCGCACGATCGCCATGATTTGATGTGGACGCTCCTGCATCAGGGACGATCCGGTCAACATCATCAAATTGAGATCGGCCACCGCGCGACGCGCCGCCTGGGGCTTGGCGGCTTTGTGCGGCGTCACCATGCGCTGCAGTTCCGTCAGCAGCGCGGGCTCCTGGGTCATCTCAAGCGTCTCAAGCTTCGAGAGGTGGGCAGGCTGCGGCGCAGCGAGCGCCGCGACCAGCGGTGTGGGCTTGGCGCCGAACGGAACATCGTCATAGCCAAATCCCATATCGTTGGTGCGGTCGTTCATGCCGAGATAATCGATCATATCGGCCGGGCGCGGCTTGGCGGGCGCGGAGGGCCACAATCCTGCGATCTGCGATGCTGGGAACGGACCGAATTCGGCGCTGGGAGGCCGGCGTTTTGCGGTCACATCGCCGGGCTGGGAGCCCGTGATCCCGTCCCAGGGCCACATCGTGTCGAACAGATTGTGACCGAAGGGCGGACAGTTCCAGCCGGTCTTGCTGCTGCCCTTGTTGCACATCGGCAGCGACGGATCGAAGTGACCGAAGTTCGGGGCGCCGATCTGTTGTGTCACGAAATAATCGTTCGGGTTGGTGCCCGTGTTGTCGAAATGCGCGGCCATGTATTGCCAGTCGGCCCACAGACGGTCGTGTTCGGTATGGAACAGCCAGAAGGCCGGATCGCTGGGGGAGATCTTGCAGTTCTGCATCCACGGACCGGTCGCATTGTGACCCATATCGTGCGGACTTAACTCGATACCGCCGAAAGGTTCGCCCACGAAGGGTTTGAACGACGGCCGCAGCAGCAACCCATCGACCTGGTCCGGTGTCGCGATCGATTGCGATTCGGGATGCGTCCAGTCCATCGTGAAACGGGAGAGCGGGGTCAGTGCGGCGGGATTGCCGTCATTGTCGTAGGGCATCGCCCAGCCGAACAAGGGATTGGTGTCGTCGAATGTCGTCAACTCCGTGTTCTGGTTCCCCGAATTGGCGGTGTTCTGTCCCAGAAAATCCGAGGTCAACGGCAGCCATGGCCTCGCGGCCTGCGGCATCCAGATGCGCCAATAAGGCAGCGCGACGCGCGGGTCGATCTTCTGCAATTCGCGTTCGAACTCGAGAAGAAAGGCGCGGTGCCACGGCAGAAAGGCCGGCGCGTTGTGCGCTTGATCGGGATAGAAGGAATCGCCCGTCATGTCCTTGCCGAGTGCCGCGATGCGGTGGGTGCGCACGAAATTGTCGAACGAATGAGGATCCGATGAGGGGCGCAACTTCATCGCGACAAACGCCTGGAGAAAAATCCTGCGTTCGTCCGGCGTCAATGTCGCGACGTCTTTGCGGATGCGCACCATGATGTCGTGGCGGCCCACTTCGGCACCGCCGGTCGCGCGCGCGACGATGGCCGTGTCCTTTGCGCCGGTGCTCGGGCAGCCGAATTTGCCCGCCACAAAAAACGCGACGGGCCGGCCATTTTTCGGCAACGTCAGCGCGAGCGTGACCTGATCGGCCGTTCTCCCCGGGGCCACGGTATTCGCGAACAACACCACGCCATGATGCGTCGTCGTGCAATCGGCGCCCGCGCCGGCGTCGGACAAGACCACGGGAAGATCGGCATCGAGGCCGGAGGGATCGCTGACGCGGATTGTCGCCGGAACGGGCGCCCAGGCGATATAGTCGTTGCCGGGATTGCCGTCGCCGCGCAGATGGATTTGAATTTGCGCCGCCTGCGCGCTGCCGATCGCAGCAACGAAAATTGCGGCACCCAGGACACAGCGGCCGATAGACGTTCTCATCTGTCATGCTCCGTCATGTGCAAATTGGCCTGTGCAAATTGGCAACTGCAAACTGGAAGCCGGCGCAGAAAAGTCCCACGCGCGGAGATTTCGCCGCACCGAGCTTACGCAAACGAAACGGACCGGGATTTGCGCGACCGTGACGCTCGCGCCGACGTATAAATTTAAAGTGACTTTCAACCCCTGGTTGTCTTATAATTCCACTGCTGCATCGGGGTGTCAACAGATTCCGGCTCGCCGCACCGCATCAATCGCGTCGGAATGGAATCGACAATAAACGCTATCGCCGACGGAGCGTCAGGGAGAAAGCCATGCGCATGAATGCCCTAGCGGAACGCGCGTTTATTTTTTTTGTGTTTGTCGGCGCCTTGCTGACCGCCGGCGATGGCTCAGCCGCAGCCAAAACGTCGAAACCGAAGAGCGCGATGGCGCCCATGGCGGCGCCAATGAACGCAGCCGCCACGAACCCCGCTTGCGCCTACCAACCCATCGATGTCGACAAATACGGCAAGCAGCCTTATGCGGATGCGCCGGTCATTCACTCGAAGGACGGCAATCTCTCTGCAACGCTCGACATCGGATACACCGACACGAACAAGGTCTCGATCGCCGGCTGTCCGTTGCATCTGCGCAGCTACAACGGCGCGTTGATCGGCCCGACGCTGCGCGCGAAGCCGGGCGATTGGCTCCGGGTTACCGTGAAGAACGATCTGCCGGGACCGGGCCATACCGAACATTGCAATCTCGACGGCACCTTCGACAAGAATCACAAAATGATCATGGGCCCCGATGTCTACGACGTCAGCAATCTGCACACCCATGGCCTGCACGTCTCGCCGTCCGGCAACAGCGACAACGTGTTCATCGAGATCTGCCCGGGCCAGAGCAAGGACTTCGCGATCCATATCCCGCCCAACCATCCGGCGGGAACCTTCTGGTATCATGCCCATGTCCACGGCTCGACCGCGCTGCAGGTTTCAAGCGGCATGGAAGGTGCGCTGATCATCGAAGGCGGCCTCGACGACGTGCCGGAAATCAAGGCGGCGCAAGAAAAAACGTTCCTTCTGCAACAAACGTCCTATGACGAATCGGGACAGATCGAAAGCTCGTCCGTTTTCGGTCCCACTAGCTGGGCCGCGAGCCAACGCTATATCACGGTGAACGGGGGGCAGATCGCGCCGGTCTTCACGATGCATCCGGGCGAAGTGCAACGGTGGCGCTTCATCCATGGCGGCGTGCGCGAAACGGTCGAACTTTTTTCGACAGGCGGACCGCTCTACGAAATCGCGACCGACGGAAACACGATGGGCCGGATCGATACCTGGAAATCGCCGATCGAACTCGAACCCGGTTACCGGAGCGACGTTCTGTTCAAAGCGCCCCCGCTCGCCGGCGGGCAGACCAGCACGCGTTACTATATCATGACCGGTCCGATTGCGGCGCAGAACAGACTCTCCTTCTTGACGATCCCCAACAAGCCGGAGCAGCTCACGGCGGAACTCAACACCAGCGAGCCGCCGCAAATCATTGCCGTCATCGATGTCGAGGGCACGCCACAGGATATGGCACTGCCGACCGACGGCGAGCTTGCGTCACTGGCGCCTTACAAGGACATCACGCCGGAGGAATTGACGGGGCAGGAACAGCATGTCTCGTTTTCCATCGAAAACCACATCGATTGCAGCCATCCGGGCAAGTGTCAGCCTTGTCCCACGTGCAACGTGTTCCAGTTCATGGTCGATCACTATTCCTTTCCCAACAGTCCCGTTCGAACACTGAAATTGGGCACGGCGTCGCGGTGGACGCTTGAAGTGTACAAGGATTCCGCCGGTCCCGAGCATCCGTTCCACATTCACGTCAATCCGTTCGAGATGGTGCGGGTGGGACCGGACGGCAATGACGAGACCGTGTGGAAGGACACGCTGATGGTTCATCAGACCGGCATGGCGCTGAAATACCGGCAGGTGCTGAGCCGCTACGAGGATTTCGACGGCGTATTCGTTCTGCATTGCCACATCCTCGACCACGAGGATGGCGGCATGATGCAGGCCGTGGAGATCGCGCACTAATCGCGACGAGTCGGAAGAATACCCTTCTGCCTCTGAAATCCGCGATACCGTCAGCGTGCTGCGTTAACATCTTTCCGTATCCCAATGGCGGCGATATGCTCGGCCAATGCGGAGGGATCGGATGCGAGCGGGATTTGCGGCCATAGCGCTGCTTTGCGGGAGTCTCATTGCGGGCGCGGCGAATGCAGACAGCCCCTATGCCGGCCACTGTCAGGACGACACATCGATTCCGCCGGAAAACATTTTGGCCGCTTGCGCGGTCTTCATAGACGGAGCGTTCAAGCAGAACTGGCAGCTGTGGTATGTCCCCTTTGCGTTGGTCAATGAGGCTATCGCCGATGAGCGGCTCGGAAAGGACGAAGACGCGGCACAAATATTGAAGGCAGATATCAAGCGCTATCATGATTTTTCGCTCGCCTGGGTGCGTCTCGGGGAATTGCTCGAGAAGCAGAAGAACGGCGCGCTGATGACGACCATGGACGCCATGATCCAGGCCAATCCGGACAACCCCAATATCTTGAACAGCGCATGCTGGACTCGCGCCAAGGCGGGCCAACAGCTCGACGCGGCAATCGCGGACTGCAACGAATCGCTGCGGCTCAGGCCGGCAAATGCACAAACTCTCGACTCGCGGGCCTTTGCGTATTTACGCAACCGGCAATATGCGCAGGCGATCACAGATGCGAATGCGGCTCTCGCGATCGCACCGAAAATGGCGACATCGCTCTATGTGCGTGGGCTCGCAGAACTGAAATCGGGGAACGCGGCCGCCGGAAATTCCGACATCGCCGCCGCCACGGCGATCAGTCCCGGAATTGCAGACGATTATCGGGGGCTCGACGCAGGCCCCTGAGTTGCGGCGAAACGGTCTTGAATCGCGCGTCGTTAATCGGCGCGCAACGGAAGCATCACCAGCCGGTTGACGATGGCGCCCATCGCCGCGGCATCGTAGCGGCCGTGATCGAGCCACCAGGCGAGCAGGCCGACTGTTGCCGTCACCGCGTGCAGCATCATCAGGTCGACAGGCAATTCGGCCGGCTTCGGAAGATTGAGCGCTGCGGTGCGAATGGCTGCGCGCTGGATCAGCTCGCGGCGGATATTCGCTTCCGCGCCGCCCGCCAGCAGCGCGCGACAGATCGTGTGGCGCTTCTGCACGAAACGGCACAGTTCGATCGACGCGGAAAGCGTGTCTTCGGCCAGCAATGCGGGCATCATCTGCCCGATCAGTTCGTCGATCAGCACATCGGCCACGTCGGCCAGCAGCGCTTCCTTGTCGGGATAGTGGCGGAAGAACGTCGCATAACCGATGCCGGCGCGCTCGGCGATTTCGCNNTTCGCGATACGGGCATCAGGCATTTCGAATCCCCGTCCGGATCGGCGCTGGATTGCCAAACCGGCTTCTGTTATTTATGATCCAATATGGATCATAAATTGGTGCCCCATGGTCGACTCCCATTTCGCGCCTAACTGCCCATACCACCAAGGCGGGGATGAGCGGAAATCGGCGTGCCCTCCGGAGGCGGCGCCCGGCACGATTGTCGTGGAAAAACTGGGCCTTGCGCGCCAGATTCTCCGCAGCGACCGCGTAAAGCAGGCGGGTTTCCGGGCCGAGCTGCTGGAACGCTTCGGCCGACGCGAGCATGCCCCCGTCCTCTATCAGGGGGGCGAAGCGCACCAGAAACAGCGCAGGGCCATCGCGCGGTTCTTCGCGCCCAAGATCGTCAGCGGCCACTATCGCGCATTGATGGAGCGATTGAGCGATCGCCTCATCGAGCGCCTTCGCAAGACGCGGCGCGCGCAACTGGACCTGATGAGCCTCGACATCGCAGTGGCCGTCGCCGCCGAGATCGTGGGGCTGACCGAGAGTTCGCTCCCGCGCATGGCGCGCAGGCTCAATCGCTTCTTCACGGCGAATGCACAGGTGCAGACGCCCCGCGCGGTATTGACAGCCTTCGTCCTCGCGCAATGGCGCCTGCTGCAATTTTATCTGTGGGACGTGCGCCCCGCGATCGGGGCGCGCAGGCGGCGCCCGCGCGAGGACGTGATCTCGCATCTGATTGCGCGCGGACGCTCGCATCGGGAAATCCTCACCGAATGTCTCACCTATGGCGCAGCCGGCATGGTGACGACGCGCGAGTTCATTGTGATGGCGGCGTGGCATCTGTTCGAACGCGATGCGTTGACGGCGCGCTTCCTCGCGGACGGCGAAACCGAACGCATTGCGATTCTGGAAGAGATCCTGCGGCTGGAGCCTGTGGTCGGCGCACTCTATCGGAGAGCCGAGCACGATCTCGCGCTGGAAGATGCCGGCGAGACGATTCACATTCCTGCCGGAAGCCTGCTCGCGCTCGATGTGCGCCACGCGAATGCGGATTCCGCGGCCGGCGAATATCCGCACCAGCTCGACCCCGATCGGATGCGCTCACAGCTGCATCTTTCCGGCAGCCTGATCAGCTTCGGCGACGGTCCGCATCGCTGCCCCGGCGCGTCGGTGGCGCTGCAGGAGGCCGCGATCTTTCTGGAACGCCTGTTTCGCGTGCCCGGCATCAAGCTTGAGACGGCACCCGCCCTCGCCTGGAATCCGACAATCGCGGGCTATGAGTTGCGCGGCGCGATCGTCACGGCCGGCTGACCGCCCAGCTCCGTCGATACCTGACGCCAACAGATCGTACGAGACCGATCTGCACACTACAATTCCGCTCGCGGCTGAAATAGGATCGGACCGGTGGAGGGAACGGATGCGCCCATGATCCTGAAGATCGCCGAGATCGTCAGCATCGTCATAACAGCCCTGGCCGCGGGAATGTTCTTTGGGCCCTGGCTCGCCTTGACCATTTCCATCCGCACCTTCGCGCCCGATGTGTTTCTCGAGATCGTGGGGCGGCTGAACACCAATATGGCGCGCATCATGACCGCGCTCTTGCCGCTTGCCCTGCTGTCGATGATTCCCGTGTTGTTCTTCTCCTACGGCGTGCGGCCCGATACGTTCATCGCGGCGCTCGCGGCATTTGCGTTGTTCGTCGCGGCCCTGCTCGTGACCATGCTGATCGAAGTGCCCATCGTGCAGCAGATCGTGACATGGACCGTGCCCACCTTGCCGGACAATTGGCAGGAATTGCGCGATCGCTGGGGTGCATTTCATATTCTGCGGGTCGTTGCATCGTTCGCGGGTTTTGTATTTCTTGTTGTCGGCGCGGTTTATTGATCCGGGGGCTTCCATGTATTTCCTGAGCGTTCTTCTCCTGATGCTGGTTCTTCCGGCAGGTTCGATCTGGTGGGAGCATCTCCACAGCGCGGCGCCGCTCATGTTGCTCGTCGGCAAGTGGTTCGTGTTCTGGAGCGCCGGCGTGAGGTTGACGCTTGCCGGTTTGCGCCAGCAAATTCAACCGCGCTTCACCTCCAAAGAAATTTTCGGCATCGAAAGCGACGACGCGCTGCCCATCGTGCGCGAGTTGGGCGTCGCCAATCTTGCGACGGGCATCGTCGGGCTCGCCTCGCTTGTGAAGCCCGGCTTCATCCTGCCCGTGGCCATCGCGGCCACGGTGTTCTACGGGCTCGCGGGCATCCGCCACATCGCGTCGGGCCATCGTAATACGAACGAGAACATCGCCCTGTTCAGCGACCTGTTTGCGGCGCTTGTTTTCGCCGCCTATGTCGCGTTTGCGCTGCTCGGGTGAATCGCTGGAGCGCCGGGAGATACCGTGTTTCCCCGCGCGCCGAAAAATGCTAATCGTTGTTCGAGTGGATTTGGCAATCGTTCCGATTCTGAAAGCTGCATATGAAACCCGCTTTTGTCCTGGCCGGTCTCGTCGCGCTGTTCCCGGCGTTCGCGCGGGCTGCATCGCCACTCACCTTCTATCCCACGCGGGATGCGCTCAATGCCGCTTATCCGGGATTGTCGCTGCAGAAATTCACAAACGCAGACCTCACCGACGAACCTTTTGTGACGCATGCCAATCCGCTCGATCGGAAAACGAACGATGCCGTGTTCAGGAAGGGCAGCATCCTGCCGGGGATCGCCATTCGCACGCTCAATCCCCGCCTCGCGTCCAACGCCATCATCGTCTATGGCGGCGGACCGGTGGCAACGATCAGCGTGGGCAATTACTGGTTCGGCGATACGCTGGAGCTTGATTTCCCGCTGGGCGTGCAGGCCGTCGGCGAGAACGTGTTTGCAAACACGTCCTACGGCCCGAGCTTCGCAGGCATGATCAGCGCGCAATTCTACCACGGAAAGACCTGTCTCGGCGGACAGACTTTCACCGAAGCCGCCGGCGCCTATCTCTTCATCGGCGCATCCTCGAGCACGCTTCCCATCACCAGCGTGCGGATCAGCTGGCAGTCCGACAGCGGCGCCAACCTCCATGTGAGCGACATCGCGTTCAAGTAAAGTTGAGTTTCCCCACCCGCCCTCAGGGCGGGTCGAAGGTGGATTCGCGCGACAGCGCGAAAACAGCTTCGGGGCGGGGGATGTTCATGCAGAACCCCGCCCCGAAATTCCCTTTTCGCTGTCGCTCAAAGAT